>JBEBUV010000029.1:0-42350 GCA_040393085.1 Pedobacter hiemivivus | reverse complement strand
GTTTCTGCCTTAGCAGGGCGCAATATTAAGGCTTTTTCCTGAAATCACAAAATTTATACAGCATATATTCTCTAAGTTTTTCTTTCTCTTTGATATACTGCGAGTTTAATTTCATAGGTTATTTTCTACGTTGCTTCTCTTTCATGATTAAACCAAGCTCACGACTAGTTTGTCCCGCAATAGAAGTATTCTCTTGTGCTCTTCTAAACAAGTACGGCATTACTGCTTTAACCGGACCATAAGGAACATATTTAGTTACATTATAACCGGCATCCGACAGGTTGAAACTTAAATTATCACTCATACCCAACAATTGTGCAAAATACACGTGAGGGTGATTATGGGCTATTTGATACTCATCTAACAACAGAGCTAGTACCCGACAACTTTCTTCATTGTGTGTACCACAAACAAAAGCAATATCACTAATATGCTCCATACAATAATGTAAAGAAGAATCATAATCATGGTCCGAAGACGCCTTATCTGGTTGTATTGGTGATTGATAACCCATTTCCTCAGCTCTTTTACGCTCTTTTTCCATATAAGCACCACGAACCATTTTCACTCCTAAAATAAAACCCGAAGCTTTAGCAATAAGGTGATCAGCTTTCATATCCGCTAATTTATCATGACGATACATCTGATAAGTGTTATAAACAATAATACGTTCCTTATTAAATAAACGCATCATATCAATAGCCAGCTCGTCAATGGTATCCTGTATCCAGCTCTCCTCAGCATCAACCATGATAGGCACATTCTTCTCATAAGCTGTCCTACAGATTTTCTCACAACGCAGCTTTACCTTTTCAAATTCAGCAAGTTCGTCTATAGTCAATGCTTTTTTTGCATCTAGCTTTTCCAGCAAACCAAAACGCCCGATACCTGTAATTTTAAATACAGTAATGGGAATACGCTTGTCGCCCGCCGCACGTTCAATAGTTCTAATGATCTCTTCACAGGTAAAATCAAATACCGCCTCTTCATCTTCTCCTTCAACAGAGTAATCCAAAATCGTACCTACATTACCTATGGCCAGCTGCTCAATGGTGTGTTCACATTCGGCAATAGTTTCACCACCACAAAATTGTTTAAAGATGGTCGCTTTTATAATACCTTTGATAGGTAAGCCAATATTCAGAAAAAGGTTAGTAACCGGTGGGCCAACCTTTGTTAAAAAGTTGCTGCTAATCACTTTAAATAGCCAGTATGCAGCGTTTAATTCTCCATTAGATTTATTACGGAAAGCAATTTCGGTATTATCGAAATTTAATACTTTCTTGGGGGATAGTTCCATTTACGAATATCAGTTAGTCAATTTGCATGCAAAAGTATAAATTCCCTTGCTATTGGTGGTAAAACACTTTATAATTAATTGTAAGTTTGCGTTGCGATGATAAAATTCAAATTAGAGGGTGAATATATTCCCCTTATTCAATTGCTAAAAGCAACAGGACTGGTACAAAGCGGCGGTGAAGCACAAACCGTTGTTGAAGATGGACTGATAAAATATAACGGAAAAATTGATTACCGAAAAAGATTAAAAGTTCGCGTGGGCGATGTAATCGACTTTATGGGACAAAAAATAACAGTTATTTAATGAATAAACTAGACAGCTCCGGACACAGTATATACTTTGAAACACAATTAGGTCCACTTAAAGAAATTTTTGAGTCTGGAAAATACAGCAAGATATTTGTATTTGCAGACAGCAACACATCAGAGCTATGTTTACCCCTATTCCGAGAAATGCTGGAAGATTTTAATAATTTCGACCTAATAGAAACGGATCCTGGTGAAGAAAACAAAAATATAGACTTCTGTATAGGTATCTGGAAAACATTGTTAGACTTCGATGCCGATCGCAAGTGTCTGATGGTAAACCTGGGTGGTGGTGTAATAACCGATATGGGCGGTTTTGTAGCCAGTACTTATAAAAGAGGTATCGACTTCATCAATATTCCTACAACTTTACTTTCGCAGGTTGATGCTTCTGTTGGTGGTAAAACCGGAATTGATGTTGACAATGTGAAAAACATGGTTGGCACCTTTACCCTACCACAAGCAGTTTTTATAGAAACAGCATTTTTAAAGACATTATCCGATAGAGAATTATTATCAGGCTTCGCAGAAATGATTAAGCATGGTTTAATTGTCGACCGCAATTACTATAATGAGCTTAAAAACAGTGACTACCTAAATATTGAAGCTCAGGCAATTTACCGGTCTGTAGATATCAAAAACGAAGTAGTAACAGAAGATCCTCATGAGAAAGGCCTAAGGAAGATCTTAAACTTTGGACATACTATTGGTCATGCTGTTGAAACTTATTCGCTAATCAACGATAAAAAATCATTAACACATGGCGAGGCTATTGCCATAGGCATGATCTGTGAAGCTTTCCTTTCACAGAAAAACAATACCCTAAGTGCAGATGATTTAAATGATGTGACGACTTATATCAGTAAGCTTTATCCTGCATACCATATTAAAATCGATAGCTTTATAAAATTAATGGAATTTATGCAGAGCGATAAGAAAAACGAAAATGGACAAATTATGTTCTCCTTATTAAGTAGCATTGGTAAGTGCGATTATAATTGTAGAGTATCAGAAAGCGACATTTTAGATAGCTTTGCTTATTTTAATGCTATCAAAGCTTAACAGAAATCAATAAAATTCTGAACGTCAACACATATAGAATTTGTAACAAAAAAACATTTTTTATATTTAATATTTGACAAATTAAATTTTGTTGCTATATTTGGCGAAACGAATACAACAAAAGAGATTTACAATTGATGTAAGACTCATAATTAAAAAGACAAGAAATAAAAAAAAGATGAATAACATCACTACATATTGGTTTGGTTACTTCTACTATTTTAGTAAGAGCCGGGACTAATATGCACTGATATCATCGCGATAAATGTATACGAAAAGTCCCGGCCCAATGCCGGGACTTTTTTTGTTTAACGTAAAAAACAAACTATAAAAAAGGTAAAACCAACCACAATGAAACAACCAATAAGAGTAGCAATTCAAGGCATCAAAGCATCTTTTCATGAGGAAGCAGCTTTCAAATTTTTCGGAAAGGACATTCAGACCATCGAGTGTAACTCTTTTAAACAGACTTGTGAAAGTTTGGAAAACAAGGAGTCTGACTTTGTAATCATGGCTATAGAAAACTCTATTGCTGGAAGCCTTTTACCAAACTACTCTTTAATTCGTGAATACAATTTCGCTGTTGTTGGTGAAGTATATCTTGCTATTCAACTGCACTTGATGGCATTACCAGGAGTTAAGTTTGAAGACGTAAAATTTGCTACTTCACACCCTATTGCCCTTCGTCAGTGTGTCGATTTCTTTTATGATTACCCACACATCCAGGTAATTGAAGGTCATGATACTGCAGCTTGCGCTAAAAAAATAAAAGAGGAGCAACTGACTGATACTGTAGCCATTGCAAATACACTTGCTGCTGAGTTATATGGTTTGAATATTATTGAAAGAAGAATAGAATCAAACAAAAAGAACTTTACCCGTTTTCTAATTCTAAAGGCAGACAAAACTGAAGAACTTCAGAACATTAATAAAGCATCTATTTGTTTTCAAGTAGGTAACACAGTAGGTGCACTATCTAAAGTACTGAACATCTTTGCGGAACAGGAGGTTAACTTAACCAAAATTCAAAGCATGCCGGTTTTAGGAAAACGTAATGAATATCATTTCTATGTAGACCTGGAATGGAGCAACACAGAAAAATACGATAAAGCTGTACGTCAAGCTTTAAAATACACTGTAAACTTTAATATAATGGGCGAATACCAAAAGAATGATCAAGTATAATCTTCAATAGAAATTCGCCTTCGTAAAATAAAAACAACAATTTAAACCCCAAAAAAATGAAACTACAATTGAACATCCAGCCACTAAACACATGGCTTGACATTAAAAATGAACCACTAATTATCTCTGGCCCTTGCAGTGCGGAAACTGAAGAGCAATTACTTACTACTGCACATTTATTAGCAGCAACAGGTAAAGTATCTGTATTAAGAGCTGGTATCTGGAAACCTCGTACCCGTCCGGGAGAGTTTGAAGGTATCGGAAGCATAGGATTAGAGTGGCTAAAAAGAGCAAAAGCTGAAACAGGATTACCTACAGCTGTTGAAGTTGCAAATGCAAAACACGTGGAAGAAGCTTTAGCTGCTGGTGTTGATATCCTTTGGATTGGTGCACGTTCAACTGTAAACCCTTTTACTGTACAGGAAATCGCTGATGCCTTAAAAGGTGTGGACATCCCGGTATTGGTTAAAAACCCAATTAACCCTGATTTACAATTATGGGCTGGTGCATTAGAGCGTATCAACCGTGCAGGTATTACTAAACTCGGTGCTATTCACCGTGGTTTCTCTTCATACGAGAAAAGCTCATTCCGCAACGAACCAATGTGGGAGTTAGCTATCCAATTGAAAACATTATTACCTGATCTTCCAATCATCAACGATCCAAGTCATATCTGCGGTAACCGCGAATTGATCCCTTACATCTCTCAGAAAGCATTAGATTTAGATATGCAAGGATTAATGATTGAGGCTCACGTTGACCCATCTATCGCTTGGACAGATGCTAAACAACAGCTTACTCCTGCAGCTCTTGGTGAACTTGCAGAGCGTTTAACTGTTCGTGAACCAGAATCTAAAAACGAAGTTTTCACAGATCAGCTTGCAGACCTACGTAAAGAAATCGACAAGATTGATGATCTATTGTTACAAAAACTAGGTGAACGTATGGCAATTGTTGGTAAAATTGGTGAATACAAACGCGATAACCAGGTAACAATTCTACAGGTTAACCGTTGGGATGCAATCATTAAAAAAGGTACTTCTTTTGCAAAAGCGTTGAAACTAGACCTAAATTTTACTGAGAAATTCCTTGAGCTTGTTCATGGTGAATCTATCCGTAAACAAACTGAAATTATGAATGCTGGTAAAGTAGAAAAAGGAATAGCAGCAGAAACACATACTGAAGTTAAGTCTTAACAATGGGCAAAAACGCAATTGTTTCTTTTAAAGGGATTAAAGATATAAATGCTGATATAGCCCTTACGGGTTCAAAAAGCGAATGCAACAGAGCACTGATCATCAGTGCTCTGTCTAAAGGCATTGTTAAAGTCGATAATTTATCAGATGCCGTTGATACGGTAACCCTAAATAACATACTTAATCAGGTAAAAGCAGATGTTAACAACGATTCTTTTATCACTGTTGATGTAGGTCATGCGGGAACTGCAATGCGCTTTTTAACGGCATACCTTTCTATTGCAAACGGCAACTTTCATCTTACAGGTTCTGGCAGAATGAAAGAACGTCCGATAAAGTTATTGGTTGAGGCATTGCAAAAACTTGGCGCAAGTATCAAATATGCTGGAGAAGATGGTTTTCCACCACTCGATATAAGCAGTAATTTTAAACAATCTAACCGCACAGTAAAAATTCAAGGTAACATAAGCAGTCAATATTTATCTGCACTGCTTATGATCGCTCCTTCTCTCCCATTGGGTCTTTCTTTGGAAATAGAGGGAGAGTTAACTTCAAGACCATACTTAGAAATGACTTTAAGTATGCTTCAGGAAGCTGGCATTGCACATCAATGGGAAAACAATACCATCCATATCGATAAGCAGGATTTTAAAGCTTGTGAACTAATCGTAGAACCAGATTGGAGTGCCGCATCTTACTGGTATAGCATTGTTGCCCTGGCCGATCAGGGAACTATTTCTTTACCACATTTAAGAGAAAGCAGCTTACAAGGAGATAGTGCTATCAGAGATATTATGGTTCCTTTTGGTGTTCGTACTTCACAAACACCTAATGGGATAGCCTTAAAGTCTGGAACTTCTGTAGCTATAACCGAAGTATTGAATTTGAAAGACTGTCCAGATCTGGCACAAACCATTATCGTTTGTGCAGCAGCCAAAGGATTAAATCTTTCATTTACAGGATTGGAAACTTTAAAAATTAAAGAAACCAACCGCGTACTGGCATTACAAGAACAACTGGCCAAAATTGGCGTATCTTTAATAGAAGATAATGAAGTGTATACCTTAGATTGTACTCAATTAAGCTTTCCTAAAAAAGTTCAGTTCCAAACCTATGACGATCATAGAATGGCAATGGCTTTTGCTCCTTTAGCGTTATTTATTGACGAAATAGAGATGGAAGATTATCTGGTTGTAGAGAAATCATATCCTGATTTCTGGAAAGATCTGGAGAAAGCTGGTTTTACAATAAAAGAAATTTAAAACATTAAAATCATAAATCTATATGGCAGGTAATACATTCGGTCAATTATTTCGCATCACCACCTTTGGTGAATCGCATGGAGTAGCCATAGGTGTCATTTTAGATGGTTGTCCCGCAGGTTTACCTATAGACCTGGATTTTATCCAGTCGGAATTAGATAAACGCAGACCTGGACAATCTAAAATTACAACTCAGCGTAAAGAGAGTGATACGGTCCAGATTCTGTCTGGCACCTTTGAAGGTAAAAGCACAGGAACACCAATAGCCATGCTGATTCCTAATGAAGATCAGCGTAGTAAAGATTACAGCCATAATACTGACGTTTACCGTCCTTCTCACGCAGATTACACCTACGATGCCAAGTATGGCATCCGTGATCACCGTGGCGGTGGCCGCTCTTCTGCCAGAGAAACTGCTGCGCGTGTAGCTGCAGGGGCAATCGCAAAATTATTATTGAAACATCATGGCATTGAAATTTTCGCACATGTTTCTGCCGTTGGTCAGATTCAGGCTCCAAATTTAAGCCTTAATGATATCCCTGCATTGCTGGAAATAAGAGAGGAAAACATTGTCCGCTGTGCTGATCCTGCAACTGCTCATCAAATGATTGAGTTTATTGATGGGGTAAGAAAAGATGGAGATACAGTAGGTGGAAAAGTAAGCTGCATCGTTCAAAACTGTCCTGTAGGACTTGGAGAACCTGTGTTCGACAAGCTACATGCTGACCTTGGTAAAGCTATGCTCAGTATTAATGCTGTACATGGTTTTGAATATGGTTCTGGATTTAGTGGTAGTGAAATGAGAGGCTCTGAACATAATGATATATTCCTTGCTAATGAGGGACAACCTAAAACACTGACCAATTTTTCTGGTGGTATACAAGGTGGAATATCAAATGGTATGGAAATCGACTTCACTGTTGCTTTTAAACCAGTTGCCACGATAATGCACAACCAGCAAACAATTAATGCTGCAGGTGAAGCCGCAGAGATTAAAGGCAAAGGCAGACATGATCCTTGTGTTGTGCCAAGAGCGGTAGTCATTGTTGAAGCAATGGCTGCACTGGTACTTGCAGATCACTTGCTAAGAAATAAAAATGCCAAACTATAAGAGTAATCTTATTTTAAACATAAAAACCCGCAATTGCGGGTTTTTATGTTTAAAATATATCGCTGCCTAAAAGCTGCAAAACTATTAATAGATGGCTGGGTATTTACCAGGGTTACTTTCATTCATCATGCCATATACCGCTTCAATAACATCATCAACAGATGGCTTACTGAAATAATCACCATCTGATCCATAAGGAGGACGATGAGCTTTTGCACTTAAAGTTTTAGGTTTTCCATCTAAATGATAATATCCTTTTTGTACTTCCAAAATCTGTTGTAAAAGGTAAGCTGTTCCACCACCAGGTACATCTTCATCAATCACTAGTAATTTATTAGTCTTCGACAATGACTGTGCACAAATCTGCTCCGTATCAAAAGGCAATAAAGTCTGGGGATCAACAATTTCTATAGATATACCAAATTGAGCAAGTTCTTCTGCTGCTTCTTCAACAATCCTTAAAGTAGAGCCATAAGACACTACAGTAATATCCGTTCCTTCTTTAATGATTTCTGCTTTTCCAAATGGAACGGTGTACTCACCAATATTTTCAGGAAGTTTCTCTTTTAATCGATATCCATTCAAACATTCGATCACCAATGCAGGTTCATCAGAGCGGAAAAGCGTATTGTACATTCCAGCAGCCTGAGTCATATTTCGTGGCACGCATATATGCATTCCTCTTAATGCACCTAATATCATTCCCATTGGGGAACCTGAATGCCAAACACCCTCCAACCTATGTCCGCGTGTCCTGATAATCACAGGTGCTTTTTGTCCGGCTTTAGTACGGTACGACAAGCTTGCCAAATCATCACTTAGTACATTTATAGCATACAAAAGATAATCCAAGTACTGAATTTCAGCAATAGGACGTAGTCCACGTAAAGCAAGACCTATTCCCTGCCCTACTATAGTCATTTCCCTAATACCTGTATCGGTAATTCTTAAATCACCATATTTAGCTTGTAAACCTGCAAAACCCTGGTTTACGTCACCAATAGCTCCTAGATCTTCACCAAAAGCTACAAGCCTCTGGTCACGTGCAAAATTGGAGTCAAAACAAGCATTTAACAATTCCCGCCCGTCAACCATTTTGCTATCTTCATGATATACAGGTTTCAGTTCATTTACTAAAAGCGGACTTTCAGCTCCATCAGTAAACAATTTAGAATTGTATCTATCTTCATTGATTACATTCTGTTCATTATACCAGGCTAAAAGACTATTTCTAGCTGCCGAAGTATCTTTAACAGTTAATCGCAAAGCTTTTCTGGCCGATGATATCACTTCTCTACGTTGTGCATCAGGCGTGCCAGCCAATAAGCCCGTAATCCTCATCAATGTAGGATCACCATTGGCTAAACTATTGATCAAAGCAATAACCTGATCCTTTTCAATTTTAATGGCTGCTAAAAATTCATTCCAGGCTTCTCTTTGCGTTTCACGAATTAAAGTCTTAGCATTAGTCTCCAGTTCAACGATCTCTTCTTCAGAAATAATTGCCGATTCCAGCATCCATTTTCGCATCTGAACAATACAATCGTATTCTCTTTCCCACTCTAATCTGGCTTTATCCTTATAACGTTCATGAGAACCTGAAGTGGAATGCCCTTGTGGTTGTGTAACCTCCGTAACATGGATCAGAACAGGAACATGCTCATTTCTACAAACGTCTATTGCCTGTTGATAAGTTTCACACAAAGCTGGGTAATCCCAGCCTCTAACTTTAAATATTTCGTATCCTGCGCCATTTTCATCACGCTGAAACCCTTTTAATATTTCAGATATATCTTCCTTTGTAGTCTGGTATTTTGCAGGAACAGAAATTCCATAACCATCATCCCAAACTGACATAGCCATTGGCACTTGTAAAACACCAGCAGCATTTATAGCTTCAAAAAACACACCTTCAGAAGTCGATGCATTTCCTATAGTACCAAATGCTACTTCATTACCTTTTACAGAAAAGTTCTTTAAGTATTCGAGTTCCGGATTTTGTCTGTATAATTTAGAAGCATATGCCAAACCAACCAATCTGGCCATCTGACCGCCTGTTGGAGCAATGTCCGACGAACTGTTCTTCATGTCGGTCAAATCTTTCCAGCTTCCATCTTCGTTGATAGATCTGGATGCAAAATGGCAGTTCATTTGCCTACCGGCTGAAGCAGGTTCTACCTCTACACTTGGGTTAGCATATAATTGTGCAAAGAATTCTTTAATTGTACATATTCCTGCTGCGAAAGCAAAAGTCTGATCTCTGTAATAGCCTGAGCGCCAATCGCCATTTTTAAAGGCTTTTGCCATAGCAATCTGAGGCAGCTCTTTACCATCACCAAAAATTCCAAACTTAGCTTTGCCTGTTAATACTTCCTTTCGTCCTAATAAACTAGCCTGTCTACTCTCAAACGCAATTTTATAGTCGTTTACAACGATGGTCTTGAAGTCATCAAAACTTAACTCCGAAGTGTCTATTGGATTAGTGGTAAGTTTACTATTTGGCATCATAAGCAAATCAATTATGTGGCAAAGATACATAAAATCTAAAGTATGACTTAACAGTGTCCTGTAATTTATATAGTGGAATACTTTTTGTTTTATAAATGAAAACATTAAATTTGTTTTAAAACAACATTAAAATGAAAAAACTAATTCTGTTATTTACGTTAATCTTAGGTATAAGTGTTGCAGTTAATGCACAGTCGAAACCTGCTGAATTTAAGTTTGAGAAAGAAACTCATGACTTCGGTAAAATCGCTATGAATAAAGCTGCTACATTTGAATTTAAGTACACCAATGTTGGTGATCAGCCATTGATTATTACTAAGGTTGAGACTACATGTGGATGTACGGTTCCTGAATACACTCAGATACCAGTTAAGAAAGGTGAGTCTGGAACAATTAAAGTTACTTACAACCCTACAGGTGCAGCACTTCCTTTTAGCAAAAGCATTACTATTACTTCGAATGCAAAAACTACTACTAAAGTATTGTACATCAAAGGAGAAACTGTAGCAGCGGCATCTAAATAGAAATCGAAAAAGATATTTTGATTAAAACCTCGTTAATCAACGAGGTTTTTTATTTTTGTACCCTTTATGAAAACTAACTTATTATTTCATCATTCAAAATGATGATGATTTTGGACTGAATTTAATTTTTCACTATGCCAAATATATCTGAAAAGGGCGTACAAATGCCCGCTTCGCCTATAAGAAAACTAACACCATTTGCTGATCAGGCAAAAAAGGAGGGTAAAAAAGTATATCATTTAAATATTGGTCAACCAGACATTGCTACTCCAGAGGGCATGTTAAACGCCATTAAAAATTTTGATTTCGATGTTTGGGCTTATACCCCATCTGAGGGAACACTTAGTTACAGAAACAAGCTTACAGAATATTATAATAAATTAGGGTATAACATTACGCCTGAAGATATATTGGTAACTGTTGGAGGATCGGAGGCGATTACCATAGCTATGCAGACTTGTGTAAATGAGGGTGATGAAATCATTATTCCCGAACCATTTTATGCCAATTACAATGGCTTTGCCTGCATGAGTAATGTGGTGGTAAAACCTATCCTCTCACATATTGAGAATGGCTTTGCACTTCCTCCGATTGCAGAATTTGAAAAGCTAATTACAAATCGTACCAAAGCAATCATTATTTGTAATCCAAATAATCCAACAGGCTATTTATATTCAAGAGAAGAACTGGAAGCATTAAAATCTTTATGTTTAAAATACGACTTGTTCTTACTTTCAGATGAGGCTTACCGTGAGTTTTGTTATGATGGCAGAGAATTTATCTCACCAATGTATTTGGATGGCTTAGATGAGCATGTGGTGATTTTGGATACTGTATCAAAAAGATATAGTGCTTGCGGTGCACGGTTAGGTTGTTTAATCACTAAAAACAAAGAAGTAATTAAGTCGGGATTAAAATTTGCACAAGCCAGATTAAGTCCAGGTATGGTTGAACAAATTGCAGGAACTGCAGCTGTAGATACTCCTGATAGTTACTTTGAAGCAGTAAACAAAGAGTATACCTTACGCAGAGATACGCTGGTTAAAAGGCTAAATGGTATGGACGGTGTATTTTGTCCTAATCCAGGTGGTGCATTTTATGTAGTAGCTAAATTACCTATCGATGATGCAGATAAATTCTGTCAATGGGTGTTAGAAAGCTTCGACCACGAGGGGCAAACTGTTATGATGGCTCCTGCTACAGGATTTTATTCAACTGAAGGATCAGGAAAAAATGAAGTCAGAATGGCTTATGTACTTAATACCGAAGACCTTAATAAAGCTATGGATTGTCTTGATATTGCTTTAAAGCAATATTCTGGTAGAAATATGGCATAATTTTAGTATTTTTGTATCCTGATGGTTGGAAAGGTTTGTTAGCCACACACTATCAGAGCATACTGGGGCCGTCTTGGATTTGACAGGGTGAAGCTAAGTATGTTAGCATGCAGTGCGTTGTACGGAGAGCACTTAAAGTGAACGTTCACACTATAATTGGCGAAAATAACTACGCCTTAGCTGCTTAATTTAGAATTAAATAGCTTTTGTCCCTCTGACTGCTGCGATGTTAGGTTAGAATATGGGGCATCGAAATAACAACGCTGGCAATTGTAAGGTGCGATACAGTTGCGAGATAAAGCACCTAAGGTGAACGGTTAGGTCGGTTTCCAGCCCGCCAGATCCCTACAATTAATTGGAAAATAAGCATGTAGAAGGCATAATTTATCGCACAACTGGACAAGGGTTCGAAACCCTTCGGCTCCACAAACCAAAAAGCCGTTTTTCGACAAGAAGAACGGCTTTTTGGTTTATAACACCTTTAGAATTTCATTCATAAAAAACATTTCGTTATTAAATATAATTATTATAGATTTAATAAAACAAGGACATAACAACCTGTTCTCTAAGCAATTTCCTATTTATTACGACTATAATAAAATAACTAATAATTTGAATTAATAAAAAAGGTGTTTTGAAAAAGTTTTTACTATCATTCAGTGCTGCGATATTGATCACAGCTGGTGCCCAGGCACAAACGGGATTTGGCTTTAAAGCGGGCGTTAATTTTTCTTCATATAGCTACGGTGCTTCGGAGACGCTCGCAGATGCCAAGTCTGCATTAAATTTTCATATAACCGGATATGTAGATGCTCATATTGCTTCCTGGATTTATCTTCAGCCTGAAGTTACCCTACAAAAGAAAGGTGCAAAATTAGTCGAGTCCAGTTTACTTGGTGGTACTGAGATCACACAAAGCATTACATGGTTAGATTTCCCTCTCAATTTTGTAGGTAAAATTCCTGTAAGTAATGAGGGTAGTCTGTTTATAGGCGCAGGACCCTATATAAGTTTTGCTATGGATGGAGAAAATAAGTACCCCGTCGTTAGCGGATCCCCCTCTACCCAACCTGCATTTATCTTTGGTAAGGATAATAGCTGGAAGAGTACCGACTATGGAATCAATTTTTTGACTGGCTTTGAGTTTTGGAATAGGTTTACCCTAAATGCAAACTATCGAATAGGTATGGCAAATATAGCAGGCAATACTAATAAGTGGTCTAAAGACATCAAAAACCGAGTCTTCTCGCTTGGTATTGGTGCCAAACTTTAAGTTCTCTTAGGTACACAAAATATAGAAGCAGTTAAGATTTCAACAAACCATAACCGCTTTTATTTCAATTTTCGTAATCAGTGATATCCAGCCTATACCCCTCATTCAATAGCTGTGGAAGAAGACTTCTCGTCTCAACTTTTTGTTTATTAAGAAGCGCTCTGGCTATCTCCTCCAGCTGGGACTGCTCTGTCTTAGCCTGATTGCTAAGGATTTTTAATATTTCCTTTTCATAATCGTACAGATACCTACGCTGCAATTCCTTTATTCCTTTTTTGCTTAAGCTTCTCCTGCCATTCTGAAATACAAAGCCTGTTACTGCCCTGTTCGGATCTATTGGGTAAGAACTTAATAACTTTGGATAAGACACCTGATCAATAAAATATTTTAAAGCATGCTCTGGATGGAAACTAGCCAATTCACAATCATCGCTTAATTTTAGGTTTACACTGACTTTCATCTATTTACAATTTATATTCAACTTATGAATGCAAATAAACTGATATTCAAAATGGTACCCAATCAAATAATTTTCTATCAAAGAATATGCATTAGTACCTAACAAATTGTCAATTGTATTTTACCAAATGTAAATCAATACACTATTTTCCAATCCTTATCTCAATGTCTTTCCTAAGCTTTTTATATAAATCGTTAATAATCACTATTTAATCCTTCCGTTCTCACTTTCTAGTGCCGAACTCCTATCTCTGGGGCCTTTAGAAATACCTGAAGAAAACTTATAACTAAAGCTTAATTTAATTTGTTGCGTCTCATAATAGCTATAATTATGCAGGTAAAGCCCATCAACACTTTGAATGGAACTCCCTTTGTTCCCTTTATAAATGTCTGAAAAAACGACTCTCATACTAGCTTTATCACCAAACAAATTACGCTGTAATCCAAGGTCTACCTGGCTGTTTGCTTTTGCGAACTGATTAGCTCCAATTAAACGGCGTGAATTATATACTGTTGCCACTTCAGCATTAAATCGATAGGGAAGCTTAAAAGACTGCTGGAAACTTAATCTTCCAGCCGTTTGTTTAAGATTTAAATGTCGATCAGCATCAAATGAAATGTCATTATGAATCCTAAACAGTATCCCGTTAAAAGTCATATTCCACCAAGAAAAAGGAGCAATTGTTTGTACAAGTGATAATGCTAAATGCTGTTGTACTCCAACGTTACGGGGAACCATTACAATTTTTGTTTTATCTACAGTATCTGTTACTTCCACACTAAGATCCGACGTATAGGTATAGCTTAAACCAACAATCGTGCGACTATTATAAACATACTGCAGCAATCCTTTATGACTCAACTGAGGCTTTAGAAAAGGATTCCCTTGCCAATATGACAATTCATCAAGCAAATAAATAAAAGGATTAAGATTCTGATACGCAGGACGATCAATTCGTCTGGAATAATTTAAAGAAAAATTATGCAAAGCTGATGGCTTGACTGTAACGCCAAAAAAAGGAAAAAGATTAGTGTAATTTCTTGAAGTTGATGTGATATTTCCCGACACTACCGATTTATTGTCTAATTTCCCCTCTGATGACAAGTTCTCGACCCTTAATCCTCCTTGAAATTGCCACTTGGCAATATCTTTTTTATAATTAACATATCCACTAGTAATCCTTTCTTTATAAACGAACCTATTAGTTCTTGTCGGATCAAGCGATTCTCCAGCAGATTCAACTTTTAGAAACCTTGTATTATTATCTGCTCCAACAGATGAATACTTCGCCCCGGTCTCCAGCATTCCATTCCATAACTTAGTTGAATAATCTAATTTTAATGCTTTCAAACTAATGTCTATTGCATTTATTGACCTGTATAAATTGTCACTAATTACTTCTCCCACATTATTTGCATACATATTTGACTGAAGATTTCCAGCACTCTTAGTAAAATCACCAAAGTCTACATCAAAATTTAAAACTCTACCTAATGTATCTTCATATTTATAATTAAGATTAACATTATAGCGTTCAGTTTTCTGATGATAATAATCATTTATTGCATCCAGGCTTTGATCTATATTATCAGTTCCCGCCACCCCTATTGTAGTCTTTGTATCAGTGATTCCCCCACCAAAAATGAAATTACCACGAAGTAATACCCCCACAGTTTGGTTCTTGTTTATGGCATAATCTGCACCAATACGTGATGACATTTTGCTCCTTTTATCAACATCATCAGTAAAACTGTTGTAGAATTTACCCTCCTGAATTCTATCAGAGCCATATAAATAAGAATAATTGCCTATAAAATGATTGTATCCACCATAAATATTAAGCTTATTTTTTCTATAATTGAGCGTTAAATCTTCCGTATTTCGAAGAAACACTCCATAATTCACGCCGCTTGTAATTGCCCCATTAAAACCCTGGTTCAATGATTTTAGTGTTTTGATGTTAATTATCCCCGCAGTACCAGATGCATCATACTTTGCTCCAGGACTACTTATAATTTCTATGGATTTAATATCCGATGATGACATAGACTTTAGCAGATCCGTAAGTTCTTTTCCGGATAAATATGTCTGTCTCCCATCTATCAGAATCGTTGTT
The DNA here is from genome assembly GCA_040393085.1 of Pedobacter hiemivivus. Classification (GTDB taxonomy): domain Bacteria; phylum Bacteroidota; class Bacteroidia; order Sphingobacteriales; family Sphingobacteriaceae; genus Pedobacter; species Pedobacter hiemivivus_A. The sequence continues at coordinate 26,711 of JBEBUV010000029.1, read as the reverse complement.
CCAGACTTCCCATTCAGAGAAACAGCATCATCAGATCCAACAAACACACCTGGGGCTTTCCCAAGTAATTCCAGTGCATTTGATCCCTGTGCACTAATACTACCCGCTACATTGAATATAATATTCCCCTCATTCATTTCTATAAGTTTCGGCGATGCACTTACACTTACTTCCTTTAATTCATTGGCGCTAGGCATTAACTTTAACTCACCAAAGCCTTTTGTCCGAAGTACACTATCGGGATAATCAAACTTAACTGAAAGTGAATCATACCCGATTGAACTGACCTTTAATTCATACCTTTTGGTAATTAAAAAATGATATAATACCTGGAAGTCGCCCTCCCGCGTCCCTATAAAGCTCCCAACCCGTTTACCCTCCTCAAAGAGATTTACAGATGTAAAAGGCACTCGTTGACCACTTTGATCATTAACCTCACCTTTCAAAATAATGACATCAGGTTCACCTTGCTGAGCATGAAGCACTATACATCCACTAAGCAGAAAAAACAAAACTAAAGCTATCTTCATTAATTTACATTAACCTATTTCTATAGCTGTATCTTTCTTAAGCTCTTTTAGCACAAAACTACTACTCAGCTTAGAAATATTAGCAATAGATGATATTTCTTCAATAACAAAAGTATGATATGTATTTACATCTTCGACTGCAATTTTCAGGATATAATCACTGCTTCCTGCAATACACATCACCTCAAGAACCTGTTTAAACTTTATAATAGACTGCTCAAATTCCTTTAGTGCAGCTATAGATTGCTCCTTAAGCGTAACCGTACAAATCACCATCAGGTGCTTACCTAACTTCTCCCTATTTACCAGTGCTACATACTTATCAATATATCCCTCATTTTCAAGTTTCTTAATACGTTCATAGGTTGGCGACTGGCTGAGCCCTATTCTTGAAGCGATCTCTTTCACATTAAGGGATGAATCCTTTTGTAAAAGGTTAAGAATTTTAATATCCATTATGTCTAGCGCTGCCATAGTATTCTGATTAAGCTTTATTCGTCATCTTTTGCCAATTCCTGTTCTTCTACAGCCTTATTGTAACCCTGTGCATACTTGATGCTTCCCCAGGCAGTTAACATCAATACAATGTCATCATCTTTAAGTGTGCCGGAAACCTGACTCTGGCAGTACACTAAAAATTCGTTTTCTGTCATAATTTGTGCAAATTAATAAGAAAAATGAATCAGTTTGAAACAAATCATATTCTTATGAATAATTTATTATTACAAATTATTAATATTTGGCCTATAAATTGGTAATCTTAATATATGCTTAAAATATTAAAGATAATTATAGTTTTGGCAGTAATTGGACTTGGTGCCTGGTTATTTACATCAAAGTTCAGTCTAAAAACAACAGTAGAAAGTAAACATCAGCTGCTGCTGGATCGTGTAGAAGCTATGGGCAAGCTGGAGCTGGTAAAATATCGAATTAGTGATGTGTTGGAACATAAAAACAAAACAACGTTTTTACCAGACGCCAGTGTGTTATTGATCATTAAAGCTGATGCTGTTGGCTGTATTGACCTCACTAAAATTAAATCAGAGCACATACAAGTATACGGTGATTCGGCTGTTATACAACTCCCCCAACCAGAAATCTGCTATATCAGAATTGATCATAAAGCTTCAAGGGTATACGATACTAAAATGGCTTTTTTTAGGGAAGCCAACCTTGTTGATGAAGCTTATAAAAATGCTGAACAAAAAATATCTGATGAAGTCCGCAAGTCTGATATCCTAGAACAAACCCGTTCTAATGCACTCCATGTATTGCGTCCTTTACTAACGGGATTGGGTTATAGTAAAGTCACCTTATCTTTCGAATAGCATAATCTGTAACTTTTTGGCACGAAAGTAGACTCAAATGTTATAAATAACAGCATATGAATTTGCCATCAATAAAACGGTTTAATCTTAGTAAAGTCAAATCAAATGTCCGTCAGGGTTTTAAAAGCCTGGCTGAAGGTGGGTTTAAACAAATCTTTAGTCAGATTGACCAACTAAGTATCAAAAAAGGAGTAGATAGTATGGGTATTGATAAATTCATCAATCAATGTGCATTACTTGCCGCAGGATCGGGTGTAATTACCGGAGTTGGCGGTATTGGCACTATGCTCATCGGAACCCCACTAGATGTCATTAATCTCATTACACAACAATTTAGGGTAACACTAGCCATCTCATACCATAACACAGGAACCTACAAAATCAGCTTTGAAGATTTCTTTAAAATTGTAGCAAAGTCTGTAAAAGCAGATACTAAACTTGCGATCAGTAAAAACGTTATGGAGGAAGTTGCAGAACGTATTCTTATAAGTCTGGGTTCTAAAGTCAGCAGACGCCTTATACCTTTTGTTGGAGGAGCAATTGGTGGAACAATAAACTATCTATTTATTAAAGGAGTAGCGAAAGAGTTAAGAGCTAAATCAGTTTAATATCTGAATACTTTATCCATCCACCATTACCGTTAGACAGTGTAACGTTAACCCAATCAGCATCACTATCTTTGATTGTTACTTTTGTACCATCATGAATTACGAATAAGGTTCTTTGTTTACTATCAGGTCCACTTTTCACATCAACAGATCCAGCGAATACAATTCCTTGCTTATAGCTGTTCAGATAACTTGATTGTACTACCGTTATCAATAATAGCATCATTCCTACAGACAATGCTATAAAACCTGTATAAAACGCTACTTTTTTAGGGCCTGATGTAACTAAAAACAGGTAAACAATCATAAGTAAAAAACCTCCAAGAAAGGCAATAATGGTAAAAATAGATAAGGTTTCAATTGAAAAGAAGTAAATAAAGCCTTTCCACCATTTCGTTAGGAAAAACTCAGGTACAGTTTCTATTCTATCAGTTATTTTAAGATTAGCCAATTGCAAATTCATCTGAATATCGGCATCACCAGGGCTCATCTTCAATGCTTTTTCATAAAATAAAATCGCAGATGGATATTCTGAAATTTTGTAATAAACATTTCCCATATTAAAATAAGCCGCAGCCGATTCATATCCAGCATTCAACACCTTTCTGTATGCTTCTCCGGCTTCCTCAAACTGATTTTTGGCATATGCATCATTTCCTTTTTTAAGCAAAGCCTTAGCATTGATTTCCTTTGCCGATGCACAAAATGACAAGGTCATTAAAAGCAGCCCTGTACAAAAGTTATATATTAATAAATTACGCATGATTCTCAATTTCATTAATGATACTTTTAGCATGATCATACACCTGATGTTCAGCAATCTCTCCCACCGGAGCATACCTGGCCAATTCACACAATTCAAGTGTATCATTAAGCTGTTTTATCAATTCCTTATCCATACCAGCATCCCTTAACTTATCCTCTATATGCTCTTTATTCAGCTCTGCAGCAGGTATATTGAACTTATCACTAAGGTATTGATATAACCCTTTATAAACATCCTGATAAAATAATGCTTTATTACCTGCGGCTAATTGCTTTTGTGCACTAGCAAGATGCTTCGCTGCAATTTTATTCGCATTTCTGCCCCTTACTTTTACTTGATCTCTATTATTCTTTCTATATCGTTCACGATAAAATAAGGCACCAGCAAGCAGCAGTGGACCCAATAAAGCTAAAATATAATAAGCATTAGAGTTGTAAAAAGAACTTCCCTTTTTATACAATCCAGAGGTATCAGTTTTGATATAAGAAATGTCTTTAGCCAACATTTTGATATCTTTCTGATTACCTGACGAATAAGTGGTAACATTAGATCCTGGAGCACCTTTTGCAACTTTCAGATCAAAAGGTCCCGCAGTAAGTGTAGCATATTTACCTGTTTCTGGATTAAAATAAGAGAATTTTAAAGGCTCAATTGTGTAATTCCCCTCATGTCTAGGAATAAGCAAATACGTATAATCTCTGGTTCCACTAACACCACTCATACTTTCAGTAATACGGTCATTAATCTTAGGATCGTATTTCTCCAAATCTGCCGGAAAATTCACCTTAGGAGCTTTCAATAACTTAAGGTTACCAGAACCAGAAATTTTAAGATTATAATTTAAAGCTTCATTTGCCTTAAGCGAAGACTTATCTACAGAGCCTGCCATAGAGAACTGTCCAACTGCACCATCAAAACCCTCCGGTTTACCAGCATCCGGCAATTGCTTCACATTAATAGTTACCGGTGCAGTTTTCACTTTATACTTAACATCCTCATAAGATCCACCGCCAAAAAATTGTTCAATAGGATCATTAGATTGTACAACATTACGCACCAGAAAAGTCATAATCAATGGATCAAGCGTGAGCTTACCAAAACGTTCAGGAAATAAAATGATTTCTTTCAATACTGCAACATGATATTTCTTTCCATTATAAATTTCTTGTTTCCAATCAATACTAGAAGTATTCTTGATTTCCTGACTCCAGAATCCATTAAAATCAGGCAGCTTATCTGCTTCATTTCCTACAATAGCAATATTTGTATACAGCTTATAGGTTACCGCAATTTGCTCTCCCTGATATACATTTGTTTTATTTGCGACAGCCCGCATAAACAATCTCTCGGAAATATCTGATGATTTACCACTTGGAGGTGTTCCTGATGGTGCCCCCCCTCTTGTTGCTGATTGCTGTGGTTGACTTGGAGCATTGCCTTTAGTTACCCTTACTTTTACACTGTTAGATTTATTGGCTTTACCATCAATCACCATTGTAGCTGGCCCAATTGTATATTCTCCCTCCTTTAAAGTTACCAACACATAACTCACGCTCATACTTGAAGTCATCTCTCCATTCACAGCACTCTGACTATAAGCCTGATTAGGTCCTCCAACTACTTTAAACCCAGCAAATGATGGTGGATCAATAGATGTAGCATTACCCTCTGTTTCAAAAGTAATCTGAAAATGATCTCCCACCCCCAGCTGATCTGAAGATACAGTGGCTGTAACTTTTGTGCCTTGAGCAAAACCAAAGGCCGACCATAAAAGCAATACCAATAATAAATAATAATTTTTCATACTATGGGCTATTCTCCTTACCAGTCTTTAACAATACGTTTCTTTACCCCTTTTGCTTTTTTGTTTTTCAACTTATCCTGGGTATTCTTTTCTTCATTTTTTAAGGCTTCCAGCATACGCTCAGCATCTTCTTTCGATAACTTGTCAGGCTGAGGCTCTTGTCCTTGCTGATCTTTTTTACCCTGATCCTGCTTGTCTTTATCCTGCTGATCTTTATCCTTATCCTGCTTATCCTTGTCCTGATCCTTTTTGTCTTGGTCCTTTTTGTCCTGATCTTTCTTATCCTGATCTTGATTCTTCTTGTCTTGCCCCTTGTCCTTATCTTTATTTTTGTCTTTATTCTTGTCCTTGTTTTCCTGCTTCTGCTGCTCTTTCAACTTTTCCTGAGCATAAGCCAAATTATAACGAGTCTGATCGTCTTTAGGATTATTCATTAACGATTTCTTATAAGCATCAATACTTTCTTCCAACTTTTTAGATTCCAACAATGAGTTTCCAAGGTTATGATACGCTTGTGCTTTAACAGACTTATCATCGGATGTCGTTGCTATCTCTTTAAATTTCTGTGCCGCATTATCAAACTTCTTCTGTTTATATAAAGCATCTCCAAGATTAAAATTACCTGCTACAGATTCTTTAGTTTTATCGACAGACTTTCTGTAGCTCGCCTCTGCCTCTGCATATTTCTGCTGCTGATATAGCTTATTACCGTTATGGATATCTTTCTTTTCCTTTTGAGCAAAGGCAACAAATCCCTGTAATACTATCGATATAACAATGATTAACTGCTTCATGACCTCACTTCAAATAAATTCAACTCACTTAATTTTAGATTTCTACGGTTAGAAATGAAGAATTCCAATACCAATAATAGAAGAGCAAAGCCGACAAAAAACTGAAACCTGTCTTCATAATTCTTAAAATTCTTACTGTCGTAAGTCTTCTTCTCCATTTTATTTACCTGATCCATCACAATGTTTAAACCACTATTAGCATTGCTTGCTCTCACATAAACACCATTACCAGCTTCTGAAATCTCTTTACACATTTCTTCATTTAACTTGCTGACTACCGTTTTACCCTCTTCGTCAGTATGAAAACCTACAGGCTTTCCATTTCTATAAATCGGAACTGGTGCACCCTCTGGCGACCCTAAACCAATAACATGAATGGCAACATCCTTTGCTCTTGCTGTTCTAGCTGAAGATACCGCATCATCTTCATGATTTTCACCATCAGTCATCAAAATCATGGCCTTACTGGTACCATTTACAAAATTAAAGGATTTCATTCCCATATCAATTGCTGCTCCAATTGCAGTACCTTGAGTAGGTACAATATCGGTAGTTATATTATTTAAGAACAATTTAGCAGCAGAATAATCAGTAGTAATAGGCAACTGTACATAAGCATCTCCTGCGAAAATGATGATCCCAATACGATCGTTGCGTAAATTATCAATCATTTGTGAAATGGCTCGTTTAGCGTTTTCCAATCTATTAGGCGACAAATCTCCGGCCAGCATACTATTCGAAACATCCAACAAAATCATCAGATCAGCTCCATTACGTTTACCCTCTTCAATCTTAGTTCCGATCTGTGGGTTCGCAATACCCACCACCAATGACGCATACGCCAAAGCAAACAAAGTAAATTTCCATACCGGTCTACTTAAAGAAACCTCGGGCATCATCCTCCTAACAGTATGCTCATCGCCTAATGATAATAATGCTTTCTTTTTCCATCGGCGAACCATCAGAAAGATGATCACCATCAAAGGGATTAATAGCAGTCCCCATAAAAAATCTATGTGTTCAAAACGTAACATATAATTAAGTTAAGGCTCCTTTAAAAATTGTATTTCTCAATAAAAACTCCAATAGCAACAATACCAATGCAATCAATATAAATGGTAAAAACCGTTCTGTCTTTTTATGGTATTGGGTAACGGCAACCTTCGCTTTTTCCAATTTATCTATTTGCTGATAAATCTTTTCTAATGCTGCATTATTGGTGGCACGGAAATATTGTCCACCAGTTAAGCTGGCTATTTCTTTCAACACCCCCTCATCAATAGTTACCGGCACTTGCTGATACTCTGTACCAAAAGGTGTTTGTACCGGATATGGCGCATATCCTTTAGTACCAACACCCACTGTATATACCCTCACTTTCATTTGTTTAGCAATTTCTGCAGCTGTTAATGGTGGTATAGAACCTGTAGTATTTGTTCCATCGGTGAGCAAAATCACCACTTTACTTTTAGCTTCACTTTCCTTTAAACGGTTCACAGCCGTAGCCAGGCCCATTCCAATAGCTGTTCCGTCTTCAATCATTCCATTATTAATCTCACCAAAAAGGTTAATTAACACATCGTGATCAATAGTGAGCGGACATTGAGTAAAGCTCTCTCCGCTAAAAATTACCAAACCAATACGGTCTTCCGGACGATCTTTTATAAAATCAATGGCAATTTTTTTACCTGCTTCCAGTCGATTGGGTTTTAAATCTTCGGCAAGCATACTTCCCGAGATGTCTGTAGCAATAATAATATCAATCCCCTCAGTAGTCGAATTTTGCCAGCTAAAAGCTGATTGTGGCCTTGCCAATGCTAGGATCAGCGAAATAAATGCCAGAATACGCAGTATAATTCCATAATGTCTAAAGCTGGTATACTTGCTCCTTTTAACTGATGAAAAGCCTTTAACGGCCGACATCCTAAAGCTCCCTTGTAACTTATTCTTTCTCCAGATATTCCAGCCTATCATCAATGGAATAATGATCAGCAACCAAAAAAAGCCTTTATTGGCAAAATCAATTCCGTTAAACAGGTTCATTATTATTATTTTGTACTTTATCTGTAGATGGAGCAGGTTTCGTACTCATTACAAAACTGATCGCATTTTCCATACTCTGTTCATTTTCATTACCTAAAGGACTAGCCTTTGCAAATTTCACCAGATCGGCCAATAATAGCATTTGCCTTAACCCATTCATTTGCTTCTCTGGAATCTCCAGATGTCGGACCCCCACAAATATCTCTTCCGACGTCTGTTCTAAAGCATTAATATGGTATCTTTTCTCCAAATAATCTCTGATGATATCGGTTAACTCACTATGATATTTCTTAACCTGCCCCGTTTCCCATAATTTCTCATTTCTCAAAGCTTTCAGCTTATCCAAAACAATGGTATCCAGTGGTACAGCAGGTTTAGCCGGTTCTACTTTAACAGGTTTATTTTTACGTCTCCTTATCAGATACCAGATCAAAGCTGCGAGTAGCAAAACACCAAATACAGATGATGTTGCAATTAGTTTATTATCCCTTAACCAATCCACAAATGAATAGGTTACGGCCAAAGGTTCTTTAATATCGTAAATGGCTTTTGTAGTATCCACTTTTACTTCGCTCACCTCCAATGGAATTGCCTGTGTAGTCAGGCTTCCATCTTTACTTCCAAAAGTATAAGCAGGAATCATATGTAAACCGGCATCAAATGATGTTATGGTATACTGTCTACTGATTGTTTTAATCGCCGGATTTTTTTGATCTGTCAGCGTATCAGTTTTCCCCATTTCTACAATCTGTACTTTCGATGAAATGGTATCAACAAGCACAGGGAAATCTATCTGTGTATTTATAGGTAAGTGAGCTTGTAAGCGCAAAATCGTCTGATCTCCCAACTTGATATTAGTTTGATCAAGCTTAGCCTCTACCTTTATCTCCTGAGCCTTTACAGAAAAAGCAAAACCTGCTAAACATAATAATATACACCAGCTGAAATTAAAATATTGTTTCATATCCTTATCTTCTGGTTTCTCTTTTCTTAAACAAAGTCATCAATGGTTTAATATAAGATTCATGGGTTCCAATCTTAGTAAAATCTACACCAGATTTTCTAAACTGATCTTCTAACTTATCATTTCGTTCCAAGGCCGCTGCTTTAAAAGCAACACGTACAGCCTTATCAGCAGTATTTACCCATTCCACCTGTCCTGTTTCTTCATCCTTAACAGGAATCAATCCTAAGTTCGGGAATTCCTCTTCATGTTTATCATACAATCTTAAAGCAACAAGGTCATGTTTCCTATTGGCTATTTTAAGTTCATTTTCAAATGGGCCACTCATAAAGTCTGAAATCAGAAAAGCGGTACATCTTTTTTTTATGGCACTGGTAAAATAGCGCAATCCTTCGGCAACATTAGTTCCCTTATTCTTTGGCTTAAAATCTATCAGCTCTCTGATGATCATAAGGATATGGCTCCTGCCTTTTTTTGGTGGAATAAACTTCTCTACCTTATCACTAAAAAACAGCACCCCAACTTTATCATTGTTCTGTATAGCAGAAAAAGATATTACAGCACATAACTCTGTAGCCAGCTCTTGTTTTAACTGAACCTGCGTTCCAAAATTCTTTGACCCACTCACATCTACTAACAACATCACTGTCATTTCCCTTTCCTCATCAAAAACCTTTACATAAGGATGGTTAAAACGAGCTGTAACATTCCAATCAATGGTTCGGATCTCATCCCCCATCTGGTATTCCCGCACCTCGCTAAAGGCCATACCTCGCCCTTTAAAGGCCGACTGGTACTCTCCAGAAAAGATCTGATTACTTAAGCCACGACTCTTAATCTCGATTTTTCTAACTTTCTTTAACAGGTCTTTGGTATCCATATTTTAAGGTACTTCTACAGCATTTAATATTCCTGTAATAATGGTTTCTGTATCAATATCTTCCGCTTCAGCTTCATACGACAGTCCAATACGGTGTCTTAATACATCATGACAAACGGCTCTTACATCCTCCGGTATTACATAACCACGTCTCTTAATAAAGGCATAAGCTTTTGCTGCAAGGGCAAGGTTGATACTTGCACGAGGGGAAGCTCCGAAGCTGATCAGGTTTTTATATTCAGCAAGTTTATAATCCGCTGGAAAACGTGTAGCAAAAACAATGTCGATGATGTATTGTTCGATCTTCTCGTCCATATACACCTCTCTAACCACCTTTCTAGCACGTAAAATATCATCGGTATGAACAACTACGTTAGGCGTTGGCATTCCCTGAGGGGCAATATTTGCACGCATAATTTTCTTTTCATCCTCCTTTTTGGGATAACCAATCACAACTTTCAGCATAAACCTATCTACCTGCGCTTCTGGCAAAGGATAGGTTCCTTCCTGTTCAATTGGGTTCTGTGTAGCCAATACCAAAAATGGCTTCGGCAAAGGAAAGGTATTGTCGCCAATAGTAACCTGACGCTCTTGCATAGCTTCTAATAAAGCACTTTGTACTTTCGCTGGCGCACGGTTAATCTCATCAGCAAGGATGAAGTTAGAAAACAATGGACCTTTCCTAACGATAAATTCTTCTTTCTTTTGATTGTAGATCATTGTACCCAGCAAATCTGCCGGTAAAAGATCTGGTGTAAACTGAATTCTACTAAATCCAGCATCAATAGCTTTCGATAAGGTATTAATCGCTAATGTTTTAGCCAAACCTGGTACACCTTCTAATAATATATGTCCGTCGGCCAATAAACCAATCAGCAGGCGTTCTACCATATACCGCTGACCAACAATTACTTTATCCATTTCCATTAACAGGAGATCAATAAATGTACTTTCCTTTTGTATCATTTCATTCAAAGCACGGATATCTGTTCCGTAAGATGAATGTTCAGTAATATTAGTTACTTCTTCCATTTATACACATTTTTATTTATTGCGAAAATTAGACAAACTTATTTTTTTCGCAGCAGTTAATGGTGAAATATAATGTTAAAATATGTTAAAATGGCAATTTAGGCAGACTCCTCAGGGACGGGATATTATTTTTTCTTCTGAAAAAGAAGAAAAAAATTATCCTAAGTCCCCTCGGAGCAACCAAAATTCCTGGTCAAAAACACAAGGCAGAAATATAATACCAAAGACTGTGTTAAACCGCAGCATCATTACAGGGTGTAACATGTAGTATTATTTCATGGTGAATAATCTGACGCAAAATTTGGCGTGAAGTATTGATTTATAACGTAAAATGCAATTGCAAGGTTTTATAATAAATTGGCGTACAATTACTTTGTATATAATTCGATGCAGAATTTAGCGTGTAGTATTAATACATAACGAACAATGTGATTGCAAGGTGTAATAATACATTGCGTACAATACATCTGCTACAATTATGCTTTATTTTAACTTTTCTGCACAGATTTTATGATAGGCACCATCCCATAATTCAATTCTTTTTTGAAGAGAAATAATGGTAGCATCTTCTGCGGCTTTCCAATAGGATTCATTTTCACCACAAAGTTCGGCGGTCATAGCTAAAGCGAGGTGACTATGATGATCCCCATCAACTTCAATATGGCGATCCAGGTAATATTTAAAGAGGGAGATTTGATCAGGGAATTTTTTGTTCAAATCATTTACGATCGTCAGAAACATATTTGGAATTAAATCTTCGCGACCAAATGTAAAGGTACTGGCTTGTAAATGTGCCGCTCCACTATTAATTGTTTCAAAGGTATAATCTACAAAATTTCTCGCTTCAACTGGTGTATGAGCAAGCTTGTATGCTTCATCAAAGTTTCCTGTAGTCTTTAATGTCTCTATAAACTGAGTAATCTCATTGATATTTGCACCACATTGTTGCATGGCATCAAGGTACATTTCATAATGACTTTTTTGATCTCCATTTGCATCCAGATCAGATTCTTCACCAGCAACAATTTCATTGATCAATGCACGCGTACTCCCCGATCCTACCGGAAACCATGGAACATCTGTACAGGTCAAATTGATCTGTAATGATTTTAACAAGGACATAAAGTCCCAAACCGCATATATATGATATTCCATAAAGATCCTCAAATCTTTCAGGTCTTCAATTACTGCATATACTTTATGATTAATGATTTGTTCCCGAAGTGGGATAATTGATGATTGTATGTTTTCCAGATGCCCGTTCATTGCTACCTCATTTATATTTAAGCTGCAAATGTAAAAGGAAATCCCGATAGTTCACTACACACAAAATTTCATTGAAGCTAATTCAACTCCCAGGAGCATATTCAATTCATAATTTTAAATTTAAAACAAATACAAAATAATATTCTAATCTATCCGTACATATTAGTATATTATTTCATAATATGTAAATTTGCAACACAAATAAAACTAATTTATATACGTAAAAATGACTATAAACTCCTTATCATCAGGCGAAAACCAAACATTGGAAAAATTACTGGAAGAAGTAAAATTAAATACAGGTCATTTCATGGGCTATCCTGTATCCAAAGATTTTAACTATTCAGAATTAACTCCTTTTCTGGAATATCCTATGAATAATCTTGGTGATCCTTTTGTTCCATCTACTTATGCTGTTGGCTCTCGTGAATTAGAAAAAGAGGTGGTACAATTCTTTGCTGAGCTATTCAGGGCTCAAACGGATGATTGGTGGGGCTATGTAACCAATGGAGGATCTGAGGGAAATCTTTATGGATTGTACCTTGCCAGAGAACTTCACCCAAAAGGTATGGTTTATTATTCAGAGGCCACACATTACAGTGTACAAAAGAACCTGCATCTGTTAAATATGTCGAACATTGTCATCAGCACTCAGGAAAACGGAGAAATAGATTACGAAGATCTTGAAAATACCATAAGAATGAACCGTCATATGCCCGTTATCATTATGGCCAACATAGGCACTACCATGACAGAGGCTCGTGATGACATCAGTAAAATTAAGCTCATCTTAAAAAAGCTAGCCATTAAGCACTATTATATCCACGCCGACGGTGCCTTATCGGGCTCTTACAGTGCTTTAATTGAGCCTCGACCAGCTTTTGATTTTGCCGACGGTGCCGATAGCATTGCCATCAGTGGACATAAGTTCATCGGATCTCCAATGCCTTGCGGTGTTGTGGTTGTAAAAAAATCAAACCGCGATCGCATAGCCCGTTCCGTAGCCTATATCGGCAGTATGGATACTACAATCTCAGGTTCAAGAAATGGACATAGCCCACTATTCTTATGGTATACCATCAAAAAGCTCGGTATAGCTGGCTTAAAAAAACGTGCCCAACACTGCCTGGAAACCGCAGCTTATGCTGAAGAAAAACTCAAAGAAATCGGTATCCCTGCCTGGCGTAATACCAATGCTATCACCGTAAACTTCCCTGAACCTGATCTAAAAATCCGACAAAAATGGCAACTAGCTGCAGAAAATGGCTGCTCACACATCATCTGTATGCCCAACATAACCAAAGATCAAATCGATCAATTGATACAAGAAATCAAAGTCACCGAATTAACAGCGTTTTAAATAACACATCGGCTAATTATACTCCAAGCAAATAACACACAAGCGATAACACACCCTGCAATTATACTCTAAGTAAATAGCACACCCTGCAAGGTATACTCCCTGCTTGACTAAAAAATCACCTTCTCTGAAAAGGCCTCAGGCACTTTTGCCCTTCAGCAAAAGATGCCAGCCTAGAAGAGAATGGTTATTTTTCACCTTTAATTTCTATGGCAATCATATCACTATTTCTCCCTCCAGCAAACGGCTCAGTCCTCAACGAAAAGATCATTTTATACTTGCCCGATTCCACAGGTACCTGAACTCTGGCCTTAATAACTACAGACTGTTTAGCCGCAATTACTACATTTTCAAGATCAGTCTCTACCCCTTTGAATTCACCTAAATCTGGGCCATTCTTAAAACCATATTCCAAAAAACACTTCCATTTCTGACCAGCATTACCTAGCGAAATAGTTTCATCATAAGGGTTCGTAATTTTCAAATCCAGTGTTATAACCTCACCAGCTTTCCAATCATCAGTTACCAATACTGGATTTACAGAGACCTTTTGATACATCCTAACCTGATCCAGCCATGTACCATAGTAAACACCCTTGCTAGTCTGAATCGTATCTAATTGCTCAAATCCCGCATCCATCTGTGTCATAAAATAAGCTCTTTTATTCCTTAAGCTATCTTCCAGCGGCCATATATCATATTGGTTCTTTCTATAAAACCTGGAATTATAACCGAACCCTTTAGTACTGCGGGTATAGAAATTATACCTTGAGGGGATCTGAAAGCTATTGCTAAATATTACAGGTGAATCACCTGCTTTTTCCTGAATACTTTTTGCCCAATCCTTATTTCCATAATAATACTCAACAATCTTCACATTCCTTAAAGCATCAATAGGGATAATAAGAATCAATCTCACCAAAATTATGAGGAAAATATTTACTATTGCCAGTCGTTCAAACCATTTAGGAATGGTATAACGCGATATAGCAACATAAGCAAGTATCAATAGACAAATCATTGCAGGCAATGTCCAATGCGCCTCTACCCTCCCTTTTAAGGTGCTGATTAAAAAGAAAATAAAAATCCCCACACAGTTAAACTTTACAGCCCTTATAAAAGCATCGCTTGGTTTAAGCGTAATTGCTGATTTATACATAAACCATCCAATTAGCGGTCCGGCTAATGCCAATTGAGCGATGATATATTCAGTAGTAAAACTAAACTGATAGTAAGCGGAAGATCGATCGATTACGTGATAATAGAACGAGGGATAGTTATTTTGAATCTGCCACCATAGATGTGGGATAAACGCGATTAAAGAGATGATTACGACAAACCAGAATGTTGGTCTTTTTAACAGTTTAAAATTAGAAATAATGGTAAAGAACAAGATCAGTATACCATGATATTTACTGTATAACATCCCGGCTATTACCAATGCCAATAAAAAAGCCCATTTAAACTTATCGGCCTCAACATAACGCTGATAGATATATAAAAAAAGTACGGTAAAAAAGAACAAAGGTACATCTGGCGTCGTAATAAACCCATAAACATGGAACAATACGACGGATGAGAACAAGAGAATAAACAATTTCACGTTATGTGCATACCTACTTACTATTTTCCATAACAAGTAAACAGATAAAGTACTGGTAATGATGGTAAGTAGCCTTAGGCCCAAAGTAGAAGGAAAAAGTGCATCGCCAATTTTAATAAATAAGGCAACCATAGGTGGATGATCAAAATAGCCCCAATCTAAAAAACGCGAATAAACCCAGTAATAAGCCTCATCGGCATGAACCTCTACAAAGATTGCTTGTATAATGTTGATTAACGTCCATAGTCCTAAAAAAACAAACAGGGTTTGTTCCGTTTTTTTTCTTGTCTCAAGCATTAAAAACAGGCTTTAATTGGTAAAAGTATAAAGGTAATTTGCAAAAAAGTTCCACAATGATACAATAACAATTGCACATGCCTTAGCAAAGTAGAAATTCCACTTAAGTTTATCATTCAAAATATAAATCAGAATATTACTTAGTACCAGACCTACCATGCAAATCATAAAGTACTTACCGAACTGTGTCATCGTTGCCTCATCATGGTTATCAAAAGTCCATAAACGATTTAGTTGATAATTGGTTGCAGTAGCAATAGTGAAGCCCAGAGAACTGGAAACGTATTTATGAATCTTAAATTTCTCTTTACAGATATAGGTAACCGTAAAATCCACAATTAACCCAGCGAAACCTACTATTCCAAATTTCAGAAGCTTAATAAGAAAGGCGTAATTAAATTCAATAGCTGCAATCGGGATCATATCTACTACTTTCAGCAAAAATAATATAATAATCATACAATTTCGTTTCCATTCATTATTTTTACTACCAAAATAAAGCTGTGTTCCGATTATTCAGATACAAGACCCCTCTAAAATATTCCGAAGAATTTAGGAATACATACAGTTATATTAATGTTAAGCAGGTTGCTATCCTGGCAACGGTTGCATTATTTATTGCTCTGGGGGTAAGAATCACCTCCATATTTTACCATAATGAACTGGCTGCATTACTAGATCTACCTACTTATAACATCCTTAACTTTATCCAGATTATTGGTTCATCCACATTTATTATCATCAGTAGCTACGCTTTAAAGTCGAGCCAATGGACAACTTTAGCAAGAAATACGATAGTATTGCTATTCTGCCTGTTTCTTTTAACAACCACATTTACTGTCAGCTATATCTTTTCACAGTCCAATCCAAAAAATACACTTACTATATTTTTAATAGGTGTGGTAGCTGTGAGTATTTTCTTTGCTTTAGAATTTAAGCAGATTATAGCGATCTCCGTTTATATTATCGGTCTGTTTATTGCCGCAATGATTATTCCACAGATCGGCAATCAACAAAAGCTACTCAATATACTCATGTCAGGGATACTTTCATTTTTCCTTTATGCATGCTCTCGATATAGCTATTATTTTAAAGCAGAGCAATTTATAAGAGTAAAACAGTTGGAAGAAAAAAACATGGAAGTACAATTACTTAATCATCAGAAAAGCGAATTCCTTGGCTTTGTAGCACATGATCTTAGAAATCCACTTAATAATATCGAAGCTTTAACCAAGATTATATTGGAAGAGTATAAGGAAAATGATAATACAGAACTACAACTGATATTAAGTTCAACACGACAAGCGAAAAGCATTATAGACGATCTGTTAGAAATTGCACAGCATGATAAAGCACCTTTTCGTCTTCAAACTACCAATATGAATATATTTATGGATAGCATTTGCAGTAACTGGCAAAAGAACTTACTTAATGAACGTCAAATTATTTTTAATGCTCCGGCACAAGAACTTGTAGCAGCAATAGATGTATCAAAATTGACCCGGGTTATTGACAATCTAATTGTTAATGGATTAAAATTCTCTAAGTCTGGAAGCCCTATTAATATTGATGTCACAAAATTTGATGATTCCTGTATAATAAAGATCACTGATTTTGGGATTGGTATTCCATTAGATTTACAACAGCTTCTTTTCGACCAATTTTCAAAAGCTGGCCGACCAGGGCTAAGAGGAGAAAAGTCAATTGGTCTGGGGCTTCATATATCCAGACAAATCATAGAGCAACATAATGGAACTTTAACTCTTCACAGTAAAGAAAATGAAGGAACGACATTTACGGTTTCACTACCTTTAAACTAGTTAAGTTTAAACTTATCATTAGTTATTTTTACAACATTAGATGTAAAAACAATTCCGACAATTAAAACACCAATAAGAATTGCCAGAGCTACCTGTAAACCGGAATATAACTTATTACCCGATATCATAAAAGCAGAATCCTTTATCAGCTCTTCCCCTACTTCTTTTTGAATACTCATCAATGCTGATAACCTTTGAATATTTTTCACAGAAGACTTGTTTCCCTCATTGTGGTAAAGTACTCTTGCAGGATCCAAACCCTGCTCTGAAGCCACTATCAAAATTTTTCTCTCAATTTCACGACTAATCAACATCCCTTTTTTTAATGCATTCAATTGATCTTTCTCCTGCTTTACCAGGAAAGTTTTCTCATATTTAAGGAGTAATGTATCCGTTGAATTATTTAATTCAGTAATTTTTTTCTTGAACGTTGTTGGATCAAATGATTGCTCTGAGCCATAAAAAGCGCTTTCAAACAATGATTTTTTTAGAAAAGCATTCTCTGACACATAAAATAAATCAGTAGCAGGTATCAACCTATCGTTATACATAGATACGAACGACTCATTCATATTTTTTACGCTTTTATCTTCCAAAAAACGAATCAGTAATGTACAAGCCATAATGCAGAATAACAATATTGAAATCTTCATTTTTTGTTTTACAGAGTAGGCAAATCTCATATATCTTTAATTTTAATTAAAACTCATCCTCGGCAGCGACCAGAAATAAATTAGCTGCAAAATTAACTAAAAATAATTCTTTTTTTGCTCTGGTCACCCCAGTATAAAGCCACCTTAAAAAATCCATATCTACCATTTCATCAGTCAGATAGCCCTGATCAACAAATACTGCATCCCATTGCCCACCTTGTGCTTTATGACAAGTTACAGCATAAGCAAACTTGATTTGCAAAGCATTATAAAAAGGATCTTCCTTAATAGCATTGAACCTATCTCGCTTATTTTTAATATGTTCATAGTCCAAATTTAGCGCTTCAAATAGTTTACTATTCTGCTCATAAGATAAATTTGGGGCTTCAACAGTTAAAGTGTCCAGCATTACTTTACAAGTAACAGCCCCTACTTCCGGAAAATCCAAAAATTCCAGCTGTACTTCCGCAAAGCGAAAACCATACCTTTCTTCCGTACGCCGTACCCGCACCACTCTAGCCATATCTCCGTTAGCAATAAATGCTGTAGATTCATTTTCTGGTAACCAGAAGTAGTTATTCCTGACCACCATAATTTGATCTCCACCAGTTAACTCCTCTTCGCGGTAAAGTAAACGGGCTCTGATCTGCTGGTTATAAACATTAGCAGATTTATTAGAACGACAAACAACAAGTGAGTTTTCAATACCAAATTTACTATAAGCATATTCTAATCCCTCAACCAGCTTTAAACCAGTCATTCTAAAAATATCCTTATAGTTTTTGGTGATGAATTTAGGTAAAACCACTTCTCCATCTTCCTCTTCTTCAAGGTCGCCAATCAACTTTCGCAGCATAGTAGCATTCGCCAATATACCAGATTCTTTTTCTTGCCTAACTACCTCTTTCAGTTCCACAGCTTTAACCTGCATACCAAAATTAGCAGCTATATATTCCGCATTTAGAGCCGGGCTTTCAATACTTCCTACGGGTGGTAGTTGGGCTGTATCCCCGACAAACATTGCAGCACAATTTTTACCATTGTAAACAAACTGCATCAGATCCTTTAAGAAAGAAGAGCCAGTTTGGGTTATCCATTCATCGGCAACCATCGATGCTTCATCAATGATAAATAAAGTATGCTCGGCAAGATTGGGTGCAAGTTGAAAAGATAAATCTGTACCCACAGCAGAACGTTTTCTGTATATTTTTTTATGTATTGTAAGTGCTTTTTTGCCGGTGTAATTACTCATCACCTTGGCAGCTCTTCCTGTCGGAGCTAATAATACCGACCGAAATTTAAATTTTGTCAGTGCTTTTACCAAAGCCCCCACAGAAGTAGTCTTACCCGTCCCCGCATAGCCTCTCAATATAAAACACTGATTGTTCAATCCATGCGATAAAAAAGAAGCCATTTCCTTACAAAAATCTAGCTGTTCGGCTGTCGGATTGAATTCATAAGAAGCTTCAATAATTGCTGCTTTATCCATTTAACAAATATGCGATGGTGATCTTATAGAAAAAAGGATTAATTTTGCTAATATGGATAATAAAAACAGCATACTACTGGTTGATCCGGAATTTGACTTAAATACGGCTACAGATTGCGACCTGTTGTTAAAAATAACACCAGACAGTTTCTCCTACGCTATCATTGATAAAAGCTGCAGACAACTTAAAGCAGTTTATGATGAACAGGAATGTGAGAATGTTCCAGCCAGGTTAGTGGCTCAACTTAAAAATGATATATATTTAACATTGCCATTTAACGAAATCAAAGCTGCTGTATATACGGAAAACACCATAAATATTCCTAATGAGCTTTATGATCCTGAAAATCTTAACCAATATGCTCGTTTTTTCACAGAAGATCATTCCAATAATTTATATACCAGACCTTTTGATAGCTTTGGCTTTACCTCCATCTTTAGTCTTCAACAATTTACAGAAGATGCACTTGCAGCATCCCTAAAAAACTGCAGATTATATGCTCAAAATGCTCCGATACTAGCACTGGCATCAGAAAAGAATAAAACTATTTTAACACTAGATTTCACTGCAACCTCTTTTAATGTATTGTATACTATAGGTGAAAAATTAATCTTTCAGAATTATTATCAAATTGATAATGCGGAAGAGTTCAATTACTACCTGTTGCTGATCATTAGTCAGATCAATATAGATACTTCAAATACAGAGGTTAGGTTAAGTGGAATCATTCATACTGGCGACGATAGCTACCAATGTATTGAAAAGTATTTCAATACAATCACGTTCAACTTACCACCTGTTAACGAAATTGATCACAGAATTTTAGATGATATGCCTGCTCATTATTACAGCAGTCTTTTAGCCCTTGATATATGCGAATAATTGGAGGGAAATTAAAAGGAATCCGCTTTAGCGCACCCGAAAGTTTACCAGTAAGGCCTACTACAGACATGGCCAAAGAAGCCCTGTTCAACATATTATATAATACATACGATTTTGAAGAATGTAATGTACTTGATCTATTTAGCGGTACAGGCAGCATTAGTATTGAATTTGCTTCAAGAGGAATAAAACAAGTTACTTCAGTCGACAAACATTCTGGCTGTGTTTACTGGCTAAAGTCGGTCATCAAAAAGTATGACCTTACAGAAATTGATGCACAAAAAGCTGATGTCTTTAAATTTCTGGAAAGTGAGAAAAACACCTATCAGATTATTTTTGCAGACCCACCTTACGACCTGACTACTATTCCCCTTATTCCAGAACTAGTGATGCGTAATAACTTACTTACTGATAATGGTATGTTAATAGTAGAACACCCATCTTTACTTAAAATGAAAGACCTGCCTGGATATAAAGAAACCAGGCGTTATGGTAACTCTTCTTTTACTTTCTTCGAAAAACCCAAATAATTATGAGGATTGCATTATTTCCCGGCTCATTTGACCCTATCACGATTGCTCATGTTGACATTTTAAAACGTGCATTGCCTTTATTTGATAAAATTGTAGTAGGCATAGGTTTAAACAGCTCCAAACAAAGCTATTTATCTGGAGAAAAGCGTGAAGAAATTGTAAAATCTGTGTTTGCAGATAGCCCAAAAGTAGAAGTACAACTTTATGAAGGCTTAACTGTTGATTTCTGCAAAGAGATCAATGCAACATATATGGTAAGAGGTATCCGTTCTGTTGGAGATTTTGAGTATGAAAGAGCCATTGCTCAGATAAATCAGACTATGATGCCAGAAATGGAAACTATTTTCATACTCAGCAAACCAGAATACTCTGCCATCAGCTCAACCATTGTACGCGACATCTTACGCAACCATGGGGATGTAAGTCCGTTTTTACCTCAGGAAGCAATCTCGCATTTATAAAATGCGCTGTGGCAACAGTGCACCGGCCTCCAAAACATCCATAATAGATGGGTAAGTATTGGCAATTACAGGTTCCAGCTCGGTTCTACTTAGCCAGCTGGCTTTAGTAATCCCCTCTTCTTTCTGAGGAACCAATTTAGGTTCACCTTTAACCGTCATACGGTACCAATTGGTTTTCTTAAGGACTACTTTAGTCCCTAATGTATATACGTGATAGGTTCTACACAATTTCTCATCATTACTAAAGACCTTTACACCACATTCTTCTTCTACTTCCCGCCATGCCGCTTCCCTCATTCCCTCGCCTTTCTCTACCTTTCCTTTTGGTAGATCCCACTTCTTATTTCTAAAAATAAACAGGTAATTCCCATTGGCACTTTCAACTAATCCACCCGCAGCCTTAACAATAACACAACTTGCTTTTATACTTTTAAACAAAGATTTAGGATCTTCCGTTAATAAGACAAAAGTTTTATTAGAAACATTATCCAATTGCTTGTAAAAGGTCTGGAAATTAAATCCAAGAACCGTTAATTGCGTTATTTCTTCGTTAAGTTTGGGAACAACTGCCGTAATATATAAAGTAACATCGTTGATGTAAATCCTGTAAGTTTTCATAGGAATAATTCTTGTTTCAATAGCACTGAAGCTACCATAAGTATATCTATTGCAATTTTCAGCTATATAATTACGATGGTTTCATATGTAAATTGGTAATAATTTTAAAAGTACTGATTTACGTGGAATACTCATTAATTTTATCTGTATTCTTTCATCATACCTATATTTTCTTGTGATTTTAATTTCGTCAATGACTTCTCTTTTATTCGTCGTACTGTCTCCGCGCTGATCCCTAGCAGATATCCAATCTCTCTGTTTTCAAATGACTTAGATGCTCCTATTCCAAAGGCCAGACAAAGTATTTCTCTTTCTCTTTCATTTAACACATTCATCATCAAGTTAATATTAACATTTAAAGTCTCTATTTCCATTTTTGCATCTGGTGATATCGAATCTGGATCTCTCATCGTACCCACTATGGTCTCGGTGCCAGCTTCTGTTATAACAGCATCAAATGAATAGGTATAGCTTGTATTTAAAAAATATTCTAAAATTAGTCGACAAGACAAATTCATATAAGCAGAAATCTCTTCAATAGTAGCCAATCTATGAAGATTCTGTTCAAGTTCAGACTGAGCGCTCCTCAAATTTGAAATACCTTTTAACTGATTTGACGGCAAACGTATCATCCGTTTATTTGAGCCCAGACTTTGCATAATAGATTGTCGGATCCACCAAACTGCATAAGTAATAAACTTAAATCCTTTGGTTTCATCGAAACGCTTTGCCGCTTTAATCAAACCGATATTTCCATCAGAAATCAAATCAGACAGCGAGGTACCGGGTAGCTCATATTTTTTAGCAACTGTAACTACAAACCGTAAATTACAACTGACCAGCTTATCTAAAGCTTCCTGATCACCAGAGCGTATCTTTTGTGCCAAAACAGCTTCTTCATCAATTGCCAGTAAGGGATACTTACCCAGATCATTCAAGTAACGTTCAAGTGAATCATCATTACGGTTTGTAACAGATCTTTCTTTCCTAATTTCTTTCATTCGATTTCTAAATTGCTTGTCATTTCAAATAACAAAGATGTTAAGAGCTATTTAGATTTAAATGCGTTAAAAAAACTTTTGCGTTTTCCACCAAATAACAGGTACGAAACAGAATTAAATATTTTTTCGATTAAAAAATAGTATACAAACAGAATTTTATATGGAACTCATTTTATAATTTTAGAACAGGTGAAAAAACGAAAAAACCCTATGTTGCTGATAATCAACAGAACTCAAAAAACCTCTTTTACTGCCAAGTTTAATTGCCGATATTTGTGGCTATAGGAATTAATTATTTAACCGAGCATTTTCTTCAATTTTATGCACTACCTGATTATAACAATAATGTAGTGTTAACACAAATTGTAAAGAATTCTGTATTTTTGAGCCATGTATAATAAAAGTGATATTGAATTAAAGGTAGCTGAATTTTTATTACAAATAAAAGCAATTAAGTTACAACCTAACAACCCATTTACCTGGGCTTCGGGTTGGAAATCTCCTATCTATTGTGACAATAGGATCACCCTTTCCCATCCATCTGTAAGAACTTATATCAGACAAAAACTTACCCAATTGATACAGGAAGAGTTTGGATCTGTTGATTTGATTGCTGGAGTTGCCACTGCAGGTATTCCACAAGGAGCTTTAGTAGCTCAGGAACTGGGACTGCCATTCGCTTATGTAAGATCGAAAGCTAAAGAGCATGGAACAGGAAGTCTTATTGAAGGAGAAATCATTGAAGGACAAAGAGTAGTAGTAATAGAAGACTTAATCTCGACAGGCAAAAGTAGCTTACAAGCTGTTGATGCATTAAGAAATGCAGGTTTATCTGTTGCCGGACTGGTAGCCATATTTACTTATGGTTTTGATCAGGCTGATGAAAACTTTGCGGCTGCTAAATGTCGTTATGCAACATTATCTAACTATAATATACTCATTGAATACGCTGCCGAACATAGCTTTATTGCAGAAAAAGATATTGATCTTTTAACAAAATGGCGTAGAAATCCTGCAGAGTGGGCTAATGAATTAGAAAATCTAACCTAATAATCATGACAGTTATTGAAAGTACAACTGACGTCAATTTGCCTGTAGAAAAAGTATACGCTTTTTTAGCAAACCTGAATAACCATCAGCAGCTGATGCCAGAGAATATCTACAACTGGTCTTCTACAGAAGACGAAGCCAGTTTTACGATACAAAACATGGCAAAACTTGCCATTAAAATCTCTAGTCGCATTGAAAACAAAGAGCTGATTGCTATACCATCAGAAAAAGCGCCGTTTGATGTCGAATTAAAATGGACTGTGGCAGATAATGGAAGTGGAGGCACTACAGCATCACACATCATTACGGCAGATCTGAATATGATGATGAAAATGCTGGCATCTGGACCATTGCAAAAGCTGGCAGATCATCAGACAGAAAGACTTGCAGAAATATTGAAATAACAAATCAAACATAAGAAAGGGTGCATAAAAGCACCCTTTTTCATTTGTGCTGTTTTTCATTAGTACTGCAGAGTATATTCAAAGTCAATAAATGGCAACAAAGTATTAGTACGGATATTTGACATACTATCACTTTTTATAGGATTAACATCATCACTAAAAAAACCGTTGATAAGTGTTATTACCTGTTGTTTCACAGGATAAACTGCACCTCTTTCTTTATTGTTCAACCAACCCACATAATCGCTCTGGTTATCGGATGCTTCACTTTCTATATACGTACGTGTAATGTAATAAGTTTTACCCTCCTTTATAGATACAGGACATTTTAATGGAAAAAACTCAATCTTATCTACATCTGTAGGTGCGATAAAACAAGTGCTCAATGAATGATCATGTCCTACCTCCCATATAGAAATGCTGTAAGCAATTCCAGCTTTCCATGCCCTATATCCCACCTTTGTAATAACAATTGGTTTTTCTGCATGAAACACACAACCATGAGTTTTCATATCCATTGCTAAAAGTGTTTTATATCCATTTTGGAATATAAAGTTTGATAAAACTGTTTTCAAAGCATAAAAACACGCTGGTGCTTGATAAAATTGTTGGGCAACTATCGAAAACGGGATCTCAGCCAGTGAAGTAATAAGTTTTTTTTGTAAGCTGTATGCTAATAATTGTTTCATAACAGATTTGGTTTAGATTTATTAGATATAAACCAAAACATCAAATTGTTACCCCTTGAATTGAAATTCAGAATTTAAAAATCTGCCAGCTTCATTTTTTTCATCACTATAAGAAATCCGACTGCAGTTAACAACAAGACAACAGTTGTTCCATACCATAAAGTTTCGAAACTATAAATAGAAGCAATCCGAGTCCCAAGATATGGAGAAAATATGTGTGCTGCTGAAAACGACAAAGCATTTACACCCATATAAGCACCTCTGGTTTTTAAAGATGAACGTTGCAATGTTACCGTAGCCATAAATGGCATTGCAAGGATTTCTGATATGCAGAGAACAAAAATAGAAACGTACAATACCCAAATACCATTTGCCAGATTAAGAATAAGAAATGACAATCCACACAGTACAATGCCCCATACAATTACAGCTCTTGCAGTCATTCTTTTTTCTGCGATGTGTACCAGGAGCATTTCTAATAAAAACACAACCAAACCACTAAAGGCCAATATCATCCCAATCTCTGCTTCAGAAAGCATATAAATGGTTCTATAATACAAGGGTAAAGTGCTAAGTAATTGAAAGAAACAAATAGCGAATATGCAACTCAAGATGCTGAACAGTACAAACAAGGTATCTTTATATGGCGAACGGTTTGCATTAGTATCGGTATTTTCCTTTTCCTGCTCTATTACTTTCTTTTCATTCCCTTTTCTATTACGGAAATAAAGGAAAAACAAAAGAGCTGAGAAAAAGGCAGCTATAGCATTTCCATAAAACAAAAACGTATAGGAAATAGCAGCAAGAAATCCACCCAGTGCCGGCCCTATTGAAAAACCAAGATTTAATGCCATTCTGTTTAATGAAAATGACCGGATGATATTATCGGGCTTTGAATAGTAGGCAATTGAAACAGAGTTTGCTGGTCTGAATGTTTCAGAAATAATACTGAGCATAAAAACACCAATTCCCAATTTAACTACGGTATCTAGTTCAGGTAATAAAAAGAACATGGGTACAGTTAGGATCAAGCTGATCAGTTGAACCTTAAAGTGGCCAAACTTGTCTGTAAGCCACCCACCTAAAAATGAACCACCAACAGCACCAACCCCAAAACAGCTCAATACCAGTCCGGTATCTTCCAGACTAAAGTGAAGATGATTGACCATGTAAACACCTAAAAAAGGAATTACCATTGCTCCACTCCTGTTAATCAACATCACCATTGCCAACATCCAGGCTGGGGTAGAAAGCCCTTTGTAGGCATCCAGATATAATCTTATAAATTCTCTCATTAGTATTGCAAGATATGACAGCCTAGTCTCCCTATTAGAGTTTGTATTAGGATGTAAAATGCTTCCAAAGATCGCAAATTAACCCGAAAAATGTTGGATGGCACCAAATTATTACAAGACACAGTGAAGAATAATTACTAGATAATTACGAGACAATTATAGTATAATTACAGGATAGCGCAACCTAGTCGTTAGATAGAGATTATCTCTGTAATCATACCAATGGTAGACTGAATGCTTATTTTAATTCAACCCAATTTTATTAATTTTAAGAAAAGAACTGACATTATTTCTTAAAACACTATTACCAACAGGTAATTCAGTCATAAACAATTGATAATTACCGACAAAACTTCCGATTTAATTAAAAAAAACCATTAGGCATTTCCTTTGTTAAATAGCTGTTATGAACTTTAACAACTTCACTATAAAAGCACAGGAAGCAATTCAACAGGCTTCCGAAATAGCTCAGGGCAATCAGCAACAAGCTATTGAAACAGCCCATATTTTAAAAGGGTTGCTTACTGTTGATGAAAATGT
>JBEBUV010000028.1:0-43411 GCA_040393085.1 Pedobacter hiemivivus | reverse complement strand
GCGGCGGTACCTTAAGTGTGGCTAGCGATGATAATTTGGGATCGGGAACGCTCAGCATTAACAACAGTACGCTTGGTATTACCGGCGCTACCACAATTGATAACAGTATTGCCCTCACCAATGGCGCTACTATCAGTAATACCTCAGCAGTGACTTTATCGGGTGCTATTAGCGGTAGCGGTAGCCTCTCGAAAGCGAGCAGTGGGGTGCTTTCGTTGTCTGGAACAAGTAACTATGGTGGTAGTACCACTGTATTGGCTGGTACTTTATCCGTAGCAGGTGCTTTAAACGGCACTACGGGGGTATCGGTCAGCTCTGGTGCGACCCTTACGGGATCGGGCAGCGTAACTAACCTTATTGTTAGCAGTGGCGGAACACTTTCGCCGGGTAATAGTACGGGGGTATTTACTGTGAATGGCAACTTACAAATGAATTCAGGCAGCACCCTGGCTGTTGAAATTAATGATGTAGTCGCGGGCACCGGTTACGATCAAGTGATCGTTAACGGTACCTCGAGCCTTGCGGGCACATTGGTAGTAAATCAGGGCTACACAGCCGGACAAGGCGATAATTACACGATCATTGTCAACGATATGGCAGATTTAATTACCGGCACATTTAGTGGTTTAGCCGAAGGCGCAACTATCACAGCTGGTGGCAATGGTTCAGTATTGACCGCCAGTTACATCGGTGGTACGGGTAACGATTTTACCTTGACTGCACCGAATAATGCTGCGCCAGTGATCGCCAATCTGAATGGTGATAGCGTTAGCTTTATCGAAGACAGCGACCAGGTAGTATTAGATGCGGGCAATGACGCAACGGTCACCGACGGTGACTCGATGGATTTGGATGGTGGCAATGTCACGGTCTCCATCGTAAACAACCGTGTTAATACCGAGGATGTACTCTCTATCAGAAACCAGGGTACTTCCGCTGGTCAAATCGGGACTTCGGGACTGAACGTTACTTATGGTGGAACTATCATTGGTACGCGCACGGCTAACGGTGGTACAGATGCACATGATCTGGTAATTACCCTCAATAGTGCTGCAAGTCCCGCGATCGTTCAGACTCTGGTTCGCAACCTAATCTATATCAATACCAATACAACTACACCTACTGCTACCACACGTATTGTGGAGGTGACGGTAAATGATGGGGATGGCGGGATCAGCAACTATGCCTCTATAGATGTTGCCGTCGTTGCTGTAAATGACGCACCTATGTTGACTGCCACAGGCGCAACGCCAACCTTTACCGAAAGAGGTTCTGCGGTTGCGTTGTTTAACGGTACTACTATCAATACAGTAGAAGCAGGAGAATTGATCAAAAAATTGATATTCACTATTACCAACGTGACCAATGGCAGCAGTGAAGTTATTACGGTTGATGGTAGTGGAATACCACTAACGAATGGTTTTATTGCGGCTACGATTAATAACGCTATAGATGCGAGTGTCTCCGTAACAGGATCTACAGCTACCTTGACCTTGAGCAAAACAGCGGGCATCTCTGTTGCCGCAGCACAAACGCTGGTGGATGTAATGACCTATTCCAACAGCAGTATCACCCCTGGTCTGAGCAATCGCGTTGTCACTATTACCTCGATTCAAGATAACGGTGGAACTGCCAACGGTGGTGTAGATGTCAGTAGCTTGAGCATAATAGCGACGGTTAGCATTTCTGCAGTCAATACTGCGCCTGTAATAACTACTTCCGCTGGCATAACTGCATTTACCGAAGGCAACAATGTTACTTCGATACCAGTGATCATAGATCCAGGCTTAAGTGTCAGCGATCTTGATCATGCTACTCTGGCTTCTGCGACGGTAAGTATTACCACTGGCTTCCAGCCTATAGAGGATGTGCTGGCTTTCAGCAATGATGGCAGTAATATGGGAAATATCAGTGCAACCTACACTAGTGCAACGGGTGTGCTGAGCCTGAGTTCTACTGGTGCGTCGGCAACCCTGGCTGAATGGCAAAGTGCACTGGCATCTGTCACTTACAATAATATTTCTGAAACTCCAAACTCGGTTGTCCGAACAATTAGTTTCGAAGTGAACGATGGTGAGGATCAGAGTAGTGCAAGTACCAAGTCGGTGAGCGTTGCACCAGTAAATGATACACCGATTATTAGTGGTACACCCGGCACTACTGTAGCACAAGATGCTGCTTATAGTTTTACACCGGTAGCAAATGATTTAGATGGAGATTTATTGACATTCAGCATCACAAACAAACCATTATGGGCAAGTTTCGATGCTGCCACCGGAGCCTTAACCGGTACGCCTGTCAATGCAAATGTAGGTACCTCAACAGATATTGTAATTAGTGTGAGTGATGGTACAGCTAGTACAAGCCTTCCTGCATTTAACCTACAGGTTACTACCTTAGTCATCTCAGGAATTACCTTATCAGATGAAATTTTTGTATATGATGGTTCGGAAAAATCATTGGCAATTATAGGCACGCCGCCTCCAGGTACTGATGTAAGTTTTGTAAATAATAGCCTTACGGGTGTGGGGACTCAAACAGTCACGGCAACTGTGTCAGGTACAGGATATAATCCGTTGGTGCTCACCGCAAATCTAACAGTTAGCCCTGCTACCATTACAGGCATTACTTTAACGGGCAACAGTTTTGTTTACGATGGTACAGCCAAATCACTGGCGATTACAGGAACAGAACCTTTGGGAACTATAGTAAGCTACAGCAATAACAACCGTACAGATGTAGGTACGCAGCTGGTAACCGCTACGGTAAGTGGCGCGAACTATACCGATCTGGTACTAACCGCTAACCTGGCCGTTACTCCCGCAGCCATTACAGGCATTACTTTAACAGGCAACAGTTTTGTTTACGATGGTACAGCTAAATCACTGGCGATTACAGGAACAGAACCTTCGGGAACTACAGTAAGCTACAGCAATAACAACCGTACAGATGTAGGTACGCAGCTGGTAACCGCTACGGTAAGTGGCGCGAACTATACCGATCTGGTACTAACCGCTAACCTGGCCGTTACTCCCGCAGCCATTACAGGCATTACTTTAACAGGCAACAGTTTTGTTTACGATGGTACAGCTAAATCACTGGCGATTACAGGAACAGAACCTTCGGGAACTACAGTAAGCTACAGCAATAACAACCGTACAGATGTAGGTACGCAGCTGGTAACCGCTACGGTAAGTGGCGCGAACTATACCGATCTGGTACTAACCGCTAACCTGGCCGTTACTCCCGCAGCCATTACAGGCATTACTTTAACAGGCAACAGTTCTGTTTACGATGGTACAACCAAATCACTGTCTATTACAGGAACAGAACCTTTGGGAACTACAGTAAGCTACAGCAATAACAGCCAGACCAACGTAGGGAATCAAGTGGTTACGGCGACCATAAGCGGTGCCAATCATACGAGTCTGGTACTTAGTGCCAACCTAACAGTTACTC
This sequence comes from Pedobacter hiemivivus, assembly GCA_040393085.1. Classification (GTDB taxonomy): domain Bacteria; phylum Bacteroidota; class Bacteroidia; order Sphingobacteriales; family Sphingobacteriaceae; genus Pedobacter; species Pedobacter hiemivivus_A. Next base: position 39,952 of record JBEBUV010000028.1, on the reverse strand, counting down.
CTGCCACCATTACTGGCATTACCCTGGTCAACAATAGTTTTGTCTACGACGGCGCGGCGAAATCATTAACGATTACAGGAACACTGCCTTCGGGAACAAGTGTAAATTATGCCAACAACACACTAACCAATGCAGGAACACAAGAAGTTACCGCTACTATTTCAGGAAGTAATTACAATGATCTGGTGCTGAAAGCAAATATAGTTTTGACAAAAAAAGTAATTGCTGTTACCGCTACTGCGAATAGTAAAACTTATGGGGATGCAGATCCTGAACTGACTTATACTTTCACCCCAACCTTAATAATTGGTAACACATTTGCTGGTGCATTAAGCAGAACACCAGGAGAAAATGTAGGTAACTATATCATCACCCAAGGAACATTAACAGCAGGTGACAATTATAGTATCAGTTATACGAGCGGCAGCTTAGCTGTGACCAAAGCCATCTTAACTGCAAGAGCAAATAATGCACAAATATGTCAGGGTAATAGGCTTCCGGTATTTACCACTTCTTACAGTGGTTTCAAGTACAGTGAAAATGAAAGCATTCTTGCTAGCAAAGCAACAGTAACAACTACAGGCAGTAGCAGTTCGCCGGCGAGTAACTATACACTTATTCCTGGCGGAGCAGTGTCCAACAATTACAGCTTCAACTATGTAAATGGTACATTGACCATTAACGCTTTACCTGTTGTTTCTATCAATAGCGACAAAGGTATCCAGATCAGTAAAGGAGAAAGTGTATTCTTAACTGCAACTGGTGGGACCAACTATACATGGGGTAAAAACAGTAGTATTGTGAATGGGTTGAATTCGGCGACATTGGAGGTAAGGCCAAGGGAAACGACGACTTATACCCTAACCGTAACCAATGCTAGTGGATGCTCTGAAACCAAAGCTTTTACTTTAACGGTAATAGAAGATTACGAGAAAGTTAAAGCAACAAATATCTTAAGTCCCAACGGTGATGGAATCAATGATAAGTGGTTAATTGACAACATTGATTTATACCCAAACAATGAGGTGAAGATTTTCAACAAGGCTGGTCGTATAATCTATAGTAAAAAAGGATATGACAACAGCTGGGACGCGACCTTAAACGGAATGCCTTTAGCTGAAGGTACTTATTACTATGTGATAGATTTTGGTAGCAACAGAAGAGTATTAAAAGGTTTCATCACTGTAGTAAGAAACGATTAAGCAATTATTTGAGAAATGAAGATCATTTACAAAACATTCCTGCTGATGGCTATTACAGCCATCAGTACTACAACGTTAAAGGCACAGTTGAACCCCTTATCGGCACAATATTATACCAACCAGTATCTGATCAATCCGGCTTTTGCAGGAGCAGGACAGGGTATAAAAGTAAACGGTGCTTACCGCAAACTCTGGAACAATGTACCAGGTTCGCCCTTAACCCAGAATGTGACAATTGACTATGGCCTTAATAAGGTAGGACTCGGCTTAACGGTCAATAATGAAAGTGCGGGTTTACAAAGACAAACCCGTGTAGTGGGCAGTTATGCTTATCACCTTCAATTGAATGAAAACAATAACCAATTACATTTTGGGGTATCCCTTGGTTTCATGAGTCAGCGTTTGGAAAATGCTGATATTTATGGCAATCCGGCCGATCCGACAGTAGGGCAGTACAACGACCGCAAGACTTACGTGGACGGCGATTTCGGTATTGCCTATACCTCGGATAAGCTGAATATCCAGGCTGCTATTCCCAATCTGAAAAGCGTCTTGAAAAAGGACATGATTAAGCTGGCTGATGTGGCCACTTTTTACACGGCAGTAAGTTATAAGATCGGGATCAGTGAAGGGGTTGAAGGAATGGACCTCGAACCTAAGGTGGCTTATCGTGGTGTGAAGGGATTTGATAACATTTGGGATGCTGGTGCACAAATGGGGATTGCCAATAAGCAGGTGTTTTTATTGGCTATGTACCACAGTACGGAGAATGTTACCTTTGGTTTGGGTATGGATTACAAAAAGAAATACCTGATCAGTGGGACTTATACCACACAAACCTCGGCATTAAGTGCTTATACCAATGGGAGCTTCGAGTTGAACCTGAGGTTGAGTTTAAATAAGTAAAATATTGTAACCTACCGGTTCATTATCGGTGATTATCAACTCAGGTTCGAATTGAGAATGAGATAAAAAAGCTAGGAATACTCATTTATGGAGTATGTCACGCAAGTCCGGATTGGTTATGCTTGTCGTTTGCTATTGGAAGGAAAGTTATCTATTTCACAAGTGGCATATACAAGTGGCTTTGGTAATCTTTCTCATTTCAATAAACAATTCAAGTTGTCTGAGGGGGTAACACCTAGCCAATTCACTAAAAGTTATTTATTTTCGAATTGAAGATTCTTAATGGTCTCTCTGGAGGGTATTGCATACAAATTTCTATATGACACGGCTAAACAGGGACCAACACATGTCATCAGTAGGTTGTCATTTCTTGTTCAGTTTGTATCTCACGTGGGTGGTTAAATCCGCAGGTATTACTTCTAAGATTTGAAGATCATATTTGTCTTTGTCAATGCCGTCAAATAAGCGAATACCACTTCCTAAAAAAACCGGAGCAATGTGAATGAAAAATTCATCCACAAGACCTGAATTGAGATATTGTTGAATAGTGTTTGCACCACCTTGTATTCTTATGTCTTTTCCTTTGGCTGATTGCCTTGCTTTTTCCAGTGCACTTTGTATCCCGTCATTAATGAAATAAAATGTTGTTGTGCCCTTTTGGACCCAAGGTTCCCGCTTTTCATGTGTCAACACATAAACATCTGCCTTGTATAAATCTTCTTTCCAACTGACTTCACCTTCTTCAAACATTCGTTTTCCCATGATGTACGAACCTGTTCTTTCAAAAACATTATCAATTAATTTACTGTCTGCGCCGTATTCTTCACCTCCTACCATATTGATGTGTTTCCAAAACGCTTTTTGTTTAAACATCCACTTGTGAATTTCTCCTGAAACGCCGCCCATTGGGTTGCTAGGACTTCTGTTATTGCCAGCGAAAAAGCCATCAAGTGATATTCCGCTGTCAAAGATAATTTTGCTCATAATAATGTTCTTAGTTAGAAACGCTGTTGCTAAGTTAACTCGTTAGAACCAATCAACTAAGGTGTGTAAGCGGCATTTAAACAGGGGATTTGCGACGTCATGAGTGTCTTTTCATCAAGACACAGAGAAGAATACATGTCAGGATGGGGTTTTCTTTAATGTTTTAGCTTTTCTATTTTACTATGAATCTTTAAGGTTTCCTTTAAGGCTGCGGAGCCATACCAATTATAGTATTCTGCAGTCATCATCTTGCTTTTAATAACTGGGTCAGTGTCAACCAGAAGTTTAGCCTGTTCAATTTGCTCTAGATCAAGGATAAAAATTCCTCTGTATCCAGCTTCATTTTTGCCTAGGGGACCGGCAACAATCAGTTTACCCTCTGCAACCAGTCGGCTGATATTTGCCATATGACCTTTAAACACACTATCTCTTATGGATTTTGGGAGTTCTGGTGTGTTACTTGTTTTAAGAATGACCAGTACATATCTTTTCATTCCATAATCATCTCCTTTCAGTTCTTTTGCCAGGGCTTCATCGTAATTCTTATTGATTTCCTGAGCATGGAGTTGAATGGAGGCTAGTAAACAAAGAAAGGTAAATAGGCAGGCTGTTTTCATGTGATTCTGTTTAGCACTAAGATAAGAGTTTGAAGACCAAATTCATACTGTTTTAAATGGAGTAGATTAAGTATTAGGGGTTAAAAACCATATGTTGTATATAATTCATCAGATGCTAATTGGGCTACATCTATTCTTGAATTGCTATGATCACCATCTTCTATCATCCATGCAGAAGAGAGACCGCACGACGCAAGAATCCAGTGTAAAAGCCTTTTACAGTCAGTTTTGGCTACTTCCGACACTATCTGTAAACGCTTAAGAAAAACTCGGCTGCAATAGCTTGGTTAGGGTTGCAGAATAAGTTAGCATAATCGAAAGTTCGTTCCCCATAAAGTCCTTTTGGATCTATGGCTAACCATCCTTGTGTACCAAAATCTAGAATATTGTTATGATGAATATCCCAGCCCTAAATGTTATTCTTTATTGCACTTTGATCTTAGATTAGATTTTATCAATATGATAATCAATCATTTTATTGTAGGAGTTAAATAATTATGAAATTAAAATTAATTTTATTACCTGAGCTAGGCCTGCTTCTGCTGAAATATTTGCAAAGAATGATGGTAGTTTGGTGTATAACAAGTACTGCTCAGATACTGCTCAGGTACTGGTCAGATACTGCTCTGATACTGCTTTTGCAGTAAGAAACCAGTGTTAAAGCAGTTGTAGGGCAGTATTGGTGTTACATCTGTTACATTCTAAAGCCAAATAACAGTATTTGTTGACTTGTAAAAAAATTACACTATGAAGAAGTTTAGATCGAAAATTTTAGATTCGGCTCCAGAAAATTAAGACCTAACTAGGTTTGACCTAGAACCATGAAAACCTCACAGATAAAACGCTAGTAGTATGCAGTTACTCCGCATTATCACCATAAAAGGCGGGGTAGACGCGGGGTAGATGCGGGGTAGATGCGGGCTCAACGCGGGGTATGACCGAAAGATGAACTTTTTATCTAGGTAATTTTTCTGGCCTCCTCATTTTATATTGAGTTGCTGTAACTGATTCTAAAAATGAAACTATAGCATCCTTTTCTACGGCTGTTAAATTCAACTTCTTCATTAAAGGATCAGTAATCGGATACATTGGGTCTGCCGCTTTTTGAGCTGGAGTCGCCGTATTCATTTGCATACCACTATTGTAAATGTTTATGAGGCCGATGATGTTATCAAACATTCCATTATGCATCCAGGGACTCGTATTCATCACATCTCTTAAAGAGGGAGTTCTAAATTTACCTACATCATCAGGATTTTTAGTAACATGATAGCGACCAAGGTCTTCAAATTTACGTTTATAGTAAGTTAACCCGATATTATGAAAGCTATCGTCTGTTAAATATTGTCCATTATGGCAATTCATACACCTTGCTTTAGTTCTAAATAAGTGCATACCATGAATTTCTTTGTCAGTCATTAGTTTATGTTCTCCATTCAGAAAGCGGTCAAATCGACTTTGTCTACTGGTAATTGTATTTTGAAATTCAGCTAAAGAAGCCATGATTTGTTTTACAGTAATTTTATCTGTTCCGTAAGCATTCTTAAAAAGCTTCTTATACTCTTGATATTTTTCTAATTTTTTAGGGAGCTCATCTATTTTCATAGCCATTTCATTATGTGCCTCAATTGGGCCAACGGCTTGTTCTTCTAGAGATTTTGCTCTGCCATCCCAGAAAAACGACTTTCTGGCGGAAACGTTTAATAATGAAATACTATTTCTTGTCCCACTTAAGTGATCGTTACCAACAGGTACCGCAGATTTATCAGCCCAGGAAGTTTGAGGGTTATGACATGAGCTACAAGAGATTTGATTTGAACCAGAAAGTAAAGGATCAAAAAAAAGTAACCTACCCAATAATACATCAGGCTGTTCCATTTTGTCGAAATAGCTGGAATCGATTTTTGGTAATGCCTTAAATTCTTCCCAAATAACTCCTGAGTCTATAGTAGGCTTGGGCCATTTCATAATTGGCTGTTGATATGCCGCTCTTAAGCTATCAATATTTATCTCCGCAGTTTCTGGAGAAAAGGTATTAAATGACAATTGCGCTAAGCAAATAAAAGACAGGATAGTACAGATTATTGGGGATTTCATTTTGATATCTTAAAACACAAAAGTATAAATATTATTTAGATTGAATAAAAATAACTTGTTTTATTGAAGTGTTTTTAGTTAGATTTGCTCGCTCTTTAGAATTATTATAAATAAGAATTGAAAAAGATATACAATCCTTTAAAGTTTAAAAGCACTACTGCCGGTTTTTTCCAAGTAATAATCATATTGGTTTTTTCTTCTGTGAGTTTCGGTCTTTTCGCTCAAAACAAATCCATAACTATCAAAGGGTCTGTTGTAGATGAGAAAAATAAAAGAATTGAATTTGCAACCATCTTATGTCAGGAAACACAGTTAAATGTACTAAGTGATGAAAAAGGAAATTTCAGTTTCTCCATTCCGGTTCGGTTGGATCAAGTCAACATTAAAGTAACCGCTGTAGGTAGAAGGTCGGTTGAAAAAAGAATTGAAAGTAAAGATTTTGCAAGCAATATTCATATTGTTCTATTAGAAAGTAGTCTGACGCTAAAAGAAATTGATGTGAGTTCCACTTATTCTAAAAGTAAGAATTCCATTTCCTCTATTACGTTCGATGAGGAAGCGATTGAGCGGGTACAGGCATTCAGTTTGATGGATGTACTAAATACGCTGCCAGGGAAACAGTTATCGGCACCTAATATCAACTCTCCTCAAACTTTAACATTAAGAAATACGCTAGGGGGAACTTATGGATTGAATAACTCTTTAGGAATTCCCATTATAGTAGATGGGGTAAGGCTCTCTAATGATGGAAATATGCAGTCGCGGCCAGTAACCCAACGCGGAATGGGTGGCTCTACATTACCAGCTGTTGGCGGCGGTAATACAGCGGACGTTCCTTTTACAGGAATTGACTTAAGGGAAATCCCGGTTGAGTCTATTGAAAGTATTGAAGTGATACAAGGTGTAGCTTCGGCAGAATATGGAGAACTGACAGATGGTGCTATTATTATTCAAAGAAAAGCTGGTGCTTCGCCTTTACAGTTTACCACCAATATCAATGGAGGTTCAACCAATTATTCATTAAATAAAGGTTTCAATCTGCCAAACAAATTAGGTGGGATAACAACAGATTTTAATTATGCGATTTCTAATGTAGATCCGCGCGACAAGGTACAGGAATATAAAAGATATGGAGCTGCTGTACGCTGGCGATACAATTTGAAGAATATACTAACCAATAAATTCAGTATAGACTATAATAGAAAGATTGATGATGCAAAAACGGACCCTGATGATGATTTAAGGAAAAAATACTATTCTAAACAAGTTGGAATGAGATTTTCCAATACCACTGATTTTCACATCAAATCTAAATTTTTAAGCAATGTTAACCTGACCCTTTCTTATTCAGAAAGCAATCAGGAAAGCTATTCTCAACAGATCATCAATCAGAGTAATAAGGGCTATACTGCAAAAGATACAACAGGGATATACGAGGGGATCTTATTGAGTGCACAATATTTAGCAGTCGAAGAAATTATAGGTCGGCCAATTACCGCTAGTGGGAATCTTAGATTTTCAAGTTTATTTAATATCGGAAGCACCTTACATAGCTTAAGCTATGGTTTAAACAACAGCTATGCCAATAATGGGGGGAAAGGAGTGATCTCCGATCCGGAACGACCAAGGTTCGTTAATTTCAATGGAACAAATATTCGCCCATATTCATTTGAGCTTACGCCATCAATGATAAATTCTGGGCTGTACTTTACAGATAATATCAGTTATAAAGTTTTTGGGAAAGATGTCAGGACTAATTTAGGCGTCAGATTTGATTCTCAAAATGGTTCCACCTCAGTGCAGCCAAGATTAGGGACTCAGGTGTATCTTAATAAACATTGGAATTTTGGACTGGCATATGGAGTTTCTACAAAATCTCCAACTCTGGCTCATCGGTACCCGCCGCCAGCCTGGATAGATATTCCGCTGGCATTGGCATTCAATTCCGAAGCCTCTTTATATCTGGTATATACCGAGAAATTTGAAAGTGCCAACCCGAACTTAAAGCCTAGCAAATCTACACAAGGAGAATTTACATTAAATTTTGAAAATAAAACATTCAGCTCCAGGTTAAACGCTTATTATAAAGGAGCAAGAGATGGATTTAATTCTTTTACGGTATATCAGCCTATTACCCTACCCAATTTTGATGTTAGTTATGATGAGACAACAAAGAAAATGGTTTACCATGAAAATGGAATGTACACGGATTACTTTAATAGCTCATTCTATAGCATCTCAAACGTACTGAATTCTGACACCTATGGTTTCGACTGGAGCATTTCCGTAAATAAAATACCTGCAATTAATACCAGTTTTTCTACCAGTACTTCCTTTATTCTTTCTAAAGAGAATAATCAGTTGCTTAATGTTATTTCATTGGTTACGCCCGTTCAAATCAATGGAGAGAATATCTGGCATGCTTTATACAAACCTACATCTATGGATACCAAGCATGTTATCACCAGTAAACTAAATACCACCACTCATATTCCAAAAATAGGTTTTGTGGTCATGACGAATACTGATGTCTATTGGGCTGATAAAAGAACTTCACAGTATAAAGATAAATTTCAGCCTGCAATAGGGTATTTGGATCGACAATTACGAACGGTATTGTTAAGTTCTGATCAGGAAAACCCACTGCCATCAAGAAATTTAAACTTGACAACAACAGACCAGAAAATGATTTATGCGATCTTTTCTATGTCAGTAGCAAAAGAAATCAATAAACAGATTCGGATCGCCGTTACGGCATATAATACTTTTAACATACGACCAGAATATAACTATAACGACCCAGATACAGGAACTGAAGCGAAGACTGTTTATGGTTCGCCATTAAGTATAACCGGAGGCATTTCCTTAAAACTTTAAACAATAATTATTATGAACCCAAAATTACCACTGATCCTTGTACTCCTGTTGGCTATTGCTTTCAGCAGTTGCAAAAAAGAACAAGAGGAATCAAGACCAATTAATGTTAATATTCAATTGAGTGTTGATCCAAGCAAAGTATGGTTTGAAGTCCCTTACGAAAAGGCGTTGATCACCATCATTAATAAAGCAAATAATAGTAAAACAGAAGTAAAAGCAAATCGTCTGGGACAGGTTAATCTACAAAATATTGTTCCTGGTCTCTACAGCATTAATATTTCAATTCAAATTACAGCACAGGAGTATTTGACTTTGACAGGGACACCTCGTGAGGATGATTATTACTTAAATTATTCCTTGGATAACCAATCTTATTTTAATGATGCTTCGGTAAATATCGAATTGATTAATAGCGAGGTTATTGGTGGTTTTGTAATCAAACAAATTTATTATGCAGGTTCTAATACTGCTACTGGCGCATTGATGAGAGATCAGTTTATCGAAATTTATAACAATACTTCAGAAACCTTATATGCAGACAGTTTAATCATCGCTTCCGTATATGGCAAACTAAACAAAGACAAAGATAACTTTTCATTGGAGAACAATCAGTTCGACTGGAGTAAATCGGCCGGGATTATTAACACTGGAAATGCAAACGAAGATTATATCTATGTTAAAGGTTTGTTCATGATTCCCAGTGATGGAACAGGAAAAAAATATCCTGTATTGGCTGGAGAAAGTATTGTTATTGCGCAAACAGCGATAGATCATACTAAACCTTATACCACGAATGGAGATAAGATTCAGGGCATAGTAAATCCCGAATTGACGGTAAATTTGAGTAAGGCTGATTTTGAAGTATGGATGTATCCTTATGAACAAAAAGTTCAACCAGGAAGAACCATGTTTGCTAGTGATGTGCGTAATCCTAATGTGCCAAATATGGAAACGATATTTGCTACAGGTATGAGAGATATGATTTTAAATCCTCAGGGAAAAGAGTCTTATGCTATTCTTAAGGTTGATAAAACAATTGATCTGGAGAACTTACCTGCATATGCTATACCTACAGTTACCACACCAACGGCAACAACAGTGCGTTATCCGCAATTACCAGCCAAATATATCATAGATGCGGTAGAAGTTGAAGCAATAATTTCATCTGATCAAACGCCGAGAAGATTACCTATGCGTTTTGATTCTGGTGCAGCCTCTATCACAGGAGGACCATATTCCAGTCAATCAATAGTCCGTGTAACTCAAAAAACGGTTGGTGGAAGACGTATTTTACAGGATACGAACAATTCCAGAGTGGATTTTAAAGTAGCAAATAAGGCTAATCCTGATAAGAGTGCTGCTTCGTTTATCAATTAAAAATATGTTGAAGAATAGGTTTTTTGCAGTAATATCTCTCATGTTTTTCTTTTCCATTCTGGCCAAAGCCCAGAATGGAAAAGATTCCGTTCACTTTTTCAAACAGGACAATAAGAGAATTGAGAATCAATTGTTGTTCCCTATCTCTTTTGATGCTGAAAACTTAAGCAATTATGGTTTTATTCAGTTGGATTATAAGCGGGAATCTGGTGGATTAAGAAGAGCACAGGAAGCTTATTCAACCAATTCTCCCAAATTTTTAGCTAAAGGTTTTAATAATCTAGGTAGATTTAAAATTGCAGGAAGCTTTGAATTCAATAAATCATTTGAAGATAGTCTGGCCAATGGACAGAAAAATAACCTTGAAGATTTAACTCCTTATTATCCTTACGCTAATAAAAGTGGTAATTATGAGCGTCAGGACTATATCATTAAAACTTCGTTTAGTTATACTACTTTAAATAACCGTATCATACCTTTTGTAAATTTAGATTATCATAAACATTGGAGTACTGGATCCGTAGATCCCCGATTAAACTCTAATCGCTTTATTTTTAAAATGAAACCAGGTATAGCTACTACGTTTAAGAAACATACTGTAGCTGTTTACGGCTTATTTGGCAAAGCGGATGAGCAGGTTAGTTTAATGTATAAAAACAGTAATTTTAAACAGAATACGCTTAATGTCGATAGGATACATTATATGAATTATGGTTATGGTAGTTCAGTGATTAAAGATTCAAGTTCGGTATTTAAATACGACAGTTATAAAGGGGCAGGCTTAAACTATATGGCTGATATTAAGGGCTGGAATACACAATTATCTGCCGAATACCAGTTGTATGTAAATAAAAACTCTGGTGTCACCAAGTCATCCACAAAATATTATACTATTGGCATATTTAATCTGACAACCCTCTCCGGGTCCTTACTTTTAAGTAAAAATACCTCAGAAAAAAGTAGCCAGCAAATAGCAATGGATGTTGTTTATAACGATGGCTATGATGGGAACTTAAAAACTTCGGGTAGTTTAAATCGTGTTAATTATAAGGTCAATACGTTTAGTTTTAATGGTTCTTATGACTATCTATGGGATAAGAATAAGAGAACTTCCAAAGAACTGGGGCTTGCTGTTTCATATTTCCAAAGTGAAAAAGTAGATTTAGGCCAAGCCGATGGTTTATCAATTGAACAGTTGCAGTTACGTCTTAAATCAAACTTATATCATCAGATAGATGCAAAAAGCAGTTATAAGCTTTGTTTTTCTCCATATTATGTAATGCCGGTAAAAGCAGATCTGAAGTATAACCCCAATTCTTTAACAGAATTCATTAAAAATGTTGTCTTTACAGATTATTATTACTTTAACAGTAAGGCAATAGGTGCTGAAATAAAAGGCGAATATGCATCATCGAAACTGATTAAAGGTCAACGTATTGGTTTGTATGCACAGGTAGACACGCGTAGTCAACTTGAAAAGCAGTGGAGAGCTGACTTAAATCCTACGTTTATACCCAATAGCAGTCGCACTGTTATGCATATAGGCTTAAATCTGTATTTATAAATTGCTCTTATAAAAGCAAAGTGTTGTTTTGCCCTTTCATCGGGTGAAAATGCCTTTCTACCTATTCTCTATTTCAAGACATTAAGCTTTACAGATAAAGGAATCAACCTTGTTGCTGCAAACGTTGATCAATTTGAAGATGCAATGAGTGTAATGTCTGCTTATATTGCCGCTCCAGGATTTACTGAAGAGGTTTTAAATAAAGCTAAAACAGAAATATTAGCGCATATCACTGAACAAGATAAATACTATGCTGAAAGCGTAACAAAAACAGCAGTTCAAGATTTAAACATGAGTGATGTAAAAGTCAAATTTTAAGAGAATATTTGGTTTCTAACTAATAGTCGATTTGTAAAACCGTTTATAACGATCACTAATCTGAGCTGATGATTTTAAAATCAGCGATATAAGCCAATAATTAATTGGTAAAATTAAACAGGGTGTTTAGGACTTCGGTTCTGGACACCCTTTTCAATTTTCCACGGTTTGTATGCTGGTTTCTAGCATATCACATTCTGTAGACTTAGAAGTTGAGAGTTTTCACAATTTTATTTTTCTTTTAAGAAATAATTTGATTTACCACTTCGAAAGTATAACTTTCAACAAGAAGATAATCCCTTAAAATTGAGTTTAGTCAAATTGGAACTCATTGTAAAGTTTAAGGGGTAATTGGACCTGCGCGGGAAATGTTGGGGATTTTAACCTTGTATTAGAAAGATATATAATATATAATTAGATAATGGCCGCCTATTCCGATCATGAACATTTAAGCGAAGTAGATAAACAAGCTTTTCCTGCCAGATTTAAAGGACTTTTTAATCAATACTACGATCGGTTGCTTTATTTTGCATGGCAATTTATCCATGATAAAGAGATTGCAAATGATATGGTTCAGGAAGCCTTTCTTAATTACTGGAACTCATGTTCAGATCCATCAATAGATGAAGTTCATGCTCGTAATTTTTTATATTTAAATGTTAGGAATTTGTGTTTTAAACATATCAGGCATGATAAAGTAGTAGAGAAACACAGAAAAATTCTAGATTCTGACCCAGTAGAAGAATATGATGTCGTAAATGAAATTATTAGATCTGAAGTCCTTGGAGAGATCTATAAAGCCATTGAAACCCTACCTGAAAGTTGTAAGCGTATTTCCTGTATGAGCTATTTAGAGGGGATGAAAAATCAGGAAATAGCTGATGAGCTCGGCATTTCTATCAATACAGTAAAGACACAGAAGCAGCGTGCACTTCAATTACTCAGACTTCGTCTTAGTCCTCAAACTTACCTCAGTTTATTGATGTTTATTTCCAATCTGTAGGAAGTTTTCTTTTTTTTTAAAAAATCTATATTTTCTGTCACCCATTATTGAGCTGAGGGGGTATTTACTATATGCGCAATAATGAAGAAGGTTTTAAAAAGGCGGAGCTTATTCTTAAATATTTAAGAAATGAACTAGACAAATCGCAAGAGCAAGCGCTCTACGAATGGCTGCATGAGGATATTGAGAATAGAAATTTCTTTAATAAGATTATGAATGAAGAAGGCTTAAAAGAGGAACTTTCCTTTTTTGCTTCGTCTGATAAGGAACAAGCCTGGGATGATTTCAAAACAAGAATTAATCTTAGAGATGAGCTGAGTCTTTGGAGTAAGTTACCTATGCTAAAATATATTACGGCTGCTGCTGCATTAATTTTTGTAGTACTTGGAATCCTTTATTTTCAGCAACCTAAACAGTCTGATAACCTTGCTTCTTCCTATAAAAATGACGTTAAATCAGGTGGAAATAAAGCTGTTTTAACATTGGCCGATGGAAATGAAATATCACTCGATGAAGCAAATAATGGAATGCTGGCTCAACAAAATAATATAGTTATCACTAAAACTGCAGCTGGACAAATCATATTTGATATGAAAGATGCAATTGGGAATGATAGGAAACAAGAAGATCTTAATCCAGATGCATATAATACCATTACTACTCCAAAGGGAGGCAAATATATGCTCATTTTACCAGATGGTTCTAAAGTATGGTTAAATGCAGCGTCATCACTTCGTTTCCCAGTTTCATTTGCAAAAACAGAGCGGAAAGTGATACTGAAAGGTGAAGCTTATTTTGAGGTTTATAAGAATAAGATTGCACCTTTTAAAGTGATAGTCGAAGATGCTGAAGTAAAAGTACTCGGTACTCATTTTAATATTATGGCTTATACAGATGAGGCAAGTATAAAAACCACACTTCTGGAGGGATCTGTAAATGTTACAATTAATAATTGGAATGCCTTATTAAAACCCGGTGAAGAGGCTACCATAACAGATCGTATTGAAGTTGGACCTGCTAATACAGAAGCCGTAGCGTGGAAAGATGGGTTTACCTCGTTTAAAGATGCAGACATAGCAACTATAATGCGTTCGATTTCCAGGTGGTATGATATTGAGGTTAATTATAAAGGAAAACTTCCTCGAAGATTATTTACAGGATCAGTTTCAAGAGAGGCTAATTTATCCGAAGTTTTAAACTCTTTACAATATATGGGAGGAATACATTTTAAGATAGATGATAGGGAGGTCACTGTCATACCTGAATAAATATGAAACCAAATAACCGCACAAATACCAAATAAATAACCAAATAATAAACCAACCAAAAAACTGTATGATATGAAAAGTAGTTAACCGTATTTCTACGAAAATGCCGGTAGTGCTTCAACACTCCCGGCAAATCGTTCACGTTAGACGTGATTTCGGTAAAATCAAAAATCTGGTCAGATCTTATAACTAAACCTAATCTAGCAAAAGTATGATATTTTATACTTATTCAAGACCTCATTATATAAAATGCAGGCATCTTATCAAAAAAATTTTGATTATGAAATTGATTGTATTCTTATTGTTTATAGCGTGCATGCAAGTGAATGCCGCGGGATACGCCCAGAAAATTTCTATATCAGAAAAGAATACCACACTCGAAAAAGTGTTTGTCGAGATTAAACGACAAAGTGGGTATCAGTTCTGGTACGAGGGGGTCGTTCTTAAAAAGGCAAACAAGCTCGATATTGATTTGCGCAATGCAACCTTAGTCGAAGCACTTGCTTATTGTTTAAAGGACCAACCCTTTTCTTATAAAATATTCGGTAAAACCGTGGTTATTAAAGGAAGGGATAAGCTTCAAAAACGGATGATTCGTGGGACCGTAACTGATTCTTTAGGTGTACTTCCTGGTGTATCTATAAAAATAAAAGGAAAACCTGGGACTGGTGGGTCTACAGATGCAAATGGAAAATATGCATTGGAAATCACCAATGATGATGCAGTATTGATCTTCAGTATGGTCGGTTATCTTAGCCAGGAAATTTCTGCTAAGGATCGTGATGTGATCGATGTTGTTTTGAAAGCCAGTTCACAAGGATTAGAGCAGGTTGTGGTGGTAGGATTTGGAACTCAAAAGAAAACAACAGTTACAGGAGCAATTGCTTCCATACAAACTAAGGAAATTAAACAAAGTCCTGCGGCCAATTTAGCGGTTACTCTTGCGGGACGATTACCCGGTTTGACTGCTATACAGCGCTCTGGTGAACCTGGAAAGGATATCACGCAGTTATTTATCCGTGGACAAGGAACTGTAAATTCACAGAGTCCAATTATCCTGGTCGACGGAGTAGAAAGAGATTTAACATATATCGACCCAAATGAAGTAGAATCTATCACCATACTAAAGGACGCTTCTTCTACTGCAATATTTGGGGTCCGTGGTGCGAATGGTGTAATTTTGGTTACCACCAAACGTGGAACTTCAGAAATTCCGGAAATAAATTTCTCAGCGGAGACAGGTACACAGGATTTTCCAAGTTTCCCGACGCTGATTAATTCATATGATTATGCAAGAACCAGGAACCTCGCACAAACAAATGATGGTCAGGGGCCAGCCTATTCTGACGAAGCTCTGGAACATTATCGGTTAGGAGATGACCCTTTAAATTATTCCAATACAAATTGGAAAGAACATATCCTTAAGGATTTTTCGAGACAGCAACGGTATAACTTAAATGTTTCCGGAGCCGGTCAAGCCGTAAAATATTTTGTCAATGCGGGCTTTTTAAACCAAGGGGGGATGTTTAAAAGTGAAGAGAACTTAAGTTATGACCCCTCATTTAAATTGGATCGTTATAATTTTAGGTCAAATGTTGATATTCAAATCAATAAATCTCTAAAAGCAGTCATGAATCTTGGCGGCTATTTAGAAAAACAAAATATGCCTGCAGGTATTTATAATAGTTTAAGTTCGATAGGTTCAACATCTCCTGCCGTACATATCCTCGCACAGCTTATTACCGATCAACTACCAACTATTCCCGGCCCATTAACGCCAGAGGGAGAGGTTATTACCTGGGAGGGAGGCTTCTATCCACCTTATGGGCAACTAAATCGTTCTGGTTATATTCAGCAAACCCGAAATAACATCATGGCAACATTTGGGATGGAACAAAAGATGGATTTCCTACTTAAAGGTTTATCTGCAAAAGTACTCATGTCGTTCGATGCCAGAACCACTAATAATTTAATGGCTAGTAGAGATTACTTAAAGTTGGTTCAGGTAGTTGAACCAAATGCTGACGGTGGGTCGAATATATTTTATAAAAATATGGGAGATAGTAAAAATACCCCACTAACCTTGTCAGGAAGTAAAGTCTTTAGTACGCTATCTAATGTGCAGGGTTACCTGAATTATGCCGGTAATTTTAATAAGCATTCTGTATCAGGTTTACTCTTATACCAGCAACAGCAAAATCTGATAGATGCTCAATTACCTTATAATTTAAGAGGATTAGCAGGGCGTTTTACCTATGGTTACGACAACCGATATTTTCTGGAGTTTAATGCGGGATATAATGGATCAGAACAATTCCAAAAAGGTAGAAGGTTTGGTTTCTTTCCTGCAGTTTCTGGTGCATGGATAATTTCTAATGAATCATTTTTTAATACAAATGATTATTTAAATACCTTAAAAATACGAGGTTCCTACGGAAAAGTAGGTAACGATCGTATTGGTAGCCGCCGCTTCTTGTATCTTGATGATGTACAGGTAAATTCAGGAGGATATTCTTCGAGTTTGGGCTTAGGGCAATATGTTCAAACCCGTTTACTCAAAAATAGTGAATTGCAATGGGAAGTATCCAAAAAACTTAACCTTGGACTGGAAGCTACCCTGTTTAAATCATTTGATGTGATTTTGGATGTATTTACTGAACGTCGGGATAATATCTTAAGAACAAGAGGTACTGTTCCGATAGTTAATGGTTTGCCAATTAGTGTTTTACCACCAGTAAATATTGGAGTTGTTGAAAATAAAGGCTTTGAATTAGAATTAAATTACAAGAAAAATTTCAGCAGAGACTTCAATTTGCTTACAAAAGTGAATCTAAATTACGCTACAAATAAGCAATTGGAGGCTGATGAGCCCATGTTAAATGATAGTTATGCTTATCAGTATAGGGAAACCGGATATCGTATTGGTCAGAAATTTGGTTATATCGTAGACCGCTATTTTGAAAATACTGATGATATTATCAATTCCCCAATACAGAATGTTGGCGGCCATGCTTCAAGACCTGGTGATTTTAAATACGTTGATGTCAACAAAGACGGTATTATTGATGAAAAGGACATATCTCCACTTGGGTTTTCCAATATTCCAGAATATCAGTTTGGGTTAGCCTTAAACTTAAATTATAAGAATTGGGATTTAAGTTTCTTGTTTCAAGGGGTAACCAATGTAACCAATTACTATAATAGTTGGGGAACTTTTGCAGTAGCATATTACCGGGAAAGACATACGCAAAGCTGGACCCAGGAACGGGTTACAAATGGGGAGAAAATCTTATATCCAAGATTAACCACCGAGACAAATCCCAACGAAATACCCAATACTTTTTTTACACTTGATGCCAGTTATATCCGATTGAAAAATATGGAAATAGGTTATATACTGCCATCCAAAATCTCTAAAAAAATTGGATCAACACGAATCAGGTTATATGGGAATGGTTTGAATCTATTTACCTGGGATAAATTACCGACTAAAGATTTCGATCCTGAGTTGAACACTAATTTGACCTATCCAATTGTAAGAGTATTCAATTTCGGTATTAATTTTTCTTTTTAACATGAAGATTATGAAAAATATTATAGTTCTTTTAATGCTCTGTTTCGTGGGGTTTATCTCTTGTAAACGAGACCCATTAGATATAACTCCAGATGGACGTATGTTATTGGACGATGTCTTTACCAATGAAGTACAAACTGAAGCTTATTTAAATACTGTTTATGCCTCTGTACCTACTTATTTTAAAGGGTATAATCAATGGTCGTTTCTGGCTGGTCTTACCGATGAAGCACAGGATGCAGAGGTAGGGAATAATGTGAATAATGTTAGTGCTCAGTGGGTTACTGGTATATTGACTCCGAGCTATAACCCTATTGCACAAACGGGTATGGGAAATGGCAACGACCGATATACCACTTTCTGGAGAGGTATTTACGATGCCAATGTGTTTTTAAAATATGTGGATGGAGTTACATTTTCTAACCCATCTAGAAAAGCAAGACTTAAGGCAGAAGCGATTGTTCTTAGAGCTTTTTATTATTTTGAAATGGTTAAACAATATGGGCCTATGCCAATATTCAAAGAACCTCTTAGTAACTCTTTTGATTATAAGAGTCTTACTAGACCAACTTTTCAGGAGGTGATTGATTTTATTGTAAAAGAATGTGATCAAGCAATTGCAGAAACAAATTTCCCTATGCGGATTACTGTTGAATCAGAGAGGGGACGTTTCTCTAAAGCCGTTGCTTATGCCATAAAATCGCAAGCATTATTATATAATGCAAGTCCACTTTGGAATCCATCAAATGACACTGAGAAATGGAATGCGGCAGCTGTTGCTTCTAAAGAGGCACTGGATATTTTAACCGCTAATGGTAATTTTATTCTGGCATCCGATTATTCAGATTATTTTCTGAATATGGCCGATTTAAATAATGCTCCTCGTGATAGGGAAACCATTTTTGAATGTAAAGATGGAGAGATACCATTATCTACCACCGGTTTACCAAGTAAAGTTGGAAGTTGGATGCTTGGAGCCACACCTAGTCAGGAATTGGTAGATAGTTATGATATGAAAGATACAGGTGAACCTGCTATCCTGGGTTACAATGACGCCGACCACTTGTCGCCAATCATTAATCCATCTTCAGGATACGATGCATTAAATCCATATGTTGGAAGAGATCCTCGTTTTTATGCTACCGTTTGGTACAATGGAGCTTTATATGATAACATTAATGGGGCTGTACATACCATTGAAACTTATTTAGGGGGAGCAGATCAATTGATTAAAACCCCACCAAACAGAACGAATACGCATACTGGTTATTATGCACGGAAATTTGTTGATCCTACATTACCTGTTAGTGGTGTTTCTTCAGCACGATGGAAAAAATACCGATTGGCAGAAATCTATCTTAACCTTGCAGAGGCAAGAAACGAAGCAACTGGAGCTAACCAGGAAGTATATGATGCAGTTAATGCCATTAGGAGAAGGGTAAATATGCCTAATTTGCCTGCTGGCTTAACACAGGCTCAAATGAGAGAGCGGATTCGCAAAGAACGTCGTGTCGAATTAGTTTGGGAAGAGCACCGTTTCTGGGATGTTAGACGATGGAAAATTCTGGGAACAACAGATCGACTTGTCACTGGTATGGAAATTAAAATGTCTTCTTCAGGTGCTACCGTTAATGTTAAGAATCCGGGTTTTGAATCAGGTGGATCAGACTGGACAATAAGTGGGGGTGCAGCAGTGTCTAGTACAGGGGCACACAGTGGTACCCGATCAGCCGAAGTTAGTGGTGCAACAGGTGGTTATATGTCGCAAACTATTCCTGTTAAACCAAATACTACCTATACTGTTACTTCCTGGATCAGGGCGACTGCCGGATCCGGATATATTGGTGTCAATAGTTTTGGTTCGGCAGAATTGAATGTACCACATTCAAGTTCAGCATGGACACAAATAACCATAACATTTACCACAGGCCCAACAAACACAACAGCGGTCATATTTAGTTGGTGGCCTGGTGGTGGACAAGGATATGTAGATGATTTTGAAGTTAAACAAGTGGGTAACACCAAATCGTTTACTTATGAAAGGTTTGTAACAGAGCGCAGAAACTCACATGCTGATAAATTTCTATTGTTTCCAATTCCTTTATCAGATGCGTCAATTGTTCCTGATTTTAATAAGAATCAAAATCCTGGCTGGTAAAACCATAAACGTAGTAATTAAACAGATGAAAAGAATTATAAAAACAGTTACGGGCAAAGTTTTGCTCGTAACCATAGTATTTGTTTTCCTGATAAGATGTGGGAATCGTATTGAAAAGCCAAATGAGGTATCCGAAGCCATTAAAAAGGAATCAATTGATGTATTAGATATGTTGTACAGTATTGCCGATCAAAAAGGGATGCGCGTAATTACAGATTTGAATATGTCTGGAGGAACATTGCCTGAGACTCATAAAACAGCAGACGTCATAGCTCAGCAGAAAAGTTTTATCGGACAATACCATAAACGTTATGGTAACCATAAGTCTTTTTGGGGTTGGTACATCAATAACGAATTGAACCCTTTGAAACCAGATGAAGTAGAAAAATCAACATTCTGGAGAACGATTTGGAAAGCAGCTGTGACGGAATGCCATACTGTGGCTCCAGTATCAAAGGTAACAATCTCTCCTTTTTTTCTACTCGACAAACAAGGATTAAGAGGATTTGAGTATTTGGAACCACTTATATACGAGCAATGGTGGGGTAAAACACTTAAAGAAACCGGTATTGATATCTTAATGATCCAGGATTCGGGAGCTGAACACCTGAGTTTCTTTAGTATTGCCGACAGAGAACCATTTCTGTCGGCATTTGAAAAGGCTTGTAAAGCAGCGGGGAGTAAACTTTGGATCAACGTAGAAACCGGACAAGTAGATGCAAAAGATTGGGCTGATGCATTACAGCAAGAACGAACTCAAAAGCAAAAATGGGTTTTCCCAGAAATTTCATTCCTGGAACAGAAGTTAAAACTAGCCGCTAAATATGGTGAGGAGATCATTAGTTGGGGGCATTACCCTATGATGAATACCAAAATCAGTTCCGGATTTTATGTTACAGAGAACATCCCTGCGACTACATTAGAGGCCAATTATAACGCTTATAAAAATTACTATACCAACTTTCCCACTAATTATTCTCTGTCTGCAGGAGAAAAAACCAGACCTTTAATAAATGGATCTCTATGGTGGATGCCGGTGAGTTATGATAACTTAAGCAAAGCACAAATTCAACAGATATTAGAAGAACAGGTTGATCAGCAAAAACAATTAGGCTACGATTTAATTTGGATTGTAAATGCACCAGCTCATATGGACTGGGCCATTAAAAACAGGTAAAAAACACTTTAAAAATATGATCAACTTTCGATATCAACTAATTTTATTACTGCTTCTTACTTTTAATCAAGTTTTTGCACAACAAAAAGTGGGGAAGTTAATTACCGGATCAATGGTAAATCCGATTGGTATTGATGCGCCGGCACCATTGCTTTCCTGGCAGTTGGAAAGTAATGAGCATGGTTTTCAACAAACAGCCTATCAGATTCTTGTGGCTTCAACTGAGGCTAACCTTTTACAGGATATTGCCGATGTATGGGATAGTCGTAAAGTGAGTTCAATTACATCTTTGGATGTACCATATAAAGGGAAAACGTTGAAAAGCAAACAGCGCTATTTCTGGAAAGTGAGAATCTGGGATCAGCAAGACAAAGTCAGCTCTTATAGCTCCGTTTCCTTTTGGGAAATGGGGCTATTACATGAAACAGATTGGGTGGGAAAATGGATCAGTGCTCCACGGATTCTAGATTGGGCAAAATTTGCTTCAAAAAGGGAAGAGGAGAACGTAGACGAAGTTTTTTCAGCGGCTCCGATGTTCCGAAAAGCCTTTAGTATTAAAGGTAACGTGAAATCCGCCCGATTTTACATTAGTGGTCTGGGTTATAATGTTTCCTATTTAAACGGTAAAAAGATTAGTGATCATATCTTAGACCCTGCTTTTACGCGCTATGATAAAACTGTTTTATATACCACATTTGATGTTTCGGGGATGTTGCAGTCTGGTGAGAATGTATTGGGTGTTGTATTGGGGAATGGCTGGTACAATATGTTTACACGTGCCGTATGGGGTTTTGATCAGGCCGCCTGGCGTAATATCCCCACATTGATTGCTCAACTTGAAGTTCTGTATGAGGATGGGAGCAAGAGCTCGATTAGTAGTGATGACAGTTGGAAAGTATCCGCTGGGCCGATTACTTTTAATAGTGTTTTTCAGGGTGAGTTTTATGATGCACGTAAAGAAGTTCCTGGTTGGAATATGGCTGCTTTTAAAGATACAGAATGGCCTTACGCCTTAGCGGTAAGTGGTCCATTAGGGGTTAAAAAACCACAACTAATACCACCCATTCGTGAAACAGCAGAACTGATTCCCAAATCAGTTACTGAAGTAGGTAAAGGAAAATATGTGTTTGATATGGGGCGAAATATTGCCGGTTATGCAAGATTAAAAATTCAGGCTCCGGCCGGTACCGAAATTAGTCTGATTTATGGGGAACGGTTGAGCAAAACTGGTGAAGTAGATCAGGAACATATCGCGATGTATAGCATGGATAAACCTTTCCATACGGATAAATATACATGTAAAGGGGAGGGCTTGGAAACCTGGAACCCATCATTCGTATACTATGGTTTTCAGTATGTAGAAGTACATGGTCTTTCGGCCAAACCAAAACTTAATAACTTAACTGGAATTGTGGTTCATACGGATTTGGAAACAGCAGGTAAGTTTGAATGTTCCAATGAACTGTTTAATCAGATTCAAAGTAATACAAGAAATTCTTATCTGAACAACTTTCATGGTTTTCCTACTGATTGTCCACAACGGGAAAAGAATGGCTGGACCGGCGATGCGCATTTGGCAGCAGAAATGGGACTTTATAATTTTAAAAGTCAGCAGGCTTATCAAAAATGGTTGATGGATATTGTAGATGAGCAACGTCCCTCGGGTGAAATACCGGGTATTGTACCTACTGCAGGTTGGGGATACTTTTTTGGCAATGGTCCAGCTTGGGACAGTGCATTTATGCTGATTCCATGGTACCTGTATCAGTACAACGGAGACAAGGAAATCTTGGAAAAGCTGTATCCTCATCTGAAACGCTATGTCAACTTTTTAAGTACTAAAGCTGATGCAGAACATATTATAAGTTGGGGACTGGGAGACTGGTGCCCCGCAAAAACTCAAACACCAGTGGAATTAACCTCTACAGCCTATTATTTTGTTGATGTACAGATCTTGTCAAAGATCGCTACATTATTGGGTAAAACTGATGATGCAGCGCAATATGCGGTAAGAGCTGATGTTATAAAAAAGGCTTTTAATAAGCGTTTTTATAAGGGAAACGGTATTTACGGGAACGGCAGTCAGACTTCTATGGCCTGTGCAATTTATCAGGGACTTGCCGATGAAAATCTGGAAGTTACAGTTGCTGCTTTAGTTGAAGCGGTTAAAGAAAAGGACTACCATTTGGATTGTGGTATTCTGGGAACGAAATATCTTTTGCATGCACTTTCGGATCATGGGCATGCTGATGTGGCTTATCGCATCGTTAATCAACGTACTTTTCCTAGTTGGGGTTATTGGATATCGCAAGGTGCAACCACCCTCTGGGAGCGCTGGGATGGTTCTGCTTCAAGGAACCATGTGATGTTTGGGGATGTTAGCGCATGGTTTTATAAGGCTTTGGGTGGTATTTCTCCTGCAAAAGATGGAGCAGGCTATAAAAAAATCTTGTTGAAACCATATTTTCAATCAGAGTTGAAATGGGTAAAAGCAAGTCATGATTCTCCTTATGGACAAATTCAATCTAACTGGGAGAATAAAAATGGGGTAATAAAATACAGTATTGTAATTCCTCATAATACCACTGCTCAGGTTCATTTACCAAATTTAAAGGGAAAGAAAATCTATGAAAGCAATAAGTTGATATTGAAAGGTAATAAGGATTTAAAAATTGTTGAAAGAAGTGACCAGGAACTGGTTTTGGAGACGAGTTCTGGTAGCTATTCGTTCAACATTAAATAATCAAAATAGTCTATTATCGGGTGTTTAGGACTTCGGTTCTGGACACCCTGTTTAATTAGCTCGGTCGCCATTAAGAGCATAATCCGATCTTACTCGCTGGATTTAGAAAGTTTTGAAATATCGTCAACTTCCAGAACCTGTTTCCCATATCCACGAATAGTTGCATTAGCACTTACAAAACAATGAATAAGCTTTACAAGCTTCATAACCATTAAAATCAAATTATTTAATGAAAAATAGTATCATAAAACCACATAAATAGAATAGACCGGGGCTTTTAAAGGGGCTAATTTTGATTTTAAGTAACACATTTAAATAACAAAAATTGAAGCCATGAATAAACGACAAATCATTCACCCTGATAGAGACCCTAATTTTATAACTGGTGCTTATTCTGATGGGGTAATAGCCGGTAACTTATTATTTGTAAGTGGACAGGCAGCTGTTGATTTTATCACTTCAAAGTTCGTTTTGGGTACAATAGAAGAGGAAACCAAAAGAACGATGGATAATATAAAAGCCATTATTGAATCTGCCGGTGGCAGTATGGATGATGTACTGAAAAGCACAGTTCATTTAAGTGATATCGCCTATTTTGATCAGTTTAATTCTGTTTACGGAACTTATTTTTCGGGTATTAAGCCAGCAAGGACTACAGTGCAATCGGTTTTGGCCGAGGGAATTAAAGTAGAGATTGATTGTGTAGTAAGTTTATCTTCAAGAACTGATTGATGACTGATTTTGACAATGTGAAATCAATACATATTGGGGTTATTGGTATTGGTTTAATGGGGAGTAGCATTATACTATCCCTTTTAAAATCGGGACACCCGGTAGTTGCTATTGCTCCGATACCAGGAGAAAAAGAACACGGCAGACAACGTATAATGGAACTTTTTCAACATTGCGAAAAAGCAGCGTTGTTAGATAAACCCACACAGCATTATTTGGATATGCTTATCATATCAGAAGAATATGCTCAGTTGAATAATTGCCAATTGGTAATGGAATGTGTTATGGAACAAATTGAGATCAAACAGCAGGTCTATCAAAAGATAGCTGCAGTTGTAAAACCCAATACAGTCATTGCATCTAATACCTCAGCTATTCCCATATCAGTATTACAGCAATTTTGGCCTTTCCCCGAAAATTTTCTGGGAATTCATTGGGCAGAACCCGCTTTTGCAACTCGTTTTATGGAGGTTACTTGCGGAGACCTTACCGATTTGAAAACAGCAGAATGGGTATTGAAATTAAGTAGGGGATGGGATAAAGAACCTACACTACTTAAAAAAGATATCAGAGGGTTTATCACCAATCGTTTGATGTATGCTGTATATCGGGAAGCATTGCATCTGGAGGAAATAGGGGCAATAACATTGGAAGATGCAGATAAAGCATTTAGATATGATGTAGGTTCCTGGATCACAGTTATGGGATTGTTTAGAAGAATGGACTTTATGGGGCTCAGTGATTTTTCAACTGCTTTTGAAACCTTGTTTAAAACACTCAGTAACCAAAGTAGCGTGCCTGAAAAGATGCAGGAAATAGTAGCATTTAATATAAAGGGATTAAAAGAAGCAAAAGGGCTATACAATTATACTGAAGAAGAAGCTCTGGCCTGGGAAAGTGCATTTTCAAAGTTTAATAATGAAATATACCAATTGGCTAATAACTATACCAAGAAATATACAAGTATCCACAATTCTGAAGAATTCTCAATATGAATGAATTAAAATATAAACAGTCTGAAAACCTATTGAATCGGGCAAAAAAAGTACTTGCTGGAGGAGTATCTTCAGAGTTTAGAAAATATAATCATCCACATGCTATTTTTTATAGTCATGGAAAAGGAAGTCGTGTTTACGATGTTGATGGAAACGAGTATCTTGATTTTACATTAAGTCAGGGTCCATTGATAGTTGGACATTCACATCCAGATGTATTGGATGCAGTGGCGTCTTATTCTGCCAAAGGACAACTTTTTGCAGGTCAACATATTCAAGAAATTGAACTGGCAGAGAAGCTTCAGGAGCTAATTCCGGCTGCCGAAAGCATGCGGTTTTGTTTGGATGGTTCGGAAGCTGTACAAACCGCATTTCGGGTGGCAAGGGCAAAAACAGGACGGTCTAAGTTTTTAAGGTTTGAGGGGCATTATCATGGCTGGCTAGACAATGTCGCTTATGGTATCAGCACTCCTGATTTGGCTGCACTGGGTAGCAGAGAAACACCAGAAGTTTTTCCCTGGTCTGCAGGTCAGTCGCCAAACAGCAGAGATGAATTTATTATTTTGCCATGGAATGATCTTGATCTGCTGCGGCAAACGTTGGAGCTACATCATCAGGATCTTGCGGCAATCATTACTGAACCGATCATGTGTAATAACAGCTGCATCCTACCTAAGGATGGGTTTTTACAAGGACTAAGAGATTTATGTGATAGTTATGGAATAGCTTTAATATTTGATGAAGTAATTACAGGGTTTAGAATGGGACTTGGTGGTGCTCAAAAGTATTATGGTATTACACCAGATATAGCTGTATTTGCAAAGGCAATGGGTAGCGGCTATCCAATAAGTGCTGTCGTAGGAAAGCGGGAATGGATGGCAGAGATTGAAGAGGCCCGTGTAATTCATGCCGGAACAATGAATGCTGGTAATCCAACCGTGGCAGCTTCATTGGCAACTATAAAGGTTCTTCAGGATGATAAAGATACTTATAAGCGGATATTTGAACTTGGCCTGATGCTTAAAGAAGGTTTGATATCTGCAGCGGAGCGAACTGGTCAAAATTTATTGGTACAAGGTCCAGGTCCTATGTTGCATACCGGATTTACAGATTTAAACCAAGTGAATGATTACCGCGATACATTTACTTATGATCGAGTAAAACTGAATAAATTTATCTCAGGTTTACACGATGAAAATATTAGAGTGATTGGCAGAGGATTATGGTATATCAGTGCCGTTCATACTGAACAAGAAGTAGCACATGCATTGAAAGTGGCAGAGCAAATCCTTTGTGATTTATAGCTTATGTATATGAAGGATCAAGATATAGAAATGCCCGTACTAATTGTAGGTGCGGGAAAAGTTGCACATAGCGTGGCAAATTGTTTGAGCCTTGCAGGGCATCCCATAAATTATTATGATATAGAGGAAAGTGGGAAAGAAGGGTTGCCTCCATATATTCCTGAAAAGTTACTGGTGATGGTGACACCGGAAGATAAGATCGAAAAGAAAAGCTGGATTGAGTTATTACAAAAGAGGATTGATCATGACGCTATAATAGCCGTTAACATGGAAAGTATTGTACTTGATGAATTACAGGAGGATGCCAGGCAGCCAGAACAGATCATAGGTTTGAATTGGGTATATCCCGCAGATAAAACATTTTTCCTTGAAATCATAAGTAATAAGGCTTGTAACAAACGTAATAGTGTATTGCTGCAACAGCTGGGTAAAAATTACTGGAATAAAGACCCATATATATTGAATGATGGCTTTAGTGCCAGAGCAAGAATGTTTGCTGCTATGGTACGTGAAGCTTTTTATTTAGTGGGAAATGAGTATGCTTCTATTGAAAGTGTAGATAGGGCCTGTCGAAATGATGCAGGGTATTATCTGCCTTTTGCAGGGAATTTCAGATATATGGATCTTATGGGAACTTATGCTTATGGAGCGGTGATGAAAGATTTAAATCCAGAATTGTGTAATGAAAAAATACCTGCTACTTTTTTTAAGGAATTGTTAAAAAAAGGTGCTTTAGGAATGGAAAATAATGTCGGTTTTTATAACTATACAGAATCGGAGGTTGAAACATGGAATGGTTTGTTTAATCAATTTAGTGAGGACATTAGGAACATTATGATAAAATACCCTTTTGGAAAGGACA
The DNA here is from genome assembly GCA_040393085.1 of Pedobacter hiemivivus. Classification (GTDB taxonomy): domain Bacteria; phylum Bacteroidota; class Bacteroidia; order Sphingobacteriales; family Sphingobacteriaceae; genus Pedobacter; species Pedobacter hiemivivus_A. Next base: position 12,194 of record JBEBUV010000028.1, on the reverse strand, counting down.
GGAAGATATGAGTAGATTAATTATAGATGCCCACCTGGATTTGGCAATGAATGCACTGGAATGGAATCGTGATCTGTCAAAATCCTTAACTGAAGTTAGGGGGCGTGAATTACACATGAAAGATAAGCCTGATAGGGGAAAGGGAACCGTTTGTTTGCCTGAGTTACGCAAGGGGAAAGTTGGTCTTGTTGTAGCCACTCAGATTTCCAGAGTAAGCCAACCTGGAAGTACCTCTCCCGGATGGAATTCGCCCCAACAGGCATGGGCGATGACACAAGCTCAGCTTTGTTGGTACCGTGAAATGGAAGCAATGGATGAGATGGTGCAGATTAGTAATTTATCAGCCTTAACAAAACATCTTTCTCTTTGGGCAGATGAGACCATTAATGATGATGAAAAACCAATTGGATATATTTTGAGCCTGGAAGGTGCAGATTCTTTGGTTAACATTGATTACCTGTATAGAGCACACGAATATGGCTTACGGGCAATTGGCTTATCACATTTTGGTGGTGGTAGATATGCACCTGGAACTCGTATGGAGGGTCCTATTCATGCTTCGGGGCTTGAGCTGTTGAAAGAAATGGCAAAGCTAAATATGATTCTTGATGTAACACATTTAACAGATGAAGGTTTTGAACAAGCCATTGAAATTTACGATGGACCTATTTGGGCGAGTCACCATAATGTGAGAAGAATTGTACCTAATCAACGTCAGTTAGAGGATAGTCAAATTAAAAGACTCATTAGCAGAGGGGCAGTGATAGGGGGTATGTTAGACTGTTGGGCTATGGATATTCGTTTTATTGACACTGTGTCTGATCCATGGCAGCTTAATATTAAATTGGAACAATTGGTAGATCACTGGGATCATATTTGTCAGTTGGCAGGAAACAGTCTGCATATTGGTATCGGAAGTGATCTGGACGGTATTTTCGGTACAGAACAATCTCCATGGGATATGAATTCTGTGGCTGACCTGCAGAAGTTTGAGGCTATCTTACTAAGAAGAGGATATAATGATAATGATATTGACAACATTTTTAATAAAAATTGGCTCAGGTTCTTAGAAAAAGCCTGGGAAGAATAGTAAGTTTAGAAATATGGAAGAACATAGTCTAAAGGCGGGGGCCGCCAGTATAGATGTTACACCAACGCTTGGAACGTTGATTAATGGGGAGTTTACCAACCGCTATGCAAATAAAATAGCGGATCGTTTGTACACCAAAACACTCCTGTTAAAAACGAGCCAGCTAACCCTGGCTTTTGTTGTGGTAGACATCTGCGCAATGCAGAAAGACTTTCTGGATGATGTAAAGGAAAAGATCTATCGGGAGACTAATATTCTTCCTGAAAATATATTAATTTCAAGTACACACACCCATTCATCAGGATCGGTGACTGATTTGTTAATGGGGCATATCGATATAGCTTATCGCAAGCGTCTTCCTGAGCAGATTGTTTCTTCTGTTAAAGAAGCGCTTTCGTTGGTTAAACCCGCCAAACTGGGCTTTGGTAAAGTTGATGTCCCAGAACATGTGCTTTGTAGACGTTACAATATGCGTGAGGGGTACCAGGCCTTTAATCCGGTAACAGGTACGGTTGATCGGGTTAAAACTAACCCTTTTGGTGGGGAAAAGGAAATAGTTGGCAGTGCATCAGAAGTGGATCCAGAAGTAGGCTATTTTGCTGTAAAAGGTTTGGATGGTAAATGGATTAGTTTGTTAGCCAACTACTCTTTACATTACGTGGGTGATTGTGATCGCGGTACTATCAGTGCCGATTATTTTGGCTATTTTTCAAGGGCGATAGCTAAGTTGTTAAAAGCAGACGAAAGTTTTGTAGGGATAATGAGTAATGGAACTAGTGGGGAAGCAAATATTTGGGATTTCAAGGATCAGGATAGATATCCAAAAGGAAATCATGAAAAAAGTGAATTGATTGGGACAGCCATTGCACATAAAGTGGAAGAATCAATCCATAATCTGGTTTGGGAAACTAATCCATCTCTGGAGGTTATTTATAGAGATATAAATGTACGTTCGCGAAAGCCAGGTCCTGCAGAGCTATCTCGTGCACTGTCCATTGTGGCAGATACCGACTACGAGCATATCGATTTAGATCAGCAAGGGTACGAACAGATTTATGCCAGAGAGCAGGTTTTATTAAATGATTATCCAGATGAAGTACCTTTCCCTATTCAGGCATTTAGGATAGGATCAGGAATAATAGGTGCACTGGGAGGAGAATTTTTTGCTGAGACCGGTTTAAAATTAAAACAAGTTGCTGCCAATAATTCGTATTTTACCATCACTCTGGCTAACGACTATGTTGGCTATGTTCCACCGGCACATGAACTGGAAAAAGGAGGGTATGAAACATGGCGTTGTCGTACCAGTAGACTTGCTTCAGAAAGTGAACAAGAAATACGTGGAATTTTAAAACAAATGATTTTAAATTTGAGTGATGAATAATTTAGATTGGTATGAAATAGAAAACGCTTCAGCTGTAGATTCTCCGGCGTTGCTGGTTTATGTGGATCGTGTGAAAGCAAATATTGAAATGCTTATTGGGAGTATAAACGACGTTTCCCGCCTTAGGCCACATGTTAAAACACATAAAACCAGAGAGGCTACATTGTTAATGATGGATGCAGGTATTTATAAGTTTAAGTGTGCTACCCTCGCAGAAGCTGATATGCTTGGCAGTTGCCAGGCACCGGATGTACTTTTGGCATATCCATTAACGGAACCCCGACTTCAAAAATACATCAGCATTATAAAACGTTATCCATTAACTTCTTTTTCAGGAATAGTTGATGATGAGTTGGTTGCTGATCATATTTCAGCCAAAGCAATACAAGAGGGAATCATTATACCAATATACTTGGATATTAACTTAGGTATGGATAGAACCGGAATTAGGCCCGGTGAGGATGCAATTGCATTGTATCGGCACTGTTCAACACTAAAAGGGCTCAATGTACAAGGTTTTCATGCATATGATGGTCATGTACGGGAAAAAGATATGGATAAACGAAGGGAGATCTGTCGGATGAACTTTTTGCCAATAGCTGAGATGGTCGAGAAATTGGAGGCTGAAGAGTTCTCTAAACCAAAGGTGATTATAGGTGGATCTCCGTCATTTCCTGTATATACTACTTATCCTGATGTGGAATGTAGCCCTGGTACTTTTGTTTTTTGGGATAAAGGCTATTCAGATGCATTGCCTGAGCAACCTTTTTTGCCAGCTGCAGTGCTTTTTATGCGTGTCATCTCTAAACCAGCTAAAAATCTATTGTGTTTGGATTTGGGATATAAAGCTGTGGCCTCAGAAGGCCCCCTGGAGTTTAGAGTTTCTTTTCTCAACGTTCCCAACTTTCCCAACGCTCTTGGATTAATACCTGTTAGCCAAAGTGAAGAACATTTGGTAGTAGAAGTACAAGGGGAGCAATCTTATCAAGTTGGTGATATCATTTACGCACTTCCTAAACACATTTGTCCAACTGTTGCGATGTACGGTACCTTACAGATTGTAGATAAAGAACACAAAGCCGCTGGTAAATGGGACGTTATAGCAAGGGATAGGAAATAAGATATTTTATTAGTTTATAATCAGTACATCCCGGTTAGTTCCAGGATGCACTGATTAAGTTTGTTTCAAATTCTCGATAAAAAATTAGTAATAAGTTTTTTTAGCTCTTTCTACTTGTTTAACAGCCTGTAAGAGCTTTTCTTGACAAATAGGTAAGGTTGGAAACCAGGGAGCTGTCATAAATCCAAGTAGTCTATCTGGATTTATATGCTTTTTACTATAGGCTACTGTTCCTTCCATATTAACGTCTGTACTCCAGTTACTTCCGGTTGGAACCTGATCATAACCTGCTGCTTCTAATTTATCATAAAATTCTAAATGCACTTTTTCAAAAGCATCAATTTTAGCAAGATCAAAAATTGATTCATAATACCAATTACTTTGTAGAACTGATTTTGGCATATTTTTGAAGAAACTTTCCGGATGATGCCATCCATAATCAGACCATACCCATGAACGAACACCCTTTTTTTCTACTTCATTGATATAAAAAAAGAGGTCTTTCCACCATAAATCTCGCTGGCGGACTACAGAATAATTAAATGTTACTTGATGTGGAGCTGTTTCTTCATCCATACCTAAATGGAAATAACGAGGAGTATCAAATATTTCGATCACTTCGCTGATTAAATCACGACAAACACTATAATATTTTTCTGTGGAAACCATTCTTGAATATTCACCTAGCCAGGCATCATGTGTAGTTGCAAAATTTAATTTGGGTATAGGTTCTAATCCAAGTTTACGAATCTTTACCAGTTCCTTTCTTAATTTATCTACAGACCAGGCATTCTTTACAGCAATTTCCGGATGACTATCATATTTTATCCCATCTCCCAGGTCAATAATTACCATATTCATGCCGCTATCTGCCATCTGCTTTAACACGGTATTCCATACTGTTTCATCAAAAACCAGGGATGATCTAAAACCTCTTAAAGCCCAAGCTGCAGCCTCCACAGGTGTTTTACTGACATAGTCATCTTTGTAAATTTCATCTTCACGAACAGGCCAATTGTCAGCTTTTATATAGGGATGGTCTTCCCACATATTTGAACCTAAGTGTAGCAAATTTGCCCATATCAATTTAGGATCTTTTGCTAAATAACTATTGTTATTGGGAAATGCTATCGAGGGAATACTAGAAATAAGACCAGCTGAAGCTGCGAGTTTTATAAAATCTCTTCGTGTTTTTATCATGTTACTTATGTTCAGTTTTTCAAGTTTAGCGAGTACTATATAGTGAATTTCTACATTAATAGTACTCGCTATGTTATTTACCGTTTTAAATTTGGGTTTAAGATCACATCCGAGTTAGGATATGGGGCATACATTTTACTGTCATTCCAGGAGCCTGTAACTGAAACCGCTTCTTTTCTAAATACACCAGGAGCCACTTCAATTAAGGGGTTTAGTTTACGGAATTCAAAATGATCTTTGTAGCGGTTCATCCGAAACATATCTCTATTTCTTCCTGCAAAGCCACTCCAGTAATAGCCTCCAATTTCCCAGCCATGTTCATTGTATGCTGCTTCGGCCAGTTCAGTTGGCGACATACTCGTTGTGTAGATATTTGAAACTGCACCATCAGCTCTGTTTCTTACTTTATTCAATACTTCAACAGCTTTTGCATTAATTTGACCTGAACGTCCTATCGCTTCTGCATACCAACAATATACTTGTGACAAACGAATCACTTGCTGGGTTTTCTCTCCTTCCCAATAAGGGGAACTTGGGTCTCTGTAGTCAAACTCTGTTCCACGGACAGCTCCCTCTGTGCTTTTCATAAACACAGGAGCAACAACCTCTCGTGAAGCCGGAGTGGTATCATACCACCAATCACGTAATACCCCATCGCTAAGCATAATTTTCGGAAAATAAGTAGCCTCTTTTCGGGGCCCATCCGGAAAGTCTTTCCAGAATTTGATCTCGCCATTTGTATCACCCCAGCCGCCCTGTTTCATATCAAGTAAAACATCGGCTACAGGCATAACCTGGTGAAGACGATCTCTATTATAATAGATGCCCAACAGTAATTCCCTGTTTTTGCCATTATATTCCCATGAATAGACTTTACGATATTCGTCCAACAGGGTATAATAGTAGGTGCCATTTTCTGCGCCATCTATTACCTCTTTAGCTTTTTCTGCTGCTAATTGGTAATATGGTACACCCTTATTAAGTGGCCATCCTGCCATTGCCATATATACATAGGACATAGTCGCTTTTGCAGCTCCCTGGCTTACTGCTATATTCATTCCATTTCGAGCATAAGGTTCTTTAGTATATTGTACTAAACAATTCGATTCCGCATATTTCAAATCAGCTATGATTAACTCGTAGACTTTTTCTTCGGATTGTAGCTGAGCCTGATAGTTGACTTCCTCTTCAAGCATAATAGGTACAGGTCCCCAGGTAGTTACCAGGTAAAAGTAGGAGTAGGCACGCCAGTAAGATGCCTGCCCGATAGCGGCATTAATTTCCGCTTCTGACACATTAGGTGTTTTTGCCGCATTATTGATAATAAAGTTAGCAGATTTTATCACTTGCCAACGTTGTTGCCATAAAGATGGCATCCAGGCATTATTATCCGCCACATCATACTGATCATACTCCCGCAAGGATTGTTTATTACTCGCCGGGTGTGTTGAAATATCATCTCCGGCCAAAAAATCTGTACCAACATAGCTGTTATTATCTTGTGATCTCGCTACATTATAATACAATGCATTCAATGAAGCATCTAGATCTTCCTTATTTGCGAAAAAACCTTGTGTTGCCAGCTGGCCTTTCGGATCTTCTTCCAGAAACTTCTTACAGGAAACATGACACAAGACCAGAAGAATAAACAACACTATTTTTGCGTTGTGTTTATATATCGTTTTCATATACTTATCTGTTATTAAATAATCCATTATTAAAAAGTTAGTTTAGCACCGAAAGTGACTGTTCGAGACGAAGGGTATGCTCCAAAATCAAGCCCCTCTCCTAAATTGAAAACTTCTGGATCCATCCCTTTATATTTGGTTATAGTTAAGAGATTTTGCGCACTTAGCGATAGCTGTATATCTGCAAATTTCACCACCTGTTTAGGAATACGATAAGCTAAACTGACATTTTTTAATCTTACAAAAGAGGCATCCTCCAACCAACGATCTGAATTGCCAAAATTCTTACTATCTGAATTACTAAGGCTCGGATATTCTGCTTGAGATTTGTCACTCACGTAATCCCAGCCCTTGAAATAGGCATCATGTAGGGTGAAAAAGCGATATCCGCCAGACATAGAGGCAACTGTGTAGTGACTTAAATTCAAACGGCTAGCTCCAGTTGCGGCATTAACGAATATATTGGCACTCCAGTTTTTCCAACTTAGTGTGTTGTTCCATCCGAAATTCCACGCAGGATTAGATTGTCCCATGGTCGTCAAGTCATCGGCAGTTGGGCTGGTAGTTAAGCTTCCGTCAGCTTTTTGATAAAGGTTAGCACCTTTGTCATCGAATCCTTTCCATTGATATAAATGGAAAGAACCAATTGGATAACCAGGTTTCATTACTTGCATAGGACCTCCATAATCAGAATAATTATAACCTAGAATAAAATCATTACCAGCCAGGTCTATAATCTCATTTTTTACAAAAGAGGCATTGAAGTTGGTTTCCCAGGTTATTGTATTGCTCTTTAAAGGGTAGGCAGTCATTGAAAGCTCAACCCCTGTATTTTTCACTTCGCCCTGATTTACCCAGAATGAACCGCCTCCATTATACATCGGCACAACTTTTTGAAACAATAGATTCTTTGGTGTTTTTTTAAACCAATCGAAAGTAAAGTTTAAAGTATTGTTTAATATACTGAAGTCTAAACCAATATCATATTGATAGGTTTTTTCCCAGCTTACATTAGGACTGGCAAATGAATTACCCCAATAGCCGGTATAATTTTCGGATGTACCCCAACCATACGAGGTGGATTGCAACATTCCCAATGTACTATAAGGTGTAATATCCTGATTCCCTGTAACACCATAACTGGCTCTCAATTTCATTTGTTGAAAGAGATTTTGATCGCTCATAAAGCTTTCTTTTGCTACATCCCAGGCAAGAGCTAAAGAAGGAAAATATCCCCATTTATTATCTTTCTGAAATCTTGAAGAACCATCAGTTCTTAAGGCAGCTGTAACAAAATACCGTTTTTTATAATCGTAATTTGCACGCAGAATTCCCGAAGCAATGGCAGATGCTCCATACCAATTACCATCGTTTCTGGTAGCGGCATTACCAATATTCCAATACCCAACAATTTCATTACTCAAATTTGTACCACTTATCGATAAACCAGTATCCTCATGTTTATTTACTTCGAATACCGCAGTTGTAGTTAGACTATGATCGCCAAAAGTTTTTTGATAGGTTAAGTTATTCGTGTTTTGCCAATAAATATTTAAGCCACTTTTGTTGCTCATACCATTGGCCTGTCCCGGACCAACTAATTTTGAATTGAAAGTATAAGAAGGTAAATTGTAATAATTATAACCTCCCTGAGTAGAAAATGTTAGGCCATTAATAATCTTGAATAAGAATGTTACATTTCCGTTCAGATAATATCTATAACTGTCATCGTAATTGACCATTCTTGCACCATATGGATTCTGAGTAAGTGCATTATATGGGTCTACATTATACACACCGGTTGTTTCATTTTTCATCTCCATGGTCGGCGAATAATTGAGTGCTGTTACCAAATCAAGACTACCATTGTGGGTGTACGCTCTAGATGCATTTAGTTTAGTCGACATCGTTAACCAAGGTGTTAATTCGTTATCCAGATTTACTCTAAAACCATAGCGTTGAAACTTACTTGTAACCGTAATTGCATCTTGATCAAGCAAATTCCCGGAGATGAAATATCTATTCTTTTCATTTCCACCAGATATAGTTAATTTATATTCTTTGGCTATACCTGTTTGCGTGATCACGTCCATCCAATCGATACCTTTAGTACCATTCTTATAAGCTTCCAAATCAGGAGCGGAGATGGTGGCTGATCCTCGGATATCATTGAGGGCTAAAGCATAATCGTAAGCATTCAATAAATCATATTGTTTTGAGAGATTAGAATAGCCAAAGGATGCATCTAATGAAATCATTGTTTTCCCTTCTGCTCCTTTTCGAGTAGTGACCAATACAACGCCATTTGCACCTCTAGAGCCATAAATAGCGGTAGAAGAGGCATCTTTCAGTACTTCAAGAGATTGGATGTCCGATGGATTAATACTCTCCAGACTACCTACAATTCCGTCTATAACATATAAAGGATCACTGTTTTTATTGATTGATGTTGTTCCCCGTATACGAACTTTTGGAGCAGAGCCCGGCATACCACTTAATGTAGTAACTTCCACTCCAGCTGCACGACCTTGAAGAATATCTTCAACTCGTTTCACCGGTTGATCTTTGAATTGTTTATTGGATACGGAAGAAACAGCACCGGTCAAGTCACTTTTTTTAACCGTTCCATAACCGATAGCTACAACTTCATCCAGATCTATGTCTTTCTTTTGCAGAACTATATTAATGGTTGTTCGTCCCTCAATAGTGATTTCGTATGTAGTAAAGCCAACATAGCTAAAAACTAATGTACCAGTAGATGGGGCTGATAGAGTATATGTGCCATCTGCCGAAGTAGTGGCTCCCGCCGTGGTACCTTTTAGTCGTACACTCACTCCGGCCAGAGCTTCTCCATTTTCGTTGGTAACTTTCCCACGAATACTTTGTTGGCTAATTTTCTCTACTGAACTGGATGGTAGACTGGTTCTTTCGGGGATGTCTGCCTTTACTTGAAAGCTAAATAGCAAGTTAAAGACTAGAGTTAGCTTCATGAGACATAATATATGCCACTGACAGCTAAGCCAACGCACACAACAATTCCTTATGCGTTTAGGTATAGGGTAAACAACTCTTTTCATTTTTTTAGGGTTTGGTTTATAAAATAAATGGTTATACAAATTTTGTATTATTGGTAGTCGACAGGAGATATTCATCTCCCGGGAAATGTCATTTATAAAAGGAATTTATTAAACTATTTCTATGGTGTTTTCTTCTTACTCCTGCGAAAAATATATAAGGAGTAGCTAAGTAAGACGATATTACAAGGTAAAAGTAGCAATATGGCATTCTGTGGTAGAGCAAGATTAACATCTATCAGTCGTCCAAAAATGACGGGAAATACTCCTCCACCTACTACTGCCATTAATAATAATGCAGCCCCCATCTTCATGAATTGTCCAAGGCCCTTAAGCGCTAATCCCCATATAGTACCCCAAAGCATAGCTGAGCTGAAGCCCATAGCAATGACAAAGGCAACTGAAATAATTCCTTCGGTCATGTATGCGCCAATTGTCATGGTCATACCCCATATGGTACATGCTAGTAATGCGCTTTGTTGTGAAAGATATCTAGGGATTAATAAAATACTCGCTACGTAACCCAAGGTCATGGCAACAAGTGTATATTGAGCAAAATAGCGGGATTCACCAATTGGAATACCTAAAGCAGAGCTATATAGAATTATACCATCAATAGGAATCACTTCACATGCAGCTGAGAAAAACAAAGCAATTATTCCGAACAGGAGGTGAGGAAACATGAAGAGATTTTTTTTGCCGGTCGACACATTTTCTGCCTGAGTTTCCAAAGATTCATCTACTTCAGGGAGCATGGAAAAATGAATCATCGCTGCCAGCAAAATTAAAATGAGTGTAATTATTATATAAGGCCCAACCGCCTGTAGCATATAGTTGGCCAATATAGTGTCTTTAGCAGCGTCCGATGCGTTAGCTGACAGTTCAATAATACCATCTGCATCAGCCAGAAATACAGATCCCAATACGGCTAAACTAATAAAACCAGCAATTTTATTGGCTAGACCCATAAATCCTATACGTTTTGCATGACTTTCAATCGGTCCGATAACAGCAACATAGGGGTTGGCTGCGGTTTGTAAAAGAGCCAAACCAGTACCCATCACAAATAGACCAGTCAGAAAAAGCCAATACGCACGGAGATAAGCTGCTGGAACGAAAAGAAAGGCTCCGATTGCCATGACCAATAAGCCTAACATCATACCTTTTTTATATCCGGTACGCTTGAGAATCCATGCCGATGGAATAGCCATAAAGAAGTAGGCCACATATGCGGAAAAAGCTACCCATGTAGACTGGAAATTATTGAGTTCCAATCCTACCCTAAAGTATGGAATTAGCACGCCATTTGCCCAGGTGATGAAGCCGAAGACAAAAAACAAAATGCCAATGATGATGAGGGGGTATGTAGTCGATTTATTCATTACTATCAAAAGTAGCGGGGATTAAGTATACTGCCTACTACTTTTATCTAGATATCTGATACAATATTTCGGTAAGGGATTAGCCGAATTAAATTTACATCACTATAGTTTTTTTATAAGTACTTGGCGACATACCTTTCAGTCGTTTAAACTGCCGGTTAAAATTAGCCAGGTTATTAAAACCACACTCATAAGCAATTTCAATAATGTTATGATCCCGTTCGCCCAGTAACCGACAAACATGTCCAATACGTATAGAATTCAGATATTCAATAAATGTCATACGGTAATGTTCCCTAAAGAAGTTGCAAAATGTTGTAGTAGCCATATTGGCTTCACTGGCAACTTCATTTAGTGTAATTTCCCGGTGAAAGTTTCGAATGATATAATCTGTTATTTTGCTAAAACGGTCTGTATAAATACCCTGAGTATTTGCCATGTAAGAGGGACTAGCCAATGGCTCGTATTCGTTACTTTGACAAATGGTGTCGAAAATGGTAAACAATGAAGAAAGGCGACCTAAGCCACTTTGATGAGTCATTTTCTTCATTATTGTATTGATCGATTTTTTAGTTTTCCCTTTAATTTCAAGTCCACGATTAGAAAGCGCCAGTATTTTTCGTAGCGGCTCCAATTCAGGGATGTTTAAAAAGTGTTGACCTAAAAAATCTTCTGCAAAATGAACAACTGTAGCGTCCGCCTGATATTTCTCTTGTCCATTAATAAAACTTGGATCATTTACCCAAACATGTGGTAACGAGGGACCCATAAAAACAAGATCACCTTCGTCGAAGTACCCAATATGATCACCTACCATTCTCCTACCGGTACTTTTATTCACTAATACAAATTCGTATTCTGGATGATAATGCCATGGACATGGGAAAAAGGGTCCCTTTTCAGTAAATACAATAAACGATTTATCAAAATCTCTAGGTAAACGGTATTCAACGGCTTTCATGGGAATGGTTTATTTTTGGTACGATCAATTTATGATATACCGGGTAATAATACAAGTCCTGATCATAAAACTTGAAAAATAGTATCATAAAGAGGTAGGATAATTTATATTTCAAAAACGTAATTATTATGTAGATTTACTAAATGCGTACTACTGCTTACATACCGCATCCTGTTTTACAACCTTATATACAGGGATATATGTATTCGATTCTTGGAGATTCGCAGCCAAGGGTAGAATTTGATCTTCATCCTGTAGGGCATGGTGTACTTGCTTTCATTTTGGATGAAAAACA
>JBEBUV010000027.1:0-48304 GCA_040393085.1 Pedobacter hiemivivus | reverse complement strand
TCTGTAGTTAATATTTGTGCTACTCAACCAGCTACTTTATCAGTAGCAAACCCTAATCCGGTATTAATTTATAAATGGTACGACAATACAGGTGCCTACATTGCAGGTAAAGACGGAACTACATTTGTTACCGATCCTTTAACTGCAAACACTAAGTTCTATGTTGCTGCCAGTAATGCTGCTAATTGTATCAGTTATAAATCTGTAATTGATGTAAAAGTAAGTGCAGCTCCGGCAATACCAGAACTGGAATCGCCGATTATAACTACTTGTGCAAACAATGATGTGATACTACGTGTTAAAAACCCAATTCCCGGAATCATTTATAAATGGTCTGGTGCAAATGGGCCATACCCAGATGGTACAACTTTACAGGTTACAGTAGGTTTAACCAGCGAAACTTATACAGTTGTAGCGGTTGATAATACTTGTGGTATTACTTCGGCTGCTGCAACAGCAACAATTGAAGTTGGTGATTTAGATATCCCAATTATCACTCCGCCTAGCATTACCGTAAAAGTTAATACACCTGCATTGTTAACAGCTTCGTCTACTACCGCAGGCGTAATCTTTAAATGGTACGATGCACCAACTGGTGGACAATTATTAGAAACAGGAAATACTTTCTTAGCTCCTGCTCAACCAACGCCAGGTGTAATTACATATTATGTTGAAGGTTCAATCCCAGGTGGATGTACTACTATTACAAGAGCTACAGTTCAAGTAACTACTATTCCTAATGATGGTTCTACTGATGTTCCTTGTGAACCTGCAATTACAGAAGTTAATGGTAAGGAAGGCGTAGTTGTTCTGGGTGGTGTTTTCAATCCTGAGCTGGCTGTTGATGATGATGCCTCAACTGCATCGTCACTGGTTGTGCCTGTAGGTTTATTGGATGGTGCTGTTTTTCAGCAACTAGGTTTTGATGGAATATCAAATCTGGGCGACACGGTTCGTATATTGCTTACCTCTCCAGGAAAAATACTTTCACTATCTGTATTACCATCTCTGGAAATTAGTACACTTAAAAATGGAACAAGTAATAATGATGCAACCATCATTAGTAACGCAGCATTAATCAATCTTGAATTATTGAGTGGTGGTACGCAAGCTCTGCTAACTTTTGTGCCAACCAGTACATTTGATGCAGTTCAGGTGAAATTAAAATCAGGACTTGCTAGTGCTTTCACTTCAATAGATATCAATTATGCACAACGTGTATTGGTAGCACCTACAGTAGCAGCGAAAACTGCAAATGCATGTGAAGGTTCATCAGCAACTTTATCAATCAATAACCCAATGCCGAATGTAACCTATAAATGGTACAAGGGAACTGTATTCATGGCAGATGGGGGAACATTCAATACACCAACTGATTTAACAGCTGGAAATCACGATTTCTTTGTTGTAGCAGAAAGAAAAGCTTGTCCAAGTGTAAGGGTAAAAGTAGTAGTAACCATTATGCCAGTGCCAGCACCTCCGGTAGCTGATGCAGGTAATCAAGCTTCAACTTGTATTGGTTCTTCAGTAACTTTAAAAGTAACACCAGTAAGTGGTGTGGTATATAATTGGTATGACGCTGAAGTTGGTGGAAACCTATTGGTAGCAAACAACATCAGCTATACTACTCCTGCAAACCTTGCTGCAAACACTTATAATTATTTTGTGGAAGCTGTAAATGCAAACAGCTGTACAAATGCAACAAGAGTAAAAATTACATTAATTGTTAAAGCAAATGCAATAGCTACTGATATTACGGCAGCAGACGCATCTATTTGTTCAGGCTCTACAGCAACACTAACTGCTACAGCTCCTGGAATTGCAGGTGCAATATTCAAATGGTATACTACGCCAGCTTTAACAGATACTCCGGTTGAAGGAGATAGCTTTACTACTCCAGCTTTAACAGTTACTACTAAATACTATGTGACTGTTAGTGGAACAGAAATCTGTGCCAATGATGCTTCATCAGCAAAAGTGGTAACGGTGACTGTAAATAGAAATGCAATTGCCTCGGATATCGTTGCGACAGGTCAAACAATTTGCTCTGGAACTGCAGCTAACTTAACTGCATCGACCACTAAGGTGAAAAATCCGGTATTTAGGTGGTATAAAAATGATGATCTATCTGATCAGCCATTTGTAGGTGCAAACTTTACTACTGATTTGCTTACAGCTACTACTAAATATTATGTAACGGTAAGTGGAAGCGATGCTTGTGCAAACGATGCAGCTTCATCTAAAGTAGTAACGGTGATTGTAAATAGAAATGCTACTGCAGCAGATATTGATGCAGCAGACAGAACTACTTGTATTGGTACAGCGGTAACTTTAAAAGCTACTAGTACTACAGTGGTAAACAATCCAGTGTTTAGCTGGTATCGCGATGCCGATTTAACAGATTTAGCGACTAAAGGCGATTCATTTACTACGCCTACTTTAAATGCAACTACTAAATATTATGTAACTGTAAGCGGAAGTGACGTTTGTGCTAATGATGCAAACTCAGTGAAAATAGTAACAGTTACTGTAAACCGTAACGCTACAAGTTCAGATATTGATCTACTAGATCAAACAATTTGTGCTGGAACTACTGCTATACTTGAAGCAAGTAGTAAAACAGTAGATAACCCAGTATTTAGATGGTATCGTGATGCTTCTTTAACTGATTTTGCGTTCTCAGGCCCTACATTTACCACACCTGCCTTAACTGTTACAACAAAGTATTATGTGACGGTTAGCGGAACCAATGCTTGCGCAAATGATGTAACTTCCGCAAAAGTGGTTACGGTTTCCGTAACCCGAAATGCGGGATTAACAGATATTATTGCTGTTGATCAGGCGATTTGCTCTGGAGCTCCAGCACAACTTACTGCAAGCAGTGCTACAGTAAACAATCCAATATTTACATGGTACCGTGATGCAGCATTAACCAATGTAGAAGGTGTAGGCGAGAATTTAACCATAACAGGATTAACTGCAACTACAAGATTCTATGTAACGGTAAAAGGTGATGGTGTTTGTGCCAACCTTCCTGGATCAGCAAAAATGGTAACAGTTACAGTTAACCCTGTACCTAACGTACCAATCATTGATCCTGCAGGTACAGCAATCTGTTCGGGTGATGCCACTAAATTGACCATTCAGAATTCACAAGTAGGTGTTATCTACGAATGGTATACTTCAGCAACTGGCGGAGACTTAAAAAACACAGGACCTGTATTTAACACAGGTATATTGAATGCAAGTGTTGATTACTATGTACAAGCTACAAATACTACTAATTGTGGTAATGTAAATGGCAGAGTGAAAGTAACGGTTGTAGTTACTGGCAGACCTCAAACTCCATCGGTAGTTTCAGGCACAGTAAATACATGCTTAGGTAGTACAGCTGTTTTATCTGTAACTGGAGCAGAAAATGGAGTTGTTTACAACTGGTATGCAACAGCAACAAGTACAGCAATACTGGGAACAGGTACACAATTTACAACACCTGTAACAACAGTAGCAGTTACTACATACTATGTTGAAGCGACCTCAGGAAGCTGTATCAGTACTTCACGTACTCCGGTAGTTGTAAATGCTGGTGCAATTCCATTACCGCCACCATCAGTATCAGGTGCAGAAGATGCGCTTTGTCCAGGTAGCACAACAGTGTTAACTGTAAACAATCCGGATGGAGCATTAAAATATACATGGTATACATCAGCAACTGGTGGAACAGGACTGGCAGACGGAACAACATTTAATGTTCCTGCATTATCAGCAACAACGATCTATTATGTAGGTAGCAGCAGTAATAGTACAGGTTGTACCAGCGCTACAAGAACTGCAATTACGGTAACTGTATTAAGCAAATTAGATGCACCGGTAGTTTCAACTCAGTCTGCAACTGCAACAAGTATCACTTTTGCATGGCCGGCAGTAACAGGAGCAACAGCTTATGAAGTGTCGGAAGACAATGGCTTAAACTGGAAAGCACCAAGTTCAGGAGTTGCTGGAACTACTCATCTGATTTCAGGTTTGCAACCAGATCAGAAAGTAACGATCAGAGTAAGAGCAGCAGGACAGTTGGCATGTCAGTTAAGTGATGCAACCACCTTTACAGGCACAAGTGAAAATCCATTAGGAAATAACATTTTTGTTCCAAACACGTTCACGCCAAATAATGACGGTCAAAATGATGTGTTCTATGTATATGGAAATACCATCGCTAAAATGCAGTTGCGTGTGTACAGTCAGTGGGGTCAATTCATTTACGAATCGCTAAACATACAAAACGGTTGGGACGGAACTTACAAAGGGCAGATGCAGCCAAATGGGGTATATGTGTATTACCTGGAGGTTGAGTTTAATGATGGCACAAAAGCCACTAAAAAAGGAACCATAACACTTTTAAGATAAGATGCACCAGGTAATAATGAAAATAAAATTTATCATGAAGAGACTAATAAAAACAATAGCCATTGGGGCAATTCTAACATTGGGAACATTTAAGGGGATCGCACAGATCGATCCCCATTTCTCTCAATATTACGCGCATCCACTATGGTTAAATCCGGCCTTAACCGGTGTTACAGATGGGGAGTACAGGGTGTCTTTAAATGCTAAGCAGCAATGGGGAGCACTTTCCAACTCATTTTTAACAGGGGGTGCCTCATTTGATATGGCACCGGTTAAAAACCTGGCTTTCGGAGCAATGGTACTTAACCAAAGTGCTGGTGATATCGGTTATAATCACTTAAACGCAATGGTTTCTGCAGCTTACCGTATTCACTTCGGTGGTCAGGGATTAAATATGATCAACTTTGGTGTACAGGCAGGCGTCCTGAATAAAAGCTTTAATCCCTCAAAAATAACATTGGGAAGCCAGTATAATCCAGTTACAGGATATGATCCTAGTCTGGGAATTAGTGAATCTTTCTCTTCATCCAATACACTCGTACCTGATGTGAATGTGGGCGTTATGTATTTTGACGGAAATCCTGACCAAAAAGTAAATGCATTTGGCGGAGTGATGGCCGGTCATATTACCAGGCCAATAGATAAGTTTTTAGGGAATGATGTTCGTATGCCAATACGTTATGCTGCACATGGTGGAGCCCGGGTTAAACTTAACGAACAATTTGGTCTTACACCTACAGCACTGTATATGAAACAAGGAAATGCCCGCGAAATTGCAGCAGGTGGTTATGCTGAGTATATGGTTAATGCAGAAACAGATCTGATGTTCGGAGCTAATTATAGGGTAGATGATTCAGCTATTGCATTTTTTGGTTTACACCTTAAAAATATGGTGTTTGGATTGAGCTATGACTTTAACACTTCCAGTTTAAATCGAGTTACTGGTAGTAGAGGAGGGTTGGAACTTTCTGTTGCATTTACAGGTAGAAAAGGAATCCTGGGACCGAACTTCTTTTGTCCACGACTATAGTTGAACTAATATGAAATCTCCCATTAATGATATAATGATGAAAACAAAGATACTTCTGATACTCTGTATAATTTCCGCTTCCGTACAGGCACAATTTGTAACAAATAACAAAAGAGTAGCGGATGTATATTTTCAAAATAAAGAATACTTCGCCGCATCCGAATACTATAAAAAAGCATTGGGTCTTGTAAAAGATAGTTCAGGAGCTTTTGTGGTAGTACCTTATGGTTTTGCAAATAAAATCACTGAAGATGATCCAAAAGAAACTGTAGAGAAAGAATACTTAAACTTCCATCTGGCAGAGTCTTTAAGGTTATTCAAGAACTATGAAGAAGCTGTAAAGATTTACGCAGTAGCTAAGGATTATAAGAACCCTAAATATGTTTTAAGTACCCTTTGGTACGGTGAATCATTGCGTGCTATGCAAAGATATCAAGAGGCAATTGACCAATTTAATATATTTTTGGACAAATATAAAGTTCAGGATATATATACAAAATTGGCGAAAGAGGAGCTTGCTTCCTGCCAGTTTGCTTTACAGGAATTACGTTACCCAAGGATGTATAGCGCAGTTAGAGTGAATAATGAGATAAATAATACTGGTTCTAATTATACGCCTTACTTAAAGGGAGGCCTTTTATACTTTACTTCATCTAGAAAAATAAATGTTGGAAATAAAAAGGAAGTGCTGATGAGTGATAATGGTAAGGTAACTAGAAATCAGACTCCATTCCTAAATACGGTTTATGTTACGGATGGTAATCCAATATCTAATGATGTTAAAGTTAGTAAAACCGCAGTTATAGGGAATGACAGAGAGTCGGCAGCCCCCGCTTTTCATCCAAGTGGTAAGTATGCTTATGTGACTAGCTGGACAACATCTGGTAACAAGAAGTTATACCAACTAAATGCAACGCCAGGTGCTTCAAAAGAATGGTCTGAACCAATTGAACTGGGAAGTCAGATCAATGTGAAAGGATTTAACTCAATGCAACCTTTTGTAACTAAAGACGGACAGTTTCTAATTTTCTCATCTGACAGGCCAGGTGGATCTGGTAAATACGATCTTTGGTATGCGGCGATTCGTGTAGACGGATCATTAGGTACGGCAGTAAACATGGGTAATGTGATCAATTCTCCAGAAGATGATCAGGCTCCTTATTATAATGGGGTAACTAAAAGATTGCTTTTTAGTACGAATGGAAGAGTAGGAATGGGTGGTTTTGATTTCTTTGAAAGCGATGGTGATTTTGGTACCTGGTCTGAGCCAAGAAATATGGGATACCCTTTTAACTCAGCAAAAGATGATCTTTATTATACACCGCTCAATGATGATGGATCAGATGCATTGATTAGCTCTGACCGTGATTCGCCTTGTTGTTTAGAACTTCTTCATCTCAAAACACGTCACCTGACTATAAAAGGTAGATTATTGGATTGTAATACATTCGAACCATTAAAAGATGCAACTGTAATACTTGCCGATTCAGTACAGGAATTTAGAGTGAAAACTGATGCTGATGGTAAATACAGCTTTAAAGTAAATTCAAACAGATACTTTAAACTGACTGCAGAAAAGGATAAATACTTTAGTAAAACATTGACTTTTAATTATGGTCAAATGGCAGAAAGAGATACTTTATTTAGTCCTGAATTGTGTTTAACTCCGTTTGAAATGGATAAACCAATTGTACTTAAGGATGTTTTATATGAATTCAATAAAGCAGAATTAACACCTGACTCTAAAGAAAAATTAGATCATTTATATGATATTATGATTGATAACCCTACTATCGAAATAGAACTAAGTTCACATACTGATAGTAAAGGTACCGATGCTTATAACTTCGACCTTTCGGATAGAAGAGCGAGATCGTGTGTTGAATACTTAATAGGAAAAGGTATCGGCAGTAATAGAATGACTAGTAAAGGTTATGGTGAGAGCAAACCGATTGCACCAAATGAGCTTCCGGATGGAAAAGATAACCCAGATGGAAGAGCACTAAATAGAAGAACTGAATTTAAGGTTACCAAAAAATAGTAGTACTAATTCTCTGTGGAGCCCCGTATAGACTTTTTCTTAAGAGTTTATATGGGGTTTCTACTTTGTAGCTTATTTTGAGTGTATTATTAAAAATTTTTATGTTATAATTACATTAAATTGTAAATTGGCATTTCATTTTTAAATATGCGCTTTTTTAAATACGCGGTTCTCATGCTCTTGGTGCTCAGTAGTTTCTATGGGTATGCTCAAACTATTTTTACGGTAACCAGTACGGCAGATAGTGGCCCTTTTACTTTAAGAGCGGCTATACAGGCAATTCCAGCAATCCGAACTGATCCATTTATCATCAACTTTAATTTAACTGGGACAGATATGACTAATGATGCATATCGTACCATCAGACTCAAGAGCCAATTGCCAAGTATTCCGTCTAATGTAACTATTGATGGATCATCACAGGTAGCAGGTGGAACACTGGGTGTATCAGGAGCAAGAGTGATTATTGAACCTGAAGATGCGAGTTTTCTCCCTGGTTTTAGTTCTTGTTTTACTATTGGGACTAACACTCAAGATGTTCAGACAACTAATGTTGAGATTTATGGTTTATATATCAAAGACTTTGCAAGGATTACGAATATACAGAATACCAATATTCAGGCATCAGGAATTATAATTGATTCAAAAGCTAAAAACATTAAGATTGGTGCTCCCGGAAAAGGGAACGTGATTAGCGGAAATCAGAATGGAATAGCTATTCGAAATGTCAACAACTATTACCTTACACTACAACCCATTACTGACATCAATATCCAATCAAATATCATAGGATTACATTATGATGGAGTAACCGCCAAAACAAATATGAGTGGTATTAACGCCATAGATTTTAGAGAGGGAGCAATTACCATTGGTGGCGATAATCCTGGTGATGGCAACTTGATTTCAGCAAATAAAATTAACGTAGATATAAGAGGGAATAGTGTTGGTGTACCTCGTTTCAGTATCAACATCGTAAACAATAATATTGGGAGTGATGTACATGGAACTGGAGAATATCGAGGGATTCCTCTTTTTAATGTAACCTCTGGTATAGAAATATCAGGCGTAAAAGTAGACGCTTACAATACCAATCTCCATGTGCGTGGAAACGTTATTGTCGGTCAGAAATCAAATGGTCTATCTATTGCAAACGCCGATTTTGTAGTAACAGGAAACAGTATTGGAACAGGCAAATTTGGTACGGAAGAACTGGGTAATGGAATTGGAATTAAGATTGAAATTGGCGCGGTTGGAACGATTGGTGGGGATACGGATGCAAAGACAAACAAAATTGCCAATAATGATTATGGAATAGAATCCCTATCTGCCAAACCTGTGACCATTACTAGAAACAGTATGTATTGTAACAGGTTGTCGGGCATAGGACAGACTACAAATATTGCTCAGCCTTTTGTTCAGATTCTGGTTATAAGGTCAGATTTCCTTTCGGGAAAAGCAACGCCAAACTCAACTGTAGAACTTTTTTATACTGATAATTGCCATGGAATATGTGAGGGTAAAGTTTATATCGGTACCAAATTAACTGGTAGTGATGGAAGGTGGACCTATGATGGTAATATAACAGGAAAAGTAACTGCCACCGCTTCTTTACTTAATTATACTACTTCTCCATTCTCTACTGCAGCAGTTAGGCCTGAAGAAATAATAATAGAGCCTGTTACTTGTAACGGTAAAGGTTCTATTGATGTCCCGGAACCAAGAGACGGAATTACTTTTCAATGGTATCAGGTATTGGATAATGGTACACGTATAGACAAAGGAACTACACAAAAGATTGAAGATCTGGATGAGGGAAATTATATACTCATCACAAATGATGGTTGTAGAGCTATGACTTCTGATTTACTTCAGATTAAAGATCAAAGGATGACAGACCTGATTGTGAACTGGCCACAGGAGCAATGCGGACAAACTATGTTTCCATTTTCGGCATCTGCACAAAGGGGAAAAGGTACAAAAATATTTTTGTGGATAGACCAGAACGGAACGACGGTCAGAACAGGTAGCTCGGTAACTTTAGGTCCGGGAACTTATAAACTTGTGGTTAGAGATGAAGCTGGTTGTGAATTGAGTGAACAGGGCAGAGAATTTAAAATACGTCCAATTCCTACCATCTTATCCTCAATTCAACCTCGCGCTGCAAGGTGTGGATTCCCTGATGGTGAAATAACCGGACTTAGTATTGGTGGGGCGCCTACAGGAGAAGTAACTTATAAATGGAATAAATACAATGCTAATGTTCCACCTTATTATGGGGATGAAGTAGGGACTGAACTTCAATTGAGAGGAGTAGAGGGTGGTTGGTATAGATTGACCATCATGGATGAAGGAGACTGTACTCCGGTAACAAGAGATTTCTTTATTCCAACTATTCAATCTGTAGTTATTGGAGTTGGGCAAATCACTTCATCAACATGTAATCTGCCTAATGGTCGTATTTCTAATGTGAGAGTGGATGAGGCCGATTATATTGAATGGGTTGGTCCTGGAGGCGTTATCCTTGAACAGCGTGCTTATTCTCCTGGCGAAGCATTAGAATTAAAGGATCGTGCTCCGGGAACTTATACTTTGAATGCGAAGAATACAATTACCGGTTGTACGGATACCAGGAATTTTAGGATAGATCAAATCATTCCTGCAGATTACAGATTAACGGAGCGGATTACTGATGCAACCTGTGGTTTAAATAATGGACAGATTTCTTTAAATTTTACAACAGTAACGCCGGTAAGATTTGAATGGAGAGATGCAACAGGTATAGTTTTAACAACTGGTACAATAAGGGAATTAAAAGATCTTGCTCCGGGGACTTACAGATATTTTACGTATGATGCAAATGGATGTACCATGGAATTTGGTCCTTTTAGAATTGAACCGGTAGAAATATTATCTGTAGATAATACAGCAATCCCAACTACGAATGATGGATGTAGCTTGTCGCGAGGTGCAGTAACCGGTTTGCAGGCAAGAGGCGGTATTCCTCCTTATAGATATAGTTGGGAAGATGAAAATGGGGTAAAAGTTAGAAACAATCAAACTACGCCCGACTTGACTGGTGTACCGGCAGGTAAGTACCGGATGATCCTTGAAGACAATACCTCCTGTGGAAAAACCTGGAGTAATTATTATACTGTAGAGAATCATGACTTCAGTATTGAGACTCCGGTGGCTGGAGGGGTGAATGTTTGTTATGCTACTGAGATAATGATAAGTGTCTTGGAGCCAGCAGAAGGAAAATATGAAATGTATAAGGATATGGCCGATGCGGCACCATTAATGGAAAGTGCAAATGGTCAGTTTGTTTTCAAAGTAAGCAGAACCGGTGATTATTTTATCCGTCGCAAATTAGGCTCTTGCTATAGTGAATTTACTTCTGTTCATGTAGAGGTGACCAATGATAACCTTGATATCAAAAATACAATGACTCCAAATGGCGATGGTATGAATGATTATTGGTCGGTAACAGGACTGCCGGAGCATGGAAATATCAACATTAAAGTTTTTGCAAGAAGTGGTCAGCTGGTTTATGAGTCTGCTGGTCCTTACGATAAACCATTTGATGGTCGTTTCAGAGGAATAGATCTTCCTGCAGGGGCGTATTACTACAGGATTGATCTGAGAGCAGATTGTAAGCCATTAGCAGGTAGCATTACCTTGTTACGATAAAAACTAAAGAAGAAGCTGTTCAAAGAAAAAGGAGGTTTAGAACTGACGTGTAGAACACTTTACATCGTATCTGTTGTTTAACAGGATACCCAGGACAATCTCATGTGTACCGTTGCTTACAGATCTTAATGCAGAGGTAGTAACATCGTACGAATAACTGATGTTAACTAAGGAGGCGATGTTAAAACCAGCAAGAGCTGAGAAAGAATCATTGTTCCTTAAGCTGCCGCCAATCCAGAACTTATCCTGATAAGCAATTTTAAGGTTTGCATCTATAGTGGTTGGTGCACTTAACCAGTAGGTGAGTAGTGTGGAGGGAATAAAAGCAATGTCTTCATCCACAAAAAATTTATAACCGGCAGTACCGTAAAAGGTGGTTGTTTGATATGCAGATAAATTAGTCTGTCTGTTTGGGGTTGGTGAACGATAACCCAATACTTGTTTTGCTGAAGCCCCCACAAAGAAGCGGGGACTGTAAAGCCAAATTCCACCACCAATATCAGGTCTGATTTTATTATTGTAGTCGGCACTTAAAAGTGGGTCTAATGAGTTCTCTACTGTTATACTTGCTACATCAATACTAGTAGATGATATCCCTGCTGAAACGCCAACAGATAGGTTTATATCATAACTTAAACCCAGGTGATAGGCATAGGTCGCATTTACATTGGTTTGTCTGATTCTTGCTGCTTTATCAGAGATCGCATAAAAGCCAATTCCATGATGAGGTTCAGCAGAAGTATATGAATTTACATAGCTGCGGCTTAATGGATTATAGCCAGCACCAGAAAAAGAGTTTACAGAACTCCTAACAAAGTCTTCACCAATAGGTGCATGTATCGAAATATACTGAGTAACGGGCGCTCCTTCCAAACCTTTCCACTGATTTCTATAGCCTAATTTTAAATCGGTGTAATTATCAATTCCCGATAAGGCTGGGTTAATAAGGTAACTGTTAAAAATGTATTGAGTTGAACGCGGCATCTCTTGCCCAAAGGCTATTGAGCTAATTAGGACAAGCAAAGAAGCGTTAAAAAATAATTTCATTTTTATCAAATAGCGGTTTAGATATTCAATTATAAGATAAATTTGCGTATAATAAACAATTAAAATAAAATCTTTTAATTAAATAGCAATTTATGCATCCTGAAATTCAGATTAAGCTAATCGCAGATACTTTACTCCCCAGCTTTATTCCAAAAGATAAAAACGAAAATGAGCTTACTTTTCATTTTACAATACCGCCCAATAAAAGCTACAAAGTTTTGTATCAAAAAAACACTCAAAATGAGTGGATTTTTATCAGTTATGAAGCAGTAGAAAACTGAGTAAATTTTGCCTCGTACATTCTCGATAATACTCGACTTTGATTCCTATTCAGCGGTTTTTGAATAAATTCTTTAAAAAGTAATTGCTCGTCAAAGGTCTGAAACCGATTAATAGTGCGAATATTTTGCTGATCAAGTAGTTGTTCTGATTCTTTTAATCAATAACTGCCTGGAAAAGTAAAATAGGTATGGTAATTGTTTTATTAACATGCACCTACTATTGAAAGAAAATTGGAGAATAGAATGAATAGAGCAATTACTGCTGAAAAATCAAGACTCGATCATAAGAAACATTATAAGGTTGTAGGGACGGACTCATCAAGAATTCTTGATGATTTAACCTCTTATACTGCAGGTGTTTTGAATATGCAAATTGCAGTGATCAATTTTGTTGATGAAGATAATCTTTGGCCTAAAAAGCTGCAGCCAGGCAGCAAGTTTTCCGATTTATACAAAGAGTCAAATGTATGCTCTTTAGCAGTTATTCATGAAATGGCTGATTTTGTTGAAGATCGACTAGATTCTCCGGCATTAATAACCAACCCTATGATTGCAGCGGAGATGGGCATGAGGTTTTATAAAGCCGTACCTATTATCTTAGACAAAGGCATACAGATTGGTACTATATGTATAATGAATAGAGAATACAAGGAACTTCTTCCTAAAGAAAGAGAAAAACTAAATCTAATTGCTTCAATTATTGGAAGACAAATGGATAAAAGAATTGCGAAAAAGAACTGCGCTTAAACTGTTATTCCCTCTTTCTGTAGGATGTAGTTATAAATCCCCTGAATAGGTTTTTGAAAAATATTACCTACTTTAATGTGATTCTTTAAGCAGACTTCTCTCAGGATATCCTGGTAATAAAAAGCTATTGATCCTACAAAATGGCAATCCAGACTCTTATAATTACTATAATCTTTGATATTGGTATCTACAAATTCTTGAAATCCTTCGCGGAGTATATTCACAATAAACGGATGTTCATTATGATTGATCATAAACCGACTTATTGATGCAAGGTATGTATTTGGAGCAGCTTTCTGATAGACATTGGTAATCACTGTTTCCTTGTCAATCTGGAACTCCTCGCCAAAGGCTATACTTAATTCAGATGGCATTAGACCGTAAAGGTATGAAGTGATTAATTTACGTCCAAACCAGGTTCCAGAACCTTCATCACCCAATACATAACCTAATCCATGTATTCCATGATGCAAATTCTTTCCATCATAATAAGATATATTTGATCCCGTACCTAAAATACAGGTTAAGCCCTCTTTTTCACCACAAGTAGCATAAGCAGAGCCCATCAAGTCATGTTCTACAGAAACATAAGCATTAGTAAAAAAAGAAGAAATACCATTTGATATCACTTCTATTTTATCCGGGGATGAACAGCCAGCCCCAAAAAAATAAACCTCTTTAACTAAACTTGCATATTTGGCAATTTCTTTCTTCTTTGAAAAAAGTTTGAAAATATCATGCGCATTTAGAAAATAAGGATTTATACCTTGTGTGCTAAAGCTGATTTGTTCATTTGGGCTATAACCCATCCAATCGGTTTTTGTAGAACCACTGTCTGCTACTAGAATCATTTGCTAAAAATAGTAATCTTATTGAATATTTAAAGTACCGCTGATTTCTTTTAAATTGATTTCTGTGATTTTTGCCTGATATTGAGCTTCAAGATAACGAGTAATGGCATCAATTGAGTTTTTTTGTGCTTCTCTAAGTTCTAAAGGTGAGATACTTCCCAAACGATATTTCTCTAACGTGATGTCAAGATTTTGTCTGGCAATATCCACATTGCTTTTTTCAATTTTAAGCAAGTCGAGATTAGTACTATAGGTTTGATAGGTAGATAATAACTGTGCATTGATCTCTTGTTTCGTTTTTTCGAAAGTCAATTCAGAAGAACTGATACCTATCTTAGCATTGCGCTCATTTTGGCGCTGCAAAAAGCCATTAAAGATGTTTAAACTTGCAGTAAGGCCATAAGTCAGTCCGTTGGAACGTTGCTGTGTGTTAAATCCTGTTGGACTGGCACTTTTCTGAAACTCATAACCACCATTTACTGCTACTACAGGATAACGCTGCCCTTTAATCTGTTTTAAATTCAACTCTGCTATTTTTCTGTTGATAAATGCATTTTGCAAATCTGGGTTTAATTGAGACATCTGCTCGCTCAATACTGCATAATCTAATGCGCCATCAATATTAATATGATTGTCAACCTGAAAGTCAATGTTAAGATCCCTTGCCATCACCTGATTAAGAGAGGTCTTAGCATTTTTAAGTAGATTGATTTCTTGTAAATAGGCAGAAGTGTCTGTATTGTAATCTACTTTAGCTGCAAGTACATCTAGTTTAGAACCCCTGCCAATTGATAATTTATTATTAGCTATGCGTAACCTTAATTGTGAAATATCAAGGACACTATCTCTGGCATTTACCAGTTGCTGCTCTTTTAACACTGTGTAATAGGAGTTAATTACACTGCTAACTGTTGTCAATATTGTTGCTTTTGCATTTACTTCACCTAATTTCTGAAGCTCTTTAAGCTTTTCATAATTGGTGAACATTTGCAAGCCATCAAATATTGTCCAACCTAATGATGCCCCGTAATTCATACTTGTATTTCTTACTCCATCAAGTGTTTGCTGGTTGCCATTACTTTGTGTTCTGGTGATATTTTGTCTGCTACCTCCATCAGAAAAGCTACCCTCAACTCTGGGTAACATACCTGCATTACCTAGGTTTACATTGTTTTTCGTAACCTGTATATCGTTATTTACCAGTTTAATGTCGTAGTTGTTATCTAGTGCTACAGCAATTGCCTGTTCCAGGCTCAGCTTTTGTTGTGCAAAAGCCATTTGTGTATTCCATATTAAAACCGTCATCAGGCAAAATAAAGTGCCACGTCTCCCTGGCATATAATTAAGCTTTTTCATGTTCCAATGCTGCTTTTAATGATTCTTGTAAATCTGAGTTAGGTTTATGTTCTTTTGACCAGTATGAGTAAATAGCCGGGATAACAAACAGGGTTAATATCAATGCAAACGTTGTTCCGCCTACAATAACAATTCCCATACCCATTCTGCTTTTTGCAGCAGCACCTAAAGCCAATGCAATAGGGAGTGCTCCGATTGCGATGGCAAGACTTGTCATCAGAATTGGTCTTAACCTCGAAACTGAAGCTTCTCTGATAGCATCATGTACACTTTTGCCCTGTTCCTTAAGCTGGTTGGCAAACTCCACAATCAAAATACCATTTTTGGTTACCAAACCAATGAGCATAATTGTTCCGATCTGACTAAATATGTTCCAGCTTTGTCCGAATATCCAGAGGGATAAAAAGGCTCCTGCAACCGCCATAGGTACCGTTAAGATAATGATGATAGGATCAATAAAGCTTTCAAACTGAGCAGAAAGAATTAAGTAAACCAGTAACAATGCCAGCCCGAATGCGAACAATGTATTCGATGAACTTTCTTTAAAGTCTCTCGATTCACCACCAAGATCGGTAGAGAAAGTCTCATCAAGTATTTTTTCTGAAATCTGGTCCATGGCAGCAATACCTTCGCCAATACTTTTTCCAGGAGCTAAGCCTGCAGAAACAGTAGCTGAAATAAAACGGTTGTTACGGTAAAGTTGTGGTGGACTGCTTTCCTCTTTAGCAGTTACTAAATTGTCGAGCTGTATCAATTCATCTTTATTGTTTCGTACATAAACCGAACTTAGGTCTAAAGGATCTTTACGATCGCCCACTTCAAATTGTCCGATCACCTGATACTGTTTTCCATTCATAAAGAAATAAGAAAAACGCTGACCACTTAATCCCAACTGCAATGCTGTACCAATATCAGAAACCGTTACGCCAAGGTTTTTTGCCTTTTCTCTATCAATAGTCAGGTTAATTTCTGGTTTGTTGAACTTTAAATTAACATCAGAAGTTGTAAAAGTAGGATCTTTAGATACCTCGTCCATAAATAATGGAACTTTCTCTCTTAACTTTTCAAAGTTCTGTGCCTGGATAATAAAGTTCACGGGCAAGCCACCTCTACGACCAACCGAAATAGTAGGTTGTTGTGTAACGGTAACTTTTCCTTCTGAATATGTTCTGGTAATTTTAGTCAGTTTAGCAGCAACCTCCGCTTGAGTTTTATCTCTGTCGCCCGGACCTGTAAGTCCCATCCGTACGAAGCCACTATTTGTAGAGCCTCCTCCAAAACCAGGAGAAGTAATCGTAATACTTACTTTCTTTTCAGGGATAGAATCGGTAACCATTTGCTGCACTTTCATCATAAACTTATCTGTGTAGGCAAATGAAGATCCCTCAGGTGTCGACACGTTCATGTTTATGGCACTACGATCATCATACGGAGCTGTCTCTTTTGGCAATACCACCCAGAATAGGGCAATCAGCCCCATACAAACTGCTATAATCGGAATGGCCAGCCATTTTCTATCTAAGAAGTAATTTAATTTTTGTGCATAACCCTCATTCAGTGCAACAAAAAAAGGCTCGGTCTTTTCATAGAACCTCGACTTCTTATGCCCTGTTTTTTTCATCAGGTAAGCATTCAGCATTGGTGTCAGCGTAAGGGATACGAAAGCCGATATCAATACCGCAGCCCCAATTACCACCCCAAACTCCCTAAACAGCCGGCCTACGAAGCCCTGCATAAATATAACGGGTAAAAACACAGCTGCAAGTGTGACAGAAATAGAAATTACAGCAAAAAATATCTCATTTGATCCTTTAATGGCAGCCTCGAAAGGAGAGTAGCCTTCTTCAACTTTCTTAAAGATGTTTTCTGTGACCACAATCCCATCATCAACCACCAAACCCGTTGCCAGTACAATCGCCAATAACGATAATACGTTGATGGAGAATCCGAAGATATACATGATGAAAAAGGTGAATATCAGCGATACCGGAATATCAATAAGCGGTCGGATCGCAATTGCCCAATCTCTAAAAAACAAGTAAATGATGAGGATTACCAAGACCAATGATATCATAATGGTTTCTGCAACCTCGGTTACCGAAGCCTTGATAAACTTAGTATTATCTAAAGATATGTTGAGTTTAATGTCTTCAGGAACATCTTGTTGTAACTGCTCAAAACGTTTGTCAAACTCTTTCGAAATATCAAGGTAGTTGGCACCCGGTTGTGGGATAAGTGCCACCGCAACCATTGGTTTTCCCGATTCTCTTAATACGGTTTCCTCGTTTTCTGAACCGAGTTCTACAAAACCTACATCTTTTAATTTTACGACGTTATCTGTGTCACTTTTAAGGATTAGGTTGTTAAAGCCTTCTACATCAGTTAACTTTCCTAAAGTTTTTACAATAAGTTCAGTATTTGCCCCCGTGATTTTTCCCGAAGGTAATTCCACGTTCTCCCTATCTAGGGCAGTAACAATATCCTGAGAAGTCAAGCCATAGGCTGCGAGTTTATCTGGAGAAATCCTGATCCGCATGGCATATTTTCTTTGCCCTTGAATCTGTACACCACTTACCCCGGTAATGGTTTGCAACCTGTCTGCAATCACATTCTCAGCATAATCACTCAGCTCCATTACATTGCGTTTATCACTCTGTATGGTCATGGTAATGATGGCGTCTGAGTTGGCATCTGCCTTACTTACTACTGGGTTACCGTCAATATCTTTGGGTAATCTTCTGGCCGCTTCTGATACCTTATCACGCACATCATTCGCCGCATCGTCAATATTCTTGTCCAGATTAAATTCAATGGTAATGTTACTACTCCCTTGATTACTGGAGGAGGAAATGTTCCTGATCCCATCAATTCCATTAATAGATTTCTCTAATGGCTCAGTAATCTGCGATTCAATAATGTCAGAGTTCGCGCCCGGATAAGATGTACGTACGTTAATTACTGTTGGGTCAATGTTGGGGTATTCACGTACCCCCAAAAAGTTATAACCGATTACCCCAAATAACAGGATCATCAGGTTCATCACAATGGCCAGAACTGGCCTCTTTATACTGGTGGTTGAAATACTCATAGCTTGGATTTGTGATTAACCACTGTAACATTTACTGGAGAACCATTTCTTAGTGCCATAGCGCCCGTAGTTAGTACGGTATCGCCAACACTTAATCCAGATGTGATCACAATTTGTTCAGCAGTACGGGTACCTGCTTCAACTGGTACCTGTTGTGCTTTGCCGCCTTTACTAATGTATACCGTTTTCCCATTTAATACTGGAATGATGGCTTCATTAGGAATCAGCATAACGTCTTTTAAGGTGCTTAAAGCCAATTTCACCTTAACAAAAGAACCAGGTAACAATTCATCATTATTATTAGGTACCAATGCTTTGATTTGTAAAGTACGGGTTTGTGTATTGATGCCTGGTTCAATAGCAAATACTTTCCCAGTAAATGATTTATTAAAACCATCTGTATTGAAAGACACTTCTGAATTCAGCTTAATCTGTCCGATGTATTTCTCTGGAACAGAAAAGCTAACTTTTAGTGGATTAATGCTTGATAGGTTTGCAATTAGTGTAGATGGGGTTAGATAGCCACCTACAGAAACTGATCTTAAGCCAACCTTACCACTGAAAGGGGCGTAAATAGCTGTTTTAGCCAATTGTGCCTGGATTAGTTGTGTCTGAGCTTTTAATGATTGTAAGTCTGCCAATGAGGTGTCATATTCTTCCTGACTGATAGCTCCTTTTTCTAAAAGCTGTTTGGAACGGTTTTCATTGGTAGCCGATAACCGTTGTTTGGTCAAGGCTTCCTGCAATTGTGCTTGAATATCTCTGTCGTTTATTTTTACCAGTAAAGCGCCCTTAGTTACATTTGCGCCCTCTTTAAAATTGATACTGGTAATCAGACCTGATACTTCGCTTCTAAGTTCAACAGATTCATTAGGTTCAAGTGTGCCTGTTACGTCCAGATCGTTGGTAAAGTCTGTCTCTTGAACAATAACACCCTCTACTTGTAGTCCTTTTCCGGAGCCAGCATTGCCCTTACCACCCATGCTGGCTCCTCTTGCTGCCACTTTCTTGTTCTCGGTGACTCTGTAATAGATTAAATAACATAGTCCTAAACTAATAAGGACGTAAATAATGTACTTCAATTTCATTTGTGTGGTTCTTTTTTGCAAAAGAGATTAATCGATCGCATTTGTGTTTTTTGATATTCTTTTTCATTCATAATCAACGAAGAAAGAAAACAGTTCTGTTAGGTTAACGTACAAAAATATTTAAAATGACCAGATTAGCTTGTATTAAGTGTGTTACAGGATGTAGTTCTTAATTGTATAGGACCCGAGCTTGAACGCCTAAACTAAACTGCCTTGCTTTAAGGGCCAAATTTTTCTAAGTTTGGCACAGTTTAGCAATAATTATTCATATGAACAAACCATTAATCGCAATAGTAATATTACTCGCAGTAGGTATGACGGCCAAATCACAAGTGAAAATAGGGTTCGAAATAAGTTTTATTGAACCACAGGCGCATTATGCCGAAGTAGAAATGACCATTTCAGGTTTAGTTAAGGATTATGTTGATGTAAAAATGCCGGTTTGGACACCTGGTTCTTACCTGGTACGTGAGTTTTCCAAAAGTGTAGAAGGCTTTAATGCTTCAGCAAATGGCAAAACTTTGAAACATGAAAAAATAAGAAAAAATACCTGGAGAGTGTATTCTACAAGAGCCAATACCCTGAAAATTAAATATAGAGTATATGGATTTGAAGTTTCTGTAAGAACCTCTTTTATTGATGATACACATGCTTTCCTTTCAAGTACAAGCGTATTTATGTTTCCAGATGGGTTGTTAAAAAACCCAAGTATGGTGAAGATCAATCCATATAAAGGTTGGACTAAAGTATCGACCGGATTGGAGCCTGTTGCAGGTCAGAAGTTTACCTATACTGCTGAGGATTTCGACGTGCTGTTTGATAGTCCGATTGAAGTAGGTAACCAGGATATATTTTACTTTACCGCATCTGGCGTGAAACACGAAGTAGCTATGTATGGTGGTGGTAATTATGATAAAGAAAAGCTTAAAATTGATATGGCTAAAATTGTAGAACAAGGCACTGCAATTTATGGAGAAAACCCAAATAAGCATTATACTTTTATTGTTCACAATTTTACTAAAGGTGGTGGCGGTCTGGAGCATTTAAACTCTACAGTTTTGGGTGCAAGCAGAAATGAATACAACACTAAAGAGGGTTACAAAGGTTTCTTAGACCTTGTGGCTCATGAGTATTATCACCTGTGGAACGTAAAAAGAATGCGTCCTATAGCTTTAGGCCCATTTGATTACGACAATGAAAACTATACCACCAGCTTATGGGTAGCAGAAGGCTTTACTGCTTATTATGAAAACAAGCTGATGTTACGTGCTGGATTTATTACAGAAAAGGAATTTGTTGATCAGCTGGTTACTGCAGTAAGTAATGTATCTAATATTCCTGGAGCACAAGTTCAATCAGTAGCTGAAGCTAGTTTTGATGCCTGGATTAAATTATACAGACCGAATGAGAACTCTAACAATACTACGGTTTCCTATTATGCCAAAGGTGAAGTGGTGGGTCTATTGATGGATCTTGAAATTTCAAATGCTACCAAAGGAACGAAAAGCCTTGATGATGTAATGAAAGCGATGTATTACCAAAACTTAGCGCAAAAAAGAGGATTTACGGATGCCGAGTTTAAAGCGATGGTAGAGAAGATCAGCGGAAAGGACTTTACTGATTTCTGGGCCAAATATGTAAATGGTATTACCCTGCCTGAGTATGCTAAATACTTTGGATATGCAGGTATTAAAGTAACCAATGAGTTGGAGGGTAAAAGCAGCCCTTATTTAGGAGTAACTTCCAAAAAAACAGAAGGTAGAATGTTTGTGTCTGCAGTACTTCGTAATTCTGCAGCTTGGGTTGATGGAATAAATGCTAATGATGAACTGATCAGTATTGATGGAGTACCGATTGAAGCGGCTGTTGAAAAAATGCCTGCAATCAGTACGAAAAAAGTAGGTGATGTAGTGGTAATTAGAGTCGCCAGAGATGGACAACTTAAAGATATTAAGGTTACCCTTAAGAATTACGATGGCATTAAGCTGGTAGGGGAGATTGATGAGCAGGCAACTGAATTGCAAAAGAAAGTTAGAAAACAATGGATGTAAAAATAACCGTTCTCTTCATCGAGGGAACCTTTTGTCCTGAAGAAGAACAAAATTTTCCTATGCTCTTCAGAGAAGGTAATTTTTATGGTTAAGCTAGAAGCTGATCACAAAAAAAGCGGCATTTGTAAAAATGCCGCTTTTTTTGTGATGTTAAAGAAGTCTAGAATGTGAAACGTACACCTAAACCTATATCACCACCCCAAAAACCTGTATCTGGAGTTAATTGTAAAGCTGGCATCCAGTCTAATGACAAGTTGATTGGAGCTTCTTTAAATTTATAGTCAAGTCCTAAAATACCATTAGCAGAAAGATAGATATCACTACCACCACCATGTTTTACTTTATAAGAACCGATCGATGCACCAGCACCATAAAACCAGTTCAAACCTTCAGCACCACCAATTGGATTGTAAACTTCATATAAACCTGTTAAATTGGCATAACTAACACCACTGTTGCTTCTAAAGTTACCAATTAACTCAAGCATTGCGCCTTTGTTCAATTTTGTTTTAAAACTCACTCCATTCGCATTACCAAAACGTCCACCAATAGCATTGTTGTAATCTTGGGCATTTGCGTTAGTCGCGTTCATGGTAAAAAGACCTGCAACCGCAATTAAAGTAAAGAGTAATTTTTTCATAATCATAATGTGTTTATTTAATTTTCTAATCGAGCAACTCATAGCAAGTATTGTGCCGGAAATAAACATAACTGTGACAATATGATGCTGATATTTAATTTTAATCAAAAACTACATTTTGTAATTATTATCAAAATACTATAAGTAGGATATAGTGTTTTACTTTGTAGGTGTTGGAATTAATTTAATTGATAATTTTGTTGTCCGTGGTTTTTTAATTACGTTCGATTGGACTTCTTTTACTAGAAATAAATTGACAAAAAAATATACTGAATTAAAGACCAAGAATATGATGTTCAATCAGCCTCCTACTTCTGAGAAAATGTATTTCATACTTTCCCCTTTGGGTGAAATGGATATACCGGTACATGTGGCTTTTGATGATGCACAAACTGCTGAAGCATATATAAGCCGATTCAAAACTTATAGTGATGCACGAATTGTAGAATGTCAGCTTAATCCCGGTTTCTATACAGATATAACCAGAGACTGTTATTTTGTCCTGATCAATAATTATAATGATGAATATTCCATTTATCTTGTTAATGATTTGAAAGGCTCTGAAAAGGCATTGAATAGGGAATATTTTTTTAAAGGTGATCAAATTTGTATTTATCTTATGGCTTCATCAGAAAAAGAAGCAGTAAGAGATGCAATTAAAATTAGGGATAAAGCCATTGAGAATAATGAGATTGTCCTTGATAAAGAATAATAACTTATTCTTTATATATTTGAGACGTTACGTCCCTATTTCATCTTTTTTTCAATTAAAGAAATACAATTGTTTTAATGAGTGACTTATTTACTGCTAATATTAAGGTACTAATAACAGATGATCACCTGGTAATTCAACAGGGGATGGGAATGATTATACGTAGTTTTTTAAATAAAGCAGAGATCTGCTATGCAAATTCAATAAATACGACGCTAGCCGTACTTGAAAAGGAAAGAATGGATTTATTGATTTTGGACATTAATATTCCCGGAGGCAATAATTTTAAGATGATTGAACAAATCAGAAATATCCAGTCTGATCTTAAAATACTGATCTTTTCTGCTTACGAAGAAAGTACTTATGCCTTAAGGTATTTAAAAGCAGGAGTAAATGGATACCTTGAGAAAAGTACATCCGAAGAAGAAATTATGCAAGCTGTAAGGAGGATTCTTACGAAAGGGAAATACTTTAGCCAGGTAATTCAGGATCAATTATTCGATACTTATGACGAGGGAATAAGCAGAAATAATCTGAATCAATTAACGAATAGAGAGATTGAGGTCGCAAGATTTATTATCGAAGGAGAAAGCACAGGAAGTATTGGTGAGAAATTAGATTTGCAGGCTTCTACAGTGAGCACGCATAAAAAGAATATCTTTGAAAAGCTCAAGATTACCAATGTCTCAGAGTTGATTGAAATATTTAGACAACAGGATCAGGAAGTTTAGTCAGCCTGTGTCAGGCTAAACTTTATCATTGTACCCTCTTTTGTATTACTGTTTACTTCGAGCTGCAAATTCATTTTTGACGCAAACTCTTTTACCATTTTTAATCCCAGTCCATCGATAATATCTTTATCCTTTTCTCCGTTCAGCCAACTCAAAATACTGGATGGCATTCCGAATCCAGTATCCTGAATCCAGAAATTGATATGCTTTTCGGTACTTTTGGCATCAAAGGTTACCTGACCATTTGGACAAAATTTGATCGCATTATCCAATATATTATGGATAATTACAGTTAGCATAACCCGGTTGGTATATATAGTAATCGTATCGGGAATGTTGTTATGGATTAGGGTGCCATTGTATCTGGCAATTTCAGCGAAAATCGAGATCTTTTCTGAAACAAGACGGTTCAAACTGATATAATCGTCTTTGGAGGTTTTTTCAGTGAGAAAAAGCTTGCTGTAATTGAGTAGGTTTTCTGTGAAATGAAACATAGAATTGGCAGAAACATAAATGGTACGCAGATGATCTTTAACCACACTGTTGGTCGCCTCATTCTGGTATAATTTTTTGCCCATAATCATCATATACTTTAATGGACTTTTAAGGTCATGAGTAATCGCTCCAAGCAGCTTTTTCTGAAATGTTGTCTGCTGGTTGAGTAGATACTGTGATTCCTCCAAATCAACAATGTACTTTTCCAAGTCTTCCGTTCTTTTATTAACCAGATGTTCCAGACGCTCATTTTTCTTTAGTATCATCTGTGTTCTTCTTTTAAAGAAGAATGCGATTAACCCAATCACATACAGAATTAGAAGTCCGGAAAACCACCAGGTTTGATAAAAGTAAGGCTCAACAATGATGCTGAGTTTTTTAACAATGGTATTATCCCCAAAACCGGATTGTTTTCTAATAAGTAGTTCATGTTTTCCGGCCGATAGTGTACTGAAAGTAATCATAGATGTGCGATCCAGACTTGCCCAGTTATCATTTGAGGCCAATTTGTACTCGAGGCTCATGTTATCTGGATCTCCGAAGTAGGGAGATGAAACCCAGATATTCAATCGTGATAGATTCTGATCTATATGGATTGTATCTGCAAGTCTTATATGTTCATTATCACGGAATATTCTGTCTATGTAAATAGGTTTGTCGGGTAAATTTACTTTGAACTTGGTAGGGTTAAAAAGCACTGAACCAACCAGTGAAGGGTAAATGAAAGTGCCATTTGTTAATTTGGCACCACAGGGTTGACAACCTCCATTAAACTCATTGCTGTTGAAACCGTAGCTTTCATTATAGTATTGATAATACACTTTAGCAATTTTGCCCGTGCTATAGTCATAAAGGTCATTACGTGCTACTTGAAAAAGCCCCTTATTAGTACTGATCCAGAAGAAGCCATTTTTATCCTCAAGTATACAATGTGCAGTGTTCAGATAACCACGCTTATCGATTGGCATTTTTGTTAACTGTTTATTCGCGTACAGGTAAACCCCATCTCCATAGGTGCAAATCCATACTTGGTTATTGCGATTAAATGCATTGCCTATCTTTGGACTTTCGGTTTCGTTGTTTGTTGAATGCGATTCTGGGATGTAAATGTCTCTAATGTGCATTTTGTTCATTTTCGGCAACCTTTGTAGCTTTTTTTCCTCGAGGTTGTATTTGAATAATCCGCCATGAGTTCCAATCCAAAGGCTGTTACCCTGCTTTCTCAGAACCGAAACCCGATCTGCTTTTAGTACCCGTACAGGAAGGACATTATGCTTATTTAAATCCAGGGCATATATGCCGTCGAAAGTTCCGATCCAGAGTGAATTTTGATTATCGATATACAGGCAGGAAGTCTCTTCTTTCAGATCAAAATATTGCAGTAATTTGTCTCCCTTTGGAGATAGTTTATAAACAGATGTGTTTTTTACTACCCAAATATTTTGAAGATCATCAATTGCCATTGCGAAATTTGTACTATAACTAGGCAGTAAAGGAAATCGGGTAACTTTACCGTTTTTGTCGATCAGATCACCATCGGCAAAAAGTACCGCATTATCGCCATAAGGGTGTAGTGCATATTTAAAACTGTTTTTCAAACCGCTTGTCGACTTTTTTGGGTTAAATTGATGAAGTTGTAATACGAAGAGCCCGTTAGTTAGGCTCCCCATAAAGAGTTGTCGTGCTGTCGTGTCGTAGTAAATAGTTCTGATCTTTTGCTGATCAAAATCAAAACCCTTTATAAGAAACTCTGTGTTTAAATAGCCGTTTTCATATTTAACAAGGTAGAGAGATTCATTTACTAAAAAAAATGTTTGGTCCGTAGCTCCATTCCAGTAGATTTTTATGATTTCTGGTTGTCTACCTTCTGGTGTCTTAAGGTCGCCCTTTATAACGACGCTTTTTGGTTTTCCATTTTTAAATAATGTAAGCCCTTGATTAGAATTGTATTGGAAAAACTGGCTGTCCGACACAAAGAAATTGAATTCTTCTTTTAGTTTGGAAGTTCGGATAGGAGCTAAAGTCGTGTTGTGAAAGTAAATACTATCTGAAGTAACTTGATAATAACTGATACTATCTAGCTTGATATGAAGCTTTCCATATTCTGGATTTAAAAGTGGAAACTCCTGTGTCATAAATTGAGGGTTTACTCCGGGGTATAGTGAGCTAAAAGGAGTTGGGCTAGAAGAAATATGTCCTCTGCTTATAGAGATGAGTTCATGATACTCATATTGTGCGTACAGGTTCTGAGTTGTTAAATCGCGTCTAAAGCTGAAAACCCTGTTGGATCTGGTATTCGAGTAAGCTTTATCAAAATGCATAAAATTACTCCCGTCAAATCTGCTAAGGCCATTCTCGGTTGCCAGCCATACATAACCTACATCATCTTTAGCTATCGATTTTATACTGTTCTGAGGCAAGCCATTGGCATCAGTATAGTGTTTAATACTATAAGACAAAGGAATTTGGGCAGAACTATAAAAAGTAAGTGTAACTAAAAATATAAGAAGTGAACCGCGCATAAACAAGTAGGGATAGGGAATGTATTCTTAAGCCGCTAATTTATCATTTTTTCTCATACAAGATCTTTTTGCGATAACATTAATGAAAAATCAGGAAATCTATTGTTTTGATGAGTATTTCTATATCGTATAGAAATAATTCTACTGCCGTATAGAACTATGTCTAAGGTTCTTTTCGGAGACAGGGGTTAAATTTGGTCGTCCGAATTTTTCGGCGATTAATAAATTAACCCCTTTTGTTGCAATCCCTAAAAAACAACAACATGAAGCAAAAATTACTTCTTTTTTTACTGCTATTTTTCACTTTTCAACTCCAAGCAGCCGATTATTATTGGGTCGGTGGTGGAGGAAACTGGAGCAATGTAAATCACTGGCGTCTTGGTAGCACTAGTGGTAGCATTCCCAGTATTGTTCCTGCCGCTGGAGATAATGTGTTTTTTGATGCTGGTAGTGGATTTGGCACTACGACAGCTACACGAACCGTTACAGTGGATGCTAATTCGTTCTGTAATAATATGACCTGGGACCTCGCGGTACCCAATAATCCTATTATAACCGGTTCAGGTACATCCCGGCTAAGCATTTATGGAAACTTTACACTGGCGCCAACAGTTACCTATAGTTCCATCCTCGTGGACATTTTGGGTGGCACCAATTCAGTTTTGACTACAAACGGTATCATAATGGGTAGAATGACCCTCACGATCAATAAACCTGGTAGCGGTGTTACATTGGCTGATGACCTCATTTATGACTCCCCTGGAAACTCGAATAATGTTGTTAATCTCGTAAATGGTTCTCTGTATGCTGCTGGAAAAACAATAACCGCATATTCATTGGCAAGTAGTGGTGCGGGTAGCCGTAATATGGAGATTAGCAATGCACGTGTGAATACCCAGGTGTATGGTTATCAGGGAACAAATAAAGTATTGAACGCGTCTAAAAGTGTAATTAAAACAACCCGTTTTTATGCTGATGCGGGCCTTTATCATATCGCTGAAATTGCTACTGCCTCAGATGCTTACTTGGCTATTAATAATGTTACGATACAGAAAATAACATTTACAAGTACTTTATCCAATTCGCTTGCGCGTATACACAGCAATAATACGGTCGACACACTTTTATTCCTCGGCTCAGGGTCAATCAGAAACAATAATAATAGTGTTAACCACGTTGTTTTTCATGGGCTGGCTACAATAGGGGGTAGTGGAAATGTGATCAAATTTGCTGAAGCGAAGAGCAGGCTGCAGATCATTGACGCCGGTAATAACGTTTTCGATACTTTATTGACGGCGCCTAACCAGAACATTAGCATTGCAGGAACAAACACAATTAATAAATATTTCCGGGCTGGAGGGCTTCCCTGTGATGGCTTTACGGAAATAACAGGTAGTTCTGCGGCTACACTTAATTTTGCCTCTGGTGCAGTAGCCGATATTGATAATGTACTGTTATCCAATATTACTGCCTCAGGGAGTATTACCCCCATTACGGTAAATGGGATTGATAATGAAGGCAATACTGGTTTTGTGATCAATCAACCTGCAGCGGGGTCAGGCACTACATTATATTGGGTAGGAGGAGCAGGAGACTGGAACGATAAAAGCCATTGGAGCACGAGTAGTGGCGGTACTCCCGGAGCTTGTATCCCATTCGTTAATGACGATGTGGTGTTTGACATCAATAGTGGTTTTACTGCGGGTAATAATACGGTGGTCACTACTGGGAACACTTATTGCAATAACATGAGCTGGCTGCCCGGTGTACCTGGTAGTCCTATATTAAATGAAAGTGGGAGTTTTGGTATGCAAGTATATGGCTCTGTTATTTTAGAGCCTAGCGTGACCATGAATGCTGCACTGGACATGCGAGGCATTAATAATTGTACACTTACCACCAATGGAAGTACTCTCGGTGCTTTGCAGGTTATTGTAAGAAAATCGGCTCCATCAGCTGCTACTGGGTTAAGATTGTTGGACAACTGGAACAATTCGGCAGCCTCCATTATCCTGTTACGTGGTGTGTTGGACTTGCACGACAGAACTTTAAATATTTCTGGATATTCCAGTACAGGAGCATCAGGAAGATACGTGAACATTTCGAATGCCAATATAAGCATAGTCAATTGGACGTACCAGGGCACCAATATATCAATGGATGCTACTAAGTCATATTTATTATGTAGCGGTAACTTGGTTGTTCGGGATCTGGCTTATAATATAGTGGATTGTTCTGCTGCCCACGACAATTTTGATATCTATAACTCAACTTTTGGGCAACTTACTTTTACAAATACATCCTTAACGAGCGGAGCAAGGATAACTTTGGGAAATACTATCCGGAAACTTGAATATAAGGGGGCGGGTATGATCCGTTCGGGTGATAATACTATTGACTCCCTGATTACTGCGGAAAATAGAAACTTTTATTTTTATGAAGGAAATAATACGATCAATAAATATTTTAAGTCCACCCATCCTAACTGCGCTGGTTTAGGTGAAATAAAAACCAATGGCAATATCAGTACGGTTACATTCGGTGCGAATGCTGTTGTCGATATTGCAAATGTATATATGGAGAACATTGCTGCCGCAGGCGGCGGCGGGACGCTGAACCTGCCAATTCCATTTAACGGAGCTGACGCGGGAGGTAACAGCGGCTGGACCATCACCACCTCAACCGGTGGAGCAAGGTATTGGGTAGGTGGTTCCGGCGACTGGAATGATGCCAGCCATTGGAGTACCACCAGTGGAGGAACCGGAGGTGCATGTGTTCCTACCGTGGGAGATGATGTGTTCTTTGACGCTGGGAGTGGTTTTACCACAACATCCAAAACTGTTACCGTTAATACTGGAAATGCTTATTTCCATAATATGGATTGGAGTGGTTCTTTAAATGCTCCAATATTGAATAAGGCTGGCAGTTGGACGATGGAGAGTTGGGGAAATAGTATTAAACTTAACCCTGATGCCACATTAAATATCCTACCGCTTGTTTTGAAAGGTTCCGAAGCTACTATACTAACCGGACAAACCAAAGGAAACTTTGATCTGGAGATAAGGAAACCAGGCGGCAGTCTTACTTTAGCTAATGATTATACGAATACCCAAACGGACTTTTCCCTTATAGAAGGAGATTTCAATGCCTCAAACCGCTTGCTTAATATTGCCAATATAGGTAACAACGGGCTAGATAATGCAATTGCTGTAGATGTAAGTGGCAGTACAATTAATGGGAACTGGCAGTTCGACGGTGGAACTATCAAAAGAAGTCTGAATGCAGCTAATACTATTTTTAATTCAGACACTTTTATCGCTTCCGGGTTTGTTTATAATATTGTAAATGTAACCGGAACTGTCGGTACCAGTGCAACGATCAGCAATACTACAATACCTAAGCTGACACTCCATCATGTTGTTGCAGCTTCCCCTGTTGGTATTAATGGTTCAAATAATACATTAGGACGGGTGGAATTTAAAGGCGGAGGTGTTATCTATGGTACTAATAATGTCATTGATACGCTGATCTTTTTCCCAGGTAATACTTACCAGTTTGCAAGTGGGTCCAACACGACTATTACAGGGGATTGGTTTGGCAGCGGTACGCCTTGCAGGCTTACGGAAATAAAAAGCAGCAGCGTTACGGTTCCTGCTACTATAACTAAAACATCAGGTACGGTGGATTTTGATTATGTCAGACTGCTACAAATGTCTGCCACAGGGGGGGGGATTTTTTCTGCGAAAGAACACAGTACAGACATGGGCGGTAATACTGGCTGGGACATATCCTCATATAATGGCGCAGCGCCTATACTTGGACTTGGACCAGATCTTGGTCTTAAGAATTCGGAAATGCCGTATACCATAAAAACGGAGGGCTTTTTTGGTTCTCCATTATCTCAGTATAAATGGGAGAAAGATGGTAGCATTCTCAGTACAAATAGCGAACTGATCGTAACTGAACCAGGTACCTATAAGGTAACAGTGAATTTTCCAGATGGTTGTTCCATAGCAGATGAAATCATCATCACATTGGTAAGCGCGGACCTTTCAATAGTAAAAACAGTAAATAATAGTACCCCTGCTGTCGGTGAGGATGTAATATTTACATTAGTAGCGCATAACGCTGGTCCGGCTGCAGGTACCGAAGTTATTGTAACTGATAAACTTCCGGATGGGTATGCTTATGTGAGTGATACTGCCCCTACAGGTACCACCTATGATGCAATTACCGGATTGTGGACAATAGGTAGCTTAGCTTTAAATGCTGATGCAACAATAACTATAACTGCAAAAGTTAACGCTGCAGGATCTTATCTGAATGAGGCCACAATTACTGGAACCTCTGATGATCCGGACCCTGCAAATAACAGCTCGTCGGTAAGTCTTGTGCCTAGCTCATCATTAATCATTACGCAACCAACCTGTGCAATTGAAACGGGAACTATAGAAATTCCACTGGTAACAGGTGGAACCTATTCTATAGATGGGGGAACAACATTCCTTGCCAGCAATATATTTGCGGATTTGGTGCCTGATGATTATTCTGTAGTGGTAAAAGTTGGTGCAAATATCAGCGCAGCAATTTCAGTAACTATTAATGAAGCGCCTGCCGCACCAGAT
This sequence comes from Pedobacter hiemivivus, assembly GCA_040393085.1. Taxonomy (GTDB): domain Bacteria; phylum Bacteroidota; class Bacteroidia; order Sphingobacteriales; family Sphingobacteriaceae; genus Pedobacter; species Pedobacter hiemivivus_A. The sequence goes on along the minus strand of JBEBUV010000027.1, from coordinate 16,905 downwards.
GCTCCTGTAAGTATAGGTAATCAGTCTGTTTGTGCAATGAATCCAATTCAGACCTTAACCGCGACTGCAACGGTTCCTGCTGGCTCAACAATCATTTGGTATGATGCACCAAGTGGGGGGAATATGGTAAGTAACCCTGTTTTAAATAGTTTGGGGAGTGTTGTTTATTATGCAGAAGCCAATAATGGAACATGTAATAGTAAATCAAGAACGGCAGTAATATTATCTATCAATAATAGTCCGGTAATTAATACGCTGGCCGATCAGATCGCTTGTGAAACCTATACCTTTCCTGTAATAACTGGAACAAACCTGAGCGGGAATGAAGCTTATTATACAGCACAAAATGGTGAAGGTACAAAGTATCAGGCTGGAACAGTATTAAATAATCCAGGAACACAGACTTTATATATTTATGATAAGGAAGTGGCTAATGCAGCCTGTTCAGGTGATATCAGTGTTACTACAAACACCAGTTTAAGCGATAATGTATTTATTCATCAATACTTTACTTCAAAACATCACTATTATACAGGATCCATAAATTCTGACTTCTGGAAAGGGGCAGGAAATCAGTCTATTGTTTATGGTCTGGTTACAGGGTCTGAGGTTTATTCAAGTCTGGTAGGAGATCTAAACATCAGCCAGGATCCTGCTTGTGTGACGGGGTTGGTTGAAATTATCATTGGTGCTACTTTCAAAAATGAAGGTCCCTCTGCAGGAACTTTGTATTCCGGCCATCTCACCATCATCAATAAATTAACAGGTGAGATGGTTTATACAAAACCTATTCAAGATAACTTTAGTGTGGGAGCAACTGTTAGTTATACCGGCAAGGCAATTGTGTCTTCTGCCGATTTACTTTCAGGTAATCTGGCGGTGATTTTAGGAGTGGAAACTGCACATGGAGGAAATAAAAACTGGACGATCTCCAATTTTAAGGCAACTTATAAGTATTTCTCTGAAGTCCCTTGTCCCGACGAAAAGTCATTTCAATTGACTATCAATCCACTACCATCCGCACCAATTAGTGGTGGCGATCAGTTGGCTTGTGCTACAAATCCTGTGCAAACTTTAACCGCAACTGCAACGGCCTCTGCCGGAACTACCATTAACTGGTATGATGCTATAACAGGTGGTAATATAGTTACCGCGCCTATATTGAATACAGTAGGTAGTGTGACTTATTATGCAGAAACTGTTAGCAATAATTGTGCAAGTAGCAGCAGGACTCCGGTTCGATTAACGATTAACCCAAGCCCTGTGATAGATCCTATTGCAGACCTTGCTGGTTGCGGATCAATAACGTTGCCTACAATTACGGGTACTAATTTATCAGGCACACAGTCTTATTATACTGGCATCAACAAAACAGGGTCAAAGTATAATTCTGGCGATGTTTATAACACATTGGGGGAAACTACTTTATACGCATATGATGAAAGTACTAACGCTAGTACAGGGAGTTCAAAAGCTGCCTTAGAGTTGGAACGTGATCTTAATTACACTAGTGCCAAACTTTTGGAAATGTTCCCCGATAATTCTCGCGTATTTGGACGTGTGACAAATGGTACTCTCGCAAATGGCGGAACCTTTACTTCTTTAGGGCCGCTAACTAGTGATCAATACAATGTAGTGGTTGGTAAATTGACACTTCCTAGTGGTTACTCTAATAATCAAGAGGAATATGTTCAGGTTTCTGTAGAAGATGGTTGGTTTAGAAGTCCAACTTATCCATCAGCCCCTCCAATACCTGGATATGCAGGACAAATTGCAATTATTAACACAGCGACGAACCAGTTGCTTTATCAAACATCATATAATGATTTACCTGAGGGAAGTATAAGACCAACAACTGTAGCTGGACTTGTTCCAACTTCAGATCTTATTGCTGGAAATATTGGAATCTTTATGGAGTTTAAGTCCTCTGCCTTTAGGATTAGCGAGGTATCTGTTCAATACCAATTTCTTTCGAATGAAATGATATGTTCAGCTCAACAAAGCTTTAAGGTTACCATTAATGAAATTCCAGATGCGCCTATAAGTGGAGGTAATCAAGAAGTTTGTGCAGAATCACCATTACAAACGTTAACTGCAACAGCAACCGTTCCATCTGGATCAACGGTGGTTTGGTACGATGCCGCAACTGCCGGAAATGTAGTTGCTAATCCAATATTAAATACGGTAGGTACGGTAACCTATTATGCTGAAACGCATACTGGTGATTGTATAAGTGCTACAAGAACGAAGGTAGATCTGACCATCCATGACGCACTAGTATTAATTGTTAATAATCCTGCAGTGGTTTGTCACCCCGCAACAATAAATATAACTGTTCCAGCAATAACAACAGGAAGTACAACAGGTCTTGATTTCACTTATTTTGAAGATGCGAATGCAACGATTCCACTTACAAATCCTAGTGCTGTTGCAGTATCGGGAACCTATTATATCAAAGGAACTAATCCAAATACTGGTTGTAGTACGGTGGTTCCGGTAATTGTTCAGTTTGTCGATAAACCTGAGGTTCTTGCGGTGCATCCCGACTGTGTAAGCGGCACAGGAAGCATTAATATTACCTCCCCTTTGGGTACCGACTTTGAATATTCCATTGACAATGGGGTAACTTATCAGGCTGGTACTGCATTCAACAACCTTACAGCTGGTAATTATAGTGTAACAGCAAGAAATACGCTTGTTCCAGGCTGCGAAAGTGATCCGAATGTAATTGTGATCAACGCTACACCGACAACTGCAATGCCATTGGTGTTGCAACCAGATTGTGACCAGACCGAGGGAAGTATTGAATTTCCTGTAAATGCAGCTTACGAATATTCAATTGACGGAGCTCCATTTACAGGTGGCAATGTGTTCACTGGTTTAACCGTGGGCCCGCACTCCATCCGTTCCAGGAAAGTAGGAGATGTTTGTATTGCCGATCCTGTTTCCATTACGATAGTTGCCAGTACAGGACGCCCCGCGGCACCTGTCGCTGCAGATCAGCAGGCCTGTGCAGCCAGTCCGATACAAACTTTAACAGCTACGGCAACAGTTCCGATAGGTTCAACTTTAAAATGGTACACTGAAGCAACTGGTGGAAACCTGGTGTCATCGCCAACTTTAAGCGCGGTAGGTACCATTGTTTATTACGCAGAATCCAACACCGTGACCTGTGCAAGTACAACCCGCACACCGGTAAGGTTAACCATTACCCCGGTTCCGGTCATCAATGTGATTACCGACAAAAATGTTTGTGAATCGCTTACACTTCCTGTCATTGCAGGTACTAATTTATCCGGCAACCAGGCTTATTATACTGCACCAAATGGTGGTGGCACAAAATATAATGCCGGTGCTGTATTCAGTGTCGCAGGTGAAACTACCTTATACGCTTATGATATTAATACCGTGGCAAGCCCGGGAACGAGCTGTCCGGCTGAAACCAGCTTTAAGGTTCTGATTCGAAATACTACGGCGGGAACAATAACAGCTGATCAGACGATCTGTAAAAACACCATTCCAACAATTCTGACTTCGACTACAGGCGGAACGGGATCCGGAAGCATTAAATATAAATGGGAAAGTTCAACAACAAGTGCTTCAGCAGGCTTTAGTGTAATTGCAGGTGCGACACTGACAACTTACACACCATCGGCATTAACTGCTACCACCTGGTTCAGAAGAACTACAATTTCATCATATAACGGAGTGGTATGTGAATCAAGCCCAACAACAGCTATAAAAATTACAGTTCAGGATGAGGTTAATCCAGGTACAATCTCTGGCAATCAAACCATCTGTAATAATACTGTTCCGATTGCATTAAGCTCAGCAACCGCGGCTACTGGTTTGGGTACAATCAGTTATCTCTGGGAAAGTTCAACAACGGATGACCTTACTGGTTTTACTGTTATTGGAGGAGCTACGCAGGCCAATTATAGTCCGACTGCTTTAACCACCACTACCTGGTTCAGAAGAGTCGCGATTGCAACTGATGGTGCTACAATATGTATATCTGCACCAACGTCAGCAATCAAGATTATAGTGCAAGATCCAGTTACCGCAGGAACAATCAGTCCTGATCAAACCATTTGTAATGATACGGGAACAACATTAAATTCTGTTACTGCCGGAACAGGCTTTGGAACAATCAGCTATCGTTGGGAAAGTTCAACAACTAGTGCAAGTACAGGCTTTACACCAATTGCAAACGCCGTGGCAGCAAACTACAGTCCGACTGCTTTAACAACTACTACCTGGTTCAGAAGAATTACCATAGCTAAACTAGATGGGGTAACTTGTGAATCTAACGCTACAATGGCTACCGCAATTGTAGTTCAAGACGAAGTGTTAGCGGGGGCAATAGGTACAAACCAAACCATTTGTACTAACAGTGTCCCTGTCGCGCTCTCTTCTCTTACAGATGGGACGGGATCGGGAACTATCAGCTATCGTTGGGAAAAATCATCAGCATCTGCTCCGGCATTTGCTGCGATTCCTGGTGAAACTTTAGCAAGCTATTCACCAGGAGCATTAACAGAAACAACATGGTTCCGCAGAATCAGTATTTCATCATTAAGTGGAGTACAATGCGAATCAGAGCCAACGGCACTTATAGAAATTACGGTTCAGGGCGTTACTTCCCCCGGTGCAATTGCTGCCATTCAGACCATCTGTAATGGCAACATTCCTGAACCGTTAACCTCAATTACAGCGGGAACAGGTTCCGGCACTATTACTTATCGTTGGGAAAGTTCAACCACGGATGCATTGAGCGGTTTTACAAGCATCCCATCTGCTACAGCTGCTAATTATGCACCAGCAGCATTAAGCACAACCACCTGGTTCAGAAGAATTGCCATATCAACAGTAAGCGGCAGTGCTTGTGAATCGGTTCCAACAGTAGCGGTTGCCATTAACGTACAGGAGCCGGTTACTGCCGGATCAATAGGTGCAGATCAGGTGATCTGTAACAATACCACTCCGGCAGTATTAACTTCGGTTGCGGCGGGTACAGGTTCTGGAACGATCAGCTATCGTTGGGAAAGCTCATCGTTTGCCACTACCGGATTTACAGCTATCCAAAATGCGCTGGCAGATAGTTATAGTCCGACAGCAATTACAACCTCACTTTATTTCCGTAGAATTACCATTTCTACTAAAGATGGTGTACGTTGTGAATCAGTCCCAACAACAGCAGTAAAAGTTACAGTACAAGATCCGACAACCGCTGGTGCGATCAGTGAAGATCAGACCATTTGTGCCAATGCTGTTCCTTTACCATTAACTTCAAGTATAGTAGGAACAGGTTCTGGAGTCATCAGTTACCGTTGGGAAAGCTCAACAGTAAACGCTACTACAGGGTTTACAACTATAGCAATGGCACAATCTGCTAACTATACACCGGCGGCGCTAAGTGTAACTACTTATTTTAGAAGAATAACAACATCAACAGAAAGCGGACAGACATGCGAATCTACACCAACATCTGTAGTTACAATAACTGTACAGGATGTTGTTACTGCCGGATCAATAGGTACTGATCAGGTGATTTGTAACAATACCATTCCTGCTGTATTAACTTCTGTTTCCGCAGGAACAGGTTCAGGAACAATCAGCTATCGTTGGGAAAGTTCAACAACCAGTGCAACAACTGGATTTACAACTTTACCAGGAGAAACAATGGAAGATTATACACCATTAACAGCTTTAACTGCAACCAACTATTTCCGTAGAATCAGTATTTCTACAGAAGATGGAATAGAATGTGAATCGGCACCTTCTGCAGTGGTTACCATCACAGTACAAACAGAAGTTACACCTGGCATGATCAGTGGTAACCAAACGATTTGTAAGGGTAGTATACCGGCAGCATTTACATCATCAGCAGACGGAACAGGTTCAGGAACTTTGAGCTATAGATGGGAAAGTTCTGTTATTGATCGTAATACTGGTTTTGTAACTATAACAGGTGCAACAGCTCAAGGGTATACTCCGGCTGCTGTAAGTGTAACTACTTATTTTAGAAGAGTGACGATTTCAACACAGAGTGGTACGGAATGTGAATCTGTACCAACATCGGTGGTAATTGTGGAAGTCAATTCTGCGCCAGTCATAGCAAACCAAAACAGAACTACCGAAGAGGGTAATATGTTGAGCAGTCAGATTAATGGTGCTGACATAGAGGGTGATGCATTGACTTTTAGCAAAAATACTGACCCGGAAAATGGTGTTGCGGTGGTAAATGCTGATGGAAGTTATACTTATATGCCAAACCCTGGTTATAGTGGTATTGATGCTTTCATAATTGCAGTAAGCGATGGCTGTGAAATCAGCATAGCAACAATAACAGTTACAGTTACTCCTGGGCCTAAACCATCAATATCAGTCGTTAAAACAGGCGTGTTTGCCGAAAACTATATTACCTATTCATTCACTATTAAAAATACAGGTAATGTTCCTGTGTTTGACCTTATGCTAACTGATGCAAATCTGGGAATAGTTAATAAAAATATTGATGTAGCAGGAGGGTTGTTACCAGGCCTTTCAATAACTGTAACTGAGAAATATGTGCTTAGTCAGGAAGATAAGGAAGTAGGAACGGTAACCAATACTGCGACTGTAACTGCGGTTGATAGTAGAGGAAATGAAGCTATGGATGTTTCGGGAACAGCCGAAGCCAATAATATAGCTACAGTTACCACAGTTGCCAAACCTCTTGTCGCTGAAGATGATCACCATGAAGCAAATGCCAATAAAGTGATTACAGAGAATGTATTGTCGAATGATGATACCATGGGACAAGATATTAATAAACTAACAGTTGAGGTCATGACACAGCCTCAAAATGGTAAGTTGGTACAGAATACTGATGGCACATTTACTTATACACCAAATCCTGGATTTACGGGTACAGATAGTTATACCTATCGTATAAAAGACCAATATGGCTATTATAGTAATGTGGCTACGGTGTCCTTCAAAACTAATTTCTTCGACATTAAGGTGCCTACTTTATTCACTCCAAATGGTGACGGAATAAATGAAACATTTGAAATCCGTGGATTGAACCAGTTTGCAGATAATGAATTGAGCATCGTTAACCGTTGGGGTAATGAAGTGTACAAAATGAAAAATTATCAAAATAACTGGAGTGGAGAGGGATTGAGTGAGGGGACTTATTATTATGTGTTAAGAGTGAAAACTGCAGGTAGTAATGAATGGTCAATCCTTAAAGGATATACCACGATAGTTAGAGGATTTAGAAAATAGAATTGAATTGTAAATTAAACATCGGAGGATTTAATCTTCCTCCGGTGTTTTAATAAAATCAATGATGAAAAGAATATTACAGATCATATCATGCCTTGTATTAATGTCTACCCTGGCTAAGGGACAACAGGACGGGCAGTTTAGCCAATATATGTTCAATGGGATTTATATTAATCCTGCTTATGCAGGTTATAAGGAACAGTTAAACCTGCATGCCTTTTACCGTGACCAGTGGACAGGTATCCAAGGCTCACCAAAAACAATGTCTTTAGCTGTAGATGCAATTGCCAATGATGGTAATGTGGGATTGGCACTACAAATTTCTAGCGACCGACTAGGTGCGCAGCGCAATGAATCGGTATATGCGAATTATGCTTACCGGATTAGAATGAATGCTGAGGGGACATCCAGATTAGCTTTAGGCCTTGGTATAGGTGCTGTTCAACTAGGAATAGATGGAACACTTTTAAACCCGAATGACCCGGAGATTTATCAACCTGTTGGTACCCAAAGTACAATTATGCCAGATGCAAGGGTAGGTGTTTATTATAGTAGCGACAGGTTTTTTGCAGGGATATCTGCAGACAATCTCATCTTACAATACATGGATATGGACAAATATACCTACATCCCGCAACCTAAAACCCATATATATTTAACCGCAGGAATGCTGCTTCCATTAAATCAGGGGATGTTGTTAAAACCCTCTTTCCTAATCAAAGATGACAGGGGTGGCCCCACAACTATGGATGTAAGTACTTTCTTGATATTTGATGAGAAACTATGGCTTGGTGGTTCTTATCGTACAGGTGTGAAACTGTATAACAAAGACTATTTGCAGAAAGACCTTAGTAACCTAAATTCTGTGGTTGCAGCAATGCAGATTTTTCCATCGCGTAATTTAAGAATTGGGTATGCCTATGATTTTTCAATAGGTAAGTTACAAGGGCATAGTGGTGGCACACATGAGTTGTCGATAGGCTACTTTTTTAATAGAAAAAATACAAGGATGTTAACCCCAAGATACTTCTAAGCCATGATTAAAGATTTATTAATCCTTACCACAGGAGTAAAAAAACAACCGGAAATGAAGAGAATTATGCGAAAGGTAGCGCTATGCCTGCTTGTAATGGCTACAGTACAAAATAACGTTAAAGCTCAATATGTTTTAAACGAAGCAGACCAGCAATATGCACTATATAATTATAGTAAAGCCATTGATTTATATGAAAAGGCTTACAAAAAGAAAGCAACTCTGCACGCTGCGGAAAGGTTAGCGGCCAGTTATAAACAACAAAATGATTATAGTAAAGCTGAACATTGGTATGCTACGGTTGTCTCAATGAAAGGAAGTAAAGCAGAAAACATACTTAATTACGCTCAGGTATTACAAAATAATGCTAAATATGCTGAGGCTAAAGAACAGTATATTAAATATGCAGAACTAAATACTACAATTACAGAAAGCCAAAAAAGAACATGGTTGCTATCCTGTGATTCAGCCGTAAAATGGATGAAAACACCTGTTGAAGTTTTGATTAAAAATGAGGGTGATTTGAATTCTGGTCAATCAGATTGGGGAGCAACAAAATATCAGGGCAATACTGTTTTTGCATCAGATAGAGGTGTATCGGGCACAAATAGGCAATCTAATTCAAGGCCATTTCTGAAATTTGATGGTACAAAAAAGCCTGATCAGAAAAAGTATGGCTGGACAGGGAATAACTATTTAAGATTATATGGCCAAAATGGTACGGAGCTAAAATTGTTTCCAATAGAGGCAGGAACGGCTTATCACGTTGGGCCTGCAAGCTTTACTGATGATGGGAAAGTGATGTATTTTACACTGACTAAAGTTCATAAGGATATGGCTTTTAAAAAGGTAAAAGACATAAAAGATAAATTGGCTACCGCAAATCTGGAAATCTATTCTAGTACTAAAGATGAGGAAGATAAATGGTCGGCTCCTGTTGCTTTTAAATACAATAATATTAAAGAGTATTCAGTTGGAGATCCATACATAACAGCTGATGGAAATCGTTTGTATTTTGTGTCTGATAAGCCAAGAGGTAAAGGTGGTACAGACATATACTTCAGTGAAAAGAACAGTGTGGGAGATTGGGAATCGCCAGTGAACTTAAAGGAAATCAATACCGAAGGAAATGAGCGTAGTCCGGTTCTTGATGAAGCAGGTGACTTTTATTTTAGCAGTGATGGAAAAGTAGGAATGGGGGGATTGGATATTTATGTGTCAAAATCTGTAAATGGAAAAATCGAAGAACCTAAGAATCTTGGATACCCAATGAATTCTCCTCAGGATGACTTTGCCTTTTTTAAAGTTACAACTGAGACAGGGTACTTTTCATCGAATAGGACAGGTGGCTTGGGTGATGATGATATTTATAGCTTTACATTGGTGGAACCGAAGAAAATTTCTTACACAGATCCTGTTGTATTGAACAAGGAAATTAAAATAGAGAATATCTATTACGATTTTGATAAATGGAACATCAGACCTGATGCTGCTGTTGAATTGGATAAGCTGGTACAGGTTCTTGAGGAAAATCCATCGATATGGATCGTATTAGGTTCGCATACCGATAGCAGAGGTAATGATCAATATAACCTGCGATTATCGCAAAACAGAGCAAACTCGGCTGTTGAATACATTTTGAAAAGAGGTATTGATAAGGTCAGAATAACTGCTAAAGGTTATGGCGAAAGCAGGTTAATAAATGATTGTGGTAATGGGGCTGTTTGTAGCGAAGTTGCACATCAACTTAACAGAAGAACTGAGTTTACAATTGTAAAGCAGTAAAAGGATTCTAAATCCGGTAAATTGTTAACTGGGCAGTATCATTGATCCGGATGGGATTAATGATACTGCCCAATTTTCTTTTTAACACATTCAGACTATATTGTTGGCTTCAATAATATGGTCTGAATGTGTTAAATGCATTTTTTTGGATTTATAATTTCTAACTGTATAATTATAAAGTGTTAAAGTGCCGTAACCAAACCCAAATACTGACTTATACTTCTGCGCTTTCTGTCTTCCGATACAAAGGCTAGATAAACATCAACCTGTTTCCCTCTCATTTCCTCTGGAAGTTTTAATCTGGCATAACCACCATCAGCTCTTTCAGATGCGGTATTGAAACAAGCAACCTCACCGGTTATATCATAAGCTACTAACATCGCTCTGTCATCATATGTAAAGTTACCGCCAGTCCATCTAAAAGTAATGTAATCTTGTACTTCAGCAGTTGCGGCTCCATCTGTGGCCCGATCCATATCTCCATAGCTGAGTACAGCCTTTGATGGATCAATCTGGAAATAGGGAGAAAAGCCAATCAGGGCATGCTTAGCATTGTAAGATTTTGCCGCTACAAAGCCTTCATAGTTTTCATGATAATCTTTAAAACCAACTCTTAAAAATTCAATTAAAGGCTGAAGCCATTGCTGTGTATAGGCGAATTTTTCTCTATTTTTCTGCTCTTTTTTAGTTGGAGGACTAGTCCTCGGTCTAGGTTTTGAACGAACATAATCCTTACCTCTCCAACGGTAGCCGACCACAGTACCAACTGTGCCACTTACGCCACCCAAAATTCCATTTTTTAGTCTAGCCATAAATTCAAGTTTTAATTAGGATTAGGGGAAACAAACTCGAATACTATTTGTTTGAAAAATATAGTTTAATAGTAATAATAATTAAATATGGATATAACTCGGAAATAATAGGGAGATTAAAGGGAAACTATCCCTGTTATGTCCCTGTCATGTCCCTGTTATGTCCCCGTTTAGTCCCTGTAAATTATACCGGGACTATCATATCTAAAATTTTATTCATTATACTTTATCCTATCTTTAAACAGAGCTAAAAATGAATACTAAAACAGAGTGTCTGATATTTGTTTTTGATTAATTTTAGTTAAGTTTGAGAAGCAAGGGATGCGCTAAACATCATTCGCTGCACAAGCGTTTAACCGAATTTTTTAATTAAGCTGATCATATATGGCTGCAACGATAACCAGAGTATTCGATTTACTTCAATACAACTTAGAGAAATTTCCCAAAGAAGAATTTATCAGCGGCAAAGTAAAAGGCCGATGGCTGAAGTATAGTACCCAGAAGTTTTGTGATACAGTTGATTTATTAAGTAAAGGGCTGATTAGCTTGGGCATGGGTAAGGCGTCAAGAGTCGCTGTCATGTCGCACAATAGACCGGAATGGAATATTACTGATTTTGCAATTATGCAAATCGGAGCTTATCAAATTCCATTATATCCTACCCTTGCAGAACACGATATTAAGTTTATTCTTGAAAATGCTGAAGTAACGGTCGTTTTTGCTGCTGATGAACTAATATATAAAAAACTGGAAGCTGTAAATAAGGAGCTAAATTCGCCTGTTAAGATTTATACGTTTGATGAAATATCAGGAACCGAAAATTGGGATACCTTACTAAAAGCCGGTGAGGCACAGGAAGGTGTGGATTTAGATAGTTATAGAAAGGAAATAACAGCAGATGATATTTTAACGCTGATTTATACTTCCGGAACTACAGGTACACCAAAAGGAGTAATGTTAACCCATAATAATCTGGTAAAGAACTTTGAAAATTCAGCAGTTTTATTGCCTGATGGTATCATAAAGGGATTGAGCTTTTTACCACTCTCTCATATTTTTGAGCGGATGGTGGTTTACCTATATATGTATACTGGTGTAGGTGTTTATTATGCTGAAAGTATGGATACCATTGTTGCTGATATACAGTTTGTACAGCCTAGCGTATTTTCTACTGTTCCACGCTTACTGGAAAAGGTATATGAGAAAATTATGGAAAAGGGTAAAGCCCTTAGCGGAATCAAAAAAGGGATATTCTTCTGGTCGGTAGCTCTTGCAGAAAAATTTGAAACGACCAACAGTTGGTGGTATAATTTACAATTGGGTATTGCCCGCAAATTGGTATTTAAGAAATGGCAGGAAGCTCTTGGCGGAAATATTATCGTTATTGTTTCTGGTGGTGCAGCTTTAAACCCACGTCTGGCCCGTATTTTTTGGGCTGCAGGAATGCCCGTATTTGAGGGTTATGGCTTGACGGAGACATCACCGGTTATAACTGTTAACCATTTTGATAATACCATGTTTGGAACGGTTGGGCCAGCAATTGAGGGTATGGAGATTAAGATCGCAGAAGATGGAGAAGTGTTGGCACGTGGCCACGCGATTATGAAAGGATATTATCTACGGGATGACCTTACTGCTGAAACAATAGATTCGGATGGATGGTTCCATACCGGGGATATCGGAGAAATAGTTGGTGGTCGTTTCCTTAAAATTACAGACCGTAAGAAAGAGATATTTAAAACTGCAGGGGGTAAATATATAGCTCCTCAAACCTTGGAAAATAAGTTTAAAGAAACAGCAATGGTAGAGCAGGTGATGGTATTGGGCGAGAACCGTAAGTTTCCTGCCGCATTGATCGTTCCTAACTTTGTTGCACTAAAAGCATGGGCAGAAAAGAAAGGAATCCCTTATACTACAAATGAGGAAATGATTAAAAATGCTGAAGTGCTGGATAAGTTTAACAGGATTGTTGAAATGAGTGGTAAAGATTTCGGTAAATGGGAACAGGTAAAACGTTTCGCTCTTTTACCCAAACAATGGAGTATTGATGGTGGAGAACTTACACCAAAGTTAAGTCTTAAAAGAAAAGTCGTGCTAGAGAAAAATGCTGAACTTATTGATAAAATCTATCTTGATGCTGAAGGTTATAAAGCTTAGGCCGTTATCAGCAGCAATACTGCTGTCGGTTATGGTTACTTTTTCTGGTTGTGTTGGTGGACAACTGGGACAAAATGGTAATAACGAATATCGTAAAGGAATGGTTGTTTCAGCAAGTGAAGAAGCTTCACAGGTTGGACTGAATATTTTAAAAAAGGGGGGTAATGCAATTGATGCTGCAGTAGCAGTTCAGTTTGCTTTAGCTGTAGTATATCCTAATGCAGGAAATATTGGCGGCGGTGGTTTTCTGGTTTACCGAGGTGATAATGGAGAGGTTAATACTCTCGATTTTCGTGAAAAAGCTGCTTTTAGGGCGTCAAGAGATATGTATTTAGATGCAGATAGTAATCCTGTGGTCGATAAAAGTTTGTTTGGTCATCTGGCAGCAGGAGTACCAGGATCTGTAGCTGGAATGGTAGCTGCTCACCAGAAATATGGTAAATTGAAATGGGCAGAGTTGCTTGAACCTGCTGTTGCCTTGGCAAAGAGAGGATTTAAAGTTACTGCACGTCAGGCAGGAGAGTTAAATAGATTGAAAGAACGTTTTATAACCCATAATCCTAATGGCACTGCATTGGTAAAAGATGGTGAATGGTTGGAGGGTGATGTATTGATACAATCTGAATTGGCCAATACTCTGGAACAAATCAGAGATAAAGGTGAAGCCGGCTTTTATGACGGACCAGTTGCCGATAGCATCCTGGTTGAAATGAAACGTGGAAAAGGAATCATTAGTAAAGACGACTTAAAAAGTTATAAAGCTGTGTGGCGCAAGCCGATTGTTGGTGATTATAAAAGTTTCAAGGTGATCACTATGCCTCCACCATCAAGTGGTGGTATAGCCTTAATTCAATTGCTTAAATCTGTTGAACCTTATCCTTTAAAACGATGGGGATTGAATGCAGACTCAACAGTACAGCTGATGGTTGAGGCTGAACGTAGGGTATATGCTGATCGTGCGACCTATCTGGGAGACCCGGATTTTTATGATGTACCTCAGGAACAGCTTTTAAGTGATGACTATATAAAAGGTAGAATGGCTGGATTCAATTGGGAACATGCTACTCCAAGTTCGGAAATCAATGCTGGTAGTTTAATGATGGCTGAACATGAAGAGACTACACATTTCTCTATAGTCGACAGAGATGGAAATGCAGTTTCCGTAACCACTACATTAAATGGATCATATGGTTCGGCAGTAGTGGTAAAAGGAGCAGGGTTTTTATTAAATAATGAAATGGACGATTTTTCTGTAAAACCCGGCTCACCCAATATGTATGGTTTAGTAGGCGGCGAAGCAAATGCGATTATGCCAGCTAAACGTATGCTGAGTTCTATGACGCCAACTATCATTGAAAAAGATGGGGAACTGTTCATGATTGTAGGCACTCCTGGAGGCTCTACAATAATAACATCTGTCTTTCAAACTGTACTTAATGTTATAGAATTTAATAAGAATATGCAGGCAGCTGTAGATGCTAAAAAGTTTCATCATCAGTGGTTGCCCGATACTGTTTATGTGGAGAAAGGGGCGTTGGATAGCCTTACAATGCTAAAATTAAAAGCTAAGGGGTACCCGATTTTAGAACGTGGAGCCATTGGCAGAGTTGATGCCATATTGAAAACTAAATGGGGCTTTTATCAGGGGGGAGCAGATAAAAGAGGTGATGATAAAAGTTTAGGCTGGTAGATTGTACAGAATTATAAACAGTTAAATGTTTGTAAACAGTTTAAAAAGGGGTTTTCTTCTTTGGCTTAAGAATTGAATTGTCATAATGAGAGTTTTAATTCTAATAAAATTTATACCTCATTTTATGAAACATATGAAAACAAATTTATTAAAATGCTTACCCCTTGCCTTTTCGGCATTATTATTTGGTAATGTAGTCCAGGCGCAGGATAAGCCTGCCGAGTCCAGTACATTGTCGACCTGGTCTATTGGCGTTAACGCAGGTGTATTATCACCGATATCTCCATTAGGTGGAAAAAATGATTTCTCTAATTGGAAATCCAGTCTTGGTTACGGTATATATGTTAAAAAGCAAATAACACCGTTTTTCTCATTACGCCTGGATGGAGTTGGAGGTAAATTAAAAGGAGATAATGCTGAAGCATGGAAAGGTGGAGCTACAAATACAAGCCCGGTTAGTGCTTTTGAAACCAATCTTTCTTATTCAGGTAGTTTAAATGCTGTGGTAAATCTTTTTAACATTAGCATGTTCAATAAGGAAAGTGTAGCTCAGCTGTATGCTTCTGGTGGAGCTGGTATAGCTGGTTATAAAGTTAAAACTGCATCAGGTAGTTCTACTTTAACAGAATATGCAGGTGGAAAAACTATTCAGGAATTGATTATTCCGGTAGGTTTAGGTGCTAAGTTTAAAGTGGCTGAAAAAGTAAATCTAGATTTAGGGTGGACTGTCAACTTTGTTGATGGTGATAACCTGGATGGATTTTACCGTGGAAGTAATGATAAATACAATTATGCTTATGCAGGTTTAGAATTTGCTTTAGGTGCAGGAAAACAATTGGCATGGCATAACCCTGTAGCTTTAACTTATGATGAAGCATTACAGGCTAAACAAACTGCAAACGCATTGAAAAGCGATCTGGATGCGCAAAAATCGGAAAATGCTAAGTTAAGGTCTGAAATGAATGACCTGTTGAAAGATAGTGACGGAGATGGTGTTGCTGATAAATTGGATAAATGTCCTGGTACACCTGCTGGTACCGTAGTTGATGGTTCAGGTTGTCCGTTAAAAGTACCTGCACCAGTTGAAAAGGTAATTATTACTGAAGCTGACCGTAAGGTAGTGGCTGATGCGATTAAAAATCTTGAGTTTGATCTTGGTAAATCGACTATTCGTGCCAAATCTTACACTACATTAAATCGTGTTGCTGCACTTTTAATAGAGAAAAACTTTAGTTTAAAATTAGCAGGACATACTGATAATACAGGTTCTGCTGCTTTAAACATGAGGTTGTCTAAAGATAGAGCAGAATCAGTAAAAGCATATTTGGTTTCTCAGGGTGCAAATGCATCAAGAATAGAAGCGACAGGTTATGGAATGAACCAACCTATAGCAAGCAATAAATCTGCTGCTGGTCGCCAACAAAATAGAAGAGTAGAGTTTACTTTGTTCTAGTCTCAAATAACATTTTTTTTAAGAGCCTTCCTGTTCATTCAGGGAGGCTTTTTTAATACTAATTATTTTCTAAATTCCACTTGCATTATATCATTTAATTCAATAGCTTTGTTATGCAAGCATAGTAATTAATGAAACAGCAGGAAACGATTGATTATTTTTTAAAGGTGGTTTGGCAGAATGTATCTAATACATATAATCAGATTGCCTCGGGATTTGGAATCACACAAGCAATAGGCTATGTGTTGATTAACATTGGTAAAGAAGGAACAGCAGTTTCGCAACTTGCCGGTTTACTGGGGGTGAAAGCAACGAGCTTATCGAGGATGCTAAACAATATGGAGGAATCGGGGTTAATATATAGGGAAACTTCTACTGGCGACAAGCGTTCTGTTAAAGTTTTTTTGACAGAGTTGGGTTATGAGAAACGACACATGGCTAAAGGAGTGGTGATTGCTTTTAATGAGTACCTGGGAAAAAACCTGAGTACTATAGAGAAAAATAATCTGGTAGCAACTCTACAGAAATTGAACAAACTTACATTGGCATATAAAATTCCCGTTGAAACCATCATAGGCACTTCGTCTACAAATCGTGATGATAGTTTATGATAGCTTCATTTATTTAAAAAAATAAATTTATTCTCTAAAAATGATGAACAAAAAGATAAATAAAGTAGTGGTGTTGGGCTCAGGTATTATGG
>JBEBUV010000026.1:0-48509 GCA_040393085.1 Pedobacter hiemivivus | reverse complement strand
CCTCTTTCTTCTATACTTCTGCCAATTCTTCTTCAGAAACCACTTCTTCAACTGGATTTAAGGTTTCATTTAGTCTATCATACATTTCTATTGCTTTTGGATGCAAAGCTAAAATCCCATTAATCTGGTTGGTATTGCCGTCAGTAATTTGATCGTTTAAAAACTTTACGTCCTCAATAGTTAAAGTGTTATTTTCAAACTTACTTTTCCATAAGTTTATAAAATTAGCCATGCTTTTGGTTTCAAGCTCAGATAAAATAGGTTGTAGACTCTTTTTTAGTTCATCAGAATAATAACTTTCAACATTGTAAAATGGATTGAAAGCTTTAAAAAAAGGCATTTGATGCTGCGAAAGCTTTTTATAAGATTTAAAAAAATAAATTGAGATAATTAAGATTGCAGTAGCTAAAAGGGCAATTAAAGTGTAGTTCATTATAATTTTTACAATAGGGGATAATTCTTAATTGATTTTAAAAAATCACGTGCGGCAAAAGTAATAGAAATGAAAGATATAGTGACATTTAATTTTTAGTAAAGCCTATCTTATTCTAAAATTTCGCTAAGGCCAATCGTAAATGGCAGAATTTATATTTTAAATGATCGAGGAGGAATTAAAAAATTGGAAGTCACAATTTGTGACTTCCAATAAATAGATAATGGGTCTCCTTAGTGGGATTGCCATAAAAAAATTAAAGTGATTTATTAGCAACATCCCACCATAACCTTGTAGCGCCATTATCTGGCCCACCTAAAGTAGCTACTGCTGTTTTTGCCGCAGCACTATTTGTTGAGTATTCAATTTGTGGAATTGGAATTCTTCTTACACCATTTTGCGAAGTAGGCAATACAGATCCAGCAGCTAAAGTTGGAATCGCACCAGCACTACTGTTTTTTATTACAGGGAATAAAATCGGATACCCCGTTCTTCTGTATTCAGCCCAGGCTTCTTCACCATCTGGGAATATAGCAATCCATTTTTGCGTTATAATTCTTTCCAATTTACGGTTATTATTATCAGCTGCATTCCATTTTATGGTAATGGTGCTTAAATATGGCGAGCCCACAGCCACATTATTTTCACCAGCAGTTATAGCTTTTGGATCTATATAAGCTTTAGGTACGCTAACGGCATTGTTTTTATAGGCAGTCGCAGCGCCTAAACCATACATTGCAAATGAACGATCTATGCCTGTCTCATAATTGGTTTGTGCATCACCTGCATTTACCCATCCTCTTAAAGCAGCTTCTGCTTTTAAAAACCATGATTCTGCAGCCACCATCAACTGCATTTTATTCTCTACAACATCCAATTTAGAATAAGAATCATATCTAGATTTGTCATCAATATTAATCCCTGTTCTAATTCCTTTATACTGACCTGTTACTGCTGGATCGGAAGCGGGTTCAAAATAAGCTGGCATTCTTGGGTCATTGTATCCGCCTAAAATAGATTCCATTGGAGCACCCATTCTTGTATCGCTCCAATCATTTACAATAATATTTAAGGGATGTTTCACACTTAGTGCTACATAGCAATTTTGGCTATTATCATCAAGCAGACCTCCATTTGCTGGGTTTAAGGCAATTTCGCCTTGTGTTTTAGCTAGGGCAGGATTAATAAACGCAATTCTAAGGGCTAAACGCAACCTTAAGGTATTGGTATATTTTAACCAATTCACATAATTATTGGTTGTATAGGCCAAATCAGACTTTTGCATTTGTGATGATATAGTTGCCGTTTGTAAGGATTTTAAGGTATTCATAGCAATATCCAAATCAGCAAAAAACAATGGATAAACATCTTTTTGTGCATCGTAGCTAATACCCCCATTTTCTATAGTATTATATTTACTGTAAATAATCGGACCTATTTTATCGCTAACTCTTGCCATAGCAGAAACTCTTATTATCCTGGCTAAGGCATCTAAATCTTTATATGCTGGGACTTTTTTCGCTTCCTCAATTACTTTATAAGTTGGATTCATTATATTTTTATACCTGTAATTCCAGATCGAAACATTCCATCCATCAACTAAATCATACGTTAGGTTGTTTGAATTACTTCTAAAAGGAGCTTCCGCACCCATATAGCCTGAGTAAGAATCGCTACTTAAGTTTTGTGCCAATTGGTAGTCACCTACATCCTGGCAAATTACAGCCCTTTGGGCTACTGCTAACAGCGATGAGACATAAAGATAATCACCATCACGCTGCTCTTGATTCGCACCAGAAGGATTAGTATTTAATTCCTGAAAGTCTTTAGTACAGCCCTGAAACAATAATATTGTTAAAGTAAGCCATACTACACTTGATATATATATTGAAGTTTTCATATTCTTTTGTTTTTGAATTTTTAGGAAAATGAAATGAATTATAGACTTAATTTGATATTCAAACCAAAACTACGTGTGGTAGGCAAGCCAAAACTGTCGAAACCCTGACCTGATACAATATTATTTGTTCCTGTACTTGATGTTTGTGATACCGAACCCGTAGCCGTATTTAACTCAGGATCATAAGGTGCATCGTTCTTAAAGAAAAACAAGTTACGGCCAGTAAGACTAATGTTTGCATTTTTAATAACCTTTGATTTAATTGGAACTTTGTAACCTATAGCAAGCTCTCTTAATCTTACATTAGTTGCACTATATACCAAGCCCTCTATTATGCCATCTCTGTTACCAACCCCTTGGTAGTACTTTTGTGCCGGTACCGTAGTAACAGGTGTACCATCCTGTTTTGCCGCATTAACTGTAACTCCTTTAGCATCTCTGGCATCAGCACTTTTTTTGCTATAACCAAAAGAATCCAAATAGCCTTGCGTTACACTAATTACGCTACCTCCAAATCTACCATCAATACCTATACTTAATGAAAAATCTTTGTAAGAAAAGGTATTATTCCAGCCTATTAAAGCCTTTGGGTTTGAGTTTCCTATGTAGCCATCAACAGAGCCCAGAGGCGTTCCGTCATCTGCTACAACCATTCTTCCTTGTGCATCTCTCAGAAATGTTTTACCCCAAAAATCACCAAAAGAGCCGCCCTCTCTTAATGCACCAAAATTACCTATTGGGAAGGTTGTTGGGTAACCTGGTGCAAGCACTAAAACTTTATTTCTGTTTGCAGTAAAGTTTAGCCCAGATGTCCAATTAAATTGACTTCCTTTAAATACATCGTAATTTATTGCGAGCTCAATACCCTTGTTTTCAACATTACCCGCATTTAATAAAACGGTAGAATTTAGTTGCGCTGATAAACCTGCAAATTGAACAAATTGATTTACCGTATTTGATTTGTATAATGCTAAATCTATTCCTAAACGGTTATTTAAAAAGCGGCCTTCGTATCCAAGTTCGTAACTTGTACTAATTTCTGGTTTTAATGTCTGGCCAGGAAGCACACCTGCGGTTTGAGGTAAGTAGTTTCCATAATTAAAAACCAATAGTGGTGTGTTTGTAGCGTATTGCGCTACATCGTTACCTACCTTGGCATAGGTAAATCTTAATTTACTAAGTGTATTCCATGTTGGCAATTTAAACATTTCGTTTAATGCCAGTGATATACCCGCAGAGTAATAAAAATAACCAGATTTTTCATTTGGAGTAAAAGCTAAGGTAGATGACCAATCGTTACGAGCGGTTAAATCTATGTAGATATATTCTCTATATCCAAGGTTTGCAGATGCAAAAATACCTTGCTTTTGATACCTGCTAAAGTTCTCTTTAAGTGAAGAAAAGCTATTTCCCTCTGAAGATATTCCACTTAATAAAAAGGCATTAGCGGATTTCAATATGCTTGCATCTATATTAGTACTAATGCTTTTATAATCGGTTATTGATGCACCTGCCGTAAAATTAAGCTCAAAATTTTCATTAAGTTTTTTATTTCCATTTAGTAATACATCGGCATATTTATTTAATCCCGTATCCTCATCCCGTATTAATCGTCCATTATCAAGAGGTGTCAAGGCAGAGGTTTGACCAGAAATTACACCTTGAGTTCCTGCATATACATCTCTTTCAAATTTGTTCCAAACCTTATTTAAATTACCCCTGGTACTTAATGCAAGCCAATCAGTTAAGGCGTATTTTAAACTTACCGATGCAATTACATTATGTCTGCTTTGGGTAGTTGGGTCTTTATACAATGCCCAATATGGGTTTTGTGAATGATGCGTACCACTTAAGCCTTTATCATAATTGATATTGAACCAATTTTGTAATTCTAGATTTCTGGTAGGGGACAAATACTTGTAATTATCTTTATAATAATTGAAATCTAATCCTCTGGGAAACATGTATAAACCAGCTAAGGAACCATAATATAATCCAGATGTTGGTCTGTTTTCTACATCTTGGTCTGAGTACATTATACTTCCATCAAAGGTCAGCTTGTCGTTTAATAACTTTGTAGTATTTCTGTACGATAAAGTATTTTGCTTAAATTTTGATGTTGGTAAAATACCTTTATTGATGGTATTTGCATAAGAAAAATTATTTTGTGATTTTTCATTACCTCCACTAATGCCAACACTGTTTATAAGCGTTACACCTGTTTTGAAAAAATCATTTACATGATTAGTGAAATTTCCTTTATCACCCCAACTTTCTTCTGCAGTGTTAGTTGCTGATGGAGATTGCGCATAAGAAAACTGCAGTTCTGGAAGGTAAAATGCTTTATCTAAATTAGTTGTGCTAGAAATATCGATTTTCGTACTTCCGGATTGCCCTTTTTTAGTGGTAATCATAATTGCACCATTGGCACCCTCGCTACCGTATAAAGCTGATGCTGATGCTCCTTTTAATACGTTTATGCTAACAATATCATCAGCATTTAAAGTGCTCAGAATATCTCCTCTATCTGTAGAGCCACCAAAAGGACCAGTTGATCCGCTACCTGACACATTTACTATTGGTAGTCCATCAATAACATATAAGGGTTGATTATTTCTCAAAGATTTTAAACCCCTTAAAGTGATGTTAACTGAACCTCCAATACCGGATGAGCTTCGGTTAATTTGTAAGCCCGAAACTTTACCAGTTAAATTATTCATTGGATTCGCATCTTTTACTTTGGTCAATTCATCCCCTTTAACAACCTGTGTTGAGTAGGTTAAACTTTTAGCCTTACGCTCAATACCCAAAGCTGTTACAACCACTTCTGATAAATTGGCATCAGCCGATGGTTTTAATTTTACAGTAATATTAGTGGAATTGCTAATGTTTATCTCTTGCGATTCCATACCCACATAGGAAACGACTAGTGTTTGGGTATTATCGGGTACATTTAATACAAACTTTCCATCGCTTCCTGTAACTGTTTTAATAGTAGTGCCTTTTACATAAACGGTTGCACCAGGAAGAGGGCTTCCTGTTTCATCAGTAATTAAACCAGTAATGGGTTTAAAGGCTAATGTATTACCTCGGTTTAAATAATTTGTATGAATGGCTCCATTTAAAATGACACCGGGGTTCATTTCATCATTTGCGGCTTTAGCAATGGTTTGAATATTAAGTGTAAGCACACTTAATAGCGCCAATTTAAATACGGATTTGGATTTACTAGAAATAACTATCTTTCTAGCACTTCGAGTTAAGTAGTTTTTCATCATATTCATTACATTTTTATTTATTTTAAAAGTTAGCTGTTGTAATCGTTGATAATTCACAAAACTATTTAGCACTTACTTCATTGCATCCACAGAAGTAAGGAACTATTAAAAAGCAAAAAATTGTATTTTAATGTAAAACAAAGTGTTTTGGTAGAGGAGATTAAAAATAGCACCCAGATTAAATAAGATATCCTTTAATTTATTTGATGTAAATAGTGAATAAATTTCGATCGCAATACTAGGTGCTGTTGTATTCATGTTTAGCGACATTTAATTTGGATATACACAAGTTAGTTATAATAAAAATATAATAACAAAAAAGTTACATAAAATTATTTTTTAAGAATATCAGGTTGGAGTAGTACCTGTTTACCTTCCAAAGTCACCCTGGTACTTTGGAACAGAACATTGTTTATGGTAAAGGTACTTCGGAATGTTTAGAGACAAATACGGTATTGAATGGATGGTAGATTTTGACCCAAAATATAATTAAGGGAAGCATTTTTTTGGCGTCTTTGTAAGAGTTATTTTTAATATTATATTGCAGATACATAACTGACCCTAATGTTTCCTTCAATTAATATAGAAAAACTAAAAGTTGGAGATAAGGTTGAATTCAAAACTTTCTTCAGTTTTTTTTATCCAAAACTGCTATCGCTGGCTTGTCGTTTCGTCGACAAACATGTGGCCGTTGATTTGGTACAAGATGTTTTTATTTTGTATTGGGAAGAGAAAGATACTATTGAAAAGGTAAACGTACAAGCCTATTTATATAAAGTTCTTCAAAATAAGTGCTTGAACGTATTGAAACATGACGCGGTAATTGGCAATTATAAATCACGACTCCAGATTGCAGAAGCCCGACTTATCTATATCAATAACCATTTACATCAAAACGATACCTGGAAGCAACTCATGACCAAAGATATCGAAGATGTAGTAGAAGCATCACTTCAAAAATTACCACCACGTTGTGCAGAAGCATTCAGATTGATTTTCTTTCATGATTTGCCCCATAAGAAGGTAGCCGAAATCATGAATATCTCGCACAGAACGGTTGAGTCTCATGTACGCCAGGCCGTAGGATTTTTGCGTATCGAACTGCGCGACCTCATTCTGCTGATTCTTTTGCTGGTTAAGTAATTTTTTAATTTCCACTACGTAGTCAGACCCCAGTTAGTTGTCTTAGCTATTACAAGACAATATATGGACGATCTACTATTACTAAAATTTCTTTCAGGACAATGTACTGAGGATGAACTTAAGCAAATCACTGAATGGATTCAAAAAGATGAAGCCAATGCCAATTGGTTGTTTGAAATTGAAAGTGTATGGTCATTAAAGAATGAACGTGAGTTTTCTAATCGTGAAGATGTAGAGACGGCTTATAATCGGTTGTTAACTCAAATCGAGTCGTCAGACGAGCTACCGGTAACAGCGCTTCCTAAAGCAAATCGCTGGAGCATAGCGGTGTGGATTCCTTATGCAGCGGCAGCAGTTTTAGTTTGTTTATTATCCATTAACCTTTATCAGAACTTCCAGAGAAAGCCTGCAGGTATAAATACCATAGAGGTGCCCCTTGGACAAAGAGTTGCATTGATTCTGAGTGATGGAACCAGAGTTTGGCTGAATGCAGCCAGTAGCCTCAGTTATCCAACTGATTTTAGTGAGTCAAATAGAGTAGTTACCCTAAAGGGAGAAGGCTATTTTGAAGTAACGAAAAAAGATGATCGATCGCCTTTTATAGTACACACACCTGGTTTGGATGTACGTGTTTTAGGTACGGCATTTAATCTGAAAGCATATGCCGACGAGCTGACGAGCGTAAAACTAAAAGAAGGAAAAGTAGAGGTCTCAACTTCATCAAGCAGCCAGAAGATCATCATGTTACCCAATGAGCAGTTAAATTACTCTACCTCAACCGGAATGGAATTGTTGAAAAAGGTAGATGTTAAAAATGCAGATAGCTGGACCTTAGGAGAGTTGAGCTTCGTTGCAGAGAGCCTGGAGGACATCGCTAAAGCACTCGAACGAAAATTCAATATCAATATTATCATTAAGGACGATAGCCTTAAACAAGAACAATTTACCTGTCGCGTTGAACAGAACACTTCTTTAACCGGGGTTTTAGAACTACTAAAAAGCACCCGTAGACTTAACTATCGTTATGAAAATAAACAATTAGTCATCTATAAATACTAAAGCCTATGACCTAAAACCGACATTACTACAAATTAAACAGAGTTCTAACCAAATCAAACTTAATTTAATGGAATTTATAAACTGCAAAGAAAATCTCGTTCGAGAATTTCAGCCCTCCATGCTTAAAAATTTAACATGGCTTAAACTTTTAACTTTTCTATTGTTTTTAACGCCATTCGGGGCAACCGCCAATAGAAGTTATGCGCAATCTGCAAAGATTTCGCTGCACATGAAGAACGTAATGGTCAAAGACGTGCTTTCGGCTATTGAGGATCAAAGCGAGTTTTATTTTACTTATAGCCTGGGTCAGATTGATGAAAAAAGAAAGACCTCGATCAAAGTAGATAATATGGAAATTACCAGCATCTTAGCCCGCCTTTTTAAAGGGAGTGGTGTTAAGTATAAAGTTAATGATCGGCACATTGTATTATACACAGAGTCCGCCAACCCGATAATCGAGCCTAATCGTCCTAAACAGCAGGAAAAAGAGGTTAAGGGTACGGTAAAAGATGGTGCAGGCGTACCAATCACAGGTGCAAGTATTGTTGAGAAAGGAACCTCCAATGGTGTTTCTACAGATAAAAATGGGAATTTCACCATTGTGGTCGCCGCGAATGCTGTCTTGCAGATTTCTTATGTCGGTTTTACTAGTCAGGAGGTTAAGATAACCACACAAAACAGAGTTGAGGTGATTCTGACACAAGATCCGCAATCTTTAGAACAGGTCGTGGTAGTTGGATACGGAACGCAAAAAAAGGGTATTCTTACCGGAGCCATCTCTACCATAAAGGCAGAGGATATTGTAACCACCACACATTCAAGCCTTGCTCAAAGTTTGCAGGGAAAGGTGCCCGGACTACAGATCAGACAGAATAACGGTGAACCCGGATCTTTTAACTCATCAATTAATATTCGCGGGTTCGGAGAGCCATTATATGTTATTGATGGAATTGTACGTAATAGCGGAGTAGAATTCCAGCAGTTAAATCCAAATGATATTGAGAATATTTCTGTACTTAAGGACGCTTCTGCGGCTGTTTATGGCTTGAATGCCGCTAATGGTGTAATTCTGGTAACCACTAAAAAAGGAATATCAGGTAAACCTAAATTTAGCTACACTGGAGTAATAGGTAGTCAGCAGGCTACAGATGTACCTGAAATGGCTTCAGCCAGCCAATATCTGGATATGTATAATGATGCCATTATTTTCAGAGACGGAACACCTTTTATTACAAAGGATGAACTTGCAAAATGGAAGACAGGTGGCCCAGGCTACCAAAGCACAAACTGGTATGATGAAACCTTTAAGAAATCGGCCTTGCAAACACAACATGACTTCTCGGTTAGGGGTGGGAATGACAATGTGAATTATTTTGTAAGCTTGGGATATCTGAACGAGGATGGGCTCTTTAAAAGTAACGACATGAGTTACAATCGCTATAATTTCAGAAGTAATTTAACCGCGAAGCTAAGCAAAAGCCTGACCGCAGATGTGATGCTTTCTGGACGCCAGAGCATCAGAGAATATCCTGGTGGAGATGGGTTTATATGGATTTATAAAGGAACGATCATCAGTCGGCCAAATGAGCGTCCTTATATTAATGATGATGAGAATTATCCTGCAAACATTTATAATCAGCAAAATCCTGTGCTCATGTCGCAGAATAAATATGCTGGATACACCAGAAATCAAGACAGGAGTTTTCAGTCGCTTGCAAGCATTACTTATGAGGCACCATTTTTAACTGGTTTACAAATAAAAGGTACAGCTGCATATGATGCCAGTAACATGTTTAACAAGAATGTCTGGAAAAACTATCGGATTTACACGCCTGATTTAAATGCACAAGTAACTAATCCGCCTCGTATCGCAAATGCGAGTGATAATGTCGACATGGTTACATTGCAGGCACAGGTAAACTATAATAAAACTTTTGGCAAAAATCACAATGTTGGAGCCACTATGGTTTATGAGCAAAAAAGCTATGCTAGAAAATATGGTTTTCTGAAGAGAGAATATGAGTTTTTTACAAATGATATTGTTGACAATGCTTCGGGATTACAGACCAATGATGGAAGTGAGGACCACCAGGCCACGATGTCGTATGTAGGAAGATTCAATTATAATTATGCCGGTAAATACTTACTTGAATATGCATTCCGCTACGATGGTTCCTATCGTTATACACCAGGACAACGCTGGGGATTTTTCCCGTCGATCTCCGCTGGATGGAGAATTTCACAAGAGGGATTCTTTAAAAATGCCTTACCTTTTGTAAATAATCTTAAAATCAGAGGGTCTTATGGAACTATAGGCGAAGATGTTGGTGATCCCTTTCAACATGTTCTGGGGTTCAGACCTCAGTCTAATGAAGGTTACGAATGGGTAAATGGTCAGTATACAGGTGGTTTATCTGCACCAGGTGTAGTGAATAGAAATTATACATGGATTAAGTCGGACATCAAAGACATCGGGATTGAGTTTGCTGCATTTAATAACAAGCTGGTTATTGAAGCAGACTATTATGAACGCTACAAATCTGGTAAAGTAAAAGTAAGAGAGGGGAGTTTACCCAATACATTTGGTGGAGATATGCCTATTGAGAACCTGGAAAGTGAACGTACAAAGGGTTTTGATTTTGTAATCGCACATCAGAACAATGATAAAGCATTTAAATACGGTGCAAGTTTTAACCTCAACCTGGCCAGAACAAAAAATGTTATTGTAGACAAGCCAGATGCAAGGAGCAGTTATGATAAATGGCGACATGGTTTTATAGAGCGTTACAATGATCTGGAATGGGGATTTGATAATATCGGCCAGTTTCAAAACTTTGATCAGATTTACAATGCTGTAATCCACGGTGGTGATCAGGGAAATAGCCGGATTTTACCCGGGGATTTTATTTATACAGATTCAAATGGAGATGGGGTAATTGATGATAAGGATTTAACGCCGATGTTCAGAAATCGAAGTCCCAAACTCTTTTATGGGTTTACGTTGAATGCGGAATATAAGAATTTCGATATCAACATGGTATTTCAGGGTGCAAGTATGTACACGATCAGATTTAATGAAGTGTTTAGCCAGATGTTTTTTAACAATGGAAACCTGCCTGCTTATTTCCACGACAGGTGGCATCTGGCAGATCCATATAATCCGAATAGTGAGTGGGTACCCGGTAAATGGCCAGCAAACAGATTTCCGGAATACATTACCTCATCTTACCGTGAAAGCAGTGCATGGCGCATGAATGCTTCTTATATGAGGATGAAAAACATCGAATTGGGCTATACAGTACCGAAAAGCTTCAGTACAAAGCTGGCGGTTGATCGGATCAGAATTTATGCAAATGCACATAACCTGTTTACACTGTCAGATCCTTTCCTGAAGCAGTTTGATCCAGAAAAAACAGAAGGTGATTATTCTGCTGGCTACAACTATCCATTAACTAAGAGCTTTAACCTTGGCGTAAATGTCTCATTCTAAAACGGAAACCATGAAAAGACTTTTTTACATATACGTTATTATTGGTGTTGTGCTGAGTACAATGCCTGCTTGTCAGAAGCACTTAGATCTCGAGCCTAAGAATAAATTGCCGGGAGATGTTGTATTGTCAGATCCAAATGGGATTAAAGCATTTATAGCAAACTTATACTATCAGGCACCTATAGAAGATTTCGTTTATTTCCCGAGGGAAGGCTTTAACGCACGGGGAAATACCGGTGCGTTAAGCTTATCACAATACAGTCTGGAAGCCATCCACTCTGAATGGCCAAACTGGAATGAATACCGCAATGATTGGTGGGAAAAGGGCTATAAATTGAACCGAAGCATTAATATACTGTTAGAATCAGTTTCAGGATTGAGCATCGCAGAAAAGGAGAAACTGGAATTGATTGCCGAGGGACATTTCCTTCGTGCATATACCTATTTTGGATTGGTTAAACGTTATGGCGGTGTACCCATTATCGAAACCGTTCAGGAGTACGACACCAATTTCGAGAGCCTTAAAACAACAAGGAGTACAGAAAAGGAAACCTGGGATTTTGTTTTAGCTGAATGCGATAAAGCGATTGCAAGTCTACCCGATAACCGTGAATCAACGGACGTGAGCAAGCGTCGGGCAACGAAATGGACTGCTTATGCATTAAAATCAAGGGTAGCTCTTCATGCGGCTTCTATTGCTAAATATTGGAGTCAGGCACCACTTTCTGGTGAGGCGGCGACTAAAGGTTTAGTAGGTATGGAGGCATCAGCTGCAAGCAACTACTACCAGGCCTGTATTGCGGCTTCGGAAGCTATTATGAATTCCCCTCTCTTTTCACTGTATAAGCCAAATCCGACAAATCCTCAAGAGGCTGCAGCTAATTATCAAGCCATGTTTATGGACCCAAATATTGCATCTACAGAAGTTATCCTGTTAAAAGGCTACGCTAATGCTGGAGGGAAAATTGCTCATGATTATGACGGCTGGAATAACCCAAACCAAACGTCTGAAGGTTTCCCTCACCGCGGGCGGACAAACCCTGTACTTGAATTGGTTGATTTGTATGAAAGCTATACCAATCCCGGACAGGCAGCTCCGATCATCACTACTACTGATGGGATTGTGAGCAATAATAATGGTTATAATCCTGCTACGAGCTACCGTAAATTTAACTCTCCTGAAGAGATCTTTAAAGATAAGGACGCCCGTTTTTTTGCCTCAGTTATTTATCCTAATTCCACATGGAAAGGTGTTTCGATTGTAATTCAGGGTGGCATTGTTAAACCTGATGGTTCTCTGATTGACTCAAGGGATGCTTTTACGCATCAGGGGGTGACTTATTACACTTATGGTAAGGAGAATAGCAATCAGTACTCTGGTTTTGATGGATCAGCAGATGTGACGAGATCAGGATTCCTAATGAGGAAATTCTTAAATGAAAGTGCAAGGATCAATACCTGGATGCAATCTACACAGGATTTCATGGATATGCGTCTGGCCGAGGTACTCCTGAATTATGCGGAGGCTGTGGTTGAAAGCGTTGCCAGTGCCAATAACGCGCAGGCAAATGCCGCAAAAGCAATTAATGATCTTCGTCGTAGGGCCGGCCATACCGTTGATATTCCGCTTACGCTGAACAATGTATTACGTGAAAGGACTGTAGAACTGGCTTTTGAAAATAAAAACTTCTGGGATCTGATGAGAAGGAGAGAGTTTCATAAAGTCTTTAATAATAAACTAAAGACTGCGCTGGTCCCTATGTTAGATTTACGCGGTGCAACACCACAATATATTTTTGTGAGAAAAACAGTACCAGGTGCAAATCCGAATACATTTCCTGAGAAAGATTACTACAGATATATTCCTGGCGTAAGTGGAAATGGCGTGATACAGAACCCTCAACATTAACAGCACTAAAAATATAAGATGATGAAAAGACTTAAAATATATTTCTCAATTTTACTCAGCGCAGGTTTATTAAGTGCCTGTGAGCTGAGTGATGTCGACAATTATGATGGTCCGAACGCAACCATTTCAGGAGGAGTTTACGACAAAGAAACTGGTGAACTGGTTCAGCAGGACATTATCAGGGGGGCACAGATTGAATATATAGAGCAGGGGTTTGCTAATCCGGAAAACCAGTACATGGTAATTAAAAATGATGGTACCTATGCAAATAAGATGATGTTTGCCAATACTTATTCTGTTCAATTGGTTAGAGGGAACTTTGTACCCCTTGAAAAACAGGAAGTTGTGGTGAAAGGTGATACGAAGCTGGATTTCAAAGTTCAACCCTATATTCGCATTAAAAATGTCAATATTGTAAAACAGGGAAACAAGATTGTGGCGACGTTCAATATTCAGCAAACGGTTAGTAATAATGTGATTAGGATTGGTCTATTTGCACATGCTGAAACAAATGTTGGTGATCCGTTGAATGTGGTGGCCACGCGCCAGAATCTCAATGTGGTTACCAGTGAATCTACACTATACACGCTGGAGATTAACCTTGCAGATCATCCAAATTCGTTAAAACCGGGAAATGCATACTATTTCAGAGCAGGAGCTTTGATTGATGCGTCTGAGGCTAAGTATAACTATGCACCAGCAATTAGAATAACCTTATAAGGTATTATAATATAACCGGCAGAATTTATTCTGCCGGTTATATTATATTTGTCTTCCGTCAATAATATTCAATATTGCAACTTCTAAAATCATGTGCTGAAAGTAATAAAATTTAGCATGAATTTGGTTATGATGGATATATTGCAACCATCAAAGATTAGTATATGAATATTCTCTTTATCTGTAGTCGTAATAAATGGCGTAGCCGTACCGCAGAAGATCTATTTAAAAATAGTTCAATTCATAATGTTCGCTCTGCTGGTACAGGATCAAGTGCACAGGTTAAGGTTTCAGAAAAACTCCTTATCTGGGCTGAACTTATCTTCGTCATGGAAAAAAGACATAGAGACCAGCTTAGGGAAAGGTTCTCAGTAGCTATGGAAGATAAGGAAATAATCGTTTTGAACATCCCAGATGAATACCAGTATATGGATGAGGAACTTATTGAAATACTTAAAACATCTGTAGAATCTTATTTAGAAGAATGATTATTTTAAAGTACTAATTGTACTAGATTTCAATCAAAACTTTGAAGCCGTCGATGAAATTATTAAGATCTTTTAGTGTTTCTGTAAGTACGATATTGCCGTTTTTAAGTTTTCCTTTAATTCCTTGTATGAGTAATAATGTGTTTTCATTAAATCTGGTTTCCAATGTACGCATGATCATTTGAAGCTCCTCATGACCTTTTAATCCATTCGCAGAAGCTGTGATCAGGCCAAGAGGCTTGTCGGAAAATACAGTAGTTGAAACACACCATTCAATAGCATTTTTTAAACCACTTGGAATGCTGAAAATATATTCCTGGGTAGAAATCAATAAGCCATTAGCTTTTAAAAATGCATTCCTGAAATTTAAAATCTCTATTGGTGTGTTTTCAATGGATAGTTCGGGATTGAAATGGGGAAGTTCAGACAAGCTGTCGAAAATAGTAATGTTAAATTTTTCTTTAGTTAATTCTGCAAGATATTATCCTACTTTTGCGCCCAAAGAATTGATTATGGACTCAAGCGAATTACGAATAGGGAATTATACATTAGATCATGGATCTCCAGAGCAAATACCTTACGGATCAGATATTGATTCTGCAGGCTTAATGGAGCCACTAGAATTGTCTGAAGAATGGCTGGTTAAATTTGGCTTTGAGAAGTTTGTTTTTGAATATGATGAAGGTTCTGAAACTACTTATGTTTTAGAAAAGAAAAACGGACATCAGTTTGTGTTAAATGAAGATTTACAACCAATGGATGGCGAAATTGCCATGCTAGATTATAAGCTGGAATATGTTCATCAACTTCAGAATCTATTTTACTGCTTAACTGGTGAGGAATTAATGATTGTTTAGGTATTCTTAATGCTCAATACAGATCACACAGCATACAAAAAAAGACGCCACATCATTGATAAATGATATGGCGTCTTTAAAATTGTATTTAATTATTTTCAAATCGTCCGTACAGTTTACTGATTCGGAACAATACCGCCTGTATATCGCGGCTCTGCAAGAACATACCAGTTTGAAGTAATGCCTGCTTACTTCCAGTACTATCGCGACGGATGATATTTAATTGCTTTTCAAAATTCAGGTTGATATAATCCCTGATCTGATTACGCTTTATACGTAGCGCGTCGATATCAGGTCCTTGATCTTTTTTATGTTCTTCCAGTACACTTGCAAAGAAATCCTGCATCATCACATTCAACGTATCCACAATCGCTATAAACTTCGGATGCAATGGCTGGTGCAGGTTTTCAAAATACTGCATACTTTCAATACTTAAAGCGTTTGCAGACTGAATAAGATCCTGTAACAAGTCGGTACTATGGATCACAACTTCAGAAGTTTTTTGATCCGCAATATTTAATTCCCGGATTGCCCGTAGACTCTTACGCTTCAATTTATTTGTATAATTATTTAGTTCTTTCAGTTCCTTATTGGTTTTCTTCAGCAAATTCGTGTCATTATTGCTGATACCAGTAAGGATATCGTTATACTGTTGAGCTAGATCGATCAAAAACGTTTCCGTCATTTTTTTGCTGCTCACATAAACGTCTAAATCTTCCTCATCTAATAAGCTTAATTTACCTTTCTCAGTTTGTGCTTTTTTCTCTTTCTTAGCAAAATTAATATGAGAAATGACAACATATAAGGCTACGATACTCATTAGTATAATCGCACCTACCGTACCACCTTTATAAATAATTAAAGCAAAAATTGCAGAAACACTAAAGGCAATTAAGGCCGTGATAAACCATCCGCCGATTACACTAAGCACACCGGTTACACGATAGACAGCTGAATCTCGACCCCATGCCTTGTCGGCTAATGAAGTACCCATAGCTACCATAAAGGTCACGTAGGTTGTTGAAAGAGGTAGTTTTTTAGAGGTTGCCCAGGCAATCAGTAAACTGGCTAAGATTAAGTTGGTAGAAGCCCGAACTAAGTCAAAAGCCGGAGCATTGTTAGTAACCTGAGTTGCTTGTTTAAGTTTCTTTTTCTCAAAACTAATGTTGTAACGACGTCTAATATTTTTTGGCACAAATACCGAAAGAATATTACTCAGTAAAAATGAGGTGCGTACTACGCTTCTTGACACCGCATTTGGCCTAAACTTATCGTCTTCCTCCTCGTTTTGGCTACTAAGATTAACTTCCGTTTCGGTAACTTTTCGAGCTTTAGAACTTAACCATATTGTGGCAGCCATCACCAGACCGGCAATTGACAACATATACGGCGGAACAACAATATCACTGCTCGCTAAAAAAGTTTGGTATAATTGATCTGCAGGCACGCCCGTTGATATCCAGTTTTGATAGGCCATCAAGCCGGAAATTGGAACCCCAATAAAGTTGACTAAGTCGTTACCAGCAAATGCCATTGCCAGTGAGAAGGTACCCGCCAATACAACTATTTTTAACGGATTAACATTAAAGAACTTTTGTAAAACAAAACACAGTATAGTGAAAATTACAAAAATACAAAGGAGTACTGCTTGGGTATTATCAAGAAGCCAAGTGATAAAATCAGCATTGAACAATGTGGTTCCAGCCATCCCCTTGATCAGTAAGAAATATACAATCGAGGTAATACCTAATCCGGAAAACAATGCTCCGAAGCGACCCAATCGTTTTTCATACTGGAATGAAAATACCATTCTACAAAAGTATTGCACCAAAATACCAGCGGTAAAGGCTATAAAAATCGAGAGGAAAATACCGGAGACAATAGAAACCGTACTCTCCATATTGATGTATTTTAAACTCTCAGATATCGGATCATTTTTTTCTATCGTGAATAGTAGTCCAATCATCCATGCTGCACCAAGCAACTCAAAAACAATAGAAACAGTGGTTGAGGTAGGTAGTCCAAGGGTATTAAACACATCTAGCAATACAATATCTGTGAGCATAACCGCCAGAAAGATCCATAAGACCTTGTCGAAAGTGAAGTATTCGGGATGAAATATACCCTTTCGAGCAATCTCCATCATACCGCTAGAAAAAAATGCACCTATCATTATACCGAGAGCAGCAAGAATTATAATGGTTCGAAAAGAGGCTGCTTTACTCCCAATGGCAGAGTTCAGAAAATTAACAGCATCATTACTAACCCCAACGATCAAATCGCCAACAGCTAAAACAAGTAGTACAATAACTAAAAAGAGGAACCAATCCATAGTATCAAATCAAGTTGCAAACATGTGAATTTATAATCAACTCACTGTATATTTAAAGTTAAGCAATTGTTAAGTAAACGCTACTAAAATGTTACTTAATGAATATAGGCCATTAAGAAAATCTCTCTTTTTACTAAAAAAGGTAACTTTAATAAAAATAACAATTTATGAATGATAGTCTGACTAAAGTTCCATCTTCTGAATTTCCAGAAGATCCTGCTATTCATTATGATGATTTTTTCGGTCCTTTATACTTTGAACCATATGCCAAAGAGGTTACAAAGCGAATTAACCCGACTCTAGCTTCTATTGTTCTTGAAATTGCTACTGGAACAGGTCGCGTTACTCGCCATATCCGGGCATGTATTCCATCCTCGTCAAGACTAATTGCTTCAGATATTAGCGAGAATATGTTGACCATAGCCAAGAAAAAATTAAGTCACCTTAATATTGACTGGCAAACTATAGATGCTCAACAACTTCCATTTGACGACAATAGTATTGATATTGTTGTTTGCTGTTTCGGATATATGTTTGTTCCCGACAAGGCGAAAGCTTATGCTGAGGTATATCGGGTTTTAAAACGCGGCGGACAATTTTTATTTACAACCTGGGATAAATTGGAGAATAATGCGGCATCATTTGTTGCAAGATCTATAGCACAGAAATATTTAGAACAGCCTTTGCCCGATTCATATAATCTTGCTACCTCGATGAGTGAGGAAGCGGATATAATCCCTTGATTAGAGGATGCTAGGTTTGCAAAAATATCAGTTGAAAAGGTAAAGCTTTTTTCTTTTTGTCGGACCGCAAAAGAGGCTGCATCTGGTCTTATAAAAGGCGGTCTTATTTATGAGGATATCAAAAAGCGCAATCCTGTCTGGATAGATGAGATAAGAGTTAAGGTAGAAAAAGAGCTTGCTGAAAAATTCGGAGCAGCTCCAATGATCGCCCCAATGAGTGCTGTAATTAGTCAGGCATGGAAATAATAGACGGCCATAGGGTTGTCAGAGATTTCATTTTTATTTGCATAATAAATACCTAAAAAAATAATATTAACTATGTTAAAGCAATTTTTTAAATATAACAATTGGGCAAATTCACTTTTGCTAGATGCCTTAAAGCTAAATTACCACTTGCTTCCTGAATCCTGCATTAAATTGTTCAGTCACATTGTCAATGCACAAAAGATATGGGCTTGCAGGATTAATGGTGTTGCTCCCAATGTAACTGTTTGGCAAGTAAATGATCTTGAAACTTGTAGCCTGTTACTTGAGGAAAGTGTAAATGCGTTATCAAAAATTGAATATCAAGATGCAATTGACTCCCCAATTATAAAGTACACAACCTTTAATGGTGATTATTATGAAATGTCTACAAATGATATTTTGCTACATGTTTTTAATCACGGTACATATCACCGCGCACAGATAGCGAAAGAAATGAAGCTCAATAACATTGAACCAGTTAATACAGATTATATTCAATGGCGGAGGTTATCCATTCACTGATATTTTATTTATCCGACCAGACTGCCAATTCATTTCCTGCAGGATCTAGAAAATGAAATCTTTTCCCTCCAGGAAAGCTGAAAATCTCTTTTGAGATTTGTCCACCCGCTTTTATAATTTTATTTTGGATTTGAGAAAGATCTTCGTGGTATAGAATAATTAGCGCACCGTTTGTTACTATTGCATTGCTTTTGAAAAAGCCTCCCTCGAGCCCACTTTCTGAAAAAGCTATGTATTCGGGGCCATACTCAGTAAAATTCCAGTTAAATGAGGTCTGGTAAAACTGCTTTATTGCGGTCAGATCACTGGCCTGAAATTCAACATAATTGATGTGGTTATTTTGCATGCAGTTAATTTAAGAATTTTCTGCCAATTACTGTTTCTATCAGTTTTGATCTAACTCTATACTTGCGATATTCTTTCTGCACATAGATTATTTAATATTCAATTTTTGACAGCTAGGGCTGATGATTATTTAGGATATAATTGGGTCCAATAAGTGCTTATTTCTTTCTCGAGCTAACGAGAATGACAACTCCTGCAATTAAAATAATACCACCCACATATGGCGGCCAATTCACATTTTTCTCTTTATCTGCAGATATTTGAATAGGTCCGGCATCTACTATTTTTTCTTTTTTAGTATATGTGAAGCCAGTCCATACTAACATTATAATACCTAAAAGAGTCAGAATTAATCCAAGCGGTTTGTTCATATCAGTTTCTGTTTAGTTTTATTATATAACAGCACTTATAATGGAATGTTTGAATCTTGGGGTTATTTCCAAAATATTATAAAACAATCCATAAATCTGTTTTATATTACATAATATAACTTTGTGTTTATTTTAAGTAATTAAAAAGATAATTAATGACGTTTGTTCGAATGGTAATCATTATTTTTGTTTAAAGACAAACGATATGCAAGAAGAGGAACTAAAAGAAAATATCCTTAGAGAGCCAGGGGCTACATATGGAAGTAAAGCAGGATTGCCAAAAAATTATATCAACCCATTTGAAGATTGGGCTTTTAAGAAGATTTTTGCTTCGGAAACTAGTAAGGAAGTAACCAAAGCTTTTTTGAATGCGGTATTAGCGGGCAAAAGAAAAATCGTGTCTATTGAGTTAGGCACGAATGAGTATCCTGGGGAAATTAAAAGTGAGGGGGGAGTAGTATTTGATTTTATTTGTACTGACGTAAGCGGTGTGAAGTTCCTGGTGGAAGTTCAGCGACAAAAACAGCAATTTTTTAAAGAGCGTTCCTTGTTTTATGCCAGTAGATTAATCAGTGATCAGTCAACAAAAGGAGATAAGGAATGGAAATACAATCTTAAGGAGGTGTATTCTATTTCTTTATTGGAGGAATTTTGTTTGCCTGATACTGATTCAGATAAATATATTCATGAGGTTTCCTTATGTAATATTGAAACGGGAGCAATTTTTTATGATAAGCTGAAGTTTTTTTATATCGAGGTCATGAAATTCGATAAAAAAGAGAACGAACTGGAGACTGAACTTGAAAATTGGCTTTATTACCTAAAAAATATTTCAAAAATGACTGAAGAGCCACAGTTTTTGAAAACATCAGAATTAAAACAATTTGTCTATCTGGCAAATTACGCCAACTTAACAGATGAGGAAAGAGCAAGACATCGAGCAATACAGAAAGTAAAATGGGACAATAAAAACGTCATGGATTATGCAATAGAGAGTGGTATTGAGAATGGAATAGAGAATCGGATACATAAATATTCAGTTGGTCTTGCAAGGGAATTCTTGGCTGCTGGTGTTTCAATGGCGGAGGTCCTTAAATGTACCAAGTTATCAGAGGAAGAAATTTTAGCTGATAAATAACGAATTTGAAATTGTTGACATCCATTCACTGGCATCGATGACATTTATTTGATCGGTTGTCGGATCTGTTACAGTATTAATGGAGATTGATAGATTTTAGTTAAACAAACGATATGCAAGAAGAGGAACTAAAAGAAAATATCCTTAGAGAGCCAGCGGCTATATATGGAAATAATGTAGGATTACCAAAAAGTTATATCAATCCATTTGAAGATTGGGCTTTTAAAAAGATTTTTGCTTCGGAAGTGAGCAAGGAAGTCACCAAGGCATTTTTGAATGCGATATTAGCCGGTAAAAGAAAAATAATATCTCTTGAATTAGGCATGAATGAGTATCCTGGAGAAATTAAAACTGAAAGGGGCGTTGTGCTTGATTTTATTTGTACTGATGTAACTGGCGTGAAGTTTCTGGTAGAAGTACAACGGCAAAAGCAAATGAATTTTAAAGAGCGTTCCTTGTATTATACCAGTAGATTCATTAGTGATCAGGGACTGAAAGGAGACAAGGATTGGAAGTACGATCTTAAGGAGGTATACTCTATATCTTTACTCGAGAAGTTCTGTTTGCCTGATACCCCTCAAGAAAAATATATTCATGAGGTTTCCTTGTGTAACATTGAAACGGGTGCGGTATTTTACGAGAAGCTGAAGTTCATCTATATCGAGGTCATGAAATTCGATAAAAAAGAAAACGAATTGGAGACTGAACTCGAAAACTGGCTTTATTACCTAAAAAACATTTCAAAAATGACTGAAGAGCCCCAGTTTTTGAAAACACCAGAATTAAAACAATTTGCTTATCTAGCTAATTATGCCAACTTAACAGATGAGGAAAGAGAAAGACATAGAGCAATACAAAAGGTGCAATGGGATAACGCCTTAATAGATTATTCAATAGAAACAGCGGTAGCAGATGCGGTAGAGACAGCGGTAGCAGATGCGGTAGAAAAAGCAGTTGAAGTAGCTGTGGAAGCATCTGTGGAAAAAGGTAAAAAGGATATAGTAAGTAGAATGCTTGCGAAAGGCTTAGATGTAGACCAGATTATAGAATTTACTCAATTGTCCGAGGAAGAAATTTTAGCTATAAAATAACATCTGTTATATTCTGTCAGCGGTTGAGATTATTAAATATTGCTTCATATTGATCTTGTTTTATGTAACTTTAATACAAGAGATATTAGACATAAATTCTAATAGGTGAAGTTTTAAATAGAGTTGTTAACCTTTAGTAATAGATAAAACGATGGCAAAAAATAAATTGCTGCGAATGGACAATGTCGGCATCGTTGTAGAATCCCTTGACGATGCTATTTCTTTTTTCACGGAGATTGGCCTTAAGCTGGAAGGGCGAACAACGGTAGAAGGAGAATGGGCTGGCCGCGTGACCGGACTTGGCTCTCAGTGCGTAGAGATTGCTATGATGGTTACTCCTGATGGACATAGTCGGCTCGAGATCTCACAATTTCTATCTCCACCCATTATCTCAGATCATAGAACTGCTCCGGTGAACGCTCTCGGTTACCTACGCGTTATGTTCACTGTTGAGGATATTGATGAAATGGTATCGAGGCTCAGTAGCCATGGTGCCTACTTAGTTGGCGAAGTGGTTCAATATGGAAACTCGTATCGAATCTGCTATATTAGAGGAAAGGATGGATTGCTAATCGGTTTGGCGGAAGAACTCAATAAATAAAAATTGTTATCAAGAGAGTAGGTCTAATAAACGGTAGTAGTTTTATTTATGATAAATTATTATGAATAATGGAATTCAATCCAGCAAATAATGTAGTGAAACTTAGTCTTCAAGGTATGTCTTTGGAAGAAAAAGGCAAACCTGAAGAAGCAAGAGAGATTTTTGTTCGGGCATGGGATGAAGCGACAGATGACTTAGAGAGATTTATTGCAGCTTATTATTTAGCCCGATATCAAAAAAGTGTTTCCGACAAATTGAAATGGTTAGAAACAGCTTTACAGTTTGCGTTAAAAATAAATAACGACAGCGTTAATAGTGCTTTTCCCTCTCTGTATTTAAATATTGCCAAATGCTATCAAGACTTAGGAGATCCTGATCAGGCAAAAAAGAATCATGAATTGTCAACTTTGTTTAATGATAAACCATCTGACAAAGGGCCTTTTTATCATGGGACAAAAGCTGATCTGCAATTTGGTGATTTATTGACAGCAGGAGGGGTATCTAATTACAAGCCAGACCTTGAAATGAATCATATTTATTTTACAGCTCTTGTTAATGGAGCGGGACTTGCTGCGGCATTGGCAAATGGTAACGGACAGGAGCGTGTTTATATCATTGAACCAACAGGTCTTTTTGAAAATGATCCAAATGTTACGGATAAAAAATTCCCAGGCAATCCGACGCGTTCATATCGTTCAAAATCACCACTGAAAATTGTTGGTGAGGTGACAGAGTGGGTGAGAATGGAACCTGAAGAACTTCAAAAATGGCGTGAAAAGCTAGCCAATAATAAAGGAGAAATAATTAACTAGCCTCAAAAATAGCAAGATCCATGTGATTTTGCTATGTCCTCTCTCTTTTCCTCGATCACTAAATCGTAATTATGAAATGCATTTATCAGGAGCGTTATCGTTACCTAAGTAATTAGCTTTCGTTGGACCGTAAGAGTCATTTAGCTTAATCTGATCATCACTAGCTAGCACATGATACACTCATCAAAGGCCTTTTAGACCTTTAATAATTTAATAAATTCTCAAGTTTAAACTTGCGTGTTCATGCGTGTTTTTGCATTAATATTTTGGTAATAAGTTCAAATAATCTTCTTTGTTTGTTTTTTTATTCGAAAACATCCATTATATTAGATGAATATTCATAAAAATGCGTTATTGTGCGTGTTTTAGAAATAACTAACAAACTAACCAAATAATAATTTATCCATATCGGAAGTTTATGAAAAAAAAATTACTATTAATTTTTCTTGGTACGTTTTTGTTGCTGGGGCAAGCCTTTGCGCAGCAAATAACTGTTACCGGTACTGTCTCGTCGCCTGACGGGCTTGTGCCAGGGGTTTCCATTCGTGTTAAGGGAACTAAGTTGGTTGTGCAAACCAATAGTGATGGGAAATACACCATTAAAGCTGCAACAAATGATGTCTTGGTTTTTAGCTATTTGGGTTACAATACTTTAGAAAAAAGCGTTGGTACTAATACCGTAATTAATGTGACTCTTGTCTCGGATCCTCAGGGACTTGATGAAGTGGTTGTAGTTGGATTTGGTACGCAGAAGAAAGAAAGCTTAACAGGTGCAGTCTCTTCTGTAAATGTTGAAAAAGTATTTGGCAACCGTCCTTTACCCGATGTAGGAAGGGGATTGCAGGGAGCGGTTCCCGGACTTTCTGTAGTGGTGCCTAGTGGGGAGGTAGGATCTGATCCGATTCTTAAAATTCGTGGTCAACTGGGATCAGTAGTTGGTGGGAGTAGTCCGTTAATCTTAGTCGATAACGTAGAAATTCCTAGTATTCAGTTTGTGAATCCAAATGATATAGAAAGTATAAGTGTATTAAAAGACGCTGCTTCGAGTTCGATTTACGGTTCAAAGGCTGCTTTTGGGGTTGTTTTAATCACCACAAAAAAAGGGGCAAAAGTAGATGGAAATAAGGTTACCTACTCTAATAATTTTGTATGGCAATCTCCATTTAAAGAAATTGATATTGCTGGCATTGACGGTTTAGAATACACATTGGATGCTCATGAAAACATGAAACAGCCTGGCCCTGCTGGTGGATTTTGGCGTATAGACAGAACGAGCTTCGGTAAGATCAAAGAATGGCAAGAAAAATATGGCGATGTGATTGGTAACAATGATCCTATCGTTTATGGCCGGGATTGGTTTTGGGACGGAGCTCAAAAATTTGGCTATAGAATTTATGACCCGGTCGAAGCAATGATAAAAGATCATGGCCTTTCTCAAATTCATAATCTTGGCTTAAATGGTAAAAGCGGGAATACAACCTATAATTTAAGTGTAGGTTATTTGGGGCAAAATGGTATGATGAAGCCAGCCAAGCATGATGATTATAGGAGAATTACTCCAGCTCTAGCTTTATCTACAAAAGCCACTGATTACTTAACACTTCGCGGTGGAGTAAGGTATGCAGATGCAACAAAGAGAAACCCTAATTCATTAAATGCAGATGCTTTTACAGCTGATCCCTGGTTATATTTATACCGTTGGAGTCGTTTATTTCCAATAGGAGTACAAGAACAAGGTGAAGATATTATAGATCCTGCCTTTTCTGCTAAAATGTCGAATGATCAAATTCGTGCGGAAAAGTATTTGAATTTGAATTTAGGAGCTACACTCAATATAACTAAAGCATGGGATGTACAAGCTGATTATGCTTATAGTACGGAAAATAACTTATTTACTTCGTCTGTTCCTTATGTGCAAGGTCGTACACATTGGTATGGTGTTGAGTTACTTAAAGATCAAAATGGTCAGGTGTATGTTGACGAAAATGGCAATGTTACCGATCCAAGTGGTATGTTGGCCTATCGTTTTCCATTAACAGATCATACTGTAAAGGCAAATACTTATTTTTCACAAAGTAATTTCATGTCAAGAAGAAATACAATCAATGTTCTGACAAATTATAACTTGGCTTTAGATGATCATCAATTCAAGTTTTTGTTAGGGACTAACATAGTTTCTTTTGACTATTCTAATCAATACGCAACTAGAAGTAACTTGTTAAATAATGATAATCCGCAATTTAATTTTGCTGTTGGAACTGAAAACTCGGGTGGAGGTACTAACTGGGACTCACAAGCTGGCTTTTTTGGAAGGATTAATTATACTTATAAAGACAAATATCTTTTTGAGACCAGTCTGAGACGTGATGCTACTTCTAAATTTCCAACACATTTGAGATGGAGAACATATCCTTCAGTTTCTGGAGGTTGGATTTTGTCTAGCGAGGATTTTATGAAAGCGCTAGAACCTGTATTGAGTTTTGCCAAATTCCGTGCATCATGGGGTTCTATTGGAGATCAATCGGTACCTAACTCCTTGTATTTACCACAAATGGGTATTGGTAAAAACTCATGGTTGAATAGTTCTGGGATTCCTTTTTATCAATTGGGTACTCCTGGCGCTGTCTCTCCTGATATTTCATGGCAGGATATCGAACATATGAATCTAGGTGCTGATTTTCGATTCTTTGACAATAAGCTAGGTATTACTGCAGAATTATTTCAGCGGAACACAAATAATATGATTATTGCAGGGGATGCATTACCTGCAACTTATGGTACAGGGGCACCTCAAGGTAATTTTGGAAACTTGAGAACCCGAGGCTGGGAATTGAATATAGATTTTATTCATCAATTTGAAAATGGGCTTCGCTTAAGTGTTGATGCCAATATTGCTGATGCAGTGACTATGATTACAAAGGGGGCCGACTATCAAACTCCTTGGGAGAATAGATCTTTAGGGACAACTTTTTCAACAGGACGAAGATATGGTGATGTGTATGGTTTTGTAACAGATAGATTGTTTCAAAAGGAAGATTTCGTATATGATAGTGATGGAAAATTTGTGCAAACAAATATTGTGTATAATGGAACGAGTAAAACAACAAATAAACTCGTTGGAGATAATCCCGTTTATCAAACATATTTTGAAGATGGTAATCAGACATTGCTGATAAGTCCTGGTGATGTGAAGTTTATGGATGTGAATGGTGATGGTTATATCGATGCTGGAAAAGGTACTAATGGTGACCCAGGTGATAGAGTCGTGATTGGTAATATTACACCAAGATACCAGTATGGCTTCCGTTTGGGTGCTGATTTCAAAGGATTTGATTTATCTGTTTTCTTCCAGGGTGTGGGCGCAAGGAAAATTTGGGGTAATGGTCAGCTCGCTATACCTGGGTATTATGCTAAAGAAGGAGCAATGCCACAAGCAATTGCAGGAGATTATTGGAAGCCAGATCGTACGGACGCATTTTATCCAAGAGCGTGGAATATGAATGGTGCTAGTGAAGGATATGTAATGAGAGCCCAAACTAAATATATGTTGGATATGTCTTATTTAAAAATAAAGAATATCACTTTCGGTTATAATTTGCCTGCTTCATTACTTAAGAAAATTAAGATCGCAAGTGCACGGGCATACGTTTCACTAGAGAACTTTATTACGTTTGATAATTTAAGAGGATTGCCGATTGATCCGGAAGCTATTTCAGGATTTTCTATGCTACGCTCTGAAGGGAATTATAATTTAGGTCGCACAGGTACCTCAAACCCTGCATTTAAATCGGCTTCTGCGGGGCTTCAAGTTGGTTTTTAATTTAAAGGAAGAAAGAAAATGAAAATAACATTTAAAATAGTACTCGTCTTTTTAGTGATTGCTTTCTCTGGTTGTAAGAAATTTTTAGATAGGCCACCTTTGACTTCTGAAACTGACGACACAGCTTGGACGAGCGAAGAAAAACTTCGTCTTTATGCAAACAAATATTATACAGATTTTTTTGATGGTTATGGAAATGGATACACTACAGCTGGTGCGCCTCTTGTAGGCTATACCAACAGTGATGATATGGTAGTTCAAGGAAATCAACCCAATTTTACGCGTTCTGTTCCTAATAGTGCAATTTGGAGTTATTCTACTATCCGTTCTATTAACATCATGTTAGATAGAATAGAAAC
Organism: Pedobacter hiemivivus; assembly: GCA_040393085.1. Classification (GTDB taxonomy): domain Bacteria; phylum Bacteroidota; class Bacteroidia; order Sphingobacteriales; family Sphingobacteriaceae; genus Pedobacter; species Pedobacter hiemivivus_A. The sequence continues at coordinate 20,852 of JBEBUV010000026.1, read as the reverse complement.
TAAAATGTCGGATATTTTGAAGCCTGAAGCGAAAGCACATTGGACAGGTGTTGGACGGTTTTTTAGAGGTTTTAGGTATTCTGAATTAGTACAAGGGTATGGAGATATTCCTTACTACACACGAGAAATTAAAAATACAGAGCTCGACGAGTTGTATAAAGCAAGGACACCACGCAATGAAGTAATGGATGGGGTGTTTGATGATTGGAAATTTGCGCTTCAAAATGTTCGTTTAAATGATGGAGACCAGTATGTAAATAGGTATATCGTAGCTGGCTTTATTTCAAGATTAGCTCTGATTGAAGGTACTTGGCAAAAATATTATTACAAGAATAATGAAAGAGCTCAAAAGTTTTTGGAGCTTGCCATTGAAGCTTCCGATGTCGTTATTTTAAGTGGTAAGTATGATATTGTAACTGATTATAAATCACTTTTTACCTCTAGAGAATTAAAAGGAAATAAAGAATGTATCTTGTATAGAAATTACGATCCTGCAGCTGGAGTTACCCATGCAATCGCGTCTTATGGTAATTTAGCAGAGTCTACAACTAATGGGCCCACTTCAGATTTAATTAAATCTTATATTCTTAATACTGGCGATGTATGGCAAAATGCAACCGCTGCAGTTGCCGATTTTAATCTGGATAATATGATGAAAACTCGCGACTCAAGATTTGAAGCGACTTTCTATAGTAAACCAAGTCTATTGAATAAAGGGTCCTTTTACTATATCACTAAGTTTTTGCCGCGGGAAGTAGAAAAACGTGTACAAGTAGATCTACTAGGTATGCCTCCAGAATTTGTTGGAGATAAAAATGAGACCGATGCTCCAGTGTTACGATATGCAGAGGTATTATTGAATTGGATAGAGGCTAAGGCCGAAATGGCTACCATTGGTGGTACGGCAGTAGTGTCTGCTGATATAGATAAATCAATTAATAAAATTAGGAGTAGACCTTTGGCAGCAGAGGCGATAGCTAGGGGAGTAATGAAAACAGCTGCCCTAAATTTAGCAGCTATTCCAGCAGATCCAGATAGAGATCCAGATATATCTCCTTTACTATGGGAGATTAGAAGGGAGCGTAGAATGGAGTTCGCATTTGAAATTTTCCGTTTGAATGACTTAAAAAGATGGTCTAAATTGGAGTATATGGATAATAACCTTAACACTGATTTATTATCAGGTGGATGGGTTAATTTTTCTACGCAACTTTCTAGCTCGTTAACTGCTGCAAATGTAGGGAAAATAGCTGTCCTGGGTTTAAATGGAGTGGAAACTATTTACAATGGATCTAATGGTGCAGCCATGATAGGTTTTTATAAAAACACCGTAAATAAAGGCCGTTTACCATTTCTAAATCAACCAAATGTTAATCCATATTTAGCGCCTATTGGTATCGTTCAAATGGACGATTATGTTGCCAGAGGATATAAATTGGCGCAGACACAAGGCTGGCCACAGAACTAAGCGTTTAAAATCTATATTTCTAAAAGATATAAAATGAAACTAAAATATAAACTTTCAAAAATAGGATTATTGGCGACCTTTCTAGGGGTGCTAATCCTAGCTTCATGTAAAGATGATTATCCTGGAGCGCTTGATACATCACCCAATATGACTGTTTTAAAGTCAATCAAATTAATGAATACTGGACTTGATGGAAATATTGTGTTGAATGGGGTAGTTGATGAAAATACCAAGACTGTGTGGTTCCCAAGGATAGATACACTCACTAATTTTTCAAATCTTAAAATTGAGGCAGATTTATCGGATGGTGCTAAATTAAATCAAGATACATATTCTCTTGAATTTGAAAAAGGTGAATCGGAGAAAGTGATTGTACTTAAAGTTTTAAATTCACCTCGTTACCGTGAGTATTTGGTTAAGTTAAGATTAAATGTGCCCGTGTTCGGAGCTGATTTTGAAAAAGGGACTACTTATGATTTTACCAGTAATCCAATAGGAAATCCGATTTATGATGCTTTTACAGGTGCATTAACTAGGGCTAGCGGCTTTGACGGAAAACAGGTGTTGGTTGGTCATAGATCAGCCGCGCACTTATTAAATGTGTCTGATTTGAAAACTGGCGTAATTAATAAAATTCCATTAAATATGACAGGAGTTGTATCAATCTACTCAGGCGATTTCGTGAATGGGCATAGTTATTTGGTTAATCTGTCTGGTGGTACTGATGCTAGTGGATTGAAAGTCTACCACTGGACCGACCCAAGTGCAGCTCCACAACTTATTGTTAATGTAACAACTATAGCAGGGGCTGGAACCACTAGATACGGAGATAATTTTTCAGCGAGCTTAGATGATCAAGGTAATGGCTATTTCTTTTTTGGAAATAATGCTGGAAATAGAGTGTTACGGTTTAGCGTTGCCAATTATACGACAGTTAGTGATCCTGTGTCGTTTGCAGTTCCTACAGGTGCAGCGAGTTCTTGGACTTCTTATAATAGAATAGGCAACACTGCTGAGTATTTGTTTACCGGGCATCCAGTACCTATAGCTTTGGTTTCTGATGGAGGTACAGCTTCCTTTACAATGAGTGGTACTAACGTTCCGCTAATAGCATCAGATGCTCGTATTGTTAACTTTAATAGTGAACGTTATCTAATTGTTACAACGGCGGCAAGAAGTGTTGGAAACTTCACGAATTTTATGGTTTATAATATTACAAAAGGTGATACGGTGAAAGATGCTTTAACAAATTTGAATAATCTACCTGAAGCCAAACCTATTTTTGATTATTCTTTAATGGGACCGATAAATACCTCACCAGCATCTCAAACAGGTTTCTATGTGAAAAAAGACGCAATGGGTAAAGATGAGTCTTTAATGCTTTATTCTGGTGCTAGTGATGCAGGATTCGTGTTGTTTGAATTTCCAAAGAAAGTTTTAGATTAATCAATTTAATGATTTAAGTTAGGTAGGTAACATTGTTACCTACCTAACTTAAATCAAATTAGTATAAACTTTAAATCAATGAAGCCTGCATAAGCTTTGGAAGCTTCATTACCATTGAAAGACAAATTATATTCCAATGAAAAAAACTCATTTACACCTGATCGCAGTACTGGTACTAGCATTGCTTCTAAACGCCTGTAAGAAAGGTGGTGGCGGACTTGAACCGGATCCTATTAAGCCACCAGAGCCACCAGTGGAAACTGGTCTTATTTTCCCTAAAAAAGAAATGAGAGCGGTTTGGATTGCCTCAGTTTATGGTTTAGACTGGCCGCAAGGTGTTTATACTATGGCAGGCCAGAAGCAGCAATACATAGACTATCTTGAAAAGTTTAAGCAACTCAATATAAATGCGATATATTTTCAGATAAAAGGAATGGGGGATGCATTTTATGCCTCTAGTTATGAACCCTGGAGCGCATCCATCACCGGAACAAGAGGGGTAGACCCAGGTTATGATGTGCTTAAATTTATGATTGATGAAGCTCATGCAAGAGATATTGAATTTCATGCATGGATGAACCCATATAGGATAGCGACTCGTGCAAATGCTTCGAGCGCATTCCCAGCCCTTCATACTTCGGTTAAATCAGAATGGGTGTCAGACTTCCCAACAATACGGATTTATAATCCTGCATTACCTGAAGTGAGACAACGACTGGTTGATATTGTAAAAGAAACGATCACTAAATACGATGTTGATGGGATACATTTCGATGATTACTTTTATCCAGAAGGCGAAACGTTTGCAGATCAGGCAGATTATACTAAGTACGGCGCTGGTATGAACTCTGTTCAAGATTTTAGACGTGATAATGTAAACAAAGCAATAAAAGGTGTGTTTGATGTTATTGTGGCGACGAAACCGGGAGTAGTTTTTTCTGTTTCTCCTGCTCCGGAAATCAATAAGAATTTTAATAGTTTATATGCCGACCTTAAGAAGTGGAATCAGGAAGGTTGGGTAGATGTGGTGATTCCTCAGTTATATCAAGAGGTAGGAAACCAATACAACGATTTTCAATTGCGACTTTCTGAATGGTCTCAGAATAATTTCAAAGCAGCATTAATGGTGGGGCATGGCTATTATAAATTTGGAGATGCTACAGCACCAGCGGCTTTTCAGTCATCATCAGAATTACAAAGACAGTTTGACCTGACTAAACTGAATAAGAAAGTAGTAGGAAATGTAATGTACAGTGCGAAATATCTTAATATGAATAGAGTTGGGATTACAGATAAACTGGCCTCTATTTACAAAGATCCTGCTGTAATGCCATTTTTAGGCCGTAGTGTTGCTGCTGCTACAGCAGTAGCAACCGCTGTTAAGATAGAAAATGGAGAATTGAAATGGAGTACTTCCGGAACTGTGAAATCTGTAGTGTATTATTTTTCCGATTTAAAGAAAGAAGGAAAAGTGCTAACGATAACAAAAGGAAATAGCTTCGCTATTAGTGCTAATGGATATTATTCTGTTTCAACACTAAATGCCGATAGCCAGGAAAGTAAGCCATCGGATGCAATACAGAAAAAATAAAGAATAAAATTTGTTTATAAATTATAAGGCAGCCATAGATTTGGCTGCCTTATAATTTATCTTTGATCCATCATTTAAACATTAAAGAAATGGAAAAAAGGATAAACATTGCTGAGCTAGAACCTGCTGCTTATAAAGCGCTGGCGGGCCTGGAAAGCTACCTGGCTACTACTAACATTGACAAAACTTTGAAAGAGTTGATTAAGATCAGAGCTTCACAGATTAACGGCTGTGCATTTTGTATCAATATGCACACCATAGATGCCCGAAAACAAGGGGAAACTGAGAAGAGAATTTATCTGTTGAATGCCTGGAGGGAAGTTGAGGGGCTTTATACGCCAGAAGAAAGAGCTGTTTTAGCTTTAACAGAGGAAATGACCTTAATTGCAAATGGTGGTGTTTCTGACGAAACTTATCAAAAGGCAAAGTCCTTTTTTGATGATAATCAATTAGCGCAGATTATGGTAGCCATTATCACTATCAATGGATGGAACAGGATGTGTATAGCTACACTTGTGCAACCTGCTTAGTGCAAAAAAAAAAGGCCGGAATTTATCCGACCTTTTTCTCTATTCATAGGTAATTAACTTACTTATTGAATTATTTTACCTTCAGCATCAATCTTTATTGATCCTGTTTCTTCTCCTTTTTTAACATCAATTTGATAATATTGAGTTTTATCAGCATTGGTTACCAGGAAAGCTGCAACCGGAGTAAGATCCTTTGCCTGATCAGATTTTAATACTGCTTTTACTGGCTCTGGAAGATCTTTTAATTCAACCGGAGTTTTTGTTGTGCTGTCTTGATATACAGCAATCTTAATTGGGTTTTTGATTTCGCTTGCTTTTACTGACGTTAATCCTGCTACTGCTAAAAATGCTGCTGATAAGATGATCTTTTTCATAATATTCGTTTTAATCAATTAAAATTCTTGTTAATTATGAATAGACTAAGGTTGATAACCGTGCCGGAACAAGTGTTTTTTGGCATTCGGTTGGTTTTCAGTGTGTTGTTGTATTCGGTGCTTTAAAATATTGTAGCACTTTTCTACAGACTGTTGTTCTGTTCAACAAATTTATAGGTATAGCTATATTTCTTATAATTAAACATTTTTAGCATTCTAACTGTTCTTCAGTAGTGCCTTAATAGGCGAATACTTTTAACGACCTGATTATTACATTTATTTATAATTATCGCAAAAGAATGGAAAAGGGAATAAAACAGGATTATGATAACCTTATTATCGGGTTTGGAAAAGGAGGAAAGACATTAGCTACGTGGCTGGCTAAGCGTGGAGAGGAAGTAGCTATTATTGAAAAATCTGATAAAATGTACGGAGGAGCCTGTATTAACATAGCATGTATTCCTACAAAATCATTGATAAGGAATGCTGAAGATAAAGTACCTTATCAAAAAGCGTTCAACATAAAGAATGAATTAACTTCATTTCTTAGAGGAGTGAATTATGAGAATTTGGTGAAACTACCATTAGCAACTGTTATCACCGGAGAGGCTTCCTTTCTATCTCCAAATGAAGTTCAAGTCAAATTGATGGGAACAGGTGAAGAAGTACATATTCGTGCTAATAGAATATTCATTAATACAGGATCGCAGCCTTTTTTACCAGTTATAGATGGATTAATTACTTCTCAAAGAGTTTTTACTAGTACTGATATATTGGAACAATCTGTATTGGCTAAAGAGATATTAATTATAGGAGGAGGATTTATTGGGTTGGAATTTGCGGATATGTATGCCAATTTTGGAGCAAAAGTCACCATTTTAGATAGCAATGATGTCTTCTTGTCAAAAGAAGATAAAGACGTTGCTGATGAGATTTATAAGGTATTAACAGCAAAAGACATTAAGATTTTAACGGGCGTTTCCATAAAAAAAGTAGAGGACATCAGTAATGAACAGGTAAGACTTCACTATAAAGATAAAGAGGGGCTTGAGAAATCGCTGGAAGCATCTGCAATTTTGGTTGCGACTGGAAGAAAGCCTAATACTGAAAGATTAAATCTGGGTGCGGCAGGCATTAAAACCGATAAAAGAGGGTATATTGAAGTTGATGAATTTTTGAAAACAAGTGCACCCTCAATTTGGGCGATTGGGGATACAAATGGCGGTCCACAATTCACTTATATCTCTTTGGATGATTTTAGAATTATTAGAGGGCAGCTATCCAACGGAAAATACACCTCTATTAAACAAAGAAAGCAAATCGCTAGTGTTGTTTTTTTAACTCCACAATTTGCACATATAGGACTGCGTGAAAAAGAAGCCAAAGATCAAGGCTATGAATATAAGGTGGCAAAATTACCTGTAACAGGTATTCCAAGAGCAAGAATTGATGGCAATACTCAGGGCTTCCTAAAAACGATTGTTGATACAAAGACAAATAAAATAATAGGATGCAGCCTTTTGTGTGTTGATGCAAATGAAATGATTAATACTATTCAGATGGCTATGAATGCAGAACTGGATTATCAAGTTGTTAGAGATGCTGTTTTTACTCATCCTTCTATGACCGAGGCTTTTAATGACTTATATGCCTTGATATAAGAGTGGAATTCATGCGCATGGGAAATCGAAGCTGTTTGTTGTTATTTTGATTACTTGCAATCGCAGTCCCAATCTGTATCCATATCAATTACAGTCACAACCGTCTGAGTATCCTTACATGGTGAAAATATAATTCTAACCAACTGATTGTCTCTGGTGGTACCCTCCAATGCATATTTTTTCCGACATGGCTTAATAGAGGTGGTGTCGCTTTTCTTAAAATTAATACGGCCTTTTTTAAGAATCTCGTCTACTTCCAAAGAATCAATAGAACGACAATCCATTCTACATTTACCATGCTTTGTGAAAATAATCCGCTCTGGATTTCTGTTGAAAGTATACTCCTTTATATTGAAATCTTCTGTATCAACAACTTCAACATCTTCACTTTGACTTAAATCAACACACCCAGCAAAAAGTGCGAGCGTTGTAACAAACAGTAATAAAATAGCAAGCGATGATTTCATTTGTGATTAAAGCTAATAGAATACAAGAATAGCTTTTTTATAGTTGAATATTCAAAATTGCTTTTGCTTTTTTATGCTGTATTATAATTTATTAATTCGAAAATTGCATAAGCAAACATCTCTGTGTATTCAGAATTCTATTATTTTACATTATTTATTGAGATGATTAATGTTTTCTATGATTCTGTTTGTTAGGGTTGTACGGTTTTTTGCTGCTTTTGTATTTTATTTATATATTTAACTTAAGCAATTGAATTGACGAATTTAGTACATGGATATGAGGTTGAAAATATTAGTAATAATGGTTTGCCTGATAGGATGCAGAATGCTGACATTTGCTCATGATGATTCTTTAGCTCACACTAATCCCTTAATTGATACTGGAAAGTATTCCAAAATATACGGAGCAATAGTAAGGGGCGACATCACAAAAAAGCAAATCGCTCTTGTTTTTACTGGTGACGAGTTTGCTGATGGCGGTATTTCTATTGCCCGCACATTAAAAGAACACCATATCAACGGTTCCTTTTTCCTTACAGGAAGATTTTATAGAAATAAGGACTTTCAAAATATTATAAAAACACTTATTGACAATGGTAATTATATGGGGGTGCACTCTGATATGCACTTATTATATTGCGATTGGACAAAGCGAGATAGCTTATTGGTTACCCATAAACAGTTTACTGAAGATCTTGAAAATGCTTATAAGGAACTAGGAAATTGGAAAATTGATAAGGATAGTGCAAAGTTTTTTTTACCTCCCTATGAATGGTATAATGATACTATTAGCAGTTGGACAAGTCAAACGGGCTTGCAATTAGTGAATTTCACATCTGGAACCCGCAGTAACGCAGATTATACTTATCCAGAAATGGGGAATAAATATGTTGATAGTGAGCGTATTTATAAATCTATTGTCGACTATGAGAGTTCCTCTTCAACCGGTCTAAATGGTTTTTTATTGCTCGTACATATAGGAACTGATGTTAGAAGAAAGGATAAGTTTTATACTCATTTACCAAAACTAATTAAGGAGTTAAAAGAACGGGGTTATCAGTTTGTTAAAGTTAATGCTTTATTGAAGTAACCATTATGAGGCTAATTGGTATTGATCTGGGTGGAACAAAATTATCTGTAGCTACATTTTCAATTGAGGGTGTAATCATTGAGCAATCGACCATTTTGTTAAATACAAGAGGGGGTAAAGCAGTAGGGGAGTTAATACAAAAAGAAATAAAGAAAAGGATTTTGGCAGGCAAAAGGGCTGATGATCCTGTTGGCTCTATCGCTGTATCTGTACCTGGTATCAGCAATTCTAAAGACGGGACAGTTTGGGCACCAAATATCTCTGGTTGGGATAAATATCCTTTGTTAAAGGAGTTAAAAAAGATAGCTCCTGAGATACCTGTAACTATTGAAAGTGACCGTGCTTGTTATATTTTAGGAGAGGTATGGAGAGGTTCTGCAAAAGGATGTGATAATGCTATATATATGGCCGTAGGTACTGGAATAGGTGCAGGGATAATCATAAATGGCAATATATTTAGAGGTGCAAATGATATTTCAGGCGCAATTGGATGGATGGCACTGAAAGATCCTTATGATAAAAAGTTCGATAGCTGTGGGTACTTTGAATATTATGCCTCAGGCGAGGGGATTGTTAGACTGGCAAAGGAATTAATTGCAGAAAATGTTAGTTATAAAGGGCTGTTGTCTGAGCAAATATCTCTAATCACGGCTTATGATGTATTTGGAGCTTATGAAAGTGGTGATCAGATTGCTAAAACTGTTTTTGCCAAATGCATTACTTACTGGGGAATGGCAATAGCTAACCTGGTTAGTTTATTTAATCCTCAAAAAGTTATTATAGGAGGCGGGGTATTTGGTCCTGCAAAACAGTTTGTCCCTCAAATTTATGAAGAAGCTAAAAAATGGGGGCAGCCAATAAGTATGAGCCTTTTTACTCTTGAATGCTCTGCTCTTGGTAATGATGCTGGATTATATGGCGCTGGATATGCGGCTTTGAAAAACCTTAAAGACTAAATAAGCAACAATGTATCAAAAAAAGTTAGTTTTCCTTTCTGCCTGCTTAGGGATGCTTTTGTTTGGTGTAACCCTCATAACACTCGGTTCAGTTGTTCCTGAACTTGCTCATGAATTTCAGTTAAGCGATATAGAGGCAGGTACATTGTTCTCGATATTGCCCCTCGGTGTATTAGCGGGCTCTCTGGTTTTTGGTCCGTTTTGTGATAAATATGGATATAAATACTTACTGGCACTTTCTGCATTATTGATATTCATAGGCTTTGAAGGAATTGCTTTTGCAACCAACTTTTCTATACTTAGGATCAGTGTGTTTGTGTTTGGTTTAGGTGGGGGGATAATTAATGGTGCAACAAATGCAGTAGTGGCTGATATTACAGAAAATGAGAAGTATGCTAATTTAAGCCTGATTGGTGTATTTTTCGGGATAGGCGCATTAGGGATGCCTTTTATCATGGCTTTACTAAAAAACGTGATTGATTTTCAATGGATCATTGCTGCTGTTGGTTTGGTTGCTTTATTTGCAGCACTTTTTTATATGTTGATCGACTTTCCGCTTCCAAAACATAGAAATGGATTTCCTATTAGGCGTAGCTTTGCTTTGTTAAAGGATAAGGTGTTGATTTTTATAGCGTTCTTCCTTTTCTGTCAGTCGAGTTTTGAAGCCATCATCAATAATTGGACAACTACTTATCTGATGGTTCAAACTGGTGTATCACCAGGCAAGGCTCTTTATGCACTTTCGTTATTTGTGGTTGGGATGACTGTGACAAGGCTGTTGACAGGGAGTGTACTGAGGAACGTAAAAACACAAAGTTTATTGATTGCCTCCTTTGTATTATTGCTTTGTGGTTGTTTTTTGTTAAATACTAACAATTATGTTCGTGCTATTTTTGGTTTGGTGTTAATGGGTGGAGGCTTAGCAGGTGGTTTTCCTATCATGTTAGCAAAAGTGGCTACACGATATAAGGATTTATCTGCAACAGCTTTTAGTGTAGTACTTGCAATCGCTTTGCTGGGAAATATGTTGGTCAATTATATGATGGGGATATTAGCTCAAAAATATGGGATACATAATTTAATTAATGTAGCCTTTATAGAAATTGCAGTAATGACAGTACTTACGATTTTGATATTCAGGTTTCAAAAAAGCAAGCCTGTAAACGGTTCCGGTGATCGAGAGCTTGAAGATCAAGTTATTTAATTACCTTGATAAATTAAATGTACTGGGCTTTTTGCATTATTTAATTTTGCTGAACTTCGAATATCTGGCTAATTTAGGATCATCAGGATTAAGTTCAGTGATCAGATAGTCTACATCATTTAAGTCGCAAACGGATAAATTTTGTACAGAACCAAGCTTTTCTGCAATACTTAAAACAGCCAGCTTTTTAGATCGTTTGATCATTTCTTTTTTAACCTGTACTACATCCCAATCCGTATCAGTAACTCCATCGTTAGGAGATATGCCATTGGTTCCAATTAGACATAGGTCGACCCTGATTTCTGATAACTGTCTGATTACAGATGATCCTGTACATATATAAGAATTTCTGGCAAGCTTTCCACTGATTAAAATAACGTCTACTGATGATCGTTGTGCAACTTCGAGTGCAACCAAGGGGCTGACAGTAAAGAATGTGCCTTTTAAGTTTTCGGGGATCATTCTGGCTAGTTCAAGCATTACGGTGCCTCCTCCTGCAAGTATGATCATACCATCCTCAATCAATTCAAGTGTTTTTATTGCGATCTCTTTCTTTTTCTCACGTGCGTAAACGGCAGGTTGTTGAAATGGATAATGGAAAGATATTGATATCGCTCCTCCATGAACTTTCACTAATTTACCACTTTTCTCCAGATCAGTCAGATCTCTTCTAATCGTATCCAACGAAACGCTCAATTCAGTACATAAATCAGAAGTGTGTACTTTATTGTATAAGTTAATTTGCTTTAAAATATGATTTTGCCGCTCTTCTATTAGCATTGCTGAAAAATTATAATATGGACTTTTTTATTAAAGGACATCAAATATACCCCTTTTACGAGTAAATGTAAATAAAGATGGTCTCATTTCATATATAAAGGGGGTCTTTTATTTGCGATTTATTGCGTTTGTTTTGTATATTTATTTTAATAACAGCATAATGCTGCATTGTATCTTCTAAACCATTATCATCATGCAGAAAATTAAGATTAATAAACTTTTATGGATGCTGACAGTAATGCTGTTGGCATTTGATTGTAGCCTGTTAGCAAAGGAAAACCAAAATGTATGGATTAGGATAAATCAGTTAGGGTATACACCGGAAAGTATTAAAGTAGCAGTGATTGGCGCCAAGATGGGGCATGCAAGCATTACGGATTTTGAGCTTATTGATGCCAATACCAATAGAAATGTTCTTAGGAAAAATATAGGTAAGGATTTTGGTAAATACGGTCCTTTTACTGCTAGTTATCGGCTAGATTTTTCTTCATATAAATTACCAGGTAGTTATTTTATCAAAGCGGGAAACGCAGTTTCACCTACTTTTAAAATATCAGATGATGTTTATGAGGGAAAAGCAGATTTTGCTTTGAGGTATATGCGTCAGCAAAGAAGTGGTTTCAATCCTTATTTAAAAGATTCTTGCCATACTAGCGATGGGTATATTGTTTATGGACCAGTACCCGATCGAACATTTATTGATGCTTCCGGAGGCTGGCACGATGCCAGTGATTATCTGCAATATGTAACCACATCTGCTAATGCTACTTATCATCTTTTAGCCGCTTTTCGGGATTTCGGACGGATATTTAAAGATGAACATTTGTCTAATGGATTGGAGGGGGTAAATGGGATTCCTGATATATTGGATGAAGGCAGATGGGGGCTGACATGGTTGTTGAAAATGCACCCCCGGGCCGATTGGATGTTTAATCAGATAGCCGATGACCGTGATCATGCTGGTATGCGCTTACCAAATAAGGACTCTGTTGATTATGGTTATGGGAAAGGTACTGGTAGACCAGTATATTTTATTACCGGGAAACCGCAGGGATTGGGTAAATATTCTAACAAGAGCACAGGTGCAGCATCAACCGCAGGTAAATTTGCCAGTGCTTTTGCCTTAGGTGCCAATATCTATAAATCAGTAGAGAATGAATTTTCAGATCTATTGGCCGAACGATCGGTGTCAGCATTTAAATATGGTTTAGCTATGCCTGGCGTGGCTCAAACTGCAAGTACGTTATCGCCCTATATTTATGAAGAAGACAATTGGGTAGATGATATGGAATTAGGTGCGGCAGCCTTATTTCAGCTGAGTGAGGATCAAGAGTATTTAAAAAAAGGACTTAAATATAGTAAACAGGAAAAGGTAACGCCATGGCTGGGTGCAGATACTGCAGGTCACTATCAGTGGTACCCGTTTCATAACTTTGGTCATTATGAATTGGCAAAAAATGCCAGTGCCAAAGAAAGGGCAACTTTAATTAAGTATTATAAAGATGGTATTGATAAGGTATGGAAAAAAGCTTCCGGCAATGCCTTTTACAGAGGGGTTCCATTTATATGGTGTTCTAACAACTTGACCGTTTCGTTCACCATTCAATGTTATTTATACAGACAATTAAGCGGAGATCGTACTTACGAACAGTTGGAACAAGCTGGATTTGATTGGTTATTTGGTTGTAACCCATGGGGTAAAGCAATGGTTTATGGCTTGCCAGAAAATGGAGATACACCATTAGATCCTCATTCGGCATTCACCGCATTGTACGGTTATGGACTAGATGGTGGTCTGGTTGATGGACCTGTATATACCTCTATATACAGTAAGCTGAGAGGAATACATTTAACAAAGCCAGATAAGTATGCTGAATTCCAGTCTAACCTGGCGGTTTACCACGATGATTTTGGAGATTACAGTACAAATGAACCTACTATGGATGGAACGGCTTCTCTTGTTTATTTATTGGCGGCAAGAGAACATGAATTTAAGGCGAAAGACAAAAAGAAATAGAGCATACATCGAAAAATAGAACATTCAGCATGTGTTAAACAAGAAAGGATTATTTATCATTAAATATATACATATATGTTAGCAAAAGAATGGTTGAATAGCGCAAGGGACATCATGACCCGCATTGAAGATACACAGATGGAAAACATCCGCAAGGCAGCAGAAATTATGGCCGACTCCATTGAAGCTGGGAGGTGGGTTCATACTTTTGGTTGTGGCCATGCTACTATCCCAATCGAAGAAATGTATCCCAGAATTGGTGGCTTTGTAGGTTTTCATCCTATGATCGAATTGCCTTTAACTTTCTTTACTCGTATAACCGGAGAGATGGGCGTTCATCAATTTGTGTTTTTAGAACGTGTGGAAGGTTATGGAATAGAAATAATGAAAGGCTATAATTTTGATAGCCGGGATACTATGTGGTTATTTTCACATTCGGGAATCAATAATGTGAATATCGATGTGGCATTGGAAGCAAAGCGGAAAGGAATGAAAGTGATTGTTTTTGGATCAGCAGCAGAGGCAAAAGGAAAGCAAACACGTCACTCAAGTGGAAAGAATATTTTTGAGATCGCAGATCTTGTAGTAGATTCTTGTGCACCAATAGGTGATGCTGCGGTATCTTTAAAAAATCATCAAGATAAGATTGGGCCGGTATCTACAATGGCATTTATAACTTGTGTATGGATGACGGTGACCACCGTTGCCGAAATATTAGCCGAACGTGGTGTGAAGCTTTATATCCATCCATCACATAATGTTCCTGGAGATACAAGCGCAAAAGACAGGCTGGAAGAGGCTTTGGCGGTTTATAAAGAACGGATTACAGGGGTTTAGTTTTTCATTTACATCTTTATGATGGAAATGCAGGAGGTACTTATTACCTTTGTCCGAAATTAAATCTAGAAAATGTATAAGAATTGGTGGAAAATTCTAGGAGCAGTATTGGTTATTTACTCAACCATTGCCGGTCTTTTATCTGGTGTACCCGAGCTTCCTATTTTATATGAGAGCATAAGGAACCTGTATTTCCATGTTCCAATGTGGTTTGGAATGATTGTATTATTTAGTGTTTCTGTTTACCATAGCATCAAATTTTTAAGCAATAGCAATCCTGAGCATGATCTTAAAGCTGTAGAAAGCGTTAACGTTGGTGTTATTTATGGTGTCCTTGGCATTGTAACCGGTGCAATATGGGCTAAGTTTACGTGGGGACAGGCATGGAGTTTTGATGTGAAACAGAACTTTGCTGCAATCGCCATATTACTGTATTTCGCTTACCTGGTTCTGCGTAATGCTATAGATGAAGAACAAAAACGAGCTAAAATATCAGCTATTTATAACATATTTGCATTCCCGATGATGGTGGTGTTACTTTTTGTTTTACCACGTTTAGCCGATTCTCTACATCCAGGGAATGGGGGCAACCCAGGATTTAATGCCTATGATCTTGATAGTCGTATGCGAGCAGTATTTTATCCTGCATGCTTAGGCTGGATTTTAATAGGCTATTGGATCTATACAATTTTATACAGAGTACGTACATTAGAAAAAAAGAATATATTAGAGTCATGAAGAAATTTTACATTACGTTTTTAATGTTGGTAGTATCCCTTCAATTGTTTGCGCAAAATGGAGAATCTTCCATTTCAGACAGTATATATGCTTCAGGTAAAATATATGTTGTTGTTGCCTGTATCGTCTTAATTCTATTAGGACTACTTTTCTTTCTGTTCACTATTGAAAAAAGATTAAAAAAATTAGAACAGAAATCTTCTATTAAAAACTAAACTTAAACCTTTTAATCACTGTTTTGTACTGTAAAACACGGTAGTGTTTCGCATACACTAAGCTATTGTACATTTGTATTAATTGCTTTTTTTAGTGCAATTTTGTAGACATAACAGCGGATTAATATCAACCTAAATAACAATACATAATGGCTAATTCAGCAAATGAGACCAACTTCTTCGCAGATGTTTGCAAGAACTTTGACAGTGCAGCACAATTTACTTCCTACCCGGAAGGTTTGTTATCGCAAATTAGAGGGTGTAATAGTGTGTACCGTTTCCAATTCCCTATTCGTAGAGGTAATGGATTTGAGGTAATTGATGCATGGCGTGTAGAGCATTCGCAGCACATGAACCCAACAAAAGGAGGGATTCGTTATAGCGAAATGGTAAATGAGGATGAAGTAATGGCACTTGCGGCACTGATGACTTATAAATGTGCTATTGTAAATGTACCATTTGGTGGTGCAAAAGGAGGAATATGTATCAATCCTAAAAATTATACAGTTAGTGAGCTGGAAACTATTACTCGTCGCTATACTACTGAACTGATTAAAAAGAATTTTATTGGCCCTGGAATCGATGTTCCTGCTCCAGATTATGGAACAGGTGAGCGTGAGATGAGCTGGATTGCCGATACTTATATGACCATGAATCCTGGCCAACTTGATGCTTTGGCTTGTGTTACGGGTAAACCTATTGCTTTACATGGTATTCGTGGACGTAAGGAAGCTACCGGTCGCGGTGTAGCTTATGCCATCAAAGAATGTGTAAATGTTGCTGAAGATATGGCGAAAATCGGCTTAAAAGCTGGTTTGGGCGATAAGCGAGTAATTGTTCAAGGATTGGGAAATGTGGGGTATCATGCTGCTAAATTCCTTTCTGAGTTAGGAGCAACAGTTGTGGGTCTTTGTGAATTTGAGGGCGCTATTTACAATGAGAATGGTTTCAATATTGACGAGGTATTTGCTCATCGCAAGTTGACAGGTTCAATTTTAGGCTTCCCAGGTGCTAAAGAATTTAAAAATTCTATGGAAGGATTAGAGCAGCCATGCGATATCCTTGTTCCTGCAGCATTAGAAAACCAAATTACTGTAAAAAATATTAGAAATATTAAAGCTAAAATTATTGCTGAAGGTGCTAATGGACCGTGTACTCCTGAAGCAGAAGAGGTATTTACTGAAATGGGTGGGATCATCATTCCTGATATGTATTGTAATGCTGGTGGTGTTACCGTTTCCTATTTCGAGTGGTTGAAAAACCTCTCACATGTGGCTTTTGGTCGCATGGAAAACCGTTATTCAGAAAATCTGAATGCCAGACTGATCAATACCCTGGAAGGCCTGACTGGTAAAAGCATTCCTGCTGATCATCGTGCATTGATTGTTAAAGGTGCTACTGAAGCAGAATTAGTGAATTCAGGTCTGGAAGATACTATGATCCACTCTTATCATGAAATCAGAGAAACATTATTACTTAAGCCAGAGGTGAAAACCTTAAGAACAGCAGCTTATGTAAACTCAATCGACAAAATTGCAGTATCATATATGAATTTAGGTGTTTGGCCATAAGCCATTTATCAATATAATTGAACCGCGGTACCTTTAAGGTGTCGCGGTTTTTTTATGCTATTGTCAGAGAACTATCAATAAACTGTCATCATAGCGTTTTGAATGGTTGCGAAAGGTTTTGGCTCCTTATATTTTTTATCTTTGTGAAGTTTCCTTTTAAATTTTATTACGTCCATGAGAAAAAGTGCAATTATTGGTTTGATAACAATAGCATTATGCGTAGGTTTTTTAGTGAGCCTTAACGCTGATACAAATACCTATTCTACCTTTAGTGAAGCGGCGAAAGATCCAAAAGAATTTCATGTAATGGGCTATTGGGAAAAGGATAAAGGCACTCATTATGACGCCTTAAAAGATGCTAATCGCTTTGAGTTTTTTATGAAAGACGAAAAAGGGAAAGTAAATAAAGTAATATACGCAGGAACCAAACCCCAGGATTTCGAGCGTTCAGAGAAATTGGTGTTGATTGGTAAAATGGATCAGAATACTTTTTACGCCTCCAAAATTCTGATGAAATGCCCATCTAAATATAATGATGACCTGGTAGAGGTTAATCAGGATGGTATAGTAGAAAAATACAACTAAATTTAATGGATATACAGTTTATTGGAGAGACCCTCCTTCCCGGTAAAATCGGCCAGTTTTTTATTGTTTTGGCATTTGCCGCTTCTTTATTATCAACTATAGCTTATTTCTTTGCTACCCGAAATAAAGAACTCGGAGATCATTCATGGACTCGTATTGGTCGTATAAGTTACTTCATAAATGCGGGAAGTATTTTAGGTATTGGTGTTACTCTATTTTATCTAATTTTAAATCATTATAACGAGTATTATTACGTTTACTCGCACTCATCAAAAGAACTTCCTGTATATTATATTGTATCTGCCTTTTGGGAAGGACAGGAGGGAAGCTTTTGGTTATGGGCATTCTGGCAGTCATTGCTGGGAATCATTCTTATCTGGAAAGCCAAATCATGGGAAAATGGCGTGATGACAGTTGTAGGCTTCTCACAAGTATTTTTAACATCTATGTTATTGGGCGTCGAGATTTTTGGTGAACGCTTAGGTAGCTCTCCATTTATCCTGTTAAGAGATGCCGTGAACTTAAAAGATATGGCACCAGCCGTATTTGCTGACCCTGAAAATTATAGTAATTACCTTAAGTTTATAACTGATGGTAGGGGCTTAAATCCACTACTTCAAAACTATTGGATGGTTATCCACCCGCCAACTTTATTCCTTGGCTTCGCAGCTATGATTGTTCCATTTGCTTATGCGGTAGCTGGATTATGGCAAAAACGTTATAAAGAATGGATTAAACCTGCAATGCCATGGGCACTATTTGCGGTAATGATATTAGGTACAGGAATTATCATGGGCTCATTCTGGGCGTATGAAGCCTTAAACTTCGGTGGTTTCTGGGCATGGGATCCGGTAGAAAATGCATCTATCATTCCTTGGCTAACATTAATTGCTGGTGTACACGTAATGATTGCTTTCAAAAATACCGGACATGCTTTCTTTACGGCAATAGTATTAGTATGTATCAGTTTTGTATTGGTACTTTATGCCTCATTCTTAACCAGAAGTGGTGTGCTTGGTGAAACATCAGTACACTCATTTACTGATCTGGGAATGTTCTGGCACCTGATTCTTTATAACATCGTTTTCTTATCTATCCCAACTATATTATTAATCGTTAGATGGAAAGAATTGCCGATTACAAATAAGGATGAAGAAACTTACTCTAGAGAATTCTGGATGTTTATTGGTGCATTGGTAATCACGGTAGCTTGTATTCAGGTAATCTTCTCTACCTCTGTACCTGTGTTTAACCAGGCTTTTGGAACTAAGTTCGCACCGCCAATTGATGCTATAAAATATTATAACCAATGGCAAGCCCCATTCGCCATTCTGGTTACCATAATATCAGGCTTTGCACAATTTATGAAATATAAAAGAACTGACGCAAGGAAGTTCTATAGTAGCTTAATCGCTTCTATTGTATTCTCTATTGTGATTACAGCTGCATTTGTTTTCATCACGAATGTTTATCATAACCTAATGTATATCCTGCTTACATTTAGTTGTGTGTTTGCAATTATATCTAACGCAAGGATATTGGCTCAGGCCTTTGGTGGTAAACGCAAATTAGTTGGAGCTGCCGTTTCTCATATTGGTTTTGCATTGTTATTATTAGGAGCATTAGTTGCTGCGGCTACAAACAAACCAATCTCACTAAATGCAACTAACTTTATTCCGGTAAAGGATTTTGAGAAAGTAGAGAAGCCAGGTGAGAACATTGTTCTATATAAAAATGAGCCTAAAAAGATGGGCCGTTATACGGTTACTTATGTGAGTGATACAACAGTTAAGCCAAATACATTCTACAAGCTTAACTTTAAAGTATACGATGAAAAAACAGGTAAGTTAAAAGAAGATTTTGAATTGAATCCTCATGTGCAGGTAAACGAGAAAATGGGTCTGATTGCATCTCCAGACACCAAGCATTACCTTACTTACGATATTTATACACACATTACCAGTGCTCCTGAGAAAAAAGAAGATCATGATCATAATCATGAAGGACATACTGAGGAAGAAAACTATAAAGCACCAAGAATTGTAAATGTAGCAGCTGGTGATACCTTACATACAAGTAGTGGAATCATTACCGTTAAGGCTTTGAACAATCAGCCAAAAGCGAAAAGTTTGGTATTGGCACCGGGCGACTTAGCAGTAGGTTTACCAATTGAAGTTGATTTGAATGGTAAGATTTATAAAACTGAGCCTATATTCCTGATTAAAGGAAACAATACATTCGATTTTGCACGTAATATTGATGAGTTAGGATTAAGACTTAGGTTTACCAAAGTATTACCAGATCAGCAGAAAGTTGAATTACAGGTTTATGAAAAACCACAGCAAGCTAAAGATTGGGTTGTATTTAAATCAATTGAATTCCCATATATTAATCTTTATTGGGTAGGTACAATTGTAATGGTTATTGGATTTGTTATTTCTATCTTTAGAAGACAAAAAGAAGTAAAAGCAGCTTAATATAGAGATCATTCCCCAATCGGAATGATCTTAATCGTTGCTTTTGATAACCATAAAATAATAATATATCCCTATGAAGATTGTTTGTTTAGGTTCTGGTAATGTAGCCACACACATGGCTAATGCTTTTAAAGATAACGGTGCTGATATTGCGCAGGTATGGAGTAGAGACTTCGAAAATGCAAAAGAATTAGCAAATAAAACTGAAGCTCAGGCTATTTCAGATTTAAAAGACGTAGATGAGTCTGCAGATTTATATCTGATCGCAGTAAAGGATGATGCTATTGAGAAAGTATCGAAAGCATTGAAAAATGTAAGTGGACTGGTGGTTCACACCTCTGGGGCAACCAGTATAGAGGTGCTGCAAAGTCATAAGCAGTACGGTGTGTTCTATCCTTTACAAACTTTTTCTAAGTTGCAGCCACTGGATTTTATCCGTGTTCCTTTATGTTTGGAAGCCAATACAGAAGAGAACATGAGCTTGTTACAACTCGCAGCTATGAAGCTAAGTCCTTTGATTTATGAGGTAGACAGCAAGCAGCGGGAAATATTACATGTTGCAGGGGTATTTGCCTGTAATTTTGTAAACCACATGTACCAATTAAGTTATCAGATGCTTCAAAAGAATAATCTTGATTTTGAAATACTGAGACCTTTAATTTTAGAAACAGCACAAAAGGTACAAGAGGCTTTACCTGCAGATGTGCAGACAGGCCCAGCGGCGAGAAATGATAAAAAGACAATATTAAGACACGAAGAACTCCTAAAGAAAATGCCTCACATGCAGGAGATCTATAAAATTTTAAGTAATAGCATTAAAAAAACGCATTAATCATGTAATTGCG
>JBEBUV010000025.1:0-49172 GCA_040393085.1 Pedobacter hiemivivus | reverse complement strand
GGTAGTATGAGAGCGGTTTTAAAAGACGGATAAAGGCAATTCCGCATTCATGTTTTATCGAGTCACTCATTCGTGTTGTTATTTGAGCCGCAAATTTACCGTTAATAATTTTCAGAACCTAGAAAGAAATAGAAAGAAAAGACGGATCGGTTTAATACGATAAGATAGAGGGGGTATAATAAGTCAACATCATGTAATTTTTACACTCCACGGTTATAAACGATGTTAAAAGATCATTTTTCAGACAGAATATAATACTTCTTTCCTGGAACTGTACGGAACTTTACAATGTCATTTTCATGATTCAAAACCGCTATTTTATTCTGCTTATCATCAAAGATCTGCATACCGCGTTCTAGTCGCACATAACAGTCTGCTCCATTAAGCGATAATATAGTAGCCTTGGTTAGCCGATTTTCTTTCCAATCAAAATCAAGTTCAAATCCGTTCCTTGCCCGGATGCCTTTAGCAGTTCCATCAGCCCATTCTGCATTTGATGGTAAAGCAGGTAGAAAATGAATTACTGAGTTTTCGCCATGACTTTGCAACAGCATTTCAGCGATAGCGGCTGTACCACCAAAGTTCCCATCAATTTGAAATGGCGGATGTGCACAAAACAGATTTGCATACGTCCCCGCACCTTTATTCATTGCGATCTTACTTCCAGCAACTGCAGGAGTCAACAATGCTTTAAAAACTTTCCACGCATGATCCCCATCCCCAAGCCTTGCCCAAAAGTTTACTTTCCATGCTCTGGACCATCCAGTCCCCTCATCACCTCTCCTTAATAAGGTCTTCCTTGCTGCCGCCGCAAATAAAGGAGTTTGTGTGTTGGTAATTTCATCAAAAGGATATAATCCGTATAAATGAGAAACATGACGATGAGAAACTTCAACCTCATCATAATCTCTGATCCACTCTTGTATTCCACCAGTCTTTTTACTGATTTGGTTGGGAGCCAAACGACTAAGCAACTGTTGTAAGCTATCTGTCCAGCTTTTATCCACGCCTAGTAATTTTGCTGCTGCAATGGTATTGCCTAACAATTCACGGCCAATCTGCATATCCATTGTGGGCCCCATTGTGGTCTGACCAATAAATCCATCATCCGTTTTATAAGAGTTTTCTGGCGAGTTTGATGGTGCAGTTACCAACCATCCTGTTACTGGATCTTCTATTAAAATGTCCTTATAAAATCTTGCGGCTCCTTTAAGCACAGGATAAATTTCCTCAAGCGTTCTTTTGTCCGGATTATATAAATAATGTTGCCATAAATGTTGACACAACCATGCGCCACCAGAAAGGGTTGAACCCCAGGAGGCACCTTCGCCCGGCGCGGTAAACTTCCATGGATTCGATATAACGTGTGCCGTCCAGCCACTACTCTTGTAATAAGCCTGTGCAGTTTGCTGTCCTGGTTCTACCAATTGCTTTGTAAACTCAATTAAGGGTTTGTGCAAATCTCCAAGATTAGTAGATTCTGCAGGCCAGTAATTCATTTGCAGGTTTATATTTAAATGATAATCACCATTCCATGGAGTTTGATATTCTTCGGCCCATAAGCCCTGAAGATTGGCCGGTAAACCTCCCGGACGGGAACTTGAAATAAGCAGATATCTTCCAAAATTAAAATACAGCACAGGAAGCGTTACATCACGCTCATTCTTCGCAAAGCGCATTAGACGTTGTTCCGTAGTATAAGCGGCTACCTCAGTCTCGTTTTTAGCATGGAGTTGAATTTTGCAACGATCATAGTAAGACCTGTAATCGTCCAGATGCTTAGTCTTTAATTCTTTCCATCTAAGTTTAGCTGCCTCAGCCACATGTCCTTTGGCTACAGTCATAGGCTCAGCACCTCGCTTTGTCACATTTGGCCAGTTTAGGTCAGTCGCTGCACTGATGATAATCAAACATTCACTGGCACCATTAATATCAAGCACTGTACCATTTGATGTTACTTTCCCTTTTGATGTGATCACCTTAGTAAAAGCTGCAAACCGGATACCTTTATCACCATCGCCACCCGGCAATTGCCCGTTCATGGAAATGGTATTTTCTGAAGATTGAAAAGTAGCATTTTCTTTCCTATCCATCTGCAATTCAAAATTTAATGCTTTAGCCTTATTGGTACTGAGCCTGATAACAATGGCCTGTTGTGGCGCACTCACTATAACTTCTTCTTTAAAGTATATGCCAGCCCTTGTCCATTCTGTTATAGACAATGCCTGATCTAAATGCAATGTTCTTTGATAGCTTTTTATTACTGATGAAGTATCTTTCCATTTGATAAACAAATCAGACAAGATCTGATAGCTCCCATATTTAGCATTGGCTCCATTTCCTAAAGCTGAGCCTTTACCTGCACTAATGAAGTATTTCTGAAGTAATCCCTGTGCCTCTTTATTCTTTCCATCTTTAAGCAATTGCTGTATTTCCCCTAAGTAATTCGAAGCATCTGTCCGGTTTGGGTTTTCTATTCCGCCAGACCACATAGACTGTTCATTCAATACAATTCTTTCCCGGTTGGGATTACCGAATACCATAGCTCCTAAACGGCCATTACCTAAAGGACTGGATTGAGTAAAATGATCTGCCGCTTTATCAAAGCTGACCTGCTGATCAGTCTGAGCATACAAAAAAATGCTGTATAAGGACACAAATAACGTGATCAGATAAGTCTTCATTTTATTTAGAGAATGAGGCGTGGTCTGAATTGATTTGTTTTCCAAAAAATATAGAGGCACTGGCATCAAATGATTTTGGATCTCCTGAGGTGAAAAATTGCTGACGTCCCTCTTTAGAAATCTTGTTTTCAATTTCCGGATGGTTCTGAAGATACAATGCCAGGCTATCGGCCACAATATCATCTTGTGCCAATAAACTGATATGTTCTGGAAGTACTTCTTTTATTTTTGGAACCAATAAAGGATAATGTGTGCAGGCCAAAACGATGCAATCAATATCTTCATCTTTTGCTAATAACTGATCTACATATTTCTTTACGAAATAGTCTGCGCCAGTGTTTCGGTGTTCATCATTCTCTATCAAAGGCACCCACATTGGGCAGCTCTGTTGCGCGACTTTAATATCCGGAAAAAACTTATTGATCTCCATGAGATAGGATTCAGAATTAATGGTACCACGAGTACCCATTACACCGATACTTTTTGTATTGGTAAAATCTCCAACAATTTCTGCTGTAGGCCTGATTACGCCTAAAACTCTATGATTGGGATATTTAAATGGTAGTATATTTTGCTGAATAGAACGCAGTGCTTTTGCCGAGGCGGTATTGCAGGCAAGGATTACGAGTGGACAGCCTTGTGCAAACAACCATTCTACACACTCAAGTGTATATTGATAAATGGTTTCAAAAGAGTGATCCCCGTAAGGTGTGCGTGCATTGTCTCCGAAGTAGATATAATTATACTCAGGCAATTTGCTAGCAATAGACTTAAAAACGGTTAGTCCGCCATAGCCTGAATCGAATACACCTATTGATTGTTGAATCTTCATGGTAAAAAAAACGGGACTGAGTTTTATGACTCAGTCCCGCAATTTAATTATTTCAGCTTGTAAAACCGATTTTCAAAGGTTAGAAGCTTTTATATTTTATTATTTCTTAGGTGCTGCTGTAGAGATACCTAATTTAGTTTTAACAGCATCAGTGATATCTTCACCACCATCCCAGTAAATCAAAGCTTGGTTTGCAGTATCAAATACATAAGCAAAACCTTTTTCTTTAGAAACAGCCTTAATTGCATTATCAGCTTTCACTTGAATAGGGTTAAACAATTCAGCATTTTTAGCTTCTAATTCTTGTTGCGCTTTAGTTCTCGCTTCAGTAATACGTTTTTCAAGATCTTGAAGTTCAGCACCCATAGTTTGTAATTCTTTACCTACTACTTCTTTATTGGCTTCACTCATTGTTTTCTCTTTGTCTTGAGCAGCTTTAAGTTTACCTTGATACTCAGTTATCATTTTTTCGATATCTGTCTGCTTAGCTTTCTGGATAGTTTCCAATTGTGTACGTGCCGTTTTAACCTCTGGCATTGCCTCAATGATCACTGCAGAGTTTAAGTGTGCGAGTTTTTGTTGTGCATTTGCAATGTTAGCAGTAAACAATAATCCTGCTGCTAAAAAAAATGCGCTAATTAACTTTCTCATTCTATTTGTCTTAATAATTGTTTCTAATTTATGTATTTTATATTTATTTTATTGCTGTATCTGGCTTATATCCCAACTTTTTAATCACATCGTTACTAACATCGTAACCACTGCTGGCATAAATCATCATGGTCGCTTCACTACTTTTATCAAAGATAAAATCAAGCATTTTGGCCTTTGCAATATCCGCTACTGCTTTAGTTACGCTCTCTTGAATTGGATTTAGCAATTTTGCTCTGGTCTGAAACAAATCTCCTTCAGGGCCAAATACTTTACGCTGAAATTCCTTTGCCTGCTTTTCCTTTTCTATAATTTCATTCTCTCTTCTTTTGCGCATTTCATCCGTTAACAATACCTGATCTGCCTGATAAGCTTTATACATTTTATCAATTTCAACAAAGTTATTGTCTACCTGTTTTTGCCATTGTTGCGACAAAACATTTAACTGATTTAATGAAGACTTATAATCTGGTAAATGTTTCAGAATATACTCTGTATCTACGTAAGCAAACTTCTGTGCAAATGTACTAGCGCTAACGAATAGCAAGATGCAAATTAAAATATACTTTTTCATGTGTGAATGTTTTTTAATTAGAGTTAGTTAAATCCTCCAAGCTGTTGAGCTATACTAAAGTGGAATTGTCCTTTATTAGCATCTGGTGACCCAGGGATTTTGTCAAACCCATAACCCCAATCGATGCCTAACAATCCAAATATCGGTAAAAATATTTTCGCACCAAAACCTGCAGAACGTCTAACATTAAACGGATTAAAGTCAGAAAACTTATCCCATGTATTACCACCCTCAGCAAAAGCGACTAAGAATGCTGTTGCCTGCTGACTTGCAATTACTGGATATCTTAACTCCATTACATATTTTGTAAAGATTGGGCTACCCGATTGCTGTGCAATATTTGGCTCAGAACCTACCGGAATTACCGAGTTATTAGCATAACCACGCATAGCGATCAGCTCAGATCCTTGAAGGAAGTCGAAACCTTGCATACCATCACCACCAAGTTTAAATCTTTCGAATGCTGATTGACCAACTGCACTATTATATGAACCAAGGAAACCAAACTGTGCCTGTGCTTTTACTACAAATTTACCTGCTAATCTTTGGAACCACTGTGATTCAAATTTCCATTTATGATACTCAGTAAATTTATAGCGAACCTTATCAGAAGCAGTCTCATAATTCACATTATTCAATAATGAATATGGAGGTGTTGCCTGAACAGTAAATTTAAAGAATGAACCACCTGTAGGGAAAATCGGAGAATCCCTTGAATCCCTGCTCAGTTCTTGTGTTAAGTTAAAGTTATATGAAGTACCGGTGCTAAATAAGAAACCACCATAGTTATTCAAAATGTATTGCTGTGCGTTGATAGAGTGTACCAATTGGAAGTAGTTATCAGGGAAGTTTAACCTTCTACCTAAACTAACAGTTACACCATTCAAACGAATTTTAGAAAACTGACTGCTTGTTTCCTCAATTGTACCATAGTAACTTCTTCCACCGTTTGACTGCAATGAAGTAAATGCACTGATACCAAAACTAATTGGCTTTTTACCACCTAACCAAGGCTCAGAGAAAGAGAAGCTATACGATTGATAGAACTTACCGTTGGTTTGTCCACGTAAACTTAACTTCTGTCCGTCACCTTTTGGCAAAGGCTTATATGCACTTAAATTAAATAGGTTTCTTAACGAGAAGTTGTTAAAAGTTAAACCTAAAGTACCGATGATATTACCACCACCAAAACCACCAGAAAGTTCAATCTGATCTGAAGGTTTTTCTTCAACATGATATTCAATATCCACTGTACCATCAGCCGGATTTGGCTTAGGAATAGGATTTGTTTTAGACTCATCAAAGTTACCCAACTGACCGATCTCACGCACACTTCGGATCAATAGATCTTTAGAGAATTTCTCTCCTGGTTTAGTACGGATATCACGTAAAACAACGCGATCATTTGTAATGGTATTACCAACTACTGTAATACGATTATTGGTATACTGAGGACCTTCATAGATTCTCATTTCCATTTCAACTGTATCACCATAAATTCTGGTTTGAACAGGATCAACGTTAAAGGTTAAATAACCATCATTCAAATAAATACTTGAAACGTCATCACCATTCGCACTTCCTCTTAATTTCTTTTCCAGTTTCTCTTCAGAAAACACTTCACCTTTCTCAATACCTAATGCTCTTTGCAGATACTCTGTAGTGTATTTAGCATTACCTGCCCAGGTGATGTTACCGAAGTAATACTTAGGACCTTCAAATAAATCAATATTGATACCAACAGCTTTGTCGCTATACTGATAAATGCTGTCTCTTAAGATCACCGCATCACGGTAACCTTTATCGTGCATTTTAGCAATCAGCTTTATTTTATCCTCATCGTATTTTTCCTTGTTGAATTTTCCAGAACCAAATACTTTATAAAATGCCTGCTGCTTAGTTTTCTTTAAAAACTTACGCAATTTGGCCGACGAGAAATCTTTATTCCCAGTGAAATTGATTTCATGTACCTTAACCTTACGGCCCTTGTCGACGATCACCTCAAGTATAACACTGTTCTCCTGACTAGGATCTGGTTTTGTTTTATAATCTACACTGGTAAAGAAATAACCTTTCCCTAATAAAAACTTCTTAATAGTTGCCGTTGTACTGCTGTATAAGTTATCGTTAATGATGGCCTTACCTGGTTTCTCACTTAGTTTTTCCAGGATATCTGTTTTTTGTGATTTACTAACCCCAGTAAATTCAAAAGAGCCCAAACGCGGGCGCTCAACAACTTCAATATCAAAATACACTGTATCATCTACAAGCTTAACAATATCTAGCTGAATATCATCAAACAAGCCTTGTGCCCAAAGATTTTTAATAGCATTAGCAGTCGCTTCACCAGGAAGAACTACGCGCTCACCTGGAATCAATTTCGAAAGGGTGATAATTACGTCTTTATCAAGATATTGGGTACCTGTTAAAGTTGTACCACCAATAACATACTCTCTAGGATTGAAATAATCGAGTTCTAATCCTTTAACTTTTAAAGTAGGAGTTGCAGGATTTACCTGAGGACGCGTAATCTGTGCCATTGATGGTAACCCAATCAACAACAATAATATAAGTTGGTATATTCTTTTCATTTACAATCTAAAAATCGATGCTAAGTTATTATAAACACATGTTAAAAAGTGTTAAAAGTAAAATTAGTTCAATTGCTCACTAATTTTACCGAAGCGGCGTTCACGTTTCTGATAGTCTACAATAGCTTCAAAAAGATCCTCTCGCCTGAAGTCTGGCCAAAGGGTCTCTGTAAAATAAAGCTCTGTATAGGCCATTTGCCACAGAAGGTAATTACTAATTCTATGTTCCCCACTTGTTCTGATCATCAACTCCGGATCGGGCATATTTATAGTGTTCAATTGAGCTGAAAAATGCTCTTCATTTATATCTTCAATATTTATTTCCTGATCTATAACCTTTTGAGCCAATTTCTTTGCAGCCTGAGTAATTTCCCACCTGGAGCTATAGCTTAATGCAAGTGTTAAAGTACAACGGGTATTATTTGCGGTTTTATCCATCGCACTTTTAAGGTCATCGATACATTTCTGAGGTAAAGATGAGATGTCACCGATAGCATTTAGTCGGATATTATTTTTCGTGAGTGTTGCGGTTTCCTGATTAATGGTTGAAATCAGCAATTCCATTAAGGCATTTACCTCTTCAATAGGTCTGTTCCAGTTTTCTGTCGAAAAAGTATAAACCGTAAGGTATCTGATACCTATATCCACACAACCTTCAACAATATCTTTTACGGATAAGACTCCGCTTTCATGACCAAACGCTCTGAATTTACCTTGATTCTTGGCCCATCTGCCATTCCCATCCATAATGATGGCAATGTGCTCCGGCAAACGTGTAGTATCTATTTGTTCTTTAAATCCCATTTATTTCCGCAAATATGCTTAAAATGTATAACATTTTTGGGACACAAAGGTATAAGATATGCCAATACCTACAAACATATATGTATCTCTTTTTCTAAAATCACCCCTCTGTATACCTGGATCCCCTATTTTAAGATTTGAAGGATCTGAAAGAAATTCCCGAATCTCTGGATAAGACTTACCTTCCCAGACACTTGCATCCTGATATCTCCCACTTACATCGTCCAAATAATCTGTCTGAGCTGTCCGATACCCAATCTGCGAATACAGTCCCCAATTTTCCTTTAGCCTCACTTTTACCCCCACACCATAAGGTATAGTCATCGCAAAATTTCTATATGCCTGCTCTTGTCCCTCAGTCTGATAAAACCTTAAATTATATTCCAGATTATTACCATCTGTATCTTTGTAAACTCCTTTAGGATTAAAGAACACCCCTCCTATTCCTGTAAAAATATAAGGAGTGAAATTTTTAGTCCCACCACCAGCAAAATAATTTAAAAAATTAAAGTCAACCTGTAAACTCACTTCATTTAAAGGGGTTTTAAAATTGATATTCCTATCTCTAAACTGACTATTGTCAGATTCAGCATCATTGGCTTTAATCTTTCCATAAGTATAGTGAAGACCTATTGCCCAATAAGGGTCAATATTAATTTTAGCATAGCCTCCCAGTGATAAACCACTTATTTTTAAAAGCTTATCCTGATTAAGATCGCCAATATAACCGGCACCACCAGCCCCTATTCCGAATTCAAGAGCTTGCGCACAAACCGTTGAAATTCCAGATATAAAAGTGATCAAACAAATCAAATGCCGTATATATTGCATGCTAATAATTACGGGTATCTATACCCCAAAGTAGTTTATTTCTTAATGTAGTCAGGTAACTCTCGTTATTGAGCCTAATCAAATTTACATGAAATTTAGCTTTGTTGAGTGTTATTTTCACCGATCGATCTACCGTTTCTGTTCTCGAATCACAGGACACCAAAAACTTAGCGCTTCTGGCTTCCACTTCAAAAGTGAGAGTTACATCATCAGGTACAATCAAGGGTCTCACGTTTAGATTATGGGGCGCAATTGGAGTGATGACAAAGCTACGGGAGCTTGGGTAGATAATCGGGCCTCCGCAGCTTAAAGAATAAGCGGTTGATCCGGTTGGAGTTGCTATAATTAAACCATCGGCCCAATAAGAGTTCACAAACTCGTCGTTCATATAGGCATGAATAATCATCATGGCTGAATTATCTCGTCTGTGAATGGTAATATCATTCAATGCGAAGTTCTCTTCTCCAAACAGGCCATAAGTTGATTCTAAACTTAATAGCGTTCGTTTAACAAGAGAATACTCCTTGTTTTTTAAGGCCTCTATAGCCTTTGTGATTTCATTTTTATTAATACTCGCGAGGAAACCAAGTCTACCGAAATTAATTCCGATTACAGGAATTCCAGAGTCGCGAATCAGCGATAAAGTATCCAACAGAGTACCGTCGCCACCTAAGCTAATCAATACATCGGTTTGGTCAATCAGCTCTGTATGCTTAGTGAAAACCGTTATATGAGCTGGAAGTTTAATCTTATCCTTTATAAAATCCAAGTATTTTTTATATACAAGTATGGGAGTTTTATACTGATCAAGAACATTAAAAACTTCTTGAACATAAGGTAATACACTGTTATTGAACTCCCTACCGTAAATTGCAATCCTCATTTAATGTTTAGTTTTCATCAATAGATAATTATTTATTTAGATATTCAGATAGTTCATAAATGAATTGAATCTATCTTCTGTTCCATCATCTGTCTTAGTACTATTAAATACAGCCTGTACCTGGTAATTGTATCTCTCAAAAGAGGAAATGATACCAGACAGCTCAGTTTTATTAATTTTTAATGTCACTTCCAGTTTTGTTGAATCTGGATAAGACTGTACATAAGAAGAAAGGATTTGGGCATTATCGGCTTCAACGATCTGTGCCATATGAGCCAGAGAATTATTCCTATTACTGATTTCCAGCACAATAATTCCTCCTGGTTCTTTTACTGCAAAAATATCTGCCGCATAGCTTAATATAGTATTGATAGATATGAGTCCGAGGTAATTTTTCTTATAATCAAGTACGGGTACAACAGACAGGTTTAACTGATTAAGTAACCTGATCACATCATATATATGCGCATCTTCATACACAAAAGGATTTAATAGCGATAAAGATAAGTCACCAATAGGCGTATCCACTTCCTTTACCTCTATTAACTCATCTTCAGCAAGCAGACCAAGAAACTGACTTTCATTTACAATTGGTAAATGCGAAATTTTGAACTCAGTCATCCTTTCCATCGACTTTTGAACCGTGTCTGAAGTCTTTAACGGTGGGATTGCATTTGATATGAGTTCTGTTGCCAGCATTATTATTTAAGTAAAATTCTGTTTAAAAACTTATCGAGATAATCATTAAAAACCTCAGGGCGCTCCATCATTGGTGCATGTCCACATTTATCAACCCAATTGAGCTCTGAATTTGGTAACAGTTCATGAAACTCTTCAGCAACTTCTGGCGGCGTAACCTTATCTTGTTGTCCCCATATTAGTGAAATAGGGATGGTGATCCTGGAAAGGTCTTTAGACATATTATGTCTGATCGCTGACTTTGCCAAAGCTAGAATCCTGATTACCCTTGACCGTTCATTTACTGTTTTATAAACTTCATCTACCAACTCTTTGGTTGCTGTTGCAGGATCATAAAAAGTAAACTCTACTTTTTCACGGATATAATCATAGCTCTCTCTTTTAGGGAAAGATCCACCAAAAGCGTTCTCATATAAACCTGAACTACCGGTAAGGACAAGTGCTTTCACCATTTCCTGATGCGACAGTGTAAATACCAACCCAACATGCCCTCCCAGGGAGTTTCCTACTAAAACAACCTGATTTAGCTTTTTATGTTTTATAAATTTATTAACGTATTTAGATAAGCTCCTAACCCCTAATGTGAGGATAGGCAATTCATATATAGGTAAAATTGGTACGAGTACATGATACCTATCTTTAAAATGGTCAATTACGGGTTCCCAGTTACTCAATTCACCCATTAATCCATGAAGTAATACCAGGGTTTCACCTTTTCCGGCTTCTATATATTTAAACCCGCCTTCGTCTATTACTTCGTATGTCATATATGTATTTTGTGTTATTATTATTGCTACTAAGTTAGTAGAGTAAAATTAATTTAATGTAATTTAATATATTAATTTAAGGAAATACTTGAATTGCTTCAATTATGTTAGCATATTTTATGCCAAGTGCTTCTTCACAAATTCAGCGATTAATTTACCGTCTGCCTTGCCTGCCAGCTCTTTATTGGCGAGCCCCATAACCTTACCCATCTCTTTTACTGATGAAGCACCCGATTCTTTAATAAGCTTCACAATGATGGCTTCAATTTCTGCGGCGTCCAGCTGTTTAGGCAAAAAGGCACTGATTACTTCAATTTCTTCTTCTTCCACTACACTGAGGTCTTGCCTACCTTGTTGGTTATAAATATCAGCCGATTCCTTTCTTTGCTTAATCAGCTTTTGTAATATTTTCAATTCAGTTTCTTCTGTTATTTCTTCAGATGATCCCTTTTCTGTTTTAGCCAACAATAATGCGGCCTTAATTGCCCTCAAACCTCTTAACCGGGCTTGATCTTTAGCCAACATTGCCTGTTTTATTTCCTGATCTATAGTATTTGCTATCATTATTTCTATTTATTTTCGATCTATTATAGTACCGGTTGCCTGTGCAGTAGGCATAATCAGCATATCATTAATATTTACATGTGCAGGTCTGCTCACCACAAACCAAATAGCTTCAGCAATATCGTCGGCTATCAATGGCTCTACGCCATCATATACCTTTTTAGCTCTACCCTCATCTCCCTTAAAGCGAACTTTAGAAAACTCCGTTTCAACCATACCAGGATGAATTGCAGTCACTTTTATACCATAAGTAAGCAAATCTATACGCATACTTCTACTTAAGGCTTCAACAGCATGTTTAGTTGCACAATAGACATTGCCGTTTGGATAAACCTCTTTCCCCGCAATAGAACCGATGTTGATGATATGGCCAGTCTTTTCTGCAACCATCCAGTTTGATACAATTTTAGTGGAATAAAGCAATCCCTTAATATTTGTATCAATCATCGTATCCCAATCACCAATATCGCCTTTATGAATAGGATCCAAACCCTGACTTAATCCTGCATTATTGATCAACACATTAACCTTTTTCCATTGTGCAGGCAAGGTTTCCAAAACATAGGAAAGGTTTTCAAAGTCTCTTACATCGGCAACAATGCTTTTTACCTCAATAGCATACTTATCTACCAGATGCTTTGCATTTTCTTTAAGTAGTTCTTCTCTTCGTGCTACAAGTATTAAATTATACCCCTGTGCAGCAAACAAATGTGCACATGCAGCTCCTATGCCTGAAGTCGCCCCTGTTATTAGTGCCGTTTTCATGTGATATCTTTTTTTGAATTGTCATCCTCACCGTACCTTTCAGCTATCTCTGAACAAGCAAATCTATAATTTTTTAATCAGAATCTATTGTTTTTTAAAACCAACACCTTACTCAAAAAACAAACTAAAGGTGACATGACGCAACATCAACTTATCAATAGGCTTAGAATATGGACTTGGTTCATCCTTCAAAATATCATTTAATGCATAAGATAATTTTATCTCGGGTGACATTTTAAAGTACTCAAAATAAAGGTCAAAGCCAAAGCCTGCTTCGTAAGAAAGGAAGTTCTTTTTGTTCTTTAAGAATTTCTCCATAGCCCCAAAAGAAGCATCATTATTTCTTTTTTTTGACCCTATATCGATAGAGTATTTCGCTCCTCCAATAAGGTAAGCTCTAAAATTATTCCGCCTGTCAGACTTTAATTTGAAGCCAAGCGGGAACTCAACCATGGTAGATTGCACTTTCTTTTCAATAACTGCCTCTTCCCCCTCAAATTCATAATAGGCAAGCCGATCATTAAAAACTAGTGTTGGTGTAAGTCTTAAATCAGCATTCTCTCCTAAACGTTTATTCACTACAAAGCCAATTCCAAAGCCTGGGGAGGGTTTGGATGAAAGAGACTTGAGTGGCTTACCAAGATGGTGCTCTCCATCATCATCAGTATAATCAAAACGCTCTCTCCAATCACTCTTTTTAAGAAACTTAAATTCTGAAGACAAGTATTGAAAGGTAAAACCAAAATGCAGATCATCATCATCTACCCCACCACCCCAATTCTGGGCACTAGAAGTCTGTATAACCATAAGGCCTACAAACAGGAGATAAAAACTCTTCTTACTCAGCATTTATTTCGATTAATCTTTCTTATACCTTACTTGAAAAACGATCATCAGCTTATTTTATTCCTGTATATATAGCACAGATCCCAAAGCTTAAACGAATATCCTTACTCTTTTTAAAACCTACCTTATCCATTAGTTTGATAAAATCATCACCGTCTGGGAAAGCAGCAACAGATTCAGGTAAATAAGTATAGGCACTTTTATCTTTAGAAAACAGCTTACCAAAAAAAGGTAGCACCTGGTTCGAGTAGAAGTTATAACCTTGTTTAACCGGGAATGCCCTGGGCTTAGAAAATTCTAGAATAACAATTTTACCCTCAGGCTTTAGTACGCGATACATATCTGCCAATCCCTTTTCCAGGTTCTGATAATTCCTTACTCCAAAGGCTACAGTTATGGCATCAAAATGATCATCAGAAAACTGTAAACCTTCAGAATCACCCATCTGAACAGAAAAAATATGACTTAAATTCCTTTCATTGATTTTTTTTCTTGCTACATCGAGCATCCCCTCAGAAATATCTACTCCGATAATTTTTTCAGGCTTTAAGGTTTTGATTGCTTCAAAAGCAAAATCACCAGTTCCTGTGGCAACATCCAACATAATCCTAGGTTTTATAGCTACAAGCTCTTTAATTGCCTTTTTTCTCCATAAAACATCAATACCTAGAGAAAGAAAATGATTTAAAAAATCATAAGTTCCAGAGATATTATTGAACATTGTGGCCACCTGTTCTTTCTTGGTAGCATTTTGAGATTGGTATGGTGTAATGTTTTCGTTCATAGTAAGCAGCAAAGATAAGTATTGTTGAAAACTAATTTTCTACCTTTGTCAAATGATTATAAAATCAGCAACATTTATTTGTAGTAATACAAAGGTTTCGGCGCTACCTGCCGCCAAGATGCCCGAATATGCGTTTATCGGACGCTCGAACGTAGGAAAATCTTCATTGATCAATATGTTGGTGAACCAGCATGGCTTAGCTAAAACCTCACAAAAGCCCGGTAAAACCCAACTGATTAATCACTTTTTGGTGAATGAGAAATGGTATATCGTAGATTTACCTGGATACGGATATGCAAAGGTTTCTAAAACCAGCAGAGAAAGTTGGGAGAAATTTATCCGTAATTATATTACAAAACGCGAAAGCTTGCAATGTGTATTTGTACTTATAGACAGCCGTTTAGAACCTCAAAAGATCGATCTTGAGTTTTGTTGCTGGATGGGAGAAATTCAAATTCCATTTGCACTTCTTTTTACAAAGGCAGACAAACAATCTACTGTAAAAACAGACCAGAATGTAGCTCTATTTAAAAAAGAGTTAATGAGTTGGTTTGAAGAGATGCCTCCTTACTTTGTTACTTCGGCCGAAAAAGGTCTGGGCAGAGATGGAGTGCTTGATTTTATTGAAGCAGTAAATCAGGATTTCGTGATGCCAGATTTATCATCACCTTCTGATTATTAAATTTTATAATTATACATGAAGAAGTATTTTTCCCTGGTATTATTTGCACACTCCATCTTTGCATTACCTTTTGCTATGATTGGCTTTTTTCTGGGGGTAACAACGACCGACAACCCATTTAACTGGCTCACATTAGTTCTTGTACTGTTTTGTATGGTATTTGCCCGTAATGCAGCAATGGCTTTTAATAGGTATTTGGACAGAGACATAGATGCAAAAAATCCCAGGACACAAATGCGCGATATTCCTGCCGGCAAAGTCTCAGCTAAGGGAGCATTGATATTTGTAATCGTCAATTGTATCCTTTTTATGGCTACTACATTTTTCATCAATAACCTTTGCTTTTATTTGTCGCCAATAGCCTTGTTTGTTGTCCTGTTTTATAGTTATACCAAAAGATTTACAGCCCTGTGCCACCTGGTACTTGGACTCGGTCTTTCTCTGGCACCAATAGGCGCATATATTGCAGTAACAGGTATGTTCAATATCGTACCCATATTTTATTCTTTTGCTGTATTATTTTGGGTCAGTGGGTTTGATATTATTTATGCACTACAGGATGAGGATTTTGATAAAGGTGAAAACTTACACTCTATTCCCACTGCTTTAGGTACAAAAAACGCTTTACACCTATCAGAATTCCTTCATGTTTTATCAGCCATTTGCGTAATACTACCTATCTTCTTTAGTAGTTTTAGCTGGGTATATTATATTGGTGTAGCTTTCTTTTGTCTGATGTTAATTTATCAGCATTTGTTGGTAAAACCTAATGACTTGAGTAAGGTTGACAGAGCTTTTATGACTGCTAATGGTTATGCTTCTGTAATTTTTGCGATCTGCTTTTTGGTGGACGCGCTAATCCGCTCGAACTTATTTCTTACGACTTAAAACTTACGACATAAAATGATCAACCTCAGCATACCTAAAAAAACAAGAACCTATATCCCTCAAGACCTACAAATTGAATGGAAAAATCTTGAGCCCTTATTTAATGAATTACTGAGTCGTTCCATTGATGATGTTCAAGAACTAGGGCAATGGCTTAAGGATAAAAGTGAACTTGAGGCTGCTTTGGAAGAAGATTTCGCATGGCGTTATATCCGCATGAGCTGTGATACAGCAAATGAAGAACTTGTTAAAAGTTTTCAATACTTTGCGACTGAGATTGAACCTAAGATTTCACCGGTTGCCAACCTGTTAAATCAGAAATTCAACAACAGTCCTTTTATCGAAGAGCTGGATCATGATAAATACTTTGTTTACATCAGAGCAATCAGAAAAGCTCTGGAAATTTATCGCGAAGAAAACGTAGATCTTCTGACCCAATTACAGGTTAGTCAACAAAAATACCAGGGTATTACCGGTGCCATGAGTGTGACAATAAATGGCCAGGAATATACACTTGAACAAGCTGCGAACTTTATTAAAGATACAGACAGAACAGTAAGACAACAAGCATGGGAGACGGTACAACAACGCCGTTTTGTTGATAAAGATGATTTAAACATATTGTTTAATGAGCTCATTACCATGCGCCATCAGGTAGCTTTAAATGCTGGTTTTGAAAACTACCGGGATTATATGTTCCAGGCATTGGGCAGATTTGATTATACACCTAAAGAATGTTATGAATTTCATGAGGCTATTGAGAAAAAGATTGTTCCAATATTAAAAGAGCAGGCCGAAAAAAGAGCGGAACTACTCGGTATTGAAGTGTTAAAGCCGTGGGACATGGATGTGAGCACAACAGGAAAGCCAGCTTTAAAACCTTTTAAAAATGGCAATGAGTTAATAGATAAAACCATTGCTTGTTTTAATGCCATTGACCCAAAACTGGGCCAGATGCTTTCAATTATGAAAGCAAATCAACTTTTTGATGTAGAAAGTAGAAAAGGTAAAGCTCCAGGTGGATACAACTACCCATTAGCAGAAACAGGTGCGCCTTTTATTTTCATGAATTCTGCCAACTCATTTAGAGATCTAACCACAATGGTGCATGAAGGTGGACACGCAATTCATACTTTCCTAACTGCCAATCTGGAGCTAAATGATTTCAAACATTGTCCGTCGGAAGTTGCTGAATTGGCCTCTATGAGCATGGAATTAATCTCTATGGACAATTGGGATATCTATTTTGATAATGAAGCCGATTTGATTCGTGCTAAAAAAGAGCAGTTGGCTGATGTACTTAAAACGCTTCCATGGGTTGCTGTAATAGATCAATTCCAACATTGGATTTATACCAATCCGGGTCATAATGCATCTGACCGTGAGGAAGCATTTAAGCAGATCTATACTAGATTTGGTAGTGGTTTCTCAAATTGGGATGGTCTGGAAAAAGAATTCGCTAATATCTGGCAAAAGCAACTTCACCTTTTTGAAGTACCATTCTATTATATTGAATATGCAATTGCACAACTTGGTGCCATAGCCATATGGAAAAACTATAAGGAAAATCCGCAAAAGGCATTGCAACAGTACCTTGATGCGCTTGCATTAGGTTATACTAAGCCAATAAATGAGATTTACGAAACTGCAGGTATCAAGTTCGACTTCAGTTTGGATTATATTGAAGAGCTCGCTTCTTTTGTTAAAGAAGAATTAGAAAAATTAGGTTAGTTTTCTCAACTAAATTTATAAGTTTGATTAACAGTTACCTTACCGATAAAACTAACGTATGCTTCAAAAACTGCTTCGTAAAAAATCTATTGATAAAATACTGGCGGATGCCGAAAAAGGATATGGTGAACATGGTGCATCACTCAACAAGACACTCGGAGTAAGGGATCTCACCGCTTTTGGTATTGCAGCCATTATTGGAGCAGGTATTTTTAGTACAATTGGTAAAGCTAGTGCCGATGGTGGCCCAGCAGTCATCTTTTTATTCATTTTTACCGCTGTAGCTTGTAGCTTCGCAGCATTTGCTTATGCTGAGTTTGCCTCCATGGTACCGGTTTCAGGTAGCGCTTACACTTATTCTTATGTGGCATTTGGTGAGCTCGTAGCCTGGATAATTGGCTGGTCGCTAATTATGGAGTATGCCATTGGCAATATTACCGTAGCAATCTCCTGGTCCGATTATTTTACTGGACTACTCTCCTCTATAAATATACCGGCTTTAGGCATTAAAGGGATTCATCTACCCGATTGGATGACAATGGACTACTTAACTGCTTATAATGGACATAAACATGCAGAAGCGTTAATCAATGCAGGAAAAAGCTTTGCTAATCTCGACGATGCGACAAGGTTAGCCAATAATGCATGGATGACTGCACCCAAAATTGGCAGTTTTCATCTTGTTGCAGATTTACCGGCCTTGGGTATTATCATCTTTATTACCTGGCTGGTATACAGAGGCATGAAAGAATCCAGAAATGCAAGCAATGCCATGGTTATTGTCAAACTGGCAGTTATTATGCTTGTCCTTGCTGTAGGTGTATTTTATGTTGATACCGAAAACTGGAATCCCTTTGCTCCAAATGGGGTATCGGGTGTCTTAAAAGGAGTTTCGGCAGTATTCTTTGCTTATATAGGTTTTGACGCAATATCAACTACTGCAGAAGAATGTAAAAATCCGCAGCGCGATTTACCACGTGGAATGATGTGGGCAATTATCATTTGTACGGTATTATATGTAGCTATTGCACTTGTTCTTACAGGTATAGTAAATTATAAATTACTTGCGGTAGGTGATCCATTAGCTTTCGTATTTGATCAGATCGACCTTAAACTGATGAGTGGCATCATCGCTGTTAGTGCTGTTTTTGCAATGGCCAGTGTTCTGTTGGTTTTCCAAATGGGACAGCCTAGAATATGGATGAGCATGAGCAGAGATGGATTACTTCCTAAAGCCTTTTCTAAAATTCATCCTAAATATAAAACTCCATCTTTTTCTACTATTGTGGTTGGTTTTGTAGTGGCTGTACCGTCATTATTTATGAATCTAACCATTGTGACAGACCTTTGTTCAATTGGCACCTTATTCGCTTTTGTATTAGTTTGTGCGGGTGTATTGGTGCTGCAAAACAGACCAGATGTTAAACGAGGAAAGTTTAAAATACCTTATGCTAATGCCAAATACATAATACCAGTGATATTTGCGGCTTTTATTGTAACTGGTTTTACGGTATACGAAAAAGAAACCAAGGCTTTTATTTATAATACTCCGACGATCAATGATCCCATTAGAGTGGTTACATCGCTTAATGATCAGGAAAGAGGCATCATCAGACAAGAAATTATGGCCGAAAATATAAAAGCCGGTATAATTACAAAAACTGAGATAGATGCAGAGGCTTACTTAAATAGTTTAACGCCACAAACCTATCAAGATTTCATCGATAAATCGGCTATAAGTACTTTAAAGAAGTATGAAACTGGATGGGAATTATTCAGACATAAAATTCCCATGTGGATATTCTTCTTCCTCAGTATAGCTATTACCTATTACTGCATTACTAAAAACTTATCTCTTATACCTGTGTTAGGCCTACTAAGCTGTCTTTATATGATGTGCGAACTAGGCATATCTAACTGGATAGGTTTTGGAATCTGGCTACTGGTTGGGTTGATTGTTTATTTTCTATATGGCTATAAGCACAGTAAGCTAAATGCCCAAAACACTCATCATTAGAATAACTTTATATTTCTAACAATAATATAACAATATATCTTTATATTAGATTATTAATCTCTTACAGTATATCAATTGCTTTCTTTATTCCTTAAGGTGAATAAGATAGTGCGAAATAAAGTTGCCTTCCTAATTATCCCTATAGTTATCTGGTCGGAGGACCAGGATAACAAGGCTCCGCCCGGAGCCTTAATTTATTCCACACCTTTGCTTTGCATCTTTATGACATATATAGCTTTGCGAGCAGTAATAAATAGCATATCTCGGTCTTTTCCATAAAAACAAACATTAGTTGGCGTTTCAACCGTTTTGATTTGATCAATTAGCTGGCCTTTTGAATTGTATATAAAAACACCTCCTGTACTGGTTAGATACAAGCGACCTTGATCATCCAAAGTCATCCCATCAGAGCCTCTTTCAATGAGCAGCTCTTTGTTTGTTAAATCTCCATTCTTATTGATGTTGAACCTAAATGTTTTCCTCGCTTTATTGTCAGCAATATATAGGTATTTACCATCCGGAGTCCCAACAATTCCATTAGGTTTTAACATACCACCAGCTACCATTTTTGGAGTTTTACTTCCTTTTGAAAGGTAATAAACATCTTCAGTTTTAAGATCTGGCTTAGTTCTTTTCCAATAATCTCGATGATAATATGGATCAGTAAAATACATAGCCCCATTAGGATGTATCCAGACGTCATTTGGCCCATTATATTGTTTGCCAGGTAAACTATTCATAATTACATTAACCTTTCCAGTGGGGCCTATTGACCACAATTCTCCCAGTTCATCAGAACAGGTAATTAAATTGCCTTTTTTATCGAAATAAGTACCGTTAGCTCGTCCAGATTTATCTAAGAAAATTGAAAGCTGTCCATCCTGAGCATTATACTTCCAAATTTTATCGTTTGGCTGATCTGTAAAAAACACATCTCCATTTTTATTGACAGAACAACCCTCCGTAAAACTAAAATGCGAGGCAACTAGTTTTAAGTCTCCCTGATCAAAAAGAATAGGTGAAGTATTTACTTGTGCGTTTAATAAGACTGGGGCAAATAGCCCGATTAGAAAAAGACGAACTTTATTAACATTCATTTCTGAGAAGTATTTTCCGAAATATAACGTTAATCTTCAACAATAAGAATTGCGCTAAGACCCTCTGATCGATATATTTTGGCTACCATTCGATCATACCCTGCGTTGAGCCCGCCTTTTACGCGGTCTAAACGCGGGAAATCTACACTCTCCTAGCATCCTATTTGCGCCTTGTTACCCTTATCTGACCTAGACGATGACCAACGCTTAATACAAAATTAATATTTACACAGGCAATCTGTTCAGTTCTATATCGTCTGGCGTTACAAAAATCAACGGAACTTTTTCTACATCAACGTAACTGGAATCCAGTCCAAAACTCCGTTCTTCAGAAAGGCTAAGGCGTTTAAGGATGAAATAATAATCCATAATGGTACGTTCGTAAAAACTCAGTTTAGAGAACTTAGATAAATGCTTTTCTAAAAGTACAAACCTGAAATCTCCCGCAATTTTATGCTTATTTAAAGAGGTATACTGACTGGTGATATCAACCTCACCATTCTTTACCAGTTCTTCAATCACTTTTCTAAACAAAAGATTAACCCGTTGTTCTACCCTAAAACCAAGTTTAAAGTCAATCCGGATCAACTTACCAGGAATTAGAAATTCAACTTTATAATCTTTCGTAAAAGGCTCATCTACCACATCAACGTGTACCAACCAATAGATGTCGGCCCTTTTAGGCTCTTTCTGTATGATTGAATAAATAATCTTGGATTCAATCTCTGTTTTAAAGTTTGCACTAGTTAAATAAACCAGCTGAGATGAATATTTAGGAACAGAAATATCTTCACTTAATTCACTGATAATCTGAAAATAATCTTCAATCTCTACATATTTAACAAATCTGTTCTTAATTTTTCTAGAAACATACCAGCTCCACATCACTGTAAATAATGCTGAACCAATCAGAACGGTTACCCATCCACCATGGAAGAATTTAGACATATTACCAACCAGGAATGTGATCTCAAGGAGTAAATAGATGGCTAAGAAAAGTCCAATCACGTACAATGGCACCTTTTTGCGCTTCATGTAAGCAGCTATGAGTATTGTTGTGGATAAGAAAGTTACGTTGATGGCCAAGCCGTAAGCCCCCTCCATTGCTCCAGAATTTTCAAATATTAAAACGATTGCGATACAACCTGCCCATAAGATCCAGTTTATAGAGGGAACATAGATTTGTCCTTTCTGATTACTTGGATAATTGATCCTCACTTTTGGCCATAGGTTTAACCTTACAGCCTCTGAAATTAGCGTGAATGAACCTGTTATCATAGCCTGACTGGCAATTACAGCAGCTACTGTTGCCAAAGCAACCATAAACAACAGGTATGGCGCAGGAACAATTTCGAAGAATGGATTTAAGCCTGTGTCATAATTACCATGATGCAAAATCCATACACCCTGACCTAAATAGTTCAGAATAAGCATAATCTTAACAAAGATCCAGCTAACCCTGATATTAGAACGTCCGCAGTGTCCCATATCCGAATACAGGGCTTCTGCTCCTGTAGTACAAAGGAAGACCCCACCTAGAATCAACAAGGCCATCGGATTGTTAACCAGCAAATTAAAAGCGTAATATGGATTTAATGCTTTAAATATTGTTAGATCCTGAACCACAAATAATATTCCCAATACACCTAAAGCGCCAAACCATAGAAACATGATTGGCCCAAACAGCTTTCCAACTAAGTTAGTACCAAACTGTTGGATGATGAACAGACCCGTTATTATGGCAATTACTATAGGAATAACACTTACAGTGGGGAATTTTAATTGAAGACCTTCAATTGCGGAGGTAACTGTAATACTAGGGGTAATAATACCATCGGCAAGCAAAGCACAACCACCTACCACTGCAGGTATAACCAACCATTTGGCATTTTTTCTGACCAAAGAGTAAAGGGAAAAGATTCCTCCTTCTCCTTTGTTATCAGCCCTTAAAGTTATGAGCACGTATTTAATAGTAGTCTGGAGTGTTAAGGTCCAAATTATACAAGATAAAGCTCCCAAAACCAAATCTGGCGTAACTTCCTGTCCACCACCCACTACCGCATTAAAAATTGCTTTGAGTGTGTAAAGTGGCGAAGTCCCAATATCGCCGTAAACAATCCCTAAACTTACTAATAGACCACCGGCAGAAAGCGCGTTAAAATTCTTATGACTTGACACTATTTAAGGTTATGATGTGACACTATTTAATTTAAACAGACGGCAAAAATACAGTAAATAAACAAAATTCAATCCATTAATGTTTAAGAAGATACTAAGAGTATTTGCAAAACACAAAACGATATTAAACGGTTAAACATGTTAAATATTGTTAAATATTAAAATTGTACATCAAATCATTGATTATTTTGTTTTATTATTTATATTTTTGGCAATACCAAACATGAAGATACAACGAAAAATAGTGGCTCTCCTGAATATTTCATGCATAATATGCATGAGTGTTTTGTGCAGCGCTAGTGTTTTCGGTCAAAAAACAGATAGTTCGGCAGTTGGAGTGAGGTCTAAAAAGATCAATAAAACTCCTCAAATCAAAGGAACTGTACCAACTTACAAACCAAAGTACAACTTTGGATACGTTCCGTACAATGATCTGATTTCCAACAATAAAACTTCAACTAATATTAAACCCGAAAAAATCCTTACAGTTGTAAAGGTATACCCTAATCCGGTAGACGATCAGATCAACCTGATTCTACGTATGGATAGAGATTCTAATCTTTCGATTAAAATAATGGACTTATTAGGGAATGAAATTGTGACACTTGCCAATGAGCGTATTC
The DNA here is from genome assembly GCA_040393085.1 of Pedobacter hiemivivus. Classification (GTDB taxonomy): domain Bacteria; phylum Bacteroidota; class Bacteroidia; order Sphingobacteriales; family Sphingobacteriaceae; genus Pedobacter; species Pedobacter hiemivivus_A. The sequence continues at coordinate 25,681 of JBEBUV010000025.1, read as the reverse complement.
CTGCTGGCGAACAAACAAAAAGCTATACCATTCCTAACCGCTTAAATGCCGGCATATATTTCCTGAAAATAATGTCAGGAAATGAGACTGTTGTAAAACGAATCTCCGTTTTATAATAGCCATACAATTGCTCCTCTGTATTTCTTTTGTATTTTTGTATAAATATATATCGAGCATGAAGATAATTGCCATCGGTCGTAACTATGCCGAACACGCTAAAGAATTAAACAATCCGATCCCAGAAAAACCGGTAATATTTTTAAAACCTGACACCGCTTTACTAAAAGACAATAAGCCCTTCTATATTCCTGACTTCTCATCTGACATTCACTATGAGCTAGAGGTCGTTTTAAAAATCTGTAAGGAAGGAAAACATATTTCAGAGAAGTTTGCCCATAAGTACTATGAAGAGCTTGGCCTAGGCATAGACTTTACTGCAAGAGATATCCAAACAGAACATAAGGCTAAAGGATTACCATGGGAACTGGCTAAAGCATTTGACCACTCCGCGGCAGTTAGTAATTTTATTCCTAAAACAGACATCGAGAATCTTTATGATTTACCATTTGAGTTGCGGATTAACAACAAAATGAGACAAAATGGCAATACCAAAAACATCTTATTTTCGTTTGAAAAGATCATTGCCTTTGTTTCGCAATACATCACTCTAAAAAAGGGAGACTTGATTTACACAGGTACACCAGAGGGTGTGGGACAAGTTAAACAGGGAGACAAACTGGAAGCCTGGCTGCAAGGTCAACAACTACTTAACTTCGATATAAAATAACATTGATGATCAAGAAACACATCCTGTTGGTTATTGCCATATTATTTTCAACACAGACCTATAGCCAACATATATTTAGCACCAATAAATACCCACTTGTAGATTTTAGGTCACCTCTTGATATTGTGCCACCAGCATTATCCGGCTCTTTTGGTGAACTTCGTGGAAATCATTTCCATTCAGGAATGGATTACCGTACCAATCAGCGCGAAGGATATCCTGTATATGCAATAGCCGATGGATTTATTTCAAGATTGCGTGTACAGAACAGCGGCTTCGGACTGGCATTATATATCAATCATCCTAACGGATACACTTCTGTTTATGGGCACCTACAAAGGTTTGGACCAAAAATAGCACAGCAAGCTAAAGCCATTCAGTACCAAAAAAAGTCGTATGAGATAGACGAATTCCCTAATGCACAACTCATTCCTGTTCGTAAAGGTGATGTAATTGCCTATACCGGAAATTCGGGTAGTTCGGGAGGTCCGCATTTACATTTTGAAATTAGAGATACAAAAACAGAAGCTACTATTAACCCACAACTTTTTGGACTTGAGATACCAGACAACATCCCACCTGTTATTCATTCTATGTATGTTTACCGCCTTAACAATAAGCCATTCAACGAATTTGTTCCTAAACAATACTTTCAGGTTATTGGTACCGGAGGAAATTACAGTCTAAATAAAGTAAGCACTATTAATTTAGGTGGTGAAGTAGGTTTTGGAATAATTACAACAGACAAGCACAATGGTGCCTCTGGCAATAATGGCGTTTATTCCATTGAACTAGAAATGGATGGTCAGCATGTTTATACTTCTGCCTTAGAAAGGTTTTCTTTTGAGAACAGTAAAGGGATCAATTCGCATATTGACTACCCAACATACATAAACACTAAAAAGAGCATTCAAAAAAGCTTTGTAGATCCGGGTAATCCACTAAAAATCTATTATAACCTGGTAAACAATGGACGAATCACCTTTGAGGACGGCAAACTCCATAAAATGAAGTATACCATTACAGATAGCAAGGGCAATAAAAGCGTGCTTGCTTTTAATGTGCAAGCTAGTGCAAGCGCGACTATAGTAACGCCAGAGCCAAAAAGCTCAGGTTTAAATTTCGCTTACGATATTGCTAACGAGTTCAACAATGATGAAGTAAAGGTGATTATCCCTAAGGGAAGTTTATACAATGATTTAAATTTTATTTACAAAGAATTACCAAAACCTGTAGTAAATGCTTACTCGCCTATTCACCAGATACACAACAATCTTACTCCTTTACACACTGGCTTTGAATTGTGGATTAAGGCCGACAGCTCTTTGATACCTTACAAAGACAAAGCTCTTATTGTAAACACAGGAAGGTCATCACAGGGTGGTTATTTTGAAAACGGATATGTCAAGGCTAAGCCCCGTAACTTTGGCAGCTTTTTCATCGCCATAGACACCATTCCTCCTACCATTACACCAATTAACATAGCAAATGGCAAAAGCATGGCTGGTATCAGCAAAATGTCATTCAAGATCAGAGACAATATGTCGGGGATTAAAAGCTTTAATGGCTATATTGATGGCAAATGGGCATTGATGGAGTTTGATACAAAATCGGCTACTCTATGGCACACTTTTGATGAAAGCACAGCCCCCGGTAAGCATAAGTTGGAAATCATTGTTACTGACATAAAAGATAACAGTAAAAACTATTCAATTACTTTTTATAAATAGCATTATGAGCGAATTAAAAGAAGGTCAGAAAGCCCCGGCTATTTCTGCTAAAGATCAGGACGGCAATACGGTAACACTGGATCAGTTTAAAGGAAAAACTGTAGTCCTTTATTTTTACCCAAAAGATAACACCCCCGGATGTACTGCTGAGGCTTGTGATTTTAGAGATAACTATGTGGGCTTAACAACCAAAGGCATTGTTGTTTTGGGTGTAAGTGTAGATGATGAAAAGTCTCACCAGAAATTCATTTCTAAGTATGACCTCCCTTTTACTTTACTAGCAGATACAGATCAAAAAATTGTACAGGACTACGGTGTTTGGGGAGAGAAAAATATGTACGGCAGAAAATATATGGGCACCAACAGAACCACTTTTATTATCGATGAAAATGGAAACATCGTGCATATCATAAAAAAGGTAGATTCTAAAAACGCTACAGCACAGGTGCTAGAGTTACTTGAAAAATAATCTTAAAGAGTTTATGTTATATTGAAAATAAGCACAAACTTAGTTTTTCAATATAACATAAACTCTCTTTATTTTAACATCACATTTCTATTTGCTGCAACAAGCTTTCTAACCTTTTCATATAATTCTTTTGCCTGAAAAGGTTTTGAAATAAAATCATTCATTCCAATGTTTAGACACTTTTCCTGCTCCCCTTTAATGGTATGGGCAGTCATCGCTACAATAGGAATATCTTTTTTATCAGATTTCATACTTCGAATATGTCTGGTAGTTTCATAACCATCCATTTCAGGCATTTGCAAATCCATCAAAATAATATCATAGTCAGAGAACTCATACTTATCCAGAGCCAATCTTCCATTTTCTGCTATAAATGTTTTATATCCCTTTTTTTGCAATAATTTGATAACCAACTCACGGTTCATCATATTGTCTTCTACAATAAGTACGTGAACATCTTTCCCAAAGTCTGATTCATCATTATCATAGAAATCCACCTCATCAAATACCTCCAGGTTCTCAGCTGCATGTGATTTCAAAAAGGATAAACTAAAGTAGAACTCAGCCCCTTCACCTAACTCACTTTTCATTTCTATTTCACCATCCTGAACAGCAACTAAATGCTTTACAATGCTCAATCCAATTCCGGTCCCCCCAAACTTACGCTTCATGTCACTGGAGCCTTGTTCAAAAGGATTAAATATAATCTCCTGCATACCTGCATCAATACCTATACCCGTATCTTGAACCCTAAATTCTATTATAACATCATCATCATGATCTGCTATTAACCTTGCAGAAATATGAACACCTCCCATTTCAGTAAACTTAATGGCATTTGAAGTAAGATTCTGAAGAATTTGAGTTAGCCTTGCTGAATCTCCATAAATTGACTCAGGTATATCCTCATCAATAGTATACTTCATTCCAATTTTCTTCTGTTTAACATAAGACTCATTGCGTAGCAAAACAGTATGCATGGTTTCCTTTAGATTAAAAGTAGTGGGTGAAAAACTAAGTTCCCCGGTTTGGATACTCACAAAATCAAGAAGGTCATTTAAGGTTGCCAACAAGGTTTCTCCTGATCTAATGATCATACTAACCGATTTGAGGTCGTCCTTATCTTTTATAGAATATTGAAGACAATCGGCAAAACCAAGAATTGCATTCATTGGTGTCCTTATTTCATGGCTCATATTTACCAGAAAATCATCTTTTGCACACTCATTACGTTCTGCATTCAATCGCTCTTTTTCAAGATCTACTTCAAGTAAAGCTATTTCGTGTAATTTATGTTTAAGTTGCTCGGCAAGCTCATTAAAAATGGAATCTTTCATTTTAAGCTCTGCAACAACAGAGAATACCAATAGTGCAGCGATAAGTGCAACTATTATAGACATAGCCACTACAGCTATGGAAATTGCGCTATTAGGATATATCAACATATACATACCAATCGAGATCCATAAAAGAAGACACCCAATTGCTGTATATAATCTTTTCGAGATTGCTATATCCTTCAACCCCTGAAGTAAACCAGAAATGAACATAAATAGTATGCGTTAAATTTATTAAACTCCCTATAGATTAATAATGAGGATAAATTTAGTTAATACATGGATTATTGAGGCTATTCATTTTGTTCAACTATAAAACACGCAAGTACTTAAACGCAAAAAGGAACAGCTCTTCAGCTATCCCTTTTTGTAATTTATTTGTTAATGATCTCGACTTAGGCCTTTTTACCAACCTTATGTCCTGCAGAAGCAAAATAAACAATATACCCGTAAGCAGGTATCATTGCATATAAAAATGCATGTTGGAAATCGATATGTAATTTATCTTTCATATACCCATATACCAAAGGCCAAATGGCACCACCAGCAATACCCATAATCATTATGGCCGAGCCGGTTTTGGTAAATCTACCCAAACCTTTAATACCTAATGGAAAAATAGCCGGCCACATTAATGAATTGGCTAATCCTAACAAAGCAACAAACCAAAAAGACATTACACCTGTTGTAAACACAGAAAGTATGGTAAAAACAATACCTACTGAAGTACAAATCCTAAGAGCAGCTTGCTGACTTATAAATCTTGGGATAGTTAAGATACCAATTAAATAACCGATCAACATGAAACCTAAAGTAAATGCTGTAGCATTATCTCTAAACACATCTGGAACGGTACCTAATTCCCTTGCATAGGTTGCAATAATATCACCTGCCATTACTTCTACAGCTACACAAAAGAATATCGCTAATGCACCTAAAAATAAATGTGGATAATCAAATATTGATCTTTTAGAGTCTGCATGTGAATCAGTTTGAACTTCTTCCTCATCTACATTCACTTCTGGAAGTTTAGCAAACTTAAGTAATATGGCAAACACACCTAGCGCAACTGCCAGTGCAATATATGGTGCATGAAGCTGGTCTAATAATTCATTTAAGATGGATTGCTTCTCTACTTCAGTTGCCGCTTCTAATAATCTCGCCTCAGCTGCATTTGCTCTCTTTAAAAGTAGGGAACTGAGTATAATCGGCGCAATAATACCGGCAGTTTTATTACAAAATCCTGCAATAGATATTCGTTGTGCGGCACTATCAATTGGCCCAATTATACTTAAATAAGGATTTACTGCAGTCTGCAATAAGGCCATACCTGATCCTTGTACAAAGATTGCAGTCAAGAAAAGTGTATAGCTACTATTATCCGCTGCTGGAATAAATAATAATGACCCTACCCCCAAAACAAATAAACTAAATACTAAACCATTATGGAATCCGATTTTTTTTATGATCCATGAACTAGGAAGTGCGAGAAAAAAGTAAGCAATGTAAGATGCAAATGTTACTAAATAGGCTTGTAAATCAGTTTCAAGATTAAATGCTCTTTTTGCAAATGGAATAAGAGAGCCATTGGTCCAGGTAACAAAGCCTAAGATAAAAAACAGTGCACAACAGATCAACATAGGCATAAAAGCTGTTCTGTTTTGAGGTTGAGTAGAATTCATGGTTTAAGGTTAAGTTTATTTTATGTGTTGAATGACTTATTTAACTTTTTTAAAAACTTCAAGCTCTAAAAATATAAATTTTCATTGAATTACATGCTTATTTAACTTTTTTAACGCAAACCTTTGTTTAAATTATCTATACGCATGGATCATGAGCATAAATGTTCCCCTAAACTTATTTTTAATTACATTTGCCGTATTAATCAACAACCCCAATTAATGAAACATAAAATAAATGAATTAGAAGATATCGCTGCTCAGGTAAGACGGGATATTGTTAGAATGGTGCATGCCTGCCAATCGGGTCATCCGGGTGGATCTTTGGGATGTGCAGATTTTATGACTGCATTGTATTTTGAAATCATGAACCACTCTACCGATTTCAAAATGAACGGAAATGGAGAAGATATATTCTTCCTTTCAAACGGACACATTTCACCTGTTTTTTACAGCGTTTTGGCCAGATCTGGTTATTTCAACGTAAGTGAACTGGCTACTTTCAGAAAACTGAATACAAGATTACAAGGACACCCTACAACCCATGAAGGATTACCAGGTATCAGAATTGCTTCTGGATCATTGGGTCAGGGATTATCTGTAGCTATCGGTGCTGCACAGGCAAAGAAATTAAATAAAGATCATTCTTTAGTATATGTTTTACTAGGTGATGGTGAATTACAGGAAGGACAAAATTGGGAAGCCATTATGTATGCTCCTCACAATAAGGTTGACAATCTAATTGCTTCTGTAGATTATAACGGTCAGCAAATTGATGGTCCAACAGAAAAAGTATTGTCACTGGAAAACCTACAAGCTAAGTTTGAAGCTTTTGGATGGCATGTAATTAATTCTGATGGTAATGATATGGATGCTATTGTTAAAGCTTTACATTATGCCAAATCATTAACAGGTAAAGGAAAACCAATTTTAAACTTAATGAGTACCCAAATGGGCGCTGGTGTTGATTTCATGATGGGATCACATAAATGGCATGGTGTTGCTCCGAATGACGAACAACTTGCCGCAGCATTAGCTCAATTAAGTAGTACCCTTAAAGATTATTAAGCATGAAGAAGTATACATATACTGAAAAAAAAGATACACGTTCTGGTTTCGGCGCTGGTTTGCTTGAAGCTGGAAAAAAGAATCCTGAAGTTGTAGCATTATGTGCTGACCTTGTTGGTTCCTTAAAAATGGACGCCTTTATTAAAGAATTCCCTGAACGCTTTTTTCAGATCGGAATTGCTGAAGCAAATATGATCGGTATTGCAGCAGGTTTAACAATTGGCGGCAAAATACCTTTTACAGGAACTTTCGCAAACTTCTCAACAGGTAGGGTTTATGATCAGATCCGCCAATCGGTAGCTTATTCTGATAAGAACGTAAAAATCTGTGCTTCACATGCTGGTTTGACGCTAGGTGAAGATGGTGCTACTCACCAGATTCTTGAAGATATAGGTTTAATGAAAATGCTTCCTGGTATGACGGTAATTAATACTTGCGACTATAATCAGACTAAAGCTGCGACTATCGCAATTGCTGAATATGAAGGTCCGGTATACCTACGTTTTGGTCGCCCGGTAATTCCCGTATTTACTGACCCTGATCAGAAATTCGAAATCGGAAAAGCATGGATGGTAAACGAGGGTAAAGATGTAACCATTATTGCTACAGGCCACATGGTTTGGAAAGCAATTGAAGCTGGTGAACAACTTGCAGAACTTGGTATTGATGCTGAAATTATCAATATCCACACCATTAAACCTTTGGATGAAGAAGCAATATTGAAATCTGTAAAGAAAACAGGTTGTGTGGTAACATGCGAAGAGCATAATAAACTTGGTGGATTAGGTGAAAGTGTAGCAAGATTACTTTCAACCGAATTACCTACTCCACAAGAATTTGTGGCGGTAAACGATAGCTTTGGTGAAAGTGGTACTCCAGATCAATTGATGACAAAATACGGTTTAGACAGTATTAATATTGTTGAAGCTGCTCAAAAAGTAATCAAAAGAGCTAAAGCCTAAGTACCAAAGATTAAGGAGCCTGGAGTAAAGATAAAGAGACGGAGAAAAAAACCAGGACTCGAAACAAAGATTAAAGAATAATAGCATAATAAATGAAGCAGGTTGAAGATTCAGAGATTCTAGAGAAATTCTCAAATACGAAAACTCGTGATGAAGCCTTTAACCTGCTTCTAAGTAAATACCAGCAAAAAATATACTGGCACATCAGGCGACTGGTAATTGATCATGATGATGCTGATGATTTAGTTCAGGATTCTTTTATTAAGGTGTGGAAAAATCTGGATAAATTCCGTAGCGACTCTCAACTTTATACCTGGATTTACCGCATCGCTACCAACGAATCTATTACTTTTCTAAATAAAAAGAAACAACGTAACAACACTCCGATAGACGAAGTTTCACCGGAACTGATGGAAACGCTCGTTGCTTCTTCGCACTTTAATGGCGACACAGTTCAACTCAAACTTCAACAGGCATTACTAACGCTTCCAGAAAAACAACGCCTCGTTTTTAACATGAAATATTTTGATGATTTGAAATATGATGAAATCTCAGAAATTACAGGCACTAGTATTGGTGCTTTAAAAGCCTCTTTTCACATCGCTGTAAAGAAAGTTGAAACTTTTATGCTAAATGAAGACATTACCTTTTAAACCTTTTGGGTTATAATGTATCAATATACTTGAAATGGATAATAATTTAGAAAATAAAGATCACTCCTATTCTGTACCTGAAGGGTATTTTGAACAATTACCAGTTCAAATTAGGAATGGTATATTTCTGGAAAAATTAAAAGCTAAAGTTGCTGATACAGGCTTTAACACTCCTATTGGCTATTTTGACGAACTTACAAAGCAAATCAATACTGAAATAATTGCTGATCGTTTGAAAACCATTACTCCTATTAGTGAGTCTGCCTCTGTTCCAGTCAATTATTTTGAACAGTTGCAAGCGAATATCCTTTCTAAAACAGTTGATCAGACTAAAAAGAAACAACCTACTATAATACGATTATTGCATTCCAGCATTTTAAAATATGCTTCTGCTGCTTGCTTTATCATTTTGAGTGCTACTGGCTTATATTTTTACCAGTTGCCACATCATCCCGTTAAGCCTGTTTATTCAGATTTAGCTACTGAACAAATGTTATACAACATAGATGAGCAGGTTATTATTGACCACATAGAAGCCAACGATTTACATCAGGCTAAAGCATCTCCCTCAGATGTAGCATTGGAAAACTATATCCTAAATAATTATACACAAAGTGACATTGCTTCAGTCTTATAAACATCATAAAATGAAACATCTAATCATAGCTATGCTCTTTTTCATTCCCACTATTACAATGGCACAACGCGGTGGAGAACGGAATAATGAAATTGAATCGTATAGAATTGCCTATTTAACACAGAAACTGGAACTTACTGCTGAAGAGGCTAAGGTTTTCTGGCCTATTTATAATGATTGGCAGAAAGAACAGGCAGCATTAGGAAAAGAGCGTTCGCAGAAAATGATTAGCTTCAGAAAAATCCCTGAGATCGAAAAGCTATCCGATACTGAAGTTCAAACATTGATCATGAACGATTTCAACTTTAAACAGCGTAATTTAAATCTGGATAAGAAATATTATTATAAATTAAAGTCAAATTTACCCATTAAAATAGTAGGAAAATTTTATAGGGCTCAGGAAGCATTTAAAAGAGAACTATTAGCTAAATACAGAAATTCGGGACAAGCAAGACAGAATTAATTCTTATTTTTGGCCATGCTTACACAACGCCAATTATTTCTACAACATAACGCCCAAACAACCCTTGAACCGCTTCTTTTAGAATTCAATAAAGCCAGTGGCATGTATCTATATGATAGCCAAGGTAAAAAGTATATGGATTTAATTGCCGGCATTGGCGTAAGTAATGTTGGCCATTGTCACCCCGCTGTCGTAGCTGCTGTTCAGGAACAAGCTGCAAAATATATGCACATCATGGTTTATGGCGAATTTGTGCAAAGTCCGCAAGTAAACTTTGCTAAAGCTCTTGCAGATGTATTACCCTCAAATTTAAATTGCACTTACTTTGTCAATTCAGGAGCTGAAGCTGTTGAAGGGGCAATGAAATTAGCAAAAAGATATACAAAACGACCTGAAATTATTGCCTGCTATAACTCTTACCATGGTAGCACCCAGGGTGCACTTAGTTTAATGGGTAATGAGGAATTTAAACAGGCTTACAGACCACTATTACCAGGCATTAGTTTCATCAATTATGGCGCTGTTCAGGATCTGGAACTGATTACCACCAATACAGCCGCTGTTTTTATAGAAACCATACAAGGTGAAGCTGGTATAAAAGTAGCCGATCAGGCATATTTTGAAGCCCTTAGAAAAAAATGTACCGAAACAGGTACAATGTTGGTGTTTGATGAAATCCAATGTGGTTTTGGACGTACAGGAAAAATGTTTGGCTTCGAACATTTTAACATTGTTCCTGATATACTATTACTAGCAAAAGGAATTGGAGGCGGTATGCCAATCGGTGCATTTATAAGCTCTAGAGAAATTATGATCTCTCTGGCTACAAATCCTATTTTAGGCCATATTACTACTTTCGGAGGTCATCCAGTTAGCTGTGCTGCCGGACTAGCCACATTACAAACTATCGTAAACGAAAACATTGTAGATGGTGTAACTGAAAAAGGACTGCTCTTTAAAAAACTGCTTAAACATCCAGCCATTAAAGATGTTCGTGGTATAGGTCTTATGATGGCCATAGCGTTCGAAAACTTCGAAATTAACAAAAAGGTGATTGATGCTTGTATTGCCGATGGCCTGATCAGTGATTGGTTCCTGCATTGCAGCAATGCCATGCGTATCGTACCTCCGCTTATTATTACTGAAGCAGAGATTCAATGGGCATGTGAGGTAATTCTGAAAAATGTAGAGGCAATAGCTTAAAACTTTATACATTCCATCCTTTGTTCAAGGGTACCAGTTAAGTATCAATGAGGGTTATTTAATTTAAATAACATATAACTTTAACACAACCTATATCGATATTTAGCAAATATTAGCTATTATTGATTCTGTTTTGTAAATCTTAAGGTACCCAAAAAGATATGGCTATATGTGTTACGCCCCTTTATGATGAAAGTGACTTGCTTATAAAAATTGCTCAAGGAGATCAGGAAGCTTTTCGGATAATTTTTGAAAGATACTACAATAAAGTTTACACCTATTCGCTTCGTATTCTGAGAGATGAAATGCTTGCAGAAGAAGTTGTTCAGGAAACCATGCTGAAAGTTTGGAGAGTTGGTGAAAAGTTAGTTGGCATTAAAAATCTGGACTCCTATTTGAAAGCTATTGCTAAAAACAAAACAATCGACATTTTACGGCGTACTGAACACCAATATCGCATTGAACTTGAACTGGCACACAACTGGAAAGAGCAGGATCATTCGACAGAAGAAGAAATTTTGTTGAACGACACCAGAAAAGTACTTATGCAAGGTGTATCATTATTACCCAGGCAACAAAGAGCTGTATATGAACTTTGTCATCAGGAAGGTTTAAAATATGATGAGGCTGCTGAAAAACTAAACCTTTCGACGGAAACTGTGAAATTTTATATGAAACTTGCGCTCCGATTTCTTAGAAATTATTTAACCAACCACACCGACTTATCAATACTCTTAATCATTTTTAAACTTTTATAGTTTTCTATACCCCCGACAAGTTTTCTCATTCGTCTTATTAATAAAGGCCCCTAGTGTTTGCAATAACCACTAAGTAAGCACCTATGAGTATGAACAAAGAAAGACTTAAATACCTTTTTGAGCAATACAAAAAACAAGATCTATCACCTATAGAACGTCAGGAATGGGCTACATTAATTCACGATCCTAATTTGGATGATGATCTAAAAGAAATTCTGGAAGAGGAGTGGTATGAATATGAGCTACCTGAACTTCAGTTATTGGATGTAAACAAAGCTGATCAGATATACCATAATATCATTGATGAAAAGCCGAAAACTGAAAAACGTCATAAATTATGGTCTCGCATTGCTGTTGCAGCAGTATTAACCTTAACTGCTGTAGGCATCTATTTTTCAAACTCTAATAAAAATACAGATACATCAAATACGCATTTAATAGCTCAGGATATTGCCCCAGGTAATGTTGGAGCCACCTTAACACTCTCCGATGGAACCACTATTAAGTTATCGGATGCAGCAAATGGTCAGATAGCTAAAGTTGCTGGAGTACTCATCACTAAATCAGCAGATGGTCAGTTAGTCTATGAAATTAAAGAGGATTCTGGGGATATCAATAAGTTTAATACACTAACAACCGCCAAAGGTGAGACTTACCAGATTCGTTTACCAGATGGTTCTATGGTTTGGTTAAATGCAGCTTCAAAATTAACTTACTCAGCCAAATTGAAAAAGGATGGTAAACGTTGGGTAAAACTTGAAGGCGAAGGTTACTTTGAAATAGTAAAAGACAAGGAGTATCCGTTTGTAGTAGAAAGTAAGGGACAAAAAATTGAAGTACTGGGAACACATTTTAATGTAAATGCCTACGAAGATGAACCGACCATAGCTACTACCCTAATTGAAGGTTCTATCCGCATAAAAAGCGATCAAGAAAGCAAAATACTAAGCCCTGGACAACAAGCCTTATCGATCGCTGGCAATAAAAATATTAATGTGATCAATAATATTGATATACAAAAGATTCTAGCTTGGAAAAACGGTTTTTTCAGTTTTAACAATACACCTGCTGAAACTATGCTTAAGCAGATAAGCAGATGGTATGACGTTGAAATTGTGATCACAGAAAAATTACCAGAAGACTTCTTCAATGGAAAAATATCTAGAAGTGAATCACTTTCTCAGGTAATCAAAGTATTGAAATTAAATGGTTTAAACTTAAAAATAGAGGGGAGAAAGCTTATTGTAGAACCATAACTAAACATTTATCGGGGTTTACCAAAAACTCCTAACGGGAGCTACAATCAAAAAACCGAAAGTGTATCGAGCACTTTCGGTTAAATAAAAAGAGCTGTCATCTCGTGAAAAAATCTGAATACAAGTTGAACAAAACCCAATAAAACGAATTTATGAATTTTCATATCAATTGTAGCTATTCGATAAAAAATAGGCTGCTAAAAAAGATAATAATGGTTATGAGGTTAGCCACTCTTTTGATTTTCATTGCTTGCTTTCATGTAAGCGCTACGTCTTATAGTCAAAGATATTCTATCAAGGAAAAACAGGTCTCTGTTGAAACTATTTTAAAGAAAATAGAATTGCAGAGCGATTATATGTTTTGGTATAAGAACAGTGTAATTAAAAAACTGGCAAAGGTAGACATAGATGTAAAAAATGCTGCTATTGAAGAAGTGCTTAATCAACTTTTTTTGGATATGCCAATTACTTATGTAATTGAAAAAAAGGCAATTATTATTACGCCAAAACTACCGGTAAAAGGTATTGAAAGACAAATTTTATCACTGAAAAAAGAAGTACGCGGATTGGTGCGGGATTCCATAGGCCCGCTGCCCAGTGTTTCTATAAAAGTAAAAGGAACGAACTTAGGAACATTTACCGACCTGAATGGAAAATACATATTAGATGTTCCAGACGAAAATGCAATATTGATATTTTCTATGGTTGGATTTGAGAGTCAGGAAATTCCGGTAAAGAGTAAAGATGTTATTAATGTAACACTTAACTATACTAACTCTAATCTTGATGAAGTTGTGGTAGTGGCATTTGGTACTCAGAAAAAAAGTGATATGGTGGGTTCAGTAACATCTATAAATCCATCAGCATTAAAAATTCCATCCAGTAATCTAACCAATGCTTTAGCTGGTAGAGCCGCAGGTGTTATCGCTTATCAGCGTAGCGGTGAACCGGGACAAGACAATTCAGAGTTTTTTATCAGAGGTGTAACCACTTTTGGATATAAAAAGGATCCTTTAATTTTGATAGACGGGGTTGAATTAAGTACCACAGACTTAGCACGCTTACAGGTTGATGACATCGCAAACTTCTCGATATTAAAGGATGCAACAGCAACCGCATTATATGGTTCAAGGGCAGCCAACGGTGTGATTTTAGTGACGACTAAAAATGGTATTGTTGGAAAAGCCAAATTATCATTCCGCTTAGAAAATTCAATTTCAACTCCCACAAAGAATATTGAATTAGCAGATCCCATCACTTATATGAAGCTATCTAATGAGGCCGTTTTAACACGTGACCCACTTGGTGCAGTATTATATGAAGACAGAAGAATTGAGAATACTATTCCAGGGAGCAATTCATTCGCTTATCCTAATACAGACTGGAGAGAGGTAATGTTTAAAGATTATACCTCAAACCAACGTGCTAATCTTAGTGTAAGCGGTGGCGGAGGTGTAGCAAGGTATTATGTATCGGGATCAATGAATAATGACAACGGATTAATGAAGCTTGATAAAAGAAATAATTTCAATAATAATATCAATCTAAAAAGCTACAGCCTTCGTTCAAATGTTAATATTGATTTAACAAAGTCAACAGAGTTAATTGTTCGCCTAAGCGGTAATTTCGATGATTATTCGGGTACAATTGATGGTGGAAAATCAATGTATGAGAAAGTGATGAGAACTAATCCTGTATTGTTCCCTGCTTATTATCCATCTGATGAAAGTAACGCCTATTTAAATCATATTATGTTCGGAAATTATGAGGATGGTAGTTATTTGAATCCCTATGCTGACATGGTTAAAGGATACAAGGAATACTCCCGTTCTTTGATGCTTGCACAATTGGAGCTAAAACAGAATTTGAGTTTTCTTACAGAAGGTCTTTCATTAAGTGCGATGGTAAATACCACCAGAAACTCCTATTTCGATGTACGAAGAAGTTACAAGCCATTCTGGTATACCATGTCTGGTTATGATGATCAGACAGGATCATTTGCGCTAACCAACATTAATCCAACTACAGGAGCCGAATACCTTAGTTATAATGAGGGGCCTACTACTGTGAATTCTACTTTATATCTAGAGTCGAGACTGAATTATAATCGTGAGTTTAATAAGCATGGTTTAAGTGCGATGGTAGTTTCTATGGCTCAAACACGATTAAATGCTAATGCAGGTGACCTACAAAAATCCCTACCTTATAGAAATCTGGGTTTATCTGGTAGAACAACGTATGATTATGACAAACGGTACTATGCCGAATTCAATTTTGGATATAATGGTTCTGAACGATTTTATCAAGACCAACGATTTGGCTTCTTCCCCTCGGTTGGGGTCGCCTGGACGGTATCAAATGAGACATTCTTTAAGAAAATAAAACCAATCATTTCCAGCTTAAGATTAAGAGGTACCTATGGGCAAATTGGTAACGACGCAATTGGCTCGGCTGACGATCGCTTCTTCTATTTATCTAATGTAGATATGAATGATCCTGCCAGACGTGCTTTTTTTGGTAACGATTCAGGAAACATGTACCTGCTAAATGGTATATCAAGTTCAAGATATTCAAATCAAGGTATAACCTGGGAAATTTCGACTCAAAAAAATATTGCTTTAGAGCTAGGCTTATTCAATAAGGTAAATATTATTGCAGAGTATTTTTCACAATATAGGGATCAGATTTTAATGACAAGAGCTTCTATACCTGTAGAAGCAGGCTTTTCTGCCCCTATCAAAGCAAATCTTGGCGCAGCCTCCAGTAATGGGGTCGATATCTCAATGGATTACAAACATAGCTTCTCTCAGGGACTATGGTTATCAGCCATGGGAAATTTCACTTATGCAAAAAGTAAATATGAAGTATATGAAGAACCTCTTTACAAAGAGGCATACCGATATAAAAAAGGTAATTCGATATATCAAAAATACGGATACATTGCCGAAAGGTTATTTATTGATGATAAAGAGGCTGCGAACTCACCTCGCCAAAACTTTGGCGAATACGGTGGTGGTGATATTAAATACTTAGACGTTAATAGAGACGGGGAAATTACTGAGGCTGATATGGTTCCAATCGGAAACTCAACAATGCCAGAGATTGTATATGGTTTTGGTTTTTCAGCAGGATATAAAAACTTTGATGTTTCTGCATTCTTTCAAGGATTAGCAAATGAGTCATTCTGGATCAATTCCGAAGCAACATCTCCATTTGCAAATTTCAGATACGATAGCGAGATAAAATCTGGTGCCTTAGCCAATAATAAATTAAGCAACCAATTATTAAAAGCTTATGCAGATAGCCATTGGTCGGAAGATCATCCTGATGTATATGCGGTTTGGCCTAGACTGAGCCCAAATATCAATAAAAACAATACCCAGCCAAGTACATGGTTTATGCGTGATGGTACGCTATTGCGCTTAAAGCAGGTAGAAATAGGCTATTCTCTTCCTGAAAAACTTTTGAAGAAAATACATACCTCCAAACTAAGGATATATGCAAATGCCAGTAATCTGCTGACGTTTAGCAAATTCGGACTATGGGACGTTGAAATGGGAGGCGATGGACTCGGTTACCCAATACAAAAAGTCTTTAATATTGGTCTGAATATCAGTATTAACTAATGAATTCTTTATTACACCGATAATAAAAGTTAAGATGAAAAGATATTTAATATTAAGTATTTCCATACTTATTTTGTTCTCACTGGAATCTTGTAAACGATTTTTAGATGTCGTTCCAGACAATGTAGCAACCTTGGAAAATGCTTTTTCCAGAAGGATAGAAGCTGAAAAATACCTACACACCTGTTACTCCTATTTACCTAAGCATGGAGATATTGAAGATGACCCTGCTGTGCTTGCCGGAGATGAGTTATGGAGGTACGCTGACATTAAGGGCTTTATGGAAGTGGCACGGGGATTTCAAAACAAGATTACTCCTTTAGGCGATCGTTGGGAAAAATATTATGCCGCGATCAGAGATTGTAATATTTTCCTGGAAAATGTAAATAAAGTGCCAGACCTGGACGAAATAGAGCGTGAAAGGTGGGTTGCGGAGGTTAAATTCCTAAAAGCCTACTATAATTTTTATCTGGTAAAAATGTATGGTCCTATTGCAATAATAGATAAAACTTTACCTGTAGACGTTACAGGTGATCAGGTAAATATTACTCGTGCTCCCGTAGATGCTTGTTTCAACTATATCATTGCTTTACTGGATGAATCCCTATTAAACCTCCCACTACTGATCAATAATCCTACCCGTGAAATGGGACGGATAACAACGCCAATTGCCGCCTCTTTAAAAGCTGAAGTTCTGGTTTATGCAGCTAGTCCACTATTTAATGGCAACACAGACATGACCAGCCTTAAAAACGCTGATGGAACAAAATTATTTAATACAGCCTTTTCAAAAGAGAAATGGGATAAGGCAGCAGCGGCCTGTAAAGAGGCAATTGACATTTGTCATCAGGCAGGATATAAGCTATATGAGTTTCCTGGACTGGCTCAATTTAATCTTTCTGCAGCTATAAAAACCCAATTGAGCATTCGGAATGTGATCACAGAAAAATGGAACAGCGAAATTATATGGGCAAATACACAGACGAACTCCTCAACTCTTCAAAGGTTGATTACCCCATTTCTGGATCCTCAAAACCTTGATCTGACTGTTACCAGAGGAGAACTCTCTCCTACCCTGTCTATTGCAGAAATGTTTTATACTAAAAATGGAGTTCCGATAAATGAAGACATTAATTGGGCTTATGATAAACGATATACATTAAAAACATCAGTGTCTGCTGATGAATTATATATTCGAAAAGATTATGTCAGTGCCTATTTAAATTTTGACAGAGAGTCGCGCTTTTACGCCGATTTAGGGTTTGATGGTGGTGTATGGTATGGCCAGGGAATTTATGATGACAGTAAGCCTGCAGATCTATTTTATATAGCGGCTAAGTTCAGACAACGCAATGGTTACGGAAAACCTAGCTTTGGGTCTGTTACAGGATATTTCTTAAAAAAACTAATACATTATGAGAATGTAATTGGCAAAACTGGAAACGAATATTCAGTTGTTTATTATCCCAGCACCATTATGCGCTTAGCTGATCTATACTTGTTATATGCAGAAGCTTTAAATGAATCAGAGGGTCCGGTGTCAGAGGTACATACCTATATCGACCTTGTTCGTAAACGTGCAAATTTAAATACAGTAAAGTTTTCCTGGGATAATTTTTCAACGAATGCTTCAAAATATACAACACAAGTTGGTATGAGGGAAATTATACACAGAGAGCGTTTAATTGAACTTGCTTTTGAGGGAAAAAGATTTTGGGATTTAAGAAGATGGAAAGAAGCTGCTCGTCAGTTAAACTTTCCAATAAAAGGCTGGGATATGCTTCAGGAGAATGCTGCCGATTACTACCGTCCAAGTGTCCTTTACAATCAAACTTTCGGATCAAAGGATTACTTCTGGCCCATTAAGGAAAGCACACTAAACAGAAATCTAAACTTAGTTCAAAACCCTGGTTGGTAAGTTATTTATTGGCATTATAAAAACAATGATATGAAAAGATATACATACATTATTATAATCATTTTAACGGGAGCTATATGGCTTTCATGTACAAAAGAAAGTCGCTTAGATCATATAGATCCAAATGCTCCTGCACCTCAGCAAATCAGTAAAGTAAAAGCAGAGGGGAAACCTGGAGCTGTAGTGATTACATATAAGACCCCAGATGATCCTAACTTCTCTTACGCGAAAGCTGTATATGAAATCCAACCGGGCGTTTTCCGTGAAGCTAAAGCATCAGCCTATTCAGACACCCTCACCCTAACAGGTTTTGGTGATACAAAAGCATGCGAAGTCAAGCTATTTAGTGTTGGAAGAAACGAAAAACAATCAGAGCCAATAGTAATAATGGTTAATCCTTTGGTACCTCCGATTATGTCGGCCTTCGAAACGGTTGAGTTTAATCCAACATTTGGAGGTGTTGAAGTGGCATTCAAAAATAGTAGTCAGGCGAACCTGGTTATTCAAATAATAGTTGATACTGACGGACATGAGAAATGGGCTCCAGTCAGCACCTTTTATACCGCAGCTTTACAAGGAAAGTTCTCTGTCAGAGGGCTCGAATTGTCAGAAAGAAAATACGCAATTTACTTAAGAGATCGTTGGAACAATAAATCCGACACCTTAATAAAATGGATGGCTCCCATTTTTGAACAAAATATACCGAAGGCAAAATGGAAAATCGTAAAAACATTACCAGGTGATACCTGGCAGGAAGCTTCGGGATTAATAGTAGACCGTGTAATTGATGGAAAACTTGGCAATGGTACCAGCGGCGATTATAGTGGAACATTTGCATCTTCTAACTCATCTGTTTTACCACAATGGTTTACCATTGACCTGGGCGAAAAGGTAGTTTTAAGTCGTATCAGAGAGCACCAAATGGTTGGTTCACATATGTATAACGGAGGTGCTGTTAAGGAATTTGAAATATATGGTTCCAATAATCCTGATCCCAATGGAGGATGGAAAAACTGGGAACTTTTAGGTTCTTTTAATTCATTCAAACCCTCAGGAAAACCTGTAGGAACTGTTACTGATGAAGATAAAAACTATGCATGGTTTTTAGGGGAAGAATTCACTTTTGAAAACCTTTTGCCAGCTTATCGATATATCAGATGGAAAACGCTAAAAACCTATGCCAGTGCAGGACAGGTCGTAATTACAGAAATAGACCTTTATGGTGTAATAAAGCCCAACTAACCAAACTGATAATAATTAATAGAAAATAGAATGAAAACAATATTATATTATTTGTTCGTATTTACATTAGCCACGACTTTTCTTACCGCTTGTAAAAAAATGGATGCTACTTATAAAGATTTCATTGTTTCAGGAGGAATTACCTATCCAGGAAAAGTGACTTCGGCTAAAATTTTTGCAGGCCAAAATAGGGTTAAAATATCTTGGTTAAATGGAGCAAGCCCATCTGTTATAAAAGCGAAAATTTATTGGAATAGTTATGCAGATTCTGTTGAAGTAGCAATAAATCAAGATGAGGATGTTACCAGCAAAATCATTGAGAATTTGCCTCAAGGCACTTATACATTTATTGTTAAAACTTTTGATAAAAAGGGCAATTCGTCGATTCCTGTAGAACTATTAGGCACCGTTTATGGTGACATATATCAGGAAAGCCTTTTAGCTAGACCGCTTAGGTCTTCTGTTTTATATACAGATAGAGTAGAAATTGAATGGGGAGTTGCACATATTTCTGGTGGGGCCTATGCATCACAGGTAAAATACATAGATGTTTCGGATAAAGAACGGATCAGACAATTCCCGGTGAGTGAAGAGAAATCAACCATTTCGGATATGAAAAAAGGAAGTCCCTTTGAATACAGAACTGTTTTTCTTCCAGACACCTTGAGTATAGATACATTTTACACCGCTTTTCAAGCAAATCTGCAAAGTTCATACGCTAAACAAGACTGGAGTGTAGTGGCTTTCTCATCAGTTCATCCAGATGCCAACCCTGACCGAAATAAGGCTGCAAACTTCTTCGATGGCAATCCAACTACAAGATGGCATACACATGCAACAACCTCTGTTTACCCACATTTTGTTACTATAGATATGAAATCTAATAAAACGATTAAAGCTGTTGAAGTTTTCAGGACTGCTGGTGATGCCAGAGGTTGTAAAACATTTCAATTGTGGATCAGCCAGGATAATGTAACCTATACTAAACTAGGAGGTGTATTTAATTTCAATGTATCGATAGATGCTGGCCAAATGTTCCAGGTTTCATCCCCATTCCCGGCAAGATACCTGAAGTTTGAGGGATTAACCGGATCAGAAAAGTATATGAATATGGGAGACATGAGTGTTTATGGCAATTAGCATTTATCTCGTTTAACATTTAAATCTAACAATATGACCAATTATATACCCACAAAAAATATAACTATGAACCTTTGGCTTCTTATACTCCTTTTTACTGCATGCAGTAAAAAGGAAACTCTATCAGATAATGACATTGCAATTAATTCAGCTGAGACAATTTCAATCATGACTTACAACATCAGTCAGCCCTTACATCATGATAAACACCCAGAATCACCACATTACTGGCCAACACGTAAAAGCAAAGTTATTGATCTGCTAAAGAAATATAACCCTGATATCCTTTGTGCACAAGAAGATAATCCAATACAGATTACTGCAATTAAGGAAGCTTTAAATTATGAAAAGTATGGGGTATCAAAATATACAGGCATTGACGGAGATACTGGGCCTTATAATGCCGTATTTTATAATCCCAAAAGATTTTCAGTAAAGGAGTCTGGTCATTTTTGGTTTTCAGAAACACCGGAAATTCCATCCAGAAGCTGGGACTCATCCATTTATACTTTATGTACCTGGGTAAAGATGTATGATAATGTGTCTAAAAAAGATTTCTATGTGTACAACAACCATTTTGATCATGAAGGTAACCTAACCAGAAAAAACTCTGCTCTAATGCTGAAAGAAAGAATATCTGCAAAAGTAGGAACTGATGCAGTTTTAGTTACAGGTGATATGAATTGCTATATGAATAGTCAACCGGTTTCTATTTTTAACAGCTTTTTATCTAATGCACAAAGCGTTTCTACATCAGCCCCTAAAGGACCAACAGGAACTTTCAATAATTTTCTGGTAAGCTATGACATCAATAAATATCGGTTGGATTATATTTTTGTGAATAAAAAAGTAAAGGTATTGACTCATGAAATTATAACGGATAGTTATTATAACCAGTATTATCCATCTGATCATTTTCCAATCTTAAGTAAATTTCAGCTTACCCCCTAAATTCAGCACGGATCAATCAAATTATTAATACCATTTAACTAAACCATAAATGTTTGGATCAAAAAAAGCCAACACAGATAAAATTCATCTCTTCTCCAGGAGAATGATATTACTTTTAACCATCATTACTTTCTCTTCTATTGGAGCGCAGGCGCAGAAATTAACACTATATGATATAAAATGTGGAGAACGTGTTAATCCTTTAGGTCTTGATTCCAGCAACATCCGATTTAGCTGGAAGATTAAAAGTAACCGCAGCAATGTGTTACAATCGGCTTATGAAATTAGGGTATCAAACCATATAGGATCCCTGAAATCAAATAAAGATTTAATATGGAAAACTGGAAAAGTAAATACTGATCAATCAATTTATATTAAATATCAGGGTAAAGAATTAAGCTCTTCTACAAAATACTTCTGGCAGGTAAGAATATGGGATAATCAGGGTAACATAACCCCTTGGAGCGAGGTTCAATACTGGGAAACAGGTTTATTGAAAGAAACTGACTGGAATGCTAACTGGATTAAAAGTGGCTTAAGCAATAGCGGAAAATCAGGTCCTGCTGTAATGTTTAGGAAAACGTTTAAAGCTAATAAAACCATTAAAAGTGCAAGACTTTATAGTACAGCCCATGGAGTATATGAAGCCTCAATAAATGGTGAACGTGTGAGTGATGAATATTTTGCTCCGGGATGGACCAGCTATAAAAAGCGTTTGCAATATCAGGTATATGATGTTACGGATTATATAAAAAAGGGAAATAATGGTATAGGTATAATGGTCGGAGAAGGCTGGCACCGTGGAAACTTATCAACTGGAAGAAATTTCTATGGACGAGAAGAAGCTTTGCTAGCTCAAATCAAAATAGTGTACACAGATGGTAGCAGCGAATTAATAAACACGGATAATAGCTGGAAAGCAAGTATCGATGGCCCAATACGTATGTCGGACTTTTACAACGGAGAAACCTACGATGCCCGAAAGGAAATTAACGCCTGGAATACAGCTGATTTTGATGACTCAATGTGGAAAAGCGTTTTAACTGAACCATCACTAAAATACAGCAATCTGGTACTTTCGGATGCACCACCTGTAAGAGAGAAAGCTATCATAAAACCGATTAAATTAATTGTCAGTAAAAAAGGAGAGAAGATCCTTGATTTTGGACAAAACATGGTCGGTTGGGTTAAATTTACTGTCACAGGAAAAAAAGGCGACTCTGTTATATTACGACATGCAGAAGTATTAGATAAAGACGGCAATTTCTATACGGAAAACCTACGAACTGCTTCTCAACAGATAATTTATGTGCTTAAAGGCACTGCTGAAGAGACTTTTCAGCCACACTTTTCATTTCAGGGATTCAGATATGTAAAGGTTGAAGGCAACAAGAGCCTGATAAATGACTATAATACCGAAGCCGTAGTTCTTTATTCAGATATGGAAGCCACGGGTAAATTTGAAACATCGAATCCTTTAATCAACCAATTGCAAAGCAATATACAATGGGGACAGAAAGGCAATTTCCTGGATGTCCCGACCGATTGTCCCCAAAGAAATGAACGTTACGGTTGGACAGGTGACGCTCAGGTATTTTTTAATACTGCAGCTTATAATATGGATGTTAAAGGTTTTTTCACTAAATGGCTCAAAGATTTGAAATCGGATCAGTTTTCAGACGGTGCAATTCCCCATGTTGTCCCATATTTTTGGAGAAGTAAACAAGGTGGAGCCGCAGGCTGGGCAGATGCAGGAACTATAATTCCCTGGAATTATTATCATATCTATGGGGATAAACAACTATTGGAACAACAATATCCAAGCATGAAACAATGGATATCGTTCATGACTTCAAAGAGTAAAAACTATTTATGGAATACTGGTGAGCATTTTGGCGATTGGTTATTTTATGCACCTAAGGATGATTTACAAGGGAAATCTGCAATAACTGATAAGTATCTTATTGCACAAACATTTTATATCAACTCTTTACAAATTGCAATTAATACCGCTAAGGAATTGGGAATTAAAGAGGATGTAGAAGATTACTCAAAATTACTTGAAAAAGTGAAAAGCGCTTTTGTAAATGAATATGTTACTTCATCTGGAAGACTGATGTCCAATACCCAAACTGCCTATGTATTGTCGCTTTACTTTGATGTACTGCCTGAAGCAATGAGAGCTCAAACAGCAAAATATCTAGTTGAGAATATTAAAAGCTACGGCAACCATTTAACAACAGGCTTTTTAGGCACACCGTATCTATGTCATGTACTCAGCAGATTTGGTTATGAGGATATAGCCTACACCTTATTAATGCAAGAGAGTTTTCCATCATGGCTTTATCCTGTAAAAATGGGTGCAACTACTATATGGGAAAGATGGGATGGAATAAGTCCGGATGGAACTTTTCAAAATCCTGATATGAACTCTTTTAATCATTATGCATATGGTGCTATCGGTGATTGGATGTATAAAAATATTGGAGGGATCAACAGTATTAATGGCTTTCCTGGTTTTAAGAAATTTAGCATTTCACCCAGACCGGGTGGAGGATTAACTTCAGCAAAGGCAGAATTGGAAACTGTTTATGGAAAAATAAGTTCATCTTGGTCCATCAAAAAGGGTAAAATATTCTTAGACATTATAATCCCCCCTAATACTAATGCAGAAGTTATATTACCAAACTCCAGATCTGAGGCTATCATTAGTAATCTGGTTAAAAATGATCTGAAAAATCTAATTTCCAGGGAAAATGAAGACCAAAAGTTTAATCTTGGTTCTGGGAACTATCATTTTGAATATAAATGGAATAACATTTAATAGAATACTTTAAAAATATGAATAAGTATATACTCAATATCCTACTACTTATACTTGCAGGTGGAACCAGTCAGGCGCAGAAAAAATTTGATAAGCAAGCACACCGGGGAGGGACTGGCCTAATGCCCGAAAATACAATTGCTGCAATGAAAAATGCACTTCATTTTGGGACTACTTTAGAAATGGATCTATATATTACTAAAGACAAGCAGGTTATTCTTTCGCATGACAGTCATATGTCGGCAACTTTCGCCCTTAACCCTGATGGCAGCGCGGTTACAAAAGAGCAATCAAAAGGTCTTGGTTTACACAATATGTTATATACCGATATCGTAAAATATGACGTGGGCTCCCGCTTACATCCGTCATTTCCCCAGCAGAAGAAAATGGTAGCTAGAATACCTTTGTTTGCTACATTAATAGATTCAATTGAAGCATATGCCAAGATTAAGCACATGCCTGCTCCCATATACAACCCCGAAGCAAAAATACCCTCAGGTACTTATACCCAGGACTACAGAGAAAATGCAGTCAAAGAAATAATGGATATCATACTACAAAAAAAGATACAGAAGCGGGTGATTATCCAATCTTTTGATACTGAAATATTGGAGATCCTTCATAAGAAATACCCACGTATTAAGACATCATATTTAGTTTATGTGGGTAAAAACGATTGGATTGGAAATTTAAAGAAATTGTCTTTTAAGCCCTATGCCTATAGTCCATATTACAAGCAAGTCAATAAGAAAATGATCGAATATTGTCATCGCAACAAAATCAAGGTAGTTACCTGGACTGTAAATGAGAAAAGTGATATTGACAACCTTAAAGAGATGGGTGTTGATGGAATTATTTCTGATTATCCCAACCTATTTTAATGCCAATAAATTATATCAACTCATTTTTTGCCGCTTGATCAAATAGGCTTGAAGAATAGGATGAAATCCCTCTGCGATATCAGCATCAACCATATCT
>JBEBUV010000024.1:0-50373 GCA_040393085.1 Pedobacter hiemivivus | reverse complement strand
CGGAGGTTTATGTTTCGGGACTTGGGCGGGATATGCTTGATGAAGGAACTATTGCCGATATTATGGAGCAGCAGCTTGCTGAAGTCAGACGCAGGGTGGAGCTTTATCGCAAAGGGCTGCCATTGCCCCAAATGAAAGGCCGGACAGTGATCTTGGTAGACGACGGTATTGCTATGGGGGTAACGCTGGTTCCGGTAATCGAACTCTGCAGAAAAAATGGGGCATCAAAAGTGGTCATTGCGGTACCCGTGTCATCTCCGGGCTATGATATTCACCTTAGCCGGGCTGATGAGATAGAAGTATTGTGGCAGCCAGAAGACTTTCAGGGAGTAGGTAAGGCATATCGTCATTTTGGGGATTTTACGGATGATCAGGTATTGAACTTATTGAAGCTATAATTATGGAGTGTTAAAATATAGATTCTATAAGGCTGGACACTGTTCTGGTCAAATAATAAACTAAATCAAAACATGATGAGTACTTCTTTTCAAACCCATAATCATCAGACCATCAGGGAATGGGCTGAAAAACGTGGCGGTGTTCCTTCAAGGGTTATCGCAACAGAAATAAATGGCGATGAAGGTGGTCTTAGGATACACTTTCCGGGATTCAGTAAAACTGAAGATTTGGAAGAGATTAGCTGGGAGGATTTCCTTAACGATTTTGAAAAGGAACGGTTGGATTTACTCTATCAGGATCACAAAGTAAACGGCGAGCCGAGCACTTTTTATAAACTGGTGGCAAGGCTGGGCTAAGGCGAATGATATGGAGTTGGCAGATTCTATGATGTTGATAACGAGTATGGGGGCATTCATTTTTTGGAACCAATCCAGTTTCGGACTTTTTTTTAACTACATTTTCAGAAGGGATGTACGGTTCATATGGAAACTAACTATATTTTTGGAGTGCACCAGTTAGAAACTGAACCGGAAAAGAGTGAAGAGGACCATGTTTAACTTAAAAACAATTGCCATGGAATTTATAGGAATTTTATTCGCCCTGTTTTTTGCGATAATGTTAACTGCTGTTTTCAGGCTCGCTTTTAAAAATACCGGCCCTTGGGGTGGGTTTTGGATTTTCTTTACCTTGATGTTCTTTATCTCTCTCGCTGCTGGGGAATGGGCGGCTCATAGGGGGCCTTCTGCCTGGGGTTATTATTGGCTACCGGGGCTGGTTGCGGCGATTGTAGTTGGGCTGGTTCTGGCGGCTGCTGTGCCTGGCCCATCGTCTGCCAAAGAACAGAGAAAATTAAAAAACAGGCCAGAGATTTCAGATGAGGAAGAAGCAGAAATATCTGTTGCAGCCAAAGTTCATCTATCTATTTATCCATGATTTCAATCTAGGTATTTACCATTTTTTCCAGGAGTTCCTTGTTTTCTGTAACCTGCTGCATGGAATAAAACTTGGCATATACTTTTCCTTTGCTGGTCGCTTCCAGAGAAGTCTGACTTGATATTCAACAACTCGCCTAATGTAGAAGGTTCATGTGAAATGAGAACTAGACAGATCTTGAGCTTATTGTCTGCTTCTTCTGATATTATTATTAGGTCAACATTTTTTTATTTTGAATAATTACACGTATATTTGATTTAGAAAACATACGTGCTATGACAACGAAATTAACATTAACCATAGAGGATAGCGTAATTGATTCTGCAAAGAAGTATGCTCGAGGTAAAGGTAAGAGCCTGTCTGATATCGTGGAGAATTATCTGAAGTCTATTACCGCTCAGGAAAATATGGATGAGCGCTTATCTCCTAAAGTTAGGGAGCTGATGGGGTCTGTTAAGCTTCCTAAGGACTTTGACTATAAAAAGGAGTTGGGTAATGCGCTGAATAAAAAATACAGATAGCTTATGAGGCATTTTTTTCTGGATACCAATGTCGTGATCGATTTTTTAGCTGATCGGCAGCCTTTTTCTCATACTGCTGCTCAATTGTTTAATTTGGCTGTATCTGGCCAGATCAGTCTGCATATTTCCGCGGTATCTTATAACAATATTTATTACGTATTAAGACAATCCATCCCTCACAGGACAACAATTGCGCTTCTGGAGAAATTGAGTGAGATGATTGTCATCACAGATGTCACCTCTGACATTATCCGGTTGTCGCTTAAAACGGATTTTAAGGATTATGAGGATGCTATTCAATACCATTGTGCCTTAAGCATTCTTAAAATAGAAGGGATCATTACACTTAATACTAAAGATTTTAAGAAAAGTACCTTGTCGGTTTTAACGCCTGCAGAAGCATTGGTTACGATTTCTCAAGGCTGATTATTTTTACTGATAAATTTCTTATAATTTCTGTTTAGTAATTACTTGCCTCTTGTTATTTTTAACGAGGTTATATTCTTTATTGTTGGGAATTCAACTAATTCCAAGTAATCTAATAATTTTTTATTTTGCGGTATTGGATCGAAAATTTGTCTTTTCCTAAGCTGATTATATATGGGAGTTTGGGCAAACTTAGCCTTTTCATTCCGCAATCAAACTAGCGCTTTATTTCACTCCACATTCACTGAAATACGCAATAAAATGCTGTAAGATTTTTTTACAAATTTTGAATACCAATGAGATCGAATCTTGTGGTAAATCTAAAAACGGCAGATTCGTCCCACTTTTTTTGCTCTTTTATTTGCTGGGCATCCTGATATAAGGAGTCAATGTCGAATGGTGGAGGGCAAGAGCCATTTTTTTACGCTAAGCATATAATTAAATCTACCTTATCCTTGAATTTCGCCATCCTTTATTTCTGAATTTGTCCTAATTTTATTTTATTAGAGGATCATCAGCTTAATATGGATAGATATCAGTACTTAAAACAATTTCACGGCATCAGCTTAAAAGACTTTCAGTTATTAAATGACTGCCTGAAAACAAAGAATTTTAAGAAAGGGGAATATATCCTCCTTCCCGGACAGGTAGCGCATGAACTTTACTTTGTACAGGATGGCGTACAAATGGCCTATTATGACACTGGTGAGAAGACCTACACACTTTCTTTTTCCTATGCTCCGAATCTATGTGGCATAGCGGAATCATTTTCATTCCAGATTCCCTCGAAATATCACTTGGTTTGCCTGACAGATAGCAAAATGGAGTATATCACTTACGATGCCTTACAGAAGTTGATTGACAGTTCACAACAGATCGAAAGGCTTTTCAGGAGGATGACCGAAACTATGTTTGCTGGTATGATTGATCTTCACATCGAACTTCGCGCATCGTCCATAGAAGAACGCTACAAAAATTTCTGCCGGAAAAGCCCGGAACTGCTCCATCTTGTTCCACATAAGTATATCGCTTCCTACTTAGGTATAGACCACACCAATTTCAGCAAATTGTTCAACAACGTAAAATTCTGAGGTTGGTATACACCAACTTATGTTTCTTTCCCAATTCTAATCTTTGTGTTTGTATAAAGATTAGATAAGTTATGAAAGAAACACAAGGAAATTACGCCCTGGTTAATGGGCTGAAAATGTATTATGAAGTACATGGTGAGGGTAAACCAATCCTATTGCTTCCCGGAGCCCTTTCGGGAATCGGCACTGCGTTCGGGAAAATTATACCATTGCTGGCGACTTTCAGGAAAGTGGTCACCGTTGAATTCCAGGGATATGGTCATACTGAGGATATCCCCTCCAGAGAACTTTCCTATGAACATTTCAGGTACGATATTGTCGAATTCCTCCGGGTTTTGAATATACCAAAAATCGACCTGTTCGGATATAGCACCGGAGCAGGAGTTGCTTTGCAGCTGGCTATGTACAGGCCAGACCTGGTGGGTAAACTTATACTAGCATCAGTAAGTTACAAAACCAGCGGAAGACACCCTGATCTCCAAGCGCTATTCAATCCTGAATTTATGGATCAAGCGCTTAAAGGTTCTCCGTATGAAGAGGAATACTTAAGAACCGCTCCAAATCCGGAGGCATGGTCGAACCAGTTAGCTAAAGTAAGGAAGTTTGAACAGCAGTTTCAGGACTGGCCGGAAGAAATGATCAGTAAAATTATAGCACCTGCTTTGATCATTACGGGCGATGCAGATATTATTCAACCAGAGCATTCTGTAGCTTTGTTTAAGTTGATGGGAGGTGGCAGCTTGGGGGAACTTTCCATGCCTGAATCCCGTCTTGCCATATTGCCCGGAACAATGCATACTTTTTTGACGCAGAAAACAGACATTTTGATGGCAATAATCCCCTGTTTTCTTGAAAAAGAAATACAGCAGCTTTAAACCATTACGCCTATTTTATGATTAAATCTATAATATTTCGTTGGTCAACTAAAATTCAAAGACAAGCATGGAAGGTTAGAATAATTATGTATACCAAAATAATGCGATATAGGCACATCCAGGCGATGGAAAAAAATAGAAATGCTTCGAGCAAACCCTAGGGTATGTTTTCAGGTTGATGAAATTGATAATATAACAACTTCATTTCAAAATTGTGTTCTTCAACATCTATGTAACAGAAGAGATCTAATGCCAATGTGAATATTCGGGATTCGGTGGACACCTTAAGGCCGAAACAGCCAATTGTGGGGATGGGGCGCAGGATAGCTTGGAATCATCCTAAAGGATGACCTTCATCATTTATTCTTTACCAAGATATAATTATTTTGGTAAAGATATTTAAATGTAGATTATGAAAAATTTGAGGACCACCAGATCGGAAGAGATATATTCCGATGAAAGCCTGGAAGTAAAAACAATGAGTGCATTGGTTTATCATGGACCTGGTCATAAATCATGGGATGAAAAACCCCGGCCTGCGATCATAAAGCCAACAGATGCCATTGTAAGGATTTCTAAAACAACGATTTGTGGTACTGACCTTCATATCATGAAAGGCGATGTTCCTGAGGTTACCGAGGGGCGGATTCTCGGGCATGAGGGCGTTGGAATTATAGAAGAAGTTGGTGATTCGGTAAGCAATTTTAAAAAAGGAGATCATGTGCTCATATCGTGTATTACTTCATGCGGAAAATGCGATTATTGCAAAAAAGGTATGTACTCGCATTGTGCAGACGGAGGCTGGATCCTTGGTCACCTTATTGACGGTACGCAGGCCGAATATGTAAGAATACCCCATGCTGATAACAGCCTTTATCCTATACCGTCTGGCGCAGATGAAGAAGCACTGGTGATGTTAAGTGATATTCTACCTACAGGGTTTGAATGTGGCGTTTTAAATGGCCAGGTAAAACCAGGGGATGTAATTGCCATTGTTGGTGCAGGTCCTATCGGTTTGGCTGCAATGTTAACCGCGCAGTTTTATTCTCCTGCAGAAATAATAATGATAGATACTGATGACAATAGGCTAAAAGTGGCCAAAACTTTCGGCGCAACACAAACGATGAATAGCCTAAAGGTAAATGTTATAGAAAAAATCATGAGTATAACCAGTGGAAGAGGTGTTGATACAGCCATTGAAGCAGTTGGTTTACCAGTAACGTTTGAGTTATGTACGGCCATTGTAGGGCCAGGCGGTCATGTAGCTAATGTTGGAGTTCATGGTAAAAGTGCGACCCTTCATCTGGAAACGCTTTGGTCTCAGAATATAACCATTACTACCAGGCTCGTGGATACGGTTACCACTCCGATGTTGCTAAAAACTGTTCGTTCAAAAAAGCTGGATCCAGCTAAACTCATTACCCACCATTTTAAATTAGAAGAAATTGTAGCGGCTTATGACATTTTTGCAAATGCGGCCAATGAGAAAGCTTTAAAAGTGATTATGACAAACTGATTAGAATAAAGTGTTATGACATTTTTGGTTGATAAAGAAGTTGGAAATGCTTGCATCCTTGCACTGAATATGGGGTCATCTAGTTTTAAATTTAAACTTTTTGATGCTGTAACCAAGATGATGAAGATTTCAGGTATAGCTAAATCGTCTGATGGAGCGCTTTTTAAATTTTTAATCAAAGATGCCAATGGTCAAATTGTTGAAGAGTGGTTTTTAAATCGGAAAGATAGGAATAGTGTTATTGATGAACTTATTAAATGGCTCAAATCAAATGAACAAAAGTTTCCTTTAATGGGCATTGGCCATCGAATTGTTCAGGGGGGACCTGAGCATTTTGAACCAATTCTAATTACCGAGCAGGTTGTCGCTACGCTAAGAAAATATATTTATTTGGCACCAAATCACTTACCCGATGAGCTTGAACTGATCCATATGTTCGGAATTGCTTTTAAGGGGATAAAACAGGTTGCCTGTTTTGATACTTGTTTTCATAAGAATATGCCACCAAATGCCAGATATTATCCTCTGGATGAGAAATATAAGGCTTTAGGTCTGCTCCGATATGGTTTTCATGGGCTTTCTTATGAATTTATCATGCAGAGGCTAGCAGAACAGATCCTGCATCCTGCCAGACAAAAAATCATTATTGGACATTTAGGCAATGGAGCAAGCATGGTTGCTATTAAGAATGGAATTAGCATAGACACTACAATGGGCTTAAGTCCAATAGGTGGTCTGGTAATGGGGACAAGATCTGGCGATCTTGATCCTGGTGTCTTATTATTACTGATGAAGGAGAAAGGGTTAAATGCCAGTCAATTGGATGATTTGTTGAGCAAGCATTCTGGCATGCTTGCTATTGCCGGAACTGGAAACGTAGAAGAGTTGCTTGATCAGGAAAAGAATAATCCTCACGCTAAGCAGGCACTTAGTTTATTCTGTTATCAGGCCAGGAAAGCCATTGGCGCATTTGCAGGGGCAATGGGGGGCCTGGATACACTCGTTTTTACTGGTGGCATAGGAACATATTCTTTTGTAATCAGGGAGCGGATTTGTCATGATTTGAGTTTTTTGGGAATTATTCTCGATCAGCAAGCCAATCACAATAACAGAGAAATTATTTCTATAGAAAAAAGTGGGGTAACTGTTTGTTCATTTGAGACCAATGAGGAACAAATTATAGCCCAGCATACTTACAGCATATTATACCCTAAAATTTAAGTATATGAATACTTTATCGGATCAAGATGTTTTGAATATGCAATATATCTGCACCTATCTGGATGGTATGCCTGAGATTAAAAATTGGAAATGGAGTGATGAATAAATCGGAAATTATTTTTTTAGACGGCCCTCAGTCAAGATGGAAAGAACTAGTCTTTACACTAAAGACGATGAGGGAGTTTATACGAGGTTTTAGAAAGTTGCACTTCCTGGGGCCATGTATCACAGTTTTTGGCTCTGCCCGCTTTAAAGAAGGACACCCTTACTATGATTTAACCCGGAAAGCATCTGCAGAATTTGCGAAATTAGGCTTTACCATCATGACTGGTGGTGGACCGGGTTTAATGGAAGCTGCTAATAGGGGGGCTAAGGATGTTAATGGCCGCTCTGTTGGCTGTAATATACAACTTCCTAAAGAACAACAACCTAATTCGTATCTCGATAAATGGGTATATATTCATCACTTTTTTATACGCAAGGTTTTACTTGTTAAATATTCCTTTGCATTCGTGGTAATGCCTGGTGGATATGGCACATTAGATGAGTTCTTTGAGGCACTTACCTTAATACAAACCCACAAGATTAACAATTTTCCAATCGTGATTTTTGGTAAAGCTTACCATAAGGAGCTTATCGAACATGTTTTACAAATGCAGAAAGTTGCCACAGTTACACCTGAAGATGCCAGGCTGTTTTTGGTTACAGACAGTATAGACGAAGCTGTTGATTTGATCAGGGAAAAAAGCATTAAGCAATATGGGCTAAGAGCAGAAAGAAATATAAAACCTTTCAGGTGGCTTTTTGAAAGAAATTAAGGTGTGGGGGCTCGTGTTGAAAATCATAACAAATGGTGATTGTTATCATTATTTAACTGGTTATAAGCTAGTAAATTTAGTTGATAAGAGATATGATTATGAAAGGTCAAACAAACACTTTTTTCTCTAGCAAAGTGAAAGCAAGTACTACATGGGCTTTGCTTATATGGTTACTCCTTTTAACCATTCAAACAGATGCTTCTGTTTTGAATTCCAAAAGCAGAGCGACTGATTTGGTAACTAATGATACGACATTAAGTGTGATGCTAAGAAAAACACTTGCAGGTAATACTCTGAGGCAGGTTTTTCATTATCCAAAGTCTGTGGAGCGGTTCTATAGCCAATCTCAATTTCAACCCAGATGGATCAGTCCTGAAAAAGATATCAGGAAAACCTGGGAGGCCTTATTGTTGCTGGACTGTGTGTTGCAATTCGGACTCAATCATGTCGATTATCATCCGAATGAGCTTTTATATAGTACAATGCACGACATTATGGATACGCCCTTGACAGTTAGTCCGAGTCAGAAGGTATGGTTTGATTTGCTCTTGACAGATGCAATGATAACTTTTATTAACCATTTGCATTTTGGAAAACTCAACCCGGTTTATACCAGTAATATGATAGATAAAGGGGAAATTTCAGGATTTTGCGCGGACGATATTTTAAGGGATGCCATACAGCAAAATGATTTTATGAGTGCAGTACTTAATGTACAGCCGAAAGTGAAGGAGTATGTGCTCATGCAAGATTATATGAGGCTTTTAAAAGGACAATATGTAGGTGATTGCTACGAAGCCTCAGAACCTATAGTTAGAAAACTGGCCATTAACATGGAACGCTTGCGCTGGGCAGCTATTAATGAAGATTCGTTTATTCTGATAAATATACCATCTTATACTTTGAAATTACGCATTCCCGATACTACATATTCATTTAAAGTAGTAGTGGGTAAGCCGGCCAATCCAACACCCGTATTGCAGAGTTCAATTACCCATTTTTCAACGGCTCCGGATTGGAAAGTACCCAGAAATATCTTTATTAAAGAGATGTTACCTAAGGCATTAAAGAATACGAATTATCTGGAGAATAACCATTTCGCTATATATAATCGTAATGGGACCTATGTCCCTGCAGTTAAGGATAGTTTGATGATGGTAAAGAGGAATCCTGAACGCTATTTTATGCGTCAATCTGCAGGTTGTGATAATGCACTTGGCCTTGTTGTTTTCAGGTTTCAGAATGCTTTTGATATTTATCTACATGATACACCTGATCAACAATTTTTTGATCTTAATGAACGGGCCTTAAGTCATGGTTGCATCAGGGTTCAGCATGCGGAGGAGCTTGCCTCGCTGTTGCTTGATCTGGATGGTCAAAAGCAAAGCAATAAGTTGCTTCATCAGGCAATTATTGACTATCAACCTAGAGATTTTAAGCTAAGAAAAGTTATTCCTTTAAAAATTACTTATCTGACCTGCGAAATAGGCGATATCGGTGTTGTTGAGTATGAAGATATCTATAAACAGGACACAGCACTGGAATTCGCTTTTTATGGAAAAGACTCCTCTTTACCTGGTAAAAGATTGGAAATAAAAAGTACTAACCGCTAAATCTAAGCTAATGAAAACGATTTTATTACCAACGGATTTTTCTTTAGCTGCAAAAAATGCAGCACGATATGCTATGCATCTTGCAAAGGAAATGAGGGCCAATGTAAAATTGTGTAATGCCGTTATGGTACCTATTGAAGTACCATTACCGGCGCACATTTCAGTTCCTTTAATAGAAATTGATGCTCTGGAGAAAAAGGCGGAAGAAGAGTTAAAGCGGTGTGCCGAAAAAATGACTGAACTGGATCAGTTAGAAACAGCCAATGATACTTATCATCCTTTAGTAACCCATGGAATAGGAATTGGCCCGGTTGCAGATGTGATTACAAGTTTTGCAACAGACCATAATGTCAGTTTGGTAGTCATGGGCATGACCGGAGCCGGGGGATTAAGACAATTTCTATTTGGTAGCAGTAGTCGGGAAATGGTGGAGCTTGCAACTTTCCCCCTATTACTTGTGCCGTTTGATACCAGTTATAAGAAATTAAATAAGATTGTATTTGCTACCGATTTAAGCAAAGAGGACATTTCAGTAATTCATGTTCTGGCTGGCTTTGCGCGTAATTTTAATGCGGAGATTTTATTGGTGCACATTAGTGACCATGTACCTGATAGTCAAATAAACTCGAAGAAAAAGATTGAATTTTTCTTAAATGAAATTACGAATCATGTGAATTATCATAAAATTTATTATCAGCATGTGTTACAAGCTACGATAGATAATGGTCTGGATTGGCTTGCCGAGTATGGTCAGATTCAAATGCTGGCGATGGTACATCGAAAACATGAGGTGCTTCATAAATTATTTAAAGGAAGTCATACACAGAGACTTAAAAGGAAAATAACCATTCCTTTATTGGTATTCCCGCCTGATTATTTGAACAAGGTTTTATAAAATGAATTGTATTCACCATTAATCCTTTATGATGAAACCATCATAAGCATAAGGCTTACAAATAGCAATAAATATGTTTATGATAGCTTCATAACCGATAAAAAGTAAATTATATTCCAATGAAAAAGATTTTAATTGCAACAGATTTCTCTGTGCCAGCTGAAAATGCAGCGCGTTATGCCTTGACATTAGCAAAAAAACTGAAGGCAGACATTTTGCTGTGTAATGCTTTTAAAGTGCCAGCTGAAGCACCTATGGCCTCACAGGTTGCCTGGCCATTAATGGATTATGGAGAATTAAAGCAGCAAGCTACAAGTGAGCTGGATTCATTGGTTAAAACATTGTCTGACCAAGCTTGTTCGGTAGTGGAGGATGATTATTGTCCTAATATATCCTATCAAAGTGGTGTAGGTGGTGTTTGTGAGGTGGTTTCTTCGTTTGTTGAAACAGAAAAAATAGACTTTATTGTTATGGGGATCGCTGGAGCTGGCGGATTAATTCAACTGATATTGGGTAGTAATACCAAAGAAATGATTGAAAAGACGAGGGTTCCGCTATTGCTGGTGCCATTTGAGGCCATTTATACAGGAATTAAAAAAATTGCATTTGCAACAGATTTAAATACTGAAGATCTGCCAGCAATTCAATTTGTAATGGATCTGGCCAAAAAGTTAGATGCTGCTGTCACCATTGTTCATGTAACCAATAAAGAGGTTGATCCTACAGGGAAAACACAGCATTTCATTGATAATTTTGTAGACAAAATGGCCTCTAGTGTTAATTTCTCAACTGTCAACTATGAATATGTGTGGAATATAGATATTGATAGTGGGCTAAAATGGATTGGAAATGAGGAAGACTTGGGTTTAATGGCCATAACTCACCACAAACACAACTTATTGACTAAGATGTTTAAAGGAAGCCATACGCAAAAATTGTCAAGGCATATCAAAACTCCGCTATTGGTATTCCCATCTAAATACAAGCATAATGATGAGTTTTAAATGGATAAAACAGTTATACAAGGTTTAAACCCGCAGCAAGTTATTGATGCCAGAAAATTATACGGCAACAATGCATTTAATCATAAGAAACAGCTTGGCTTTTTGAAAGTTTTAAAAGGTTTGGCGAAAGAACCTATGGTTATCTTGTTGCTGATGGCATCAGCTATATATTTTGTGAATGGCAGCACGGGTGACGGACTTTTTCTCTCAATTGCCATTGTATTAATATCTGTGATTTCATTATATCAGGATTCTAGAAGCAAAAATGCACTAGCACAGCTTAAAAAATTAACAGAACCAGATTGTACTGTAATAAGGGGTGGTCGAACCATTCAGGTTAAAAGTGAGGAGTTGGTAATGGGCGACAGTCTTATGGTTGAAGAAGGTACATTTATAGTGGCTGATGGAAAAATTGAACAATCTAATGATTTTTCTGTAAATGAATCTTTACTTACTGGGGAATCTATGCCGGTTTATAAGGATCGTGATCAACTCGATAATTACATATCCGCTGGTACCACTGTATCCAGTGGATTGGCTATTGTTACTGTAACAGCAATAGGAAATGAAACAAAATTGGGTAAGATTGGTAAAAGCCTTGAACAAATTAAAGAAGAGAAAACACCGCTAGAGTTCCAGATTGGAAATTTCGTAAAAAAAATGGTATTTGCAGGAGCCGTTGTTTTTACAATAGTATGGGCAATAAATTTTTATAATTCCAGAAGTGGCTTAGATAGTTTAATAAAAGCGCTAACTATAGCCATGAGTGTTTTACCTGAAGAAATTCCGGTAGCCTTTACCACTTTTATGGCGCTTGGTGCCTGGAGATTAATGAAAATGGGGATTGTGGTCAAACAAATGAAAACAGTGGAGACCTTGGGCAGTGCTACTGTGATTTGTACGGATAAGACCGGAACTATAACAGAGAATAAGATGACCTTGGCATCTTTGTATACCACAGAATTAAAAAAGCTTACAAAGCTTGAAGAGGATCTTGGTGTAGCGGAGCAGTTGCTGATCAGGACAGCAATGTGGGCGAGCGAGCCTATTCCATTCGATCCTATGGAAGTTGCACTACATCATGCCTATGCTATAAAAAATACTACGGATGAACGACCTCAATATAAAATGAGACATGAATACCCTTTGGGCGGAAAGCCACCAATGATGACACATGTTTTTCAAAATGATTCTGGAGATCGTATTGTGGCTGCAAAAGGAGCGCCTGAGGCTTTGTTAAGTGTTTCAGATTTAAATATTGATCAAAAGAAAGAAGTAGAACAGGTGATGAAAACTATGGCCGCTAAAGGGTATCGTATTTTGGGGGTAGGGGAAGCGGTTTTTAGTGGCGATAATTTTCCGGAAAAGCAACAGGACTTCAGCTTTAAATTTAAAGGATTGATTGCTTTTTATGATCCACCAAAGAAAAACATTCAATCTGTTTTTGAGCGTTTTTATGCAGCTGGAATTGATGTCAAAATTGTAACCGGTGATAATGCGGAAACTACCCGTGCGATTGCTCATCAGGTAGGTTTTAAAGGGGCAGATAACAGTATTAGCGGTGATGAACTGATGGTGCTGACAAATACAGAATTAAAGTTAAGGGTGGAAAACACTTCCATTTTTACAAGAATGTTTCCTGAAGCCAAACTTAGGATCATTAATGCACTGAAAGAAAATAATGAAATCGTTGCCATGACGGGCGATGGAGTAAATGATGGGCCTGCACTTAAAGCAGCACATATTGGTATCGCTATGGGGAAGAAAGGAACTGAAATTGCCAAACAGGCAGCCTCACTGGTATTGGCAGATGACGATCTGGAAAAAATGGTTTTTGCAGTGGGGATGGGACGACGGATTTACGCCAATCTTAAAAAAGCGATACAGTATATCATATCTATTCATATTCCGATTATTCTGACTGTCTTTATTCCCTTGGCCTTGGGATGGACATATCCCAATATTTTTTCTCCTGTACACATTATTTTTTTAGAGCTGATTATGGGGCCAACCTGTTCTATCATTTATGAAAATGAACCGATGGAGAAAAATACGATGTTGCAAAAACCAAGACCGTTTATTAATACCTTTTTCAACCCAAAAGAACTCTTAACAAGTATTATACAGGGAATAGTGATTGCAATTGGGGCTTTGTTTACCTATCAATATGCTGTTTATCTTGATTTAGGTGAAAACATCACAAGAACGATGGTTTTTACGGTATTGATTACGGCAAATATATTTTTAACGCTAATCAATCGCTCTTTCTATTACAGTATGCTAACCACATTGAAGTATAAGAATAATTTGGTCTTTGGGATTATAATCCTGACGATTGCAATTTATGGTATGCTGATCTTTAACAAGACTTTATCGCAGTTTTTCGAATTTCAATCTCTTTCTTTTGCTCAATTAATTGTGAGTGCAGGTATTGGTTTTTGTAGCGTGATTTGGTATGAGTTGGTTAAATGGAGAAAACGCATAATTAAGAGTGATACTTAGTCCTGGCTCCTGCGGACTTAACCATTTCCACCTATTTTTTAGTTTAGGATTAGGGGGGTGGTTGTTCATGAAGCTAATTCACTCCAATTGTCTAGTATTGCTATGGTTTGTTTTGCTATTTCTTCCAGCGCTTCTTTTGTCAAAAATGCCAGATGTGGGGTAATCAACACATTTGGATAGTTCATGAGTTCAGAAAGTAATGCATCTCTAACCTCATCAATTTCATGATCTTCAAAAAACAGACCTTTCTCGTACTCATAAACATCCAAACCTAAATAGCCAACCTTTCCACTTTTTAAAGCCGCTAATATAGCTGTGGTCTTTATCAGGTCACCGCGTGCTGTATTGATAATCATAACGCCATCCTTCATTTTGAGTAATGTTTCCTCATCGATCAGATATTTCGTTTCTGGAGTTAGCGGTGTGTGAAGTGCAATAATATCCGATTCATGATATAGTGTGTCAAGATCAACGAATTCAACGTTTTTAATTTTTTTTGGCTGAATATCGTAACCTATTACTTTGCATCCTAATCCATTGAATATTGAAGCAGTGTAAATTCCAACATGCCCTAGCCCAATTAATCCAACTGTCTTTCCGTAGAAATTGAAGCCAATTAATTTATTAAGACTGAAGTTGAAATGACGACATTGCCGATTGGCTTGAATTAAATGGCGACCTAAGGCCAGGGCAAGTGCAACAGTATGTTCAGCAATTGCTTGTGGAGAGTATGTGGGGATATTGGCGACTTCAATACCAAGTTTTTTTGCTTCTTCCCTGTCGATATGATCCATGCCAACTGACCTTGTTGCAATGTATTTAATTCCTAGCGATGATAGTTTGTTTAGCACTGATGCGGTGAGATCATCATTTGTAAAGACAAAAACAGCATCTTTTTCTTTTGCATAACTACAGGTTTCTGTACTTAGTGGGTTGGTAATTAATGTAAGGTCATGTTTTTTATTGTTTGCTTTTATCAGTAGGTCTTTTTCAGCCGATTTTGTGCTATAAAATATTGCTTTCATTTTTTTTTGATTTTAATTATTTAATCATCGAAATATTGATAGGTATTGAAGATAAAATTAGGTAATAGGTTAGATTCTATCAGTGATGCCGATCACGGTATCCTATGCTTATGGTCATTAATATTAGCAATTCCCTTGAATTGCCATGGTAAAACTTAAGTCCCTTTAAACGGTATGACTATCAAAGGTAAAAGTGTTCGTTTAGCCATTTTTTGAGTAAGGCTGCCCTTTAGAATTTCATTGATGTACTTGTTGTTTTTGTGTGCAATTGCCAAGAGGCCACTGTTTTCGTTTTTTACACATAAATTTATCAGACCAGATGTAACAGATTTCTCGATTGTATATTGAAAGGATATTTTATCATAGTAACATTTGTTTTTAAATTTTAATACGAAATTTTTCAATTGTTGTTTGATGGTATCTTCACTATGTGGTTTTCTGCTAGTGATGATATGCATTAGTATAATTTCAGCATCTAAACAACTGGCAAATTCAATCAATTGACACACCAATAAAATATCTTCAATGCTTAAATCTGTAGCAAATCCAATCCAATTGATATGATTATCAATTAGCTTTGGCGGTACCAACAGTAATGGAACCTTGGTCGAGTCAATTAAATATCTTGTATGATTGCCAAACAGCAAATGTTTGAGGCCACTGCCCGCATGTGTACCCATAACGATCATATATATATTGTTTTTGGTTAGCAGGTCATTAACGACATCGGCTACTACACCAGTTTCACAAATGCAGTTTATAGGAGGATGAAATTCGCTGCTTGGAATATTGCGTTCTAATTTTATTTTTAGTTCTTTCAGCGCTTTCCTATTGTCAGCTTCAATGTGGTCGAAATTTTTAAGTGGCCACATGACAACTTCATATTGAGGGATTTCAGCTGGTATGTTTATGATGTTACAAATAATAACCTTCGCCTTAATTCTTTTTGCTATTTCATATCCATAGGAAACGGCATGATTTGCTGCTTCTGAGAAGTCAGTAAGACATAGGATTATTTTCATGACAAGTTATATAGTTTACAAATTTCCATGATATGGTACAGAGAGAGCATGACAATAATCATCAATGGCAATGATTTAAGACATTTTGGGATACATTCAAACGTCCCTGGAAAGATAAAAACACAGTGATGAGCATCATGTGATAGTTTGATCATTGTCATCTAGACCCACTATAAAAGTA
Source organism: Pedobacter hiemivivus (assembly GCA_040393085.1). Lineage (GTDB taxonomy): Bacteria > Bacteroidota > Bacteroidia > Sphingobacteriales > Sphingobacteriaceae > Pedobacter > Pedobacter hiemivivus_A. Next base: position 34,331 of record JBEBUV010000024.1, on the reverse strand, counting down.
CCTAAATTAGATTTTAACTAAGATGTTAAGAAGATGAAAACTATCCTGATTCCAACAGACTTCTCAGAATCTGCACAAAATGCAGCATATTATGCCTTGCACCTTGCCAAGGTTTTGAAAGCAAACTTAACGTTATGTCATGCATTTATTGTTCCTTCAGAAGTTGCTACGGAGTATGTTGATTGGCCTTTATATGAGTATTCTGAAATAAAAGATTCGACTGTGAAGCAATTAAGCTTATTTGCCGATAAACTTAAAGTACAGTTTAAACACGATGCTGACACAAAGTTATCTCCGCTTCCAGAAATATATTGCGAAAGTGAGGTTGGTACGGTTTCAGATATGATAGATAAATTAATCAAGGATCCAAAGCAAACGATGATTGTATTGGGAATGGTTGGAATGAATGCGGTGATCAGATTTATTTTTGGAAGTACAAGTTCGCATTTAATCAATCATGCCAGGGTACCGATTCTGCTTATTCCCTCTAAAACTAAATTTGTATCTATAAAAAGGATTGCGTTCGCAACCGATTTTAATAATGATGATATAGAAGTAATCCGATCCCTTGCAGGATTTGCCGGTAGGTATGATGCGGAACTGGTGATTACGAATGTTAAGGACGAATGGGAGGATAATAAGGAACATCAGCAAAAAGAGCGTTTGTTCCTTTGTAAACTAATTGCTGAAATTGATTACTCACAGTTATTAATCAAGCATATTGCTAGTGTAGACATTGATGATGGACTTGAGCTTTTGAGTTCAAAACATCAGATAGATATGATGGTCATGGTTCATAAGAAAGTTTCTGTTCTTGACCATCTTTTGAAAGGAAGTCATAGTCAGACTTTGGCAAAACACATCAAAATTCCTCTGATGGTGATTCCTGAAAATTTACATCCAATTTTTTGAGAGCGTGATTATTATAAAATTTATCTGGCTCAAACATTCGGATAAAAAGCTAAACGCTGAGTGACATATGTGGATTTTTTAGGAAAAATATATTTTTAAAAGGATGGAATTATCAAAACAAATGAATGCTATGGTACTGGAGAGGATTGGTCGGACACTTATCTATAAACAGATTCCTATCCCTAGTCCTTTGCAAGGACAGGTTCTGATTAAAGTAATGGCCTGTGGCGTGTGCAGGACCGATCTGCATATTTTGGATGGGGAGCTTAATCACCCAAAACTTCCTTTGGTTCCAGGTCATGAGGTTATTGGAAAAATTGTACGATTGGGTAGTCGTATTAAAAATCGTAAGGTAGGAGAGATTGTTGGGGTGGCATGGCTTGGACACACCTGTGGGAAATGTAAATATTGCCGGAACGGGAGGGAGAACCTTTGTGAAAAAGCTAAATTTACAGGATATACAATAGATGGCGGTTATGCAGAATATATCGTGGCAGAAGAGCAATATTGCTATTTGCTTTCGCAAGCCTTACAGGACTTTTCCAAAGCGCCATTACTTTGTGCGGGGATGATTGGATATCGCTCCTATAGCATGATCCCTTTGAAAGCTAAAACTATAGGTCTGTATGGATTTGGCGCTGCAGCTCATATTCTTACGCAGGTGGCTAGGCATGAGTCAAAGGATGTTTATGCTTTTACCCGTGATGGCGATAAAATTACACAAGAATTTGCAATAAAAATAGGTGCTGTATGGTCTGGTGGTTCGAGTACATGCGCTCCTGTCAAGTTAGATGCAGCGATTATTTTTGCTCCTGCGGGTGAACTCATTCCGCAGGCATTAAGAAATTTAGATAAAGGAGGAATATTGATATGTGGAGGTATTCATATGAGTGATATTCCGTCTTTCCCGTATGAGATTTTATGGGAAGAACGCATGATACGGTCTGTAGCAAATCTTACAAGAAAGGATGCAGAAGTCTTTTTAGCAATAGCCTCTAAAATGGATATGAATGTTGAGGCTACTATGTACCCGCTTTTTAAGGCCAATGAAGCGCTTACTGCTTTAAGAGAGGGAAGAATACAAGGTGCAGCAGTATTAGTGACGTAAAGATTTTTTCAACAAAAAAAGGTCAAAAAGCTTTCCAACATATTTTTTCTGCAATTTATCATTATCTAGCTTTAACACAAGTGACCAGTATCTTGTTCTAACATGATTGGGATCACTGATTTTTGTTCATTTGATGGTGATATTTATAATTACAAAAGAAAAGATATATAGTCAAAATGAGTAGGAGCCAGTCTTTTCTCTAGATGTAAAAGTCATTTATTGTAGTAAAAATCGATTTATTTCTGGGTTATGTCTTTCAATTCAAATCATCAGCAGTTTTTACATGAAACCGGGAGTGTGTCGAGGTTCGCAGGGAAGTTTTTTTCTTTAGGCATAAGGTCCAGACTTGATTTTAAGGAGTTTTTAGTGCAATGTTATTTAATTGGCTATAAATCACTTCCCTTGGTGGGCTTAACTGGTTTTATTATGGGACTAGTACTTACTATGCAGTTAAGACCTTCATTGGTACTATACGGTGTTGAATCACAATTACCAGTAATGGTTGGGATTGCTATTGTACGGGAAATTGGACCAGTCATTACTGCATTAATCTTTGCGGGGAAAATTGCCAGTAGTATAGGAGCAGAGCTAGGTTCAATGAAGGTTACTGAACAGATCGATGCTATGGAGGTAAGCGGGATCAATCCTTTTAGATATCTGGTCTATATCAGAATACTTGCATCAACTTTGATGTTGCCAGTATTGACTATACTTGGCGATGCTGTTTCACTTCTTGGAGCCTATATAGGTATAAATATAAATGCTGTAACAAGCTTGAATTTGTTTTTCACTCAGATATTCCGGAATTTGAGTATGGGGGATGTTTTACCGGCCCTTATCAAGACTTTTTTCTTTGGATTTGCCATAGGGCTTATCGGTTGTTACAAAGGATTTAATTCCAGTAAAGGAACGCGGGGAGTTGGAAGCGCAGCAAATTCAGCAGTTGTATTGTCCTCGGTATTGATTTTTGTTATAGATCTACTTGCGGTACAAATCACAGATCTGTTAGGGTTAAATTAAAGTATAATGGAATCAGAAATGAAATTAGGAGCAGGTGAACAGGAAGGATTTTCTGTAATTGTAATAGATCATTTGTACAAGCAATTCGGAGATAATATTGTTTTAAGTGATTTTAGTTTAACACTTCATAGGGAAGAAAATCTGGTGATATTGGGTAAGTCAGGATCGGGAAAATCCGTATTGGTTAAATGTATCGTTGGTTTGATTAAGCCAGACCTAGGAACTATCCGAATACTTGGAAAAGATCTCTTAGGATTGGGAGAAGATGAATTGAATGAATTGAGAACCAAACTTGGTTTTCTTTTTCAAAGTAATGCACTGTATGATTCGATGACAATCAGGGAAAATCTGGAATTTCCTTTGCTTAAGCATCAGGTTAAAATTTCGGAAGCTGAAATGGAAGATCAGGTAATGGAAGTTTTGGAAAATGTGGGCTTACAGCATACCATAGATATGATGCCTTCAGAGTTATCTGGTGGAATGGCTAAGCGAATTGCATTAGCCAGAGCAATGATTCTAAGACCTGAGATTATTTTTTATGATGAACCTACCTCAGGTTTGGATCCGGTGACATCAAGAGAGATCACTTCATTGATCCTGGAGATGAAAAAGAAATATCATATTTCTTCTATAATTATTTCACACGATATGGCCTGTGTCAAAATTACAGCAGATCGTGTGGTATTGCTTTTGGATGGAAAATGTTATGCACAAGGAACCTATGAAGAACTCGAACAATCGAAAGATGAGAAAATAAGTCAATTTTTTAATTAGAGGTGGAAAAGCATACAGAAAATAACGTTAAACTTGGAGCCTTTGTAATAGCTGGGCTGGTCGTGCTTTTGCTGACCTTTTACGGTATTGGGAAGAATAAGAATATATTCAATTCTAATTTTAAATTAAAAGCTAGGTTTTCAAATTCCAATGGACTACTGGCAGGTAACAATGTGCTTTATTCTGGCATACAGGCCGGAACGGTAAAGAAGATTAGTATTTTAAATGATACGACCATAGAGGTGATTTTGTTGATAGACCATACACTAAAACCCTTTATCCATAAAAATGCTATGGTTTCAATAGGCACTGAAGGATTGATGGGAAATAAGGTGGTTCAAATTCTTCCAGGAAAAGGTATGGCCTTACCAATTGAGGAGGGGGGCTTGTTGAATACCATAAGAAGCAAAAACATGGACGAAATGTTACAGACCTTGTCCAATACTAATGAAAATATAGAGGGTATTTCAGAAGCATTAAAACAAATGGCTGTAGAAATTAACCAAAGTGCTATTCTAGAGCTTATTAAGGATAAAAATATTGGATTGAGCATGAAGTCAACGCTAGAGAATGTTAATGGAGCAAGTGTTCAGGCAAGGGAATTGGGCTGGAATTTAAACAGGCTTGTTAAAGATGTGAAAACGGGTAAAGGAGCAGCAGGATTACTCTTGAACGATACAACTTTTGCTTCCGATTTAAGTATGGCAGTAGTTAAGATGAGTTTGGCAAGTGAACACATTAATAATGTCGCTATTCAGCTTGAACATATGTCTGAGGATGTGGGTAGGGATCTGCAGAATAGCAATGGCTTTCTTGATTTTTTAGTAAAAGATTCATTATTCATTGAAAAGTTAAATAAAAGTATGGAGCACATTGAAAAAGGAACTGAGGGTTTTAATGAAAACATGGAAGCTCTAAAGCATAATTTTCTGTTTAGGGGGTATTTCAAGAAATTAGAAAAGGAAAAACAACCTGATAAAAGTCAGTAGCCTAGCTGATCTGAGTGACCTGTAGATTCTTGTTCATGGTATATTTTCTTGGGATTCCTGTAGCGAATTCAATATTTACAATTTCTTGAGGACTTAGGTTCTCAAGATACATCATTAATGCCCTCAGACTGTTCCCATGAGCAACAATCAATACTGTTTTCCCCTCGCTCAATTTTGGTGCAATTGCTTTAAGATAGTAGGGGATTACCCTTTCTGCCGTGTTTTTAAGACTTTCTCCACCTGGCGGTGCAATATCATATGATCTTCGCCAAACCATAACCTTTTCGGGGCCATATTTTAAAGCTGTATCTGCTTTATTTAGACCTTCGAGCTTTCCGTAACATCTTTCGTTAAGATTTTTGTTTTTAATAATAGGGATGTTTTCAATCCCACAAGTCTTTAAAACAATATCAAGTGTATGTTGTGCTCTTTTAAGCGTTGAGGTAAAAGCAATATCGATTTTCTGTTTTTTTAATAAGCTTCCTGCATGAACGGCTTCTTGTTCTCCTGTTTTGGTGAGATCAATATCCTGCCATCCGGTGAAGCGGTTTTCCAAATTCCATTGGGACTGTCCATGTCTGAGAAGAATTAACACAATGGAATAATGAGCAGGGGTAAAGACAATCTTTTTGCTATCTTTTGAGTTTGATTACCTTTAAAAATCTCATTAAGGGATTGCTTGCGTTTTCTATGAACAATCGCCAGTAGTCCGTTATTCTTATTTTTAAGACATAATTTTTCAAGGCCTTTGGGGATGGATTTATTCAAATCAGATTGGTAGGAAATTCTATGATAATCCGTGCTTTTGTAAAGTTGACTTAGGAATTGTTCCTGCTTTGTTGCTGACACCTCTTTGTTTCTGGTATTTAGTACATGCATAAGGATGATCTCTAAATCTAAAAATTTGGCAACTTCTATGAGTTGAGTTGTTGCTACGAAATCTTCAAGACTGAAGTCTGTGGCAAAAGCAATCCAATGTACTTTTGAAATCTCAGCCTTAGGCGGAACAAGTAGCAGAGAAATGGTTGTAAGCTCTATCATGTACCTGACATGATTTCCAAGTAACAGGTGATTTAAACCAGTTTTTGTATGGGTTCCCATGATAATTAAGTCAACATCTCTATCTTTAATGATAGAATTAGCTACAGTGGTGACCACCCCAGATTCGCATATACAACTTATTAGCGGCTGAAAATCTATATTATAGTCATTGTGCTCAATTTTTTTCTTTAACTTATTAAGGGCGTTTGTACTTTCTTTTTTTATCTTATCGTAGTTGTCAATGCCCCATAATACCACTTCATATTGTGAAATTTCTGCCGGCACATTAATTATATTACAGAGGATGATTTGTGCTTCCAGACATTTGGCTATATAATATCCATAATTTGCAGCATGGTTTGCTGTAGGTGAAAAATCGGTAAGACACAAAATCGTTTTCATTATTATTTCTCAAATGAGACAATAGGAATTGTATTGCTTGATAAAGCTCCGATTATAAGATCATCAATTGAATGATGAGGATCATTACAGTTAGTGATAATGAACATGAGCACCTCTTTTTATTGCAGGATCTGTTATGGTAAGATCTACATCAGTAATTATAGTGATTGCGATCATATTATAGGCGGTGCATAATGCCTAACTTCATCATTGTCAATGTGATTTTGATATAAATGAGTTGAAGTATGGAAACAATAGTTGTCACTACCGATCAGTTTGTCAGTTCAAGGTCTACTATACGTTTTGCTAATAAGTTAGCCAGGGCAAGAAAAGCAAAGCTTGTTGTCTTACACATTTATCACGTTTTGAAACCTGTAATCTGGTCTGAGAATTCTTATAAGGTTTATAAACAATCTCTTTTAGCTCAAACCAGAAAAGAGATGTCTGCTAAAATAGGTAAGATCATCAGATCTATGAAATTATCGGATAACAGCTTTCAGCTGGTCATGGCAGATCATGTTGAGGTTGCAGAGGGGATTTTGGAATATACAGCAGAGCATCCTTGTGATTATATTTGCATTGGCTTCAGTGATGCCGGTACCATAAAAAAAATATTTGGTACACATAGTTCTAAGCTTATTGCGCATTCAAAAATACCGGTGATTTGCGTCCCTGCAGGTTATCGTAGCAGGCCATATAAACGTGTGCTTTATGCCAGCGATATGACCGACTATGAAGTTGAGCTATCAAAGTTGATAGCTTTTGTAAGACCACTTCATGCAGAGCTGAGGATGATACACATGACAGCTAACAAGAAAATTGTTTCCGATAAGGTATTAGCTGAAGCAAGTCTTGAAAAGAAATTGAATTATAAAATCGAAATTATCAACCGGCAATGGAATGGATCACATCCCATCCTACAGGGTATTAGTCTCGAAATAAAACGTTATAAGCCATCATTAATTGCTTTTTTTACACATCAATCCCGATCTTTTTTAGATAAATTAATACTTCCTTCAAATGCTGATGCTTATAGCTTTTATACTAAAATACCGATAATTTCCTTTAAAAAAGGATCATAAAACTACTTAATTAAAAAAATATGAAAAATTTTCTCGCAGTTTTTGACGGATATAAGTTATGCAAAAGTACTTTTGAATACGCTGTGTTTTTAGCAAAGAAATCTAACAGCCGTTTAACAGGTGTTTTTTTAGATGCTTTTTATTATCACAATTATAACCTTGTTAGGGTATTAGAGGTGTCGAAGGATCCCGAAGCTGACATGAAAAAGTTGAATGAAAAAGATCAGTTGCAAAGGGATGAATCTGTTTTTAGATTTCAGCAGTTATGTGAGCAAGCAAATATAGAATGTGTCATTCACAGGGATAATAGTTTAGCTTTAGATGAATTGCAATATGAAAGTATGTTTGCTGATCTTATTATCATTAATGAACGTGAAAAATTCACACGATATGATGATCAGAAACCAACTGGTTTTATTAGAGAGTTATTAGCAGATGTACAATGTCCCGTGATTGTAGCTCCTGATAGTTTCAAAACTCCTGAAAAATTAATAATGCTTTATGATGGAAGTCCATCTTCAATTTATGCATTAAAAATGTTTGGTTATCTTTTCGATAACTGGAAAGATCTCCCCGTTGAAATCGTAAGCGTAAATGAAGGAGATGCTGAAAATGGATACCTTTCTGGAACAATATTAATGACAGATTTTATCAACAGGCATTTCCCGAATTCGAATTATAAATTTCTGAAAGGAAAGGCAGAAGATAAGATACCTGTTTATTTAAATGAATCTCGAGAACAAGATTTGATTGTGTTGGGAGCCTATAGAAGGAGTAAACTGTCAAGATGGTTTAAGCGTAGCCTGGCTGATGTGTTGATAAATGATTTGGATAAACCTTTATTTATTGCTCATCATTAATAGCAATTGTAATTTTTTTTGTGGGATGATGACTCGATATTTAATCACAGCGGTTCGATTCAAATCGCTGTGATTAATTCAAGAACATTTGTTATTCATAAAAAATATATTCTGGCTCTTCAATTTCAAGTTTGTTATCTACATGCAATACTCCAGGTGCTGCCCAGGCTGCATCTTCAGCATCCTGTTTTTCTGTAAAAGATCGAACCTTACCATGTAAGGTCACTTTGTTATCCGTTACGGTTACCTGGATTGCTTTTGAATCCAAATTTGCACTACGTTGAAAAGCTGAAGTAATTTTTTGTTTTATTTCTGAAGAATAAATTATTGGCTTAACTGTAATCAAATTTATAACCATCCTTACTCCGGATAAAAATTCAATCGATCGCTTAATATTCTTGCGCTGAAATTCCCATTCTACCTCACCCTCAAGTTTTACAATCCCATCCTCGACTTTTATTTTAATTTTATCTTCCTGCACTAAGCTGTTCCACTTTAATGCATTCAATACCGCTGCAGCAATATCTGCATCTGTTTTCTTTAGAGATGGAGACAATATAACCTGAATATCTTCTGCAACAGCTTTAACTCCTAAAACTCTCTTTGTTGCACTTTCAGCGGCAATTTTTTTAACATATGAATCTACCTCTCCGGAAAGGGTCACAATCCCATTTTTTACTGAAACACCAATTTCAGACGGATTCAAAAGGGGTTCCCATTTCAATTCATCCATAACATCTTTCTGAATTTTTGAATCATTTTTCATTTCTCTAAATTTTAAAAATTATTAATAATTGCTTTTGATATACTTAAGTAGTTAACCAAAAAATGCCGATTTAATTTATCTCGGCATTTTTTGGTTAAATTGAATAGAACATAGTTTTATGAATAGCCAGATGCTTATGCTTTTTTATGATGATCCTTATGTGATTTGTGGAAATAGCCCATTGCATCTATACATTCATCATTCTTAAGCGTCATTTCTTTACCATTTTTCAATTTGTACCTGCCATCAGGCATAATTTTTTCGCCATTTTTTAGGATAACTTCACTTTCCATTAGGGTTTCTTTACCTGCCATGGAGTGATACATTTTTCCATCTTTCATCATATAGCAAGTCATGCTTTTATTATGATTTGTTTTTTTTTGCTCGGGTTTAGTGACTTGTGCATCTACCGAGATAGTGGCGAAAACAACAGCCACAATAATAATTAATAGCTTTTTCATAACAATGTTTTTTGTGTATAACCTTAAGGTTCTCATCTGATTAAAATTGAAGTTCGTTAAAGTCTAAGTTTAATTCGATGATCGAGGTCATGAAGAGCGATGATTGTCATCATGAGCTATTATAGCTTTGATGTAGTGACGAATGTCATGATGTTTGCTGATAGTGGTCACCTGAAAGTTTCTGTTTAGTATTGAAATTAGTACTGAATAATTAAATTTTAAAATATAGGGGCATGCATAAGATCTTGATATCCGACATTAAGGAAGTTATAGAAGCTGTTCATTATTGGCCTTCAATTTCACTGATAATGCCTTTTATAGCAAAAGTCAATTTAGAAACAGAATTGGGGCATTCATTTAAGGTTGCCGTAGATGAAATTGATAGAGAGCTTAAAAACAATTATCCCGGGGATATTTCCAACTTGATGATGCTGAAATTAAAAATGGCAATTGGTAAAGTCAATCCTAGGGTTCCTAAAAATGGTGTGGCAATTTACATTTCTCCGGTATTTGAGAAAATAGTATATCTCGATGTCCTGGTTAAGGAAAGAATTATAATTGATGAATCATTTGAAATTCGAGACCTGCTTTATAGTAAAAAACGATGCGCCAAATATCTGCTACTTATCTTGAGTGCAAAACAGTTTGGCGTATATTTAGGCAGCTTGAACCAGTTGACTAAAATTGAAACGAGTATTCCAGAATCCGTAAATGCATATATAAATGAATGGCCGGAAAAGGTCGCAAACTTTACAGATTCAAACGATCGTAAGCAGGTTGTTATTCAAAAATTTTTACAGCATATAGATACAGAACTTGGTCGAATCATAATAGACTATGAATTACCTGTTTTTGTAATGGGTGTTAAAAAAATATTAGGAGTTTTCAAAAATATAAGTAAACACCAGGAGTCCATTGCAGGTTACATAAGTGGTAATTATGAGAAGGTAAGTTTTGCGAAGTTGGAGGAAATATTGAAATCACATTTGGAGCAATGGCGTCATGAAAAAGATAAAACGGTAGTTAGAATCCTGGATATAGCCGAAGGAAAAAATAAACTAATTAAGGGGATAAAACCAGTATGGGAAGCCGCAATGGAAAATCTTGGCAATAGGGTTTTTGTTGAAAGTGATTTTGTCTTTTCAGCTCAAAGAGGAGCTACGCCAAATTTAATAGAAGCGCTTGAACAACCTTATAATAAGTTTTCCTATATCAGGGATGCTGTTGATGATATTATTGAAAAAGTACTTCTAAATGGGGGGGATGTTGATTTTGTAGATTCCGATGGCTTAGAGAGTTATGAGCACATCGCATTAGTAACATATTGATTTTGACTCACTAAACCACATTTATAATTTAACGTGCTCGTGGGATTTGAATGTTAAACTTAAATTATAATTATTATGACAACTTTAGTAAAATCGAATGGTTTTCCATCATTTCGTTCAGCGATGGAGGATTTTTTCAACACAGATTTTTTTAACAAACCCTATGTCGCCAATGAATTTCTTCCTGCTGTTAATATTCGTGATGAAGAAAATAGCTATGAACTCGAATTGTCTGCACCTGGCTTTAAAAAGGAAGATTTTAAAATCACTTCAGAGGATGGCTTGCTGACTATTAGTGCTGAAACAAGTGCAGAACACAAAGAAGAAAAGAAAAACTATACCAGAAAAGAGTTTTCCAGTTCTTCATTTTCCAGGAGTTTTAGTCTTCCAGATAACATTGAAGAAGATAATGTGAAAGCACATTATAAAGATGGATTACTAAAGCTTAGTCTAAAAAAAACGTTTAAGACTTTGCCTAATAGAAAAGAAATCAGTATTGAATAAATGGGTTTGCACTCTTTCTAATAAATGAAAATATCGATAGTTCATCAGGGTATTTTCATTTATTAGCATAATGAGGTTTTCTTCACTTTTATAATTATTACTACTATGTTTTATACTTATAGTTTTTGGGGAATGCATTTCTTTTGGTGGCTTTTCTGGATCATATTATTGTTTTGGATTTTCGCCACGCCATATGATGTTCCAGGTCAGCGAAAAAGAAAAGATTCTCCTCTTTATATTTTACAAAAACGGTTTGCTTCTGGTGAGATTACCAAAGATGAATATGAGGAGAAAAAGAAAATCCTGGAAGCTGATAGGTTAAGATCGGGGAACGTTGGAAAAGTTTAGTTAAATCATACCCGATGAGCGATATGTCTTATCTGTTTGTTGTTATGAAAAAGCCTCTGCAATCTATTCAAAACTATTGGAACTTAAGCCATAACCAAGCTTTGGTTCAGGTTTCTGGAAATTTGAAAGGTTTGGATTCCAAAGAAGCAGCCGCTCGCATTAAACAATATGGGCTAAATACTTTGAAGAATAAAAGCAATACTTCTGGAATTTTATTGTTTTTCAGACAATTTAAAAGCCCGATTACCTTATTGCTGATAGCCGCTGCAATATTGTCCGCTTTTTTGGGTGATGTAGCAGACACGTTGATTATTTTAATTATCGTGATGATTAGTAGTGTTTTGGGGTTCTGGCAGGAGAGAGGTGCCGCAAATGCGGTTAAGGAATTACTTAAGCTGGTTCAGCTTCGCTGTATGGTGATCAGATCAGGAAAAGCTGTTGAATTGCCTCTTGAATCGGTTGTGCCAGGAGACTTGGTGATGGTCACTGCTGGTGATATTGTCCCTGGAGATGCTTTATTACTTGAATCACAAGAGTTGTTTGTAGACGAAGCTGCATTTACTGGTGAAACTTATCCCGTAGAAAAGTCTTGTGGAGTTTTACCAATCCATACACCTTTGTCAAAAAGGAGCAATTCACTTTTTATGGGATCACATATTATTAGCGGTAAGGCAACTGCTTTAATTATCCATACGGCGAAACAAACAGAGTTTGGTAAGATCTCTACACAACTCCAAGTTCGGATTCCTGAAACCGATTTTGAAAGAGGGGTTCGTAGATTTGGCTATATGTTGATGGAAATTACCCTCTTATTGGTGTTTATTATCTTTGCTGCTAATGTTTTGCTCCATAAGCCAATTCTGGATTCTTTTCTGTTTTCCCTTGCTTTAGCTGTCGGTTTAACCCCTCAATTATTGCCAGCTATCGTGAGTGTAAACCTGGCTAGCGGGGCTAAGCGCATGGCTATTCAGAAAGTAATTGTGAAACGGTTATCTTCCATTGAAAACTTAGGTAGTATGAACATTTTATGTTCTGATAAAACTGGGACAATCACCGATGGAAAGGTGAATCTAAAGGGAACTCTGAATGCAAATGGAATGCACAGTGAAAAAGTTATGCAATATGCCTGGCTTAATGCTTCTTTACAAAAAGGCTTTCACAACCCTATTGACGAAGCCATCTGTTTAAGTTACAAAGGCGAAATTGGTAAATTTAAGGTTCAGTCAGAAGTGCCTTATGATTTTATCCGGAAAAGATTGACTGTACAAGTCAATGTGGATACAGAGAATCTGGTGATCTCCAAAGGAGCACTAAATAGTATTTTGTCGGTTTGTTCATCTGTCGAACTGGCCAATGGGAATTTGGAAAGTATAGAGCACCACAGGTTAGAGCTAATTAGCTTATATGAACAGTTCAGTAATTCGGGGTTTCGGACCTTGGGGCTTGCTTATAAAAAAGGAGATGCTGCGCATGACTTCAAGCGGACGGATGAAAAGGAGATGATATTTTTAGGTTTTATAACTTTATATGATCCGCCTAAAGACAATGTTCGGGGAACCATTGCTCAACTTAGTCAACTTGGGGTAAATTTGAAAATTATCACTGGAGATAATTTGTTGGTTGCAAGGAGCCTCGCTATTCAGGTTGGATTAAAGGAACCTATGATTCTCACAGGTAAAGAAATACAGAAAATGAGTAATGCTGCTTTAATACACAAATCGGTATTAACCAATATCTTTGCTGAAGTAGAACCAAATCAGAAAGAAAGAATTATCCTCGCATTAAAAAAAGCTGGGCATGTTGTCGGATTTATTGGAGATGGAATTAATGATGCTCCTGCTCTTCACATTGCAGATGTTGGTATTTCCGTGGATACAGCAGTAGATGTTGCCAAACAAGCTGCCGATATTGTTTTATTGGGACATAGCTTGGATGTGCTGATCAAGGGGGTTGTGGAAGGACGAAGGACTTTTACAAATACCATGAAATATATATTTATGGCAACCAGTGCCAATTTTGGAAATATGTTCAGCATGGCTGGTGCTTCTCTTTTCTTGCCTTTTTTACCTTTGTTACCTAAGCAGATTTTATTAACGAATCTGCTTACCGATTTTCCTGAAATGGCCATTGCAACCGACCGTGTGGACGAGGCTAATATTCAGAAACCACAGCGATGGGATTTGGATTTTATCAAGCACTTTATGATTATTTTTGGATTGTTAAGTTCTGCATTTGATTTTTTAACCTTTTATGTATTGCTGGGAATACTACATGCTGATGAAAAGGTTTTCCAAACAGGTTGGTTTACAGAATCTGTGATCTCTGCGACGTTGATTGTATTGGTAGTGCGTACACGCCTGCCTTTTTTTAAGAGCTTGCCAGGTAAACTCCTTTCAGTAGCTACCGGAATTATTTTACTGATCGTTTTGGTTTTTCCACTAACTCCAGCTGTAACTTGGTTCGGATTTGTTCGTTTGCCGCTTTCTTTTTACCCCTATATTCTGACAATAATTGCTGTTTATATTGTTTTTGCGGAACTATTGAAAAGATGGTTTTATAAAAAAATGCATATTTTTTAATAAACATTTGATAGGAATGTTAAATTTTATTCGATGATGAATATCATCACTAAAGGCGACCGCCGTCATGAGTAACACTTTAATCCATGTTTAAATTTGAATTAGTAGATTAAATCTAATATATCATGAAAACGATTCTTGTTTTAACCGATTTTTCAAATAATGCACTTAGCGCCGCAGAAGCTGCTGTAATATTGGCTGGAGAAATCCATGCGAATTTACTGATCATGCATTCAGACAATAGTATTCCTATGATTCCTTATTATAAAGACATGCCAGTGATTACTGAGAATATTAGCTGGGAAAGCATGAAAAGGGAACAACTGGACAAGTTAGTTGCACATCTTGAATCTTTTGCTGATCTGAATGTGGTTCCACATCGTAAGCTCAATATTTGTGTTCGGCTGATGACAGGAGATTTGGAAGCAAATGTTCGGGAGATAGCCAAAGAAAAAATTATTGAACTAATTACTATTGGAGCCCGGTCAGGTTCTAAATTCGATCATATTTTATTTGGTAGTGATACTAATGCATTAATTGAACATGCGGAATGTCCGGTGCTGATTATTCCTCAGAATTATAGCTTCAGAAAGCTAGACAGGGTCATTTTTGCAACCAATTTTAATGAGACCGATATTCATGTAATTAATTATCTCTTTAAACTTGGTAAGCTATTACAATATCAGTTGGAAATTGTTCATGTTAGTCTTTATGGGGATAAACCCAGCTTGAAGAATGAAAGGGTTCGGGGGTATATTAATAGTTTAGGTGAAAAAAAATACCCGATAGTATTGTTCAGAGATATAAGGGGTAAGCGTCTGCTGCCAAGATTAATTAAATATTGTCAGGAAAGAGAAGCTGATATACTCGCGCTTAGCCATCAACATCATTCTTTTTTTATGCATATACTAAAAGAAGGAACAGTAATGATGTCTATTGGTCAACAGAAAATCCCCATACTGGTTTTTCCTGCGACTAAACTTAGCATGCAACAAAAAAGTAATGAAAAAAATACCGTAGGCTACGTTTCTTTATAAAAGAACGATATATAGATAGAGGCTATTAATCATGAATAATACATTAATTATTTTGTTCGGTACAATGAAACGTAACAAGGCAAAAACCTGGAAATCGGAATTAGATTATTTAGTGAAAGAATCGAAATTTTTACATCATATTTTTGAGGAGTATTATTTAAGCTTTTCATCCGAATATTACATCAAACAGTTGACATCCTTTGATTCTACTCTTTGTAAGCTGGATCGTGATATTAAGGAGATTACTATGGCTCTGGAGGTTCGGCTCAGTGAATATGACAGGCTAAATGGTGATGACAAAAATAATTCCCATTTCCAGACTAATCTAATTAAAATTGAAAAGAGTATTAATCAGATACAATTGAAATTTAGAGCTTTAAAGGAAAAACTGTTCCAATTTATAGAAAGTACTGAAGATATAAATGAGGCGTTTTCCCATTCTTAAATAAGTTCGCTTAGCATAACGATAATTTATAGACTAAATTTTGATCACACCCGCCATGGAAGAATGTATTGGAAAAATTCTTGAATTTGCTATTCGTCGTCGGGAAATTAACATTAGTGAGTTATCTCGAAGCATGAATGTCTCCAGAAGAACCGTATATAACTGGTTTGAGCGTCGAGCCCTAAATAAAAATATAATGTTAGCTGTTGGAAAAATTATAGAACACGATTTCTCAACAGAGCTTGGTGATGATTTTAATGATGAGTATCAACAGACCACTGATTTGGAGAAAGAGTATCCTAAATTATCAGAAACTTTTTTGTCAGAAACAAATGAGACGCATTACTGGATGCAGAAATATATACAGTTACTTGAAGCATATAACCAACTCCTGGAGAATGTTAATTCCTCACAAAATTGTTAATAGCATTCCATTCGGTCAAAAAAGAGTACTTTGTTTACTTTCAGGTAGTTAAGGTTGTGATCGGTCGTATACATTAACTCCTTATGATTAAGTACCAATATGCTATTTAGAATAGGTTTGAGTTTACTAATTATAAAAGATCAATTTTTCATTTTTGTAAGCTTTTCAGGATTCAGTAGCTTAATCAAGTCTCCATTTTTCTCAAGGATTCCTTCACATCTAAAGTCTGTTAAGGTCCTGCTGACTGTTTCAACTGCTACCCCAGCTATTGCCGCAAGTTCTTCTCTTGATATAGTAATTCCATCTAGCTCTGGTGATTTTTTACTCAAACGTAATAAAACTCTTGCCATGCGTTTTCGAACAGAATGATAGGCGAGTTCGAGCATTTGTTCTTCTTTTTCGTGAATATGATTGGATAAGATTTTGATAAAATTGGCACTTATTTCAGGGAATCTATTTATTAGGTTAATAACTTGATCTTTAGGTAGCAGATATACTGAAGTATTTTCAACAGCTTCGGCTGTCTCACTAAAATCCTCATCAAGTAAAAGCGCGTGAATTCCTATATAATCATTGGCTTTATACAAGCCTGTAATTAGTTGTCTACCATCATCCGCTATTTTTATTGTCTTGATACTTCCTTTTACCACCTGATAAATACCCATAGGAGTATCACCTTCATAATATAAAATTTGCTTTGTTTTGATCAGTTTAATTTTACGACCGGCAACGAGTTCTTTTAATTCCAGGATGCCCTTACCCGGTCCAGCTACAAGTTTTTCAAGGTTTTCTACTGAAGTGCCATGAAATGACTTTTGTCTCATGTGTTTATTGATCCTTGTTTCAATAGCATGCAATAAATCCATATCATCAAATGGTTTCATTAGGTAATCATCGGCCCCCATGTCCATTCCTTTTCGGAAATCTATAATATCTGTTTTTGCGGTCAGAAAAATAAAAGGGATATCAGCTGTAGTGTCGTTTTTGTTTAATAAGTATAATACACCATAACCATCTATTTGTGGAATCATAATGTCACATAAAATTAGGTCTGGCTGTTGCTCTATTGCAATCTCTAGACCTGATTTTCCATTGTCAGCTTGAAGAACTGCATAACCAGAAAGTTCAAGTATTTCAGTACAACTCTCTCGAATGTCAACATTATCTTCAATTATAAGGATAATTTTCATTTCAATTCATTTTATAAGCCTTTTTAGTTACTGTAGTCAATAGGAAACAATTGAATATAGGGAGTTTGATAGTAACAAATTAGAATTTGTTAATGTTTTAAGAAGTTAATTGTTTTTTTTAAAAGTAACATTCTTTTATGGTTATTTAACCTTAAAATATGGTGATGAACGTCATGACGTGTGCTGATAGCGATCATTTGAAAGGAGGAATGAAGTGTAGAAATTAGCCTACAATAAAGCAATCGTTTAACCTTTAAATTTTAAACCATGAAAAGTGATTTGGAAATTCAAAAAAATGTAATGGATGAATTGAAATGGGAGCCATCTTTAAATCCTTCAGAAATTGGAGTAGCTGTAAAAGAAGGGGTAGTAACACTTTCTGGACAGGTAGACTCCTTTTATAAAAAACAAATTGCAGAAAAAGCAGCAAAAAGAATAAAAGGGGTCAAGGCAATTGCCGAAGACATACAAATTGGAGTTTCACCATCTTATCAGCGTTCTGATGCAGATATTGCTGCAGCGGTATTGAATGCATTAAAATGGCATGCTGCCGTACAGGAGGATAAAATTAAAATAAAAGTCGAAGATAGAATTGTACGACTGGAAGGAGAAGTGGAATGGGAGTACCAAAGGAAAAATGCTAAAACTGCAATCGAAAATTTAAGTGGTGTGATTGCAGTCAATAATTTAATTACGGTTAAGCCAAAACTTGCTGTATCTAATATCGAAAAGAAAATAAGTGATGCTTTTCAAAGAAATGCATCTATTGATGCTAAGAAAATAATTGTCAATGTTGAGGGAGATAAGGTGATTCTAACAGGAACTGTGCACTCTTTTACTGAAAAGGATGACGCTGAGAATGCCGCCTGGGCAGCACCAGGAGTGTTGCATGTTGATAGTAAACTTAGAATAGATGCACCTGAGTATGCTTTTTACGAGTAGTAGGTATTGTATAGTAAAAAATGATAAATAGTGATTCGCTTGTAATAGTTGCTCAAAATTAAATTCATTTTTGAGCAACTATTGTATAAGCTCAAATGTGGTAGGGAGAAATTTAGTGACGCATATGATGTTAATCATGCTAATTTTCATCACATTCAAATTGCTTGATTAATAGTGGTTTGGAATTAAATTTCAATGTGTTACAGTTATGGATTTTAAATGGGGATTATGGTTACTTTCCTTTCTCTCACTAGCAATATTTTTAGTCATCATGTTATTGTTAGGAATTTCAATTTTAGGATGGGTTGTTCTGGGACTACTTTCTTGTCTGACGCTGGGAAGCTTATTGGATAACATTAACAGGCATCGTATATCAGAAAATTTTCATTTAAAAATAAATTAATTAAGGAGTAAATGACGACTATCGAGTTGGTTGTAGATATACAATGCATTGCGGTATTGCTTGCTGGTTTGTTCATTTAAAATTTGATAAAATGTTGTAATGTTATGGAAAAGTATATAAAAAAGTTCAGTGAAATTGGCATGAGTGATCTTGCGCTGGTAGGCGGTAAAAATGCTTCCCTTGGAGAAATGTTCACCAAATTGACGCCCAAAGGCATTCTGATTCCGAAAGGTTTTGCAGTTACTGTTAAGGCATTTCAGGATTTTATTGCTTATAATAACCTTGAGCATGAGCTTAATGTTCTAATGAAGGATCTGGATCAGAACACCTACCATAACCTGGAGCAGATTGGGAAGCATGCAAGGATGTTAATGATGTCAGGACATTTACCATCAGAACTTAGTCTTGAAATTACTACGGCATATGAAACGATGTTTGATGATGGATTGCAAGAAGTTGCAGTGCGCAGCAGCGCAACAGCAGAGGATTTGCCTGATGCAAGTTTTGCAGGACAACATGAATCATTTCTGAATATCAAGGGCAGTTATGCACTCCTTTATGCCATCAGGAAATGTTTTGCTTCTCTTTATACTGACCGGGCGATTAAATATAGGGAAGACAAAGGCTTTAAGCACGACAAGGTATTTCTTTCTGTTGGTATTCAGGAAATGGTTCGTTCAGATATCGGGTGCTCTGGAGTTGGATTTACAATTGAGCCTGAATCTGGTTTCCGGGATCTGATTCATATTGCGGGCGTATGGGGACTAGGGGAGAACATTGTAAAAGGTGAGGTCACTCCAGATGAATTTTTGGTATTCAAACCTACATTGGAAAAAGGTTTTAAATCAATACTTCAAAAGAACTTAGGTTCCAAAAGTAAAATGATGGTTTACGCTGAACTTGATGATGACGTAAATGAAGTTGTAAATCAAGATACCCCAGAGGAAATGAGTAATCGTTTTGTGCTGAAAGATGATGAAATAGAAAAACTTGCCAGGTGGGCGATTATTATTGAACGACATTATGAAAAGCCTATGGACTTTGAATGGGCAAAAGATGGTATAGGACATCAGTTATATATCATTCAGGCACGACCGGAAACAATCCATAGCAGGATAAAAACACCGCAGTTAATTAACTATCAATTGAAACAGAAAGGGTTGGAGTTAAGCCGGGGTGAGGCAATAGGTAGTAAAATTGTAACCGGTCGTGCGAGGTTGTTGTCTTCTCCCAGAGAATCTGATAGCTTAGAAGCAGGAGATATATTGGTGACCGATACTACCAGCCCGGATTGGGATCCTATATTAAAAAAGGTAAAAGGAGTGATAACTAATAAAGGTGGACGTACCAGTCATGCTGCAATTATTGCTAGAGAACTTGGTGCCGCGGCAGTAGTTGGAACAAGTGACGCAACTGAACGCATTTCAGATGGGGAAATGGTGACCATAGATTGTTCGCAAGGTAAAACCGGATACATATTTCAAGGAGAACTGGAATGGAGTAAGACGGTTACTGATCTTAGTGATTTTAAACTACCGGACTCACCCCAAGCCCAGATCATACTAGCCGACCCCGAAAAGGCCTTTGCACTTTCGTTTTATCCGAACCATGGAGTTGGCCTGCTTAGACTGGAGTTTTTGATCAGTAATTGGATTCAGATACATCCAATGGCGCTTGTAAAACCAGAGCTGGTTACCAAAGAAGCTGATAAGAAGAAAATAGAAGCCCTGACATGTAATTACACCAACAAGACTGCTTATTTTGTGGATAAGCTTTCACAAGGTGTTGCAATGATTGCAGCGGCTTTTTATCCGAAAGATGTTATAGTGCGGATGAGTGATTTTAAATCGAATGAATATGCCGGGCTAATCGGTGGTTTTGATTTTGAACTACAGGAGGAAAACCCAATGATCGGATTTAGAGGTGCCTCCAGATATTATCATGATCGATATAGAGCAGGTTTCCGTTTGGAATGCGAAGCTATGAAAATGGTGAGAGATGAAATGGGACTTACAAATGTGAAATTATTGATACCATTTTGTCGCACTATTGAGGAAGGTAAAAAAGTGATTGATCTGATGAAAGAATTTGGCTTGAAACAAGGAGACAATAGCCTCGAAATTTTTGTAATGGCAGAAATACCAAGTAATATATTGCTTGCAGAAGATTTCGCTAAATTATTTGATGGTTTTTCTATCGGTTCAAATGACCTTACCCAGTTGACCTTGGGTATTGACAGGGATTCCGCCTTCATTGCTGATTTATTTGATGAAGAAAATGCTGCCAGTAAATTGTTGATCATTGAAATGATTCAGAAAGCTAAATTGTTGAATAAAAAAGTGGGGCTTTGTGGCCAAGCGCCTAGTGATTCAGAGTCCTTTACAGGATTGCTGGTAGAGAACGGTATCAATAGTATCGCATTTAATGCTGACGCATTGATCAAGGGAATAGCGACTATTAATAAAGTTCTAAAATAGAAGATTATAGCTATAATAGCTTTGATTAAGTCTTTGTTGAATGGATGACAAATTCATAATTTTAAAAATTCAAATAGCTTATAAATCAATAAAGCCGGCCAAAAAAGGGCTTTGAATACACCTAAGACTCCTAGCCAAAAACTTGTGGCATGTTGTATGAAATAAATTAATGCCCCGATAAATGCGAGGCCATAAATAGCTGATTGCTGAACCGGTATTTTTTCTTTAAAATTAGTTTTCATATGAGTTTTTTTTAAGGCTTGTTTATTTTTAACCTTATTAAATTTAAGTATTGAAATTAATTCACTTAGTGATAACGGTCACGATTAGGACTGATTTGTCTCATTTAGAATCCAGACATGGGATGTTTTAAAATAATATTGTATAAATTCGTTACGTCATTTAGATGACAAAGTTCAGTTCCCTGATTCATTGTTGCTGCTGTTCCGCATGCTACTCCATACTGTGCTGATTCGATGATGCTCCGGTTATTGAAAAGACTGAAGACTACACCTGCCAACATACTATCCCCAGCTCCAACAGTACTTTGGACGCTAACCTTGGGGGGAGTAATCTGAAATGAAATTTCTTTGGTTGTAAGGAAAGCACCATTTGCGCCAAGAGAAGTGATCACAACATCGCATAGATATCTGTTTATGATTTCTTTTGAAGCCTCTGTTACCTGATCGATGTTAAGGAAATCTTCACCGACCAGGTGGCCAAGCTCTTTCAAGTTTGGTTTAATCAAATAAACTCCAGCTTTGACAGCATGATTTAATGAAGGTCCTGAAGTATCCACTATAAGTTTCGCTCTATTGCAATTGGCCACATTAGCAATTCTAGTAAAAATGTCTTCAGGAATACCTAGAGGAAGACTTCCACTTACTACAATATATTTTACACCAGTTAGCTGCCTTAATGTTGATACACATTTTTTCCATTCTCTTTCAATAATTTTGTCTCCAGGCATTCCAAAGCGAAACTGTTTATTTGTGGACACCTCCTTTACAACAAGATTCTCCCTGGTTAAACCAAGAGTTTTTATTGGAATTGTGTCAATTTTTTCCTGGCTAAGCAAACCTGTAAATACCTTTCCACTATAACCGCCTGCAAGATAGATAGCTGTAGCATTTCCCCCAAGTCTTTTGATTGCTCTTGCTACATTGATGCCACCACCACCAGGCTCATACACCGGATTAGTACAGCTTAATTTTTTTTCAGGAATTAACAATGGCACAGTTGTGCTTTTATCAATTGCAGGACTAAAGGTTATGGTGGTAATAGCTGCCATCTGTTAGAATTTTATACTATTGTTTTTCATTTCCATTTAGCTTTTATACCTGACCAAAAGTAAATTTCTTATTTATTTGAAACTATAACTATGATCCAACACACGCTGGTTCGTGTTCATAATCACGCGGCAAAGTGTTGAGCATCATTACTCTATTGGTCTATTTGTCACATCTTTATGGCATCTAATTGAAATTGCTATGAATGAAGTGATTTTACAATCCCTAGGAGCTGCAGAGACCGTTACCGGATCAAAACATTTGTTAAAAACTCCTGAACTTAATATATTAATTGATTGCGGGTTGTTCCAAGGAATTAAATCCCTGAGAGGACAAAATTGGGAACCGTTAAATATATCTGCTTCAGAAATTGACCTGATCATCTTAACTCACGCTCATCTTGATCATTGTGGTTATATTCCTTTACTTGTTAAAAGGGGATTTAAGGGACATATTTATATGACTGCTCCAACTGCTGCACTTGCTCAATTAATTTTACTTGATAGCGCTAAGCTACAGGAGGAAGATGCTGAGCATGCAAATAAACATCAATATACGAAACATCATCCAGCTAAGCCATTGTATACAGTAGAAGAGGCTAGGGCATGTTTTAAATATTTTGATATTAGGGACTGTAATGTTTTTATTCGTTTGAGTGACCACATCCATTTTAGGTTTAAAACCTGTGGACATATTTTGGGCGCCTGTTCTGTGGAATTGACTTGTTTTGAAAAGATCATTGTTTTTTCGGGTGACATTGGAAGACCTAAAAGTGCAATTTTAAAAACTCCGGATTATTTTACTGAAGCAAATTATATTGTTATGGAGTCAACATATGGTGATAGGCTTCATGGTGACAATGATTCTTATAATGAACTTGCAATAATGATTAATCAAACGATAAGTCGAAAGGGGAGCATTCTTATTCCAAGTTTTGCTGTTGGTCGTGCGCAGGAATTAATTTACATATTAAACCTGTTGAAAAGACAAAATTTGATTCCTTTTGATCTTCCTATTATTATAGATAGTCCAATGGCAGCGGCAGCTACAAAAATATCGTTGGCTTATGCTGATGATTATACTAGGATTAGTCAGAAAGAATTTCAAGAAATGAGCAGTCACATTACAATAAACCAAGACTACAATAATACTATTGGATTTGTTAGAGATAAAAAAAGTAAAATTGTCATTGCTGCAAGTGGAATGTTAACTGGGGGAAGAGTATTGGAATACCTTAAAAGCTATTTGGAGGATAGTAGAAACACAATCCTCATTATTGGGTTTCAGGCAGAAGGAACACGTGGGCGTGCATTGTTAAATCATACCCATGAGATTAAAATTCATGGTAAATACTATTCAGTAAATGCCGAAGTTAAGGAAATACAAGGCTTGTCTGCACATGCTGATCAGACAGAGTTGTTAGCGTGGATTAGTAACTTTAAGCCAGATCCAGAGTTAATTATGCTTGTTCATGGAGAGCCTTCTGCTCAAGAGAGCTTTAGAGTTAAAGTTCAAACTGATTTAAAGTTACCGGTTAAAATAATGAGGCAATATCAGGATGTCTTGTTATTTCGTTGTGAGCTTTGTACCGTTTCTCCTATTTTAGCCACATAGATTATGATTCGATTTGGCCTGTATTATTCTGGAATTTAATTTTTAGCTTATGTCTAAGCAGAGTGCAGGTATATTGTTGTTTAAATTTTCAGCAGAAGAACTTGAAGTATTTCTGGTTCATCCAGGTGGACCATTTTTCCGAAATAAGGATAAGGGCTGGTGGACCGTGCCTAAGGGAGAAGCTATGCTGGACGAACAACCTTTGGATACAGCACTGAGGGAGTTTAAAGAGGAGACTGGCTATTTGATTGAAGGAGAAGCTATTCCTTTGAAACCTATTGTGCAAAAAAGTGGTAAATGGATACATTGCTGGGCGATAAAGGGGGATCTGGACGCTTCTAAAATTACTTGCAATACTTTTACCATTGAATGGCCACCTAAATCGGGGAAAATGGTTGATTTTCCAGAAGTAGATCAAGGCAGGTGGTTTTCTTTATCCGAGGCTGGAATATTTATTAATGAGCGTCAACGAAATTTCTTACAGGAGTTGCAATGGCTAGTCAAACCATAAAGTAAAGAATAATTAAATGAAATAATATTTCATTGTGCATACATTATAATCAATGACGAAACAATTGAGATTTATTTAAAAATGTGTAGTTTTATATAACATCTTTAATTGAAGAAGCTAATTTATTGTTCCTCATCTTATTAAACTCATTAGACTCATGGGCAGAGAAAAAAAACTTTGGATTGCATTCATTCTAATAACAACCGTTTCCTTTGCTATTTTAGGATATTACGGTTATGAAATCTACCAAAAAGCACCTCCATTGCCTGAAAGAGTGATCACAACTGATGGAAAAGTCATTTTTCAGGGACAGGATATCAAAGACGGACAAAATGTCTGGCAAAGTATGGGGGGGCAGGAAGTTGGGTCTGTTTGGGGCCACGGGGCTTACCTGGCTCCAGATTGGACTGCAGATTGGTTACATAGAGAATCCATTTTTATTCTGAATCAATGGGCTGAAAGAGAATATAGGCAATCTTATGAATCTTTGAGCAGTGAAAATCAGGCTGCGCTAGAAAGGCGGCTTCAGTTAGAACTTCGTAAAAACACCTATAATCCAACTAATGGAACTATTACCATTTCAGCAATCAGGGCTGAGGCTATCGAGTATTTAAACAATTATTATGCTGGCCTGTTCATGGGAAATCAGGAACTTGATGTCTTAAGAACCCATTATTCTATTCCAAAAAATTCCATAAAGGACAAGGGCAGGATGCGCCAGATGAGCGGCTTCTTTTTCTGGGCTACCTGGGCCTGCGTTACAGAACGGCCTGGTAGTAATATCACCTACACCAATAACTGGCCAGCCGAAGATTTGGTGGGTAACAAACCCACTGCGGATCTATTGATCTGGACGGGTGTAAGTATAATTTTGCTACTTATCGGAATAGCCGGAATGGTTTTTTACCACGCCAAACTGAAAGTAGAAGAGGAACCAGAAATGCCTATTGAAGATCCGCTGATGCGCCAATCCATCACACCTTCCATGTTGGCTGTGAAAAAATATCTATGGGTAGTCAATATCCTGATTTTAATTCAAGTTACAGCAGGGGTTATTACTGCTCATTATGGCGTTGAGGGTGATGCTTTCTATGGTTTAGATCTTTCTAATATCTTACCCTATTCCATTTCGCGAACATGGCATGTTCAGCTAGGGATTTTATGGATTGCGACCGCCTGGCTCGCTACAGGGCTTTATATCGTACCGTCGGTTGCTGGAAAGGATCCTAAATTTCAAAGGCTTGGTGTAAACTTCCTTTTTATCTGTATCCTCATTATTGTTTTTGGATCAATGGCTGGACAATGGATGGGGATAATGCAAAAACTGGGATTGGAAACGAACTTTTGGTTTGGCCATCAAGGTTATGAGTATGTGGATTTAGGAAGGTTCTGGCAAATCTTTTTGTTCATAGGTTTGTTCGTATGGCTGGCCTTGATGATACGTCCCTTAATCCCTGTCATTAGAAAGAAGACTTCAGAAAGAAGTTTATTGATCATGTTGTTGGTGGCTTCCGCTGCTATCGCATTATTTTATGGTGCGGGATTAATGTGGGGGCGCCAAACAAATCTTGCCATTGCTGAGTATTGGAGATGGTGGGTGGTACATCTTTGGGTAGAGGGTTTCTTTGAAGTTTTTGCCACGGTAGTTTCTGCATTTCTCTTTGTCAGGCTAGGACTGTTACGTACTAAAACCGCGACCCTAAGCGTATTACTTTCAACGGTGATTTTTCTTTCTGGAGGTATTGTAGGTACTTTTCATCACTTATATTTTAGTGGAACCCCCACTGCAATTATAGCGCTTGGAGGCACATTTAGCGCACTGGAAGTAGTTCCCTTAGTTCTAATTGGTTATGAGGCCTATGAAAATTATCGGTTAAGTAAGGCTACAAAGTGGCTGAAAGATTATAAGTGGCCTATCTACTGTTTGGTAGCGGTGGCATTCTGGAATTTCTTTGGGGCAGGTATACTTGGTTTCGTAATTAATCCTCCCATTGCCCTATATTATATTCAAGGTCTTAACACGACTGCAGCTCATGCCCATGGTGCCCTTTTTGGTGTTTATGGGATGTTGGGAATCGGATTGATGTTGTTTACGTTAAGAAGTTTATATAGGGTTCAGGTCTGGAATGATAAATTAATAGGCTTCGCTTTTTGGTCCATTAATATCGGATTAATGCTGATGTTAATGCTCAGCTTATTACCAATGGGAATTTTACAAGCTGTAGCAAGTGTTAACGAAGGAATGTGGTATGCCAGATCCGCAGAATTTGCGCAACAACCAGGAATTTCTACCATTAAGTGGCTTCGGGTATTTGGAGATACGATTTTTGCTTTAGGGTTGTTTGCTTTCGTATGGTTCGTTTTCTCTCTGGACCATAAAAGTCGACATCCGGAAGATAAGAAAATTGATCCAAATTATTAAGATGGATTTTGTAACTGGTGCTTTGTATATTCGAAAGTTAATTTTTAAGGCGTATTTAATTTTTCGTATAAAAACTAAATAATAAAATTATGGATACTAAATCAAATGATTCCACTTCTTTACGTCCAGAGGGAGAACGCGAACTTGATGCCCCTATGGTAACAATGGATCTACTCGCATTAAAAAAACAAATCAAAGAAGAGGAGTCTTATAAAAATAAGGATCGCAATGCAATCACCATATTTAAATCTGAATCTATGCGTATTGTATTAGTTGCCCTTCATGAAGGGGCTGAAATGAAAACTCATCAAGCGCCAGGCATGATTAGCGTTCAGGTAATGGAGGGGCATATTATCTTTAAAACTGAACAAAATACGTCCGAACGTACCGCAGGCCAAATGTTGGTGCTCCATGAAGGTATTCCTCATAGTGTCATCGCAAAAAAGGAATCAATTTTCCTATTAACTCTGATACTAAAAATAGAAGTTAATTAGCTGATTTCTAGGTTATTTGTATTGAATCTTAGAAGGGGGTGAGATCTGTGTGTTGAGACAATATGGCCATTATGGAAAGCCAAAATGTTTATGTAATTTTAATTAGGATAAAGATTTATGAACATGCTTGGAGAGCTAAATAAAAGAGAGATCATAGAGTTTTTAGAAAGCAAGTTTATAGGCCGTTTAGGATGTCATTTAGATGGTGAAACTTACATCGTGCCTATTAACTATATATACCAAAACAATGCGATATACGCACATTCAGGCGAAGGAAAAAAAATAGAAATGCTTCGGGCAAATCCGAAGGTATGTTTTCAGGTTGATGAAATTGATAATATGTTCAAATGGAAAAGTGTCATTCTTTGGGGGACTTTTGAGGAATTGAAGGGGCAGGAGCGCCAACAAGTCATGCAAGGCTTAATCCAGCGTATCCTTTCAACAACAGATAATCCTGCTCGTGACCTTTCTCATGCCATAAGTCCAGCACTTCAGGACAGTCTGATCGTTTATCGAATCAACATGCAAGAGGCAACAGGCCGTTTCGAATCACATACAGAATAATTAACGACTAGCCATTACATAAAGGTTGATCGTGTTTATATCATTCATAATCATGATGGACATCACCTAATTGCTTAATATTCTGATATAATTTTATATAATAATTAGAATTTAAGACATGGGGAACTATATTAAAGATGAAGCATTTGCTGTAGATCTTACCAAAGAGAACAGCTACTGCTTTTGCTGATTTGCTTGAATTAGGAAAATACGCGACTATATTTCATGAAGCGGAGATTAATGAAAAGCATATTGACGATCGGTTATCCCAGTTAGCAAAATATGAGATAAATGTAAAGGCTAAATCACCAATTGCTTTACCAAAATAATACGTTAGAGATTCAAGGTTTACCTTACAGGCACATAAGAGCAATGGCTCCCTGATTTAGAGAAAACGGTCTGCCAAAGCTGATTTTTCTTTGCGCGGAAAGATGCAGCACTACAACAGAGATAATAGGTCCACATCAGATAAAATGTATCTCCATAACAGGACTTTAGAGTTGGCCAGGCTAGTTTAAATCGTTTAAGCCACTCCATCAGTGTCAGGTCATAATAAGTACCAAAGCTATGCCAGTCTTCCATCACGAAAAGACCTTCGGCGGCAGCAACTATCTGTTGCATTGACGGCATCATGCCATTTCTGAATATATATCGGTCGATCCATGGATCCGTATGATTTACAGATATGTTTGAACCGATATTATGTAACAAGAAAAGGCCGTCATTTTTCAGTAGTTTGTTTACGAGCTTCATATAAAGCGAGTAATTCTTATAGCCAACATGTTCAATCATTCCCACAGATACCACCCGGTCGAACTGTCCAGTTACGTAACGGTAATCTTGGAGACAGATTTTGACCGGCAAATGGTTGTAACGTTTCTGTGCGAGATCAGCTTGTTCTTTCGATAGTGTAATACCCACTACTTCAACACCGTATTTTTCTGCTGCGTAACCGGCAAAGCCTCCCCAGCCGCAACCGATATCTAGTATACGTTGCCCCTCTTTTAAATGCAGTTTTCGACAAATCAGATCCAGTTTTTTTTCCTGTGCTTCTTCAAGCGTCAGTGTGTCTTTCCAATAGGCACAGGAATAGACCATCCGCTTGTCCAGCATTGCTTCAAAAAGATCGTTACCCAGATCATAATGCCTTGGTATATCACGGCGAACATTTTTAATAGATTGGTTATTAATGAATTGTTCGATAATTCTGTACAGTTTTATTTTCAAACTGAGTTTTACTTTTTTCTCCAGATCTGAGTTAAGAAGATGATATAAGGTCGAGTCGAGTGATCGGGACTCCCAGAAGCCAGCCATATAAGATTCACCTAAACCGAGAGAACCATTCTTGAATACTTCTCGATAAAATCGTGTGTCATTTACCTGGATATCGCTGGGATCGGATCCATTTAGATGAATTCCTGTTTGGCTCAATAGGTCGCACACAAATTGCTTTTCATAAGTGTACATATCTCATTTCTTTGATGTTTGAGTGATTATTCTTGCATCGAATGTGTTTTATCTACATGTTATTCTTTCAAATTTTCTTAGTATGCATGGTTACATTTGTTTTATTATGAATAAATAATAGTAAAGTTCCTTTTAAAAATACGGTACAACAATGACTAACATTTTAAAAGCCGGTGACCTTGGTCACTGATCAGCAGGGAAAGGATGATTTCTTTTGTTTTACTTATTACTAGCATTTTTGTTTTTTCTTTATGCATCACACAGACAGATGATTCTCGTAGACATAATGACGAGAATCATCTGTCTGTGTGATGGCCATCATAAGGGTTGACCCACTGCTGATTTAGTTTTGTGAGACTTAAACAATGATGGGGAAATCTTCTGATTATTTTAGAATACAGTATGGACTTTGTAATTGGTTTTCTTATGTTTTAATAATTATCATGATGGAAGTAAAGTATCAGAATGAAATAACTATATCCTTGGATGGCATAAGGCTAAGGGGTGATTTATTTATACCTCAGGGGGCAAGAGGCATCATTGTTTTTTCGCATGGAAGTGGCAGCAGTAGATTTAGCAAGAGAAACCAGCAGGTAGCAAGATGTCTGCAGGAATATGGTTTTGGAACCTTGTTGTTTGACTTACTTACTCCTGATGAGGATAAAAACTATTACAATCGTTTTGACATTGATTTACTTGAATATCGTTTAGAAGCGGTAACGACTTGGCTGAAAA
Source organism: Pedobacter hiemivivus (assembly GCA_040393085.1). Classification (GTDB taxonomy): domain Bacteria; phylum Bacteroidota; class Bacteroidia; order Sphingobacteriales; family Sphingobacteriaceae; genus Pedobacter; species Pedobacter hiemivivus_A. Next base: position 4,143 of record JBEBUV010000024.1, on the reverse strand, counting down.
GACTGCCTGCAGCAAAAAGTATGGGCGTTGGATACTTTGGTACGAGCACGGGTGCAGCATCGGCATTAAAAGCTGCTGCAAAGCTACCAGAAATATTTGCTGTAGTATGCAGGGGGGGGCGACCTGATTTGGTGATAGAGGATTTACCTTCGGTTGAGGCACCAACGCTTTTAATAGTTGGAAGTTTGGATCCGCAAGTGCTTAAATTTAATATGGATGCCTACCAGAAATTGCGATGTGAAAAACATATAGAGATAATTGAGGATGCAACTCATTTGTTTGAGGAACCGGGTAAATTGGAAAAAGTGGGAGAGCTGGCCATAGGTTGGTTTAAAGACCATATACCAGTAGTTATGGCATAGAACGTATCGATCTAAGAACTAAACAGGGTATTTCCCATTGCATATGTATTATTACTTTATTTGATGATGAGTGTCATGATTAACGCTGATATCCGTCATATGTTGGATATTAAGTCGTACATAAATTTGAATTAACCATTTTAAATTTTTTGGAAAATGAACTTAATCTATATTATATGAATCAGGTAATTGAGAATATCTATCAGAGAAGGGCTGTTCGGAAATACAAGGATGTTTCAGTCGATCGTGAAATCATCGACGAATTAATAATGGCTGGAAAAATGGCGCCGTCAGCAATGAACAAACAGCCATGGAAATTTTATGTACTGACGGATCCGGAAAGAATAAAAAAAATATCGAAAGACATTGAAAAGTTAGCCTTAAAAAAAATGAAAGAACATAGTGTTAAAGAATTTGCTAAACTGGCATTGAGCTTGTTTCATTTTTCAGCTATTAAACATTTCTTAAGTACAGCAGATCATGTTTTTTATAATGCTCCTGTTGTTATTTTTATTAGCCATCAGCTTGGCGATGAATGGGGAAAGATAGATGTCGGGATGTGCGCACAGAACATGATGCTTGCTGCTAAGGCAATGGGATTGGAAAGTTGTCCGGTGGGCTTTGCCAAGTTTGTTAGTGATACTCCAGATTATCATCTGTTAAAAATTCCTGATACCGAAGAAATTGATTTGGCGATTGTGGTTGGTTACGGAGATGATGTTCCAGATATGCCTAAAAGAACTACCGATCATGTTACCTATCTATAAAGAAACCTGTTATGAAAAGATCAAATCTATGGATTTGTTTTCTTTTAGTATTTTGGTCCTGCACCGAAAAAATTGAACATACTTCTCCGGTATTTAAAGCGATCACAGAATCGGTGTATGCTTCTGGGATTATTAAAAGTAGTGGACAATATCAAGTCTTTTCGACTGTCAGCGGTCTGGTTCAAGAGGTATATGTTGAGGAAGGCGATACCGTATTTAAAAATTCGCCAATATTAAAGCTTTTAGGTCAGACAGCCGTGCTCAATCAGCAGAGTGCGATTCTGGATAGACGATATAATGAAGAAAGAGCAATGGGCGAATCTTTAAAAGATCTGGAGATTCAAATTGGTATGGCGAAAAGTAAGATGGAAAACGATGCCGTGTTACTGGAAAGGCAAAAAAATATCTGGCAGAATGGTGGAGGATCATTAAATGACCTTGAGCAACGTGAACTGAATATGAAAAATTCCAACACAGCCTTTAATTCGCTATTATTGAGGTATAAAGATTTAAAGAAACAGCTTAGATACAATCTTGATCGTAGTGCAAAGAATTTGGAAATTACCAGCGCTGTGGCAAATGAGTACCTGATTAAAAGTGAAATGAGGGGTAGGGTATATGATTTGCTTAAAGAAAAAGGGGAGTTGGTTACCCCGCAAAGTCCTGTAGCGATTATAGGAGACGCACATTCTTTTTTGGTGGAGCTGCAGGTAGATGAAAATGACATTACCAGAATCAGATTAGGACAACAGGTGCTGATTAGCATGGACAGTTATAAGGGGAAAGTATTTGAGGCAGCCGTTTCGAAAATTAACCCACTAATGAATGAGGCTTCACGCTCATTTACGGTAGAGGCCAGATTCATAGTGCCTCCCGAGGTTCTTTATCCCAATTTAACGGTAGAAGCAAACATTGTGACAAACATGAAGAAACATGCTTTGACCATACCACGGAATTACCTTATAGATGACCAATATGTGATGATGAAAAATCATAAAAAGAAAGCAATTATATGTGGACTAAAAGACTATCAGGAGGTTGAGGTATTGAGTGGGCTAACAGTAAAAGATGTGATTTTAAAGCCAGCAGAATGAATTTGAGACTGGTCTTTGATATTGCAAAATTATTGCTGCTAGCCCGCTGGAGACAAACACTGGTAGCCGCCATTGGCGTAACCTTTGGTATCACTATGTTCATTGCTTTGTTGGGTTTTATGAATGGTTTAAACGATCTGCTGGATGGTCTGGTATTAAACAGGGTCTCTCACGTAAGGTTGTATAACGAAATCAAAGCAAATCCTAATCAGCCAATAGATAGGGTGTTTCAAGATAAAAAATCGCATAATTTTATTTCATCAGTAAAAGCAGGCCAGATCAGGGAAGATATTTATAATAATACTGCGATCGTAAAAAAGGTGGAAAGTGACCCACGGGTGCTTGGTGTTGCGCCAAGGATAACCACACAGGTTTTCTTTAATTCGGGGACAATTAATATTTCGGGTGTCATAAACGGAATTGACGCAGCTACAGAGATTCGCTTATTTCATTTCAGCGATTATGTAATCAATGGAAATCCAATGAATCTTATGAGCAGTGCTAATACGATTGTGTTGGGTAAAGGACTTGCAGATCAGTTACTCGTTGAGGTAGGGGATATAGTACAGGTGACGACATCGGCAGGTAACCGCTTTCCTTTGAAAGTTATTGGTTTTTTTCAGTCAGGTTTAAATGATGTTGATAAAATTCAAAGCTATGCTGCAATAGCTACGGTTCAGAAATTAATGGCTAAAGCAGGTAGTTATATCACCGATATTCAGATTAAGTTAAAGGATATCGATCAGGCTCCCCAGGTTGCGAGCGAATATGCAGGTATTTTTCACGTTGACGCGGAAGATATCCAAACGGCCAATTCCCAATATGAAACTGGAAGTTTTATACGTAGTTTAATTTCATACGCTGTGGGCGTTACCTTATTAATTGTTGCGGGATTTGGTATCTACAATATCTTGAATATGATGATTTATGAAAAAATGGATACCATTGCGATCCTTAAGGCTGTGGGTTTTTCTGGTAAGGATGTGAACAGGATTTTTTTGATTATTGCACTTACCATTGGTATTAGCGGAGGTTTCGCTGGTCTGTTGTTTGGATTTCTATTATCTTTGATTATTGACCAGATTCCATTCCGGACAAGTGCTTTGCCTACCATTACCACTTATCCGGTTAACTATAGTTTAGTGTTTTATGTTATAGGCGCTTGTTTTTCTCTGGTCACTACTTATTTCGCAGGATGGTTTCCTGCCAGAAAAGCCAGTAAAGTTGATCCTGTTGTCATCATTAGGGGGAAATGATTATGGAAAGCTTGATTCTGGAATGTAGGGATATCAACAAGAGCTTTTACGACCCTGTGGAAATTAATGTGCTTAAGCATATCTCTTTTAAGGTTAATCAGGGGGAATTTATTTCCATTGTAGGCAAATCAGGATGCGGAAAATCAACCTTACTGTACATCCTTTCTACAATGGATACGGATTATCAGGGTGATTTATTGATCAATAATCAATTGCTTACTCATCAACATGAAGCTGAACTTGCAAGCATTAGGAACCAGAAAATTGGTTTTGTGTTTCAATTTCATTACCTGATCAACGAGTTCTCAGTATTAAGAAATGTGATGTTGCCGGCATTGAAATTAGCAAAATTCAGTAAACAGGAAATTGAATTCAAGGCTATGGAAAAGCTTAAGCTTGTTGGGGTCGATCATCTGGCCAGCAAAAAAGCCAACTTATTATCTGGTGGTGAAAAACAACGTGTTGCCATTGCAAGAGCTTTGATTAATGATCCTGCAATTATTATGGGTGACGAACCCACCGGAAACCTGGATAGCAAGAACGCTCAGCTCGTATTTGAGATTTTTAAAGAGCTTGCCGAATCATTTCATCAAACATTATTGATTGTAACCCACAATCAAAACTTTGCCGAAAATTCTGGAAGAATCATCGAAATAGATGATGG
>JBEBUV010000023.1:0-52291 GCA_040393085.1 Pedobacter hiemivivus | reverse complement strand
TAAATTAAATTATTTATCCCACCAAACTCTGCCAGATAGATTATCTCCTCCAGGAACTGCTGCAGATGCTGCTTTATAGTTAGCACCATTTTCAGCACCTTCTTGTAAAGGGTATGGGAATCTGCGAGGAATAGTTCCATTGGTTGCATTTCCAGGATAAACTATAGGAACCAACGCTGGAAATCCACTTCTACGCCAGTTAGACCAGGTTTCATAAAAATCAAGCATAGTACAGGTATGTAACCAATACTGTGTATTTATCATCTCTAATCCATTTGCTGCATTATATGGGTTGGCGACAGCAAAAGCCTCCGCTGTCGGCTCTGGTATAGCCAAAACTGCATCATACTGATTTAGAAATGTGATAGCAGATTTTAAACCTGCTTTATAATGATCGGCAGCATTACCCCCAATATTCCAGCGCTGTGCTGCTTCAGCCAATAGAAACTCTGTTTCGGCATAAGTCAGGATAAATGTTGCGCCATTTAGTTTCAACATGGCCGGATGAGGTGATGAATAGTCTGGGAAACTGGTAAAACCTGGTTCCTGTCTAACATCTCTCCCAGCAATACCACTTAGATCTTTGCCATTGGCCATACCTTTCTGAGATGCCGGATTAGCATCGAAAGCATTGTTCTGATCCTTTCCACTTTCAGTTAAATACAGTTTTGTTACTGCTACTTTACCTAAGCGTGGGTCATTTTTAGACTTTAACAGATCTATAAAAGTATTAGACCATTTTACGTAATAGTTTTCTTGCCCCCCATCTCCACGTAATACCTGACTGTTTCTATTCTGAGTAACTCTAGCCCCACTTACGTCATGTAGAATTGAAGCATTGTCACTATTATCTATCATTGTTTTACCTATCGCCTTTTGCGCATACTCTTTTGCTTTCGCTTCATCAACCTTGGTGAGTCTCATGGCTAAACGCAATAGCAATGAATTTCCAAAGCGTTTCCAATTTCCAATATTCCCACCGTATATTACATCACCCGTTACTTCATCACCACCAGCTTCATTCAACGCATTGCTCGCTTCCTCAACCTCTTTTAAAAGGCTATTGTAAATATCTTGCTGCTTATCATATTTAGGTGTTAAAATTCCGTTGTAAGCAGCTAGTCCTGCCTCTGAGTAAGGGACATCGCCATAAAGATCCGTTATACGTTCAAATATCAAGGCTCTCCATATTCTTGCCACCTGATGCAAGTTGTTATATTTAGATTTTCCTCTAGTAGATTCTACTACATCTACAATAGGCCTTACTTGTTCAATATAAGCACCAACAGCTCCCGTACCCCAATATGCTGCAGTATAACCCGAATTTAATAGATATTTATCGCCAGCCCAATAACTAACTACAGTAGATAATCCTTGCATCATAGTTGCCGAGTAAATCAGATTTCCTCTCCAGGTATCATAAGCAAAATCTATACTTCCGGTATAACTAAGTTGAGCAGTAGTAAAGGTGTAATTTGGATCAAAAGTTTCTGGGCCGTAAGCAACAGGGTTAGTATTTATGTCTTTAAAGTCCTTTGTACAGCTTATACTGAATAACATGCCTATAAGTAACAGGCTATATTTAATGGATATATTCGTTCTCATTGTTCTTCTCTTTAGATAATTATAACTTAACACTTACATTCAAACCGAATGTCCTAACTGGTGGCACACCTCCCAACTCTAATCCTGGGAAAGTAGCATTATAACTCGATTCCGGATCTATATTGTCCGTCTTTTTCATGAGGATGAATAAGTTACGTCCTACCAGACTTACATTTAACCCTTTAATTTTATTGTTAAATGTTTTTGCAGGGAAATTATAACCAAGCGTTAGCTGTCTGAATTTGATGAAACTTGCATCCTGAACAAATTTATGAGATGCATTATTTGCTGTGTTCTCATAAAATTTAGCCGCTGTAGTACCTAACTCATCACGGTTTTCGAGCGTAGCTTTATGTAATCCAAAAAAGTATCCATAATAATCAGTTGCCGAGAACACCTTGCCCCCCCATTTACCATCAATCAGGAATGAAAGTGTTGCCCCTTTATAATTAAACTCATTGTTCCAACCAGCAAACCATTTATTGTAAGCTGAACCATAAGCCTCCAAATTACCTTGGTCTGGCGAGCCATCTGCAAGTTTTAGTATTTCTCCATTTGCGTCATATTTATAATCGTAAGCCATTACCTGAGCTGCTGCCAGACCAGGTAGGTTTTGTAAAAATCCTACTCCTGTACGTGATGTTGCTATTAATTGAGATGGTAAGCCTTCTGCAAGTGATAGTACTTTATTGTCATTATATGTTCCGTTAAGTGATGAGGTCCATGTAAAATTATCACTTTTTAAAACCACTCCGGAAATCAGTGCTTCAACCCCTTTATTTTGAATTTCTCCAGAGTTTAAGACTGCTCCAGAATATCCTGTAGTACTCGAGGTAGTTACGATAGAGATCTCATCCTTAGAATGTTTCTTATAAAAAGTCAGATCAAAATTCAATCTGTTATTCAAGAACCTTAGCTCTGTACCAATTTCAAATTCTGTTGCTTTTGATGCTTTTAATCCTGGATTAGGAATGGAAAGGTTATTGATAATCCCTAATGGTTTACCATTTAAGGTTTCACTTTTAAAACCATAAGTAAGCAATGTTTGATAAGGATCTGTTGCTTGTCCAACTATAGCATAACCAGCCCTTAATTTACCAAAAGTAAGAATTTCTGGTTTCCAGAGCTCTGAGAAAACAAAGGATCCACTGATAGATGGGTAAAATACGCTGAGTTTATTGTCTTTTCCAGGAGTTGCAAGAGTTGAGAACCAGTCTGAACGTCCACTACCGGTCAGGTAAAGAATATCTCTGTAAGAAAACTCTAAAGTACCATAAACAGATTGGGTTTCAGATTCTGATACTACATGTCCAACAGACTTGTTTTTAGCATTTAAGATATTATATACACCAAATACGGCAAAATCATCTCCATTATTGGTAGTCTGATTAATCTTGGTGTTTCTAAAGCTTGCGCCCAGATTGGGTGTTAATGTAAAGTTATCAGATAATTGAAATGATTTACCCACCAAAAGGTCTGTATTTATATCAGCAAATTTAGTTTTTTGTTCTGCTATTTTTCCTGATTCATAATAGGCAGTTCCAGACGGAACTACATTTTTATATGTATCCGTATAGGCATCCATTCCAGCACGACCTTGTATAAATAAGCCATTTTCAAAAGTGTAACGTGCATTAAAAGAGCTGATCAGTCGGTCACGATTGGTATTGTTTACAAATTCATTTGCCGCAAACCATGGATTGGTGGCATAAGCATTTCCAGTATTATATTGAATTTCCTTACCATTTTCAGTTTTCCATGGCTTCAGGTCATTAACATTGAAACTGGTTGGTAAAAACACCACATTATAATTGGCATTTCCTGCACCATCAGAAAGCATAGGTCTGTTTTTAGCTTGTTCTAAGATATAATTAGAGCGTACATCAACAGTTAAGCGTTTTATAGGCTCAAATGTACCTACCAGATTAAAAGATTGTCTGTTTAATCCGGAATTAGGAACAACAGATTTATTATTTACATCATTTGCCGAAAAACGAATGGCACCACCTTCGAATGTTTTATTTAAGGCAAGTGTGTTTGACCAGGTGCTTCCATCGCGGTAAAAATTCTCTATGTTATTCTTTTGTGCAACGTATGGTCTGGAAACTCCATCAAACTGTACCACATTACTACCATCAAGTTTAGCACCCCAGCTAGAGCCACCAACTTGTGCGGCTGCAGCTGCATCTGTAGGTTTTACACCATTAGCACCCTGGCCATAAATATATTGCCAATCTGTACGGTCCATCACCTGTTCAACCACATAATTACTGTTAAAATCTATGCTATTACCTTTACCACTTTTGGTAGTAATCAGTATCACACCAGCTTTAGCTCTGGAACCATAAAGTGCAGATGCTGCTGCCCCTTTAAGCACCGAAATACTCTCTATATCATCAGGATTTAAATTACCTACAGCATCGCCAAGATCTGGAGCATTGTCCCACTGACTACCTCTGTTACCATTTGGATTCAAGTTGTTCAGTCCAGTTGGTTTATTTTCCATTGGTACCCCATTAATGACATACAGCGGTTGGTTAGTTTGACTTAAACTTGATACCCCTCTAATAGTTACACTTGTTGCAGATCCTGCACCACCAGCGGTAGAACTCACATCTAAACCAGCAACCTTACCTACTAATGAATTCGCTACATTGTTTTCTCTGGCCTGTGTTAAGGATTCGCCATCAACCTGTGAAACAGAATAACCGAGTGCTCTACGTTCTTTTTTAATTCCAAGCGCAGTAACTACAACCTCACTTAATAGCTTGGTGTCTTCAGTTAACACAATATCGAAACTTGTTTTATTGGAAACAGGAACTTCAACACTCTGGAAACCTGCGTAAGAAACAACAAGGACCGCATTTGGTTGTACTGAAATGCTAAAACGTCCATTCAAATCCGTTGATGTACCACTAGCACTCCCCTTTATGCGTACTGTTGCGCCTGGCAAAGGTATTCCGTTAGCATCTTTAACAAGACCTTTAACAGTTATATCCTGTATTCGGCTAATAATAATTAAACCATTGTCAGAAATTACAAATTTGAGCTTAGTACTGCTAAATATCGTTTCAAGGATTTCCGAAACTGGGGTGTTTTTAACAGTCATTGTCACATCTTTATTTACAGGTACATTTGCTGAGCTGTACACAAAGTGATAGCCACTTTGTTGTTCGATGATCTTTAACACCTTGCTTAACTTTATCTTTTTCACATCCATGGAGATCTTTCCCTGCGAAAAGACTGACGCAGAAACGTTAAGACAGGTTATAAAAATGAAGAAACACGTTAATTTCATTATGACAATGAATTTTAGGAGCACTTTATAATTAAAGAACTCTTGCACTAAGTAAGAATTAATCATATTTTTGTTTTTTTGGTTGCTTGAGTATTTGGCAGCGATTTGTTTTCGCATTAAACTGCCATTGCTTATATCAAAAAAATTAGAGGGGTGGTGCGTCAACACTGCCCCTTATTATTATTTCGATATGATAATTTGATTTCCTTTTATTTCATATTTAAAATGTTCTGCACTTTGAAGTGCGTTTAAAACTTCTATTAATGATTCGTCTTTAAATGTTGCTGTGAAATGATACTTCTCAAGGTCAGTGCTGGTGAATATAATCTCTACATTATACCACCTTTCCAATATTTTCCTTAGGTCAGCAAAGCTTTGATCTTGAATTTCGAGCTGGTTTTGAACCCAGGCCATTTCTACAATGGTACTATCACTTTTCTTTGTATAGCTATTGATGGTAACATCAGGATATTTAGCAGGAACAGTTTGTCGTTTGATATTGGGTACAGCTTGCGGCACTTTGTAAAACGTTACTTTCTGACTTGGTTTAAGTGTAATTGAATTGCCTCTGTTTTTATTTCCTTCCATCACAATGACACCTTTAATCAATACAGCTTCAGAAGTTTCTTCATCAGGATATGCTTTCACATTAAATGTGGTACCCAATACATTGATATCAAAATCAGAGGTTTGCACTTTAAAGGGTTTGTTTTTATCGTGAGTAACATCAAAAAAAGCTTCCCCAACAAGGGTAACTTCTCTGTTATTGATATTAAAGTCTTTATTGATTTTTAGGGAACTTCTGGCATTTAACATAATGACTGTACCGTCTGGTAATTCGATTTTCTTACGTTCGGCTCCACCGGTATTGTAGCTGGTAATTAAGTTTTGAATTGGCCTCGTTTGTATTTCATTATTTTTATACCATACTACCCCTGCTGAAATTATTAGGAAAACAGCGGCAACCTTTAACCATTTGTAATAACGTTTTATAGGAACGATTTGAGGTGGTTCCTGCTCATGAAGCTCTTTTTTCATGAGTTCCAGTTGACTGTTCAGTGGTTTTTTATGTCCACTTAAAATAGCATACAAACGTTTGGCATCATTTATTGTGGATTCTTGTTCTGGATGTGCTTTAATGTAATTTTCCCAATAGGTAACACATAGTTTATCTTTACCGGCACAATACTCCTGAAAGGTATTGTCTACAAGAAAGTCTTCAATATTGAAAAGACTACGATCGATCATAATATCTGGCTTTTATAATACCAGTGCCTAAAAAGTCGGTCTTTGCCTAAGGATATTTTATGTTTTTTTTCAAAACAGCCTTTTTACTAGTCTTTTAGCTCTTTTCTCAGAATTTTTAGCGCGTCGTAAACCGTGTTGTAAGCGGTTTTAATAGTTTGAGTGGTTTGTTCTGCAATTTGCTCATAGCTCAATCCATCAAAAAATTTAAGATGAATCAATTGCTTTTGTCTGTAAGTCAGCTTTTGTAGTGCAACTTTTAGCTTATACCTTACCAATTCATCTGTTTGTACTTTCACAATGAACTCCTCGTACGACATTTCCATCCATTCTCCCTCGGCGCCGGCATTGGCAAGTGCATCATTAATCTTTCTTTTGCGTTCCAGGATTCTAAATACTTTTCTTTTTAAAAAAGTACGTAGATAGGAATGTACATTGTCAACCCTACTCAGTTGCTCATGTTTTTCCCATATTGATATAAATACTTGATCGGCTGCTTCACCAGCAGTGTCTGCATCTCCACATACACGAATACCGAAGTTTACAAGATCATAATAGAGCGCTTTATAAAGGTCGAAAAATGCTTGTTGATCTCCCCCTCGTAAACGCTCCCATAACAGATGATGTACAAGTTTATTATCCATTTGGTTAGTTTAGCTAAAAACAATGTTATGTTATTTTTTTCAATAATCAGACATTAATTATTTAATCATTAAAACCTTTAATAGTCTAATTTAAAAATCATCATTGACTATTTTGAAGAGAACCGTCGACTATTTTAAAGAGACGCATTTGCAAATCTGAATACAATTGTTTAATTTTCAGACACATATCTAACACCATGTATAGATCTAAATTAAAACTCACTCTTCATTGGCTGCTCATTATTGTGGCTATGTACATTTTTTGGGCACTCGCTTACCTTATTTTTGTAAAATTTGCTTCATCAGAATTTAACAGTCTTATTCGTTCCCCTGGTGATTTCTGGTCTGAAATAAACGCATCATATATTTTTTGGTTTGTCATCTTTGTATTTGGCATTTTTGTAGTGCAGTTTGTTCTCAAAAAAGCAGCCCGATACGCACCCTATGAAGTATATGGAGCTTTAATATTCACCATACTGGTTATGATATCTGTGGCAATTATTGTTGTTAGTTTAATAATAGACAAGAGATCGATTGATACAGTACCTCATTTAGTGATTAATAGTCTATTTTTAATTCCTTTGGTGAAAAGGGTTTATATTGGGGAAGGTCATATTATGTATGGTAGTGGTGATGAAGATGAAGAATACAATTTAAATTAAAAAAGGGAATCCGAACATAAATTCAGACTCCCTTTATAACTATTAGAATCGTTATCAAATATTAGAATAAATACTTAGTACTTAAAAAATTAGAGTTATTACTATCAATAATTTCATTTAGCAAATGTATATTACTTTCATTCAATTTTGTTGCTACTAATGACCTGATTGAGAATGACCTTAATGCATCTACTACCGACAAGGTACCTTCTGCACTATCTTTCCGTCCTGTAAAAGGGAATACATCTGGTCCACGCTGACACTGACAGTTTACATTCACTCTGCTCACCTGATTCACTAAAGGATCAATTAATACAGCTACCTCATCATTATCATCACTAAAAATACTCACTTGTTGTCCGTGTGTAGAATCAATAAGATATTGAATGGGCTCTTCTAAGTCATCAAAAGAGACTACTGGTATTACTGGGCCAAATTGCTCCTCAGTATATAGCTTCATACTCTTATCCACTGGATAAACGATAGCTGGATAAACAAAAGATTCAACTGTATCACCACCATTTTCATTGATTATTTTGGCACCATGAGTCACTGCATCGTCAATACATTCTTTCAAATAGGCGGGTTTATGAGGCTCTGGAAGTGGTGTTAAGGCCACTCCTGGCTCCCATGGCATACCAAACTTTAATTTAGCTACAGCAGCTGACAATTCTTTTAAGAATACATCTGCCAGGCTACGGTGAATGAATATAATTTTAAGTGCGGTACATCTTTGTCCGTTAAATGATAAAGACCCCAATACAGTTTCCTGTACTGCTAAATTGATATCAGCTTTTGCGGTAATGATTGCTGCATTTTTTGCATCAAGGCCTAAAATTGCACGTAACCTGTTTACTTTAGGATGCAGTTTTTTTAGTTCATTGGCTACCTTACTAGAACCTATTAAGGTCAAAACATTGATCTGACCAGATTTCATCAGATCAGGAATGATCTTATTTCCACGACCATAAATAGTATTCACTACTCCTTTAGGGAAACAGTCTCTAAAGGCTTCCAATAATGGATAATGTAATAAAGTACCATGCTTAGGTGGTTTAAACAACATTGTATTCCCCATAATAAGCGCAGGAATTAATGTTGTAAAGGTTTCATTTAATGGGTAGTTAAACGGCCCCATACAAAGTACAACTCCAAGTGGTGAGCGCCTAATCTGTGCTACAATGCCTTGTTCAATACTAAATTTTGATGAAGTCCTATCTAAATCCTTTAAAGCATCAATTGTTGCATAAATGTACTCTACAGTGCGATCAAATTCCTTTATAGAATCTCCGTATGATTTACCGATTTCCCACATTAGCAGTTTCACTACAATGGATTTCTTTTCGATAATCTTCAGTGTAAACTTTTCTACACATTTTATACGGTCTGCCACACTCATAGTAGGCCATTCACCACGTCCGTTATTATAAGCTGCTACAGCGGCATCTAATGCTTCCTTAGCCTCCTTTTCACTACACAGCGGGTAAGTGCCTATCACTTTACGTTTTAGTCCCTTGTCGGTTCTTATACATATCGGAGATAACACTTCGTGCACCTCTCCATTCCATGTACGCATTTCACCATTGCTTAAATATTCGCGTTGGTGAAGCTCTTCGGGTAATTTAAACTCCTCAGGAATTTGATTTTCTTCTATGAAAATCGAATCGAGCTGATCTTTTACTAGCATTTAGGTAATATTAGTTAGGTATTATTTAGGTTTTACAAGGTTGTAATCGGCTTATAGTGAGGCACAAGAGTTTTCATAATTCCCCAGCCTATTAAATAACAAACTGCACACACAGAGAAAATAATGAAGTAACCTGCTTCTTCTCCTTTAAAACCCATAAAAACCATTTGGTTTTCACCTGCATAATCAAATAATACACCTGAGCTTTTATTGATGATCGTGGCACCTACACCACCGGCCATACCACCAATGCCTGTAATAGTAGCAATTGCTTTTTTAGGGAACATATCGCCCACGGTAGAGAAAATATTAGCCGACCAAGCCTGGTGAGCTGCTCCGGCGATACCGATAATGATTACCGGAATCCAATAAGTAATATGCCCTAATGGTTGTGCCAACAAAGCAAGCAATGGGAAGAATGCAAAAATCAACATAGCTTTCATACGACCGGCGTATGGGTTCATCCCTTTTTTCTCTACAAAATATGTAGGCAACCATCCTCCTATTATAGAAAGTAAAGTAATAGCATATAGAATAAATAAAGGCCATGCACTTTCTGTAGAATCCATGCCGTAAACAGAACTTAAGTATGCTGGCGTCCAGAAAAGGAAAAACCACCAAACGCCATCAGTCATAAACTTACCAATGGCAAAAGCCCAGGTTTGTTTAAATTTAAAGCAATCTATAAAAGATACTTTAGCTGTTGTTTCCTCTATATAGTCTACCAGTTTCCTGTCATTAATAATATCTTGCTGGATATAAGCCAGTTCCGCTGCATTTACTTTTGGATGTACTTCAGGTTTATGATATATAAATACCCAGAATCCCATCCATACAAAACCTAATGCTCCAATAATGATAAATGACATTTCCCAGCCATAAGCTGCTGCGATAAAAGGAATAGATAAAGGTGCTAATAGGGCACCTACAGTTGCTCCTGAATTGAAGATACTGGTTGAAAAGCCTCTATCTTTTTTAGGAAAATATTCTGCCGTAGCTTTAATCGCTGCAGGAAAATTACCTGCTTCGCCAACGGCCAATACAAAACGTGCAACAATAAATAAAGTAACACTGGTAGAAATAATCAATGAGGTATCACCAACACGTGAAATTGCTTCTTTCGAACCTTCAAAGCCTAATAACCATTCTCCTGTAAGCAAGCCTGAAGTGGCTATACCGCAATAGGCATGTATGATTGCTCCTACAGACCATACACCAATTGCCCATAAAAAGCCTTTTTTTGTATCCATACGGTCAACAAAACGCCCGGCAAATAACATAGATATAGAATAAAAACTAGAAAAAAGAGCGGTGATATTACCATAATCGTTATTTGTCCAATGAAACTCAGGCGCAATAAAATCCTTCCATGTTAATGAAAGAACTTGACGGTCCATATAATTTATTGTAGTGGCAAAAAATAACATGGCACATATTGTCCATCTGTACTTTCCAATTTTTTCTTGGTTCATTATATTTGGTTTTAATAATTCTCTAATAATTCTGCTCGCTAGTCTTTAAGATTTCTTGTATTAAGATCCAAGATATGTAACTTAACATAAAGTAGACCTGCCACAAATTCTAGTGTAAAAGCAATTCTACATAATATTAATAAAGAAAAACAGTCTTGATTAGAAAATATTTACGCAATCGTTGTCGTGATTTTAATAGAAATGGTTAATCTGGTAGAACCCAGATTAACCATTTACAAAGAGATTTTACAAGATATTAATCTAATAACTCTAGAACAAGGTCGTCCGTATTAACCATAGTACCGGCAGCGAGTGTAATAGATTTTACAACTCCATCTGCAATTGCAGAAATATTGGATTCCATTTTCATGGCTTCAATCATAAAGAGAGGCTGGTTCTTTTTCACTTTATCTCCTGCCTTAACAAACACTTTAGATAGCAAGCCCTGTAATGGTGATCCAATGTGACTTGATAATTCTTTATCTACCTTACGGTTCTCTAATTTAACTACCGTAATAGATTTATCCTGAATTTCGATATTACGTGTCTGACCATTTAATTTGAAGAATACGGTACGCATCCCTTTATCATCTGCAGGTCCTATAGAAAGCAGACGAACCAATAATGTCTTGCCTTTAGCTATTTCAATAGTGGTCTCCTCACCTGGCTTCATCCCATAAAAGAAATATCTTGTTGGGATAACAGACACATCACCATATAACCTGAACACCTTTATAGCTTCGGCAGTAACTTTAGGATAGAATTTATAGGCCAGATACATGGTATAACTAAGGTCGTCCCCAAATTCTTTTTTAAAGTCTTCAAACTCCTGTTCTAAATTTAAAGGAGTCAGATGTTTATTTGGGCGATCTGTAAATGGTGTCTTGCCTTTTAACAATATTCGTTGCAATGCTTCTGGAAAACCACCCTCTGGTTGCCCAATTTCACCCATAAAGAAAGAAATAACAGATTCAGGAAAGGCCAACTGTTCACCTCTGACAAAAATATCATCGGGAGTAATTTGATTGGCTACCATGAATTGGGCCATATCGCCCACAACTTTCGAACTCGGTGTTACTTTCACAATATCACCAAAAAGTTCATTTACATCTGCATAACGTTGTTTAATCAATTCAAACTGATCGCCGAGTCCTAATGCAATGGCCTGTGGTTTTAAGTTTGAATATTGTCCACCAGGAATCTCATGCTCAAACACTTCAGCTGAACTGGCTTTAAGGCCTGATTCAAAAGGGTAATAATATTCCCTAACTGTTTCCCAGTAATTGGAATAGGCATTTAGTGATTTCTGATCATAAGTGTTTTCTCTTTCATGGAAGCGCATCATTTCTACAATAGAATTGAAATTAGGCTGTGCAGTTGTGCCTGACAATGCACCTAAAGCGCAGTCTATCACATCAACACCTGCTTCTATTGCCATTAAATAAGTTGCAGGTTGTAAAGATGAAGTATCATGTGTATGCAAGTGGATAGGTATTTTCACTGTATCTTTCAATGCTTCGATCAATACTTTTGCTGCATATGGCTTCAATAAACCAGACATATCTTTAACACCCAGAATATGACTTCCTGCATCTTCCAGGTTCTTAGCGAGCTTTAGATAATAATCCAGACTATACTTAGTACGTTTAGGATCAAGGATATCACCGGTATAGCATAATGAACCTTCAGCCAGTCCACCAGTCTTTTTCCGTACCATTTCTATACATGGAGCAATATTTTCCATCCAATTCAGGGAATCAAATATTCTAAAAATATCAACTCCTTTTTCCCCGCTTTTCTCTACGAATGATTCAATCAAATTATCTGGATATGCAGCATAACCGACACCATTACATCCTCTGATGAGCATTTGTATTAATATATTTGGCATTGCAGCCCTTAGCTTTTCTAGTCTTCTCCATGGATCTTCGTGTAAAAAGCGTAAGCAAACATCAAATGTTGCGCCACCCCAGGCTTCCATGCTAAAAGTTTGTGGATGGTTCTTTGCAAACCCTTCTGCCACTTTAAGCATATCATAAGTACGCATACGTGTAGCCAATAGAGATTGATGAGCATCTCTGAATGTGGTATCTGTATAGTGGATCTTTTTTTCTGCTTTCAGCCATTTCGAAAAACCATCAGGACCTAGTTCTGTTAAGAGGTCTTTTGTACCTTTAATATATGGGGCATAATGATCATAAGCAGGGATTTCAGGTTTCTCTAACCTTTTGTTTTCATCTACATCCCTCACATCAGGGTTTCCATTCACAGAAACTTCCCCCAGGTAAGTAAGGATTCTTGTCCCTCTATCCAAACGTTTCTTAGATTCAAACAATCCTGGATGTTCCTGGATAAAGTTAACGGTCGCTTTTCCTTGAATAAAAGTTGGGTGGTTGATCAGGTTTTCAAGAAATTGTACGTTGTTTTTAACACCTCTGATTCTGAACTCTCTTAAGGCACGATTCATTTTTCTCGAAGCATCATGCAAAGTAGCCCCACTGGTACTTACTTTAACCAACATTGAGTCAAAGAATGGACTGATTTTCATTCCTGGGTAAGTACTACCTTCATCCAGACGGATACCAAAGCCTGTTGCATTTCTATAGGTGATAAGCGTGCCATAATCTGGCTTAAAATCGTTTCCTGGATCTTCGGTTGTAATACGACATTGCATGGCAAAGCCATTACACATGATTTTATCCTGATCTTTTAGGCCAATTTCTTCATCAGACAAGTGATAACCATCTGCTATATATAATTGTGTTTTTATCAGATCTATACCGGTAATCATTTCGGTTACCGTATGTTCTACCTGTATACGTGGATTTACTTCAATAAAGTAGATGTTTTCCTGCTGATCTATTAAGAATTCTACCGTTCCTACATTATTGTATTTAACCGCTTTTGCTATTGAGGTAGCATAATGATAAAGCTGTTTGCGGGTTTGTTCTGTTAAATTTAAAGATGGTGCTACTTCTACTACTTTCTGAAAACGGCGTTGTACAGAACAGTCGCGTTCATAAAGATGAACTACCTGGCCGTAATTATCCGCTACAATCTGAACCTCTATATGACGTGGTCTGTCAATAAACTTTTCCAAGAATACGGTATCATCACCAAAAGCATTTTTCGCTTCACTTCTTGCTTCAAAAAAACCTTTTTCCAGCTGTTCGTCATTCCTTACAATACGCATACCTCGACCTCCACCTCCTGAGGCAGCTTTGATCATTAAAGGATAACCGATTCTTTTTGCTTCGGCAAGGGCCGTTTCAATGGCGTCTAATTCCTGTTCATTACTTTCAATAATAGGCAGTCCGGCAGCTTTAGCAACTGTTTTGGCGGTTACTTTATCTCCCAGGGATAGCATTACATCTGGTCTTGGTCCTATAAAGATAATTCCATTCTCTGCACATTGTTTTGCAAACTCTTCGTTTTCAGAAAGGAAACCATAGCCCGGATGAATAGCATCAGCCCCACTATATTTGGCTGTTTCGATAATACCATTAATGTCAAGATAGGGTTTGAGTGGTTCATGGTCATCTCCTATCTGGTAAGCTTCATCAGCTTTATAACGATGTAAGGAATATCGATCCTCATAGGTATAAACAGCCACTGTCTGAATATCTAATTCACTACAGGCACGTTCTATACGGATAGCAATTTCGCCCCGGTTTGCAATCAGAACTTTCTTAATTTTCATAAGTTTTAGTATTTGTGCCGCAAAAATATCAGAAAACTTTGAAAGCAACACATTTAAACCAATTAATTATCAAGTATTTACAGTGTAAAAAGTACACTATTAAAGCAAAATAACAAGAGAATAACCATCAATTTTTACATCGTAATGGGGTATTATAAACAAATGAAGATGAGCTTTAGCTAAACAGGGACATCACAGGGACATGACAGGGACATAACAGGGAGATAACAGGAATTTTTCCCTTGTTATTTCCCTGTTATATCCGAATTATCTGTAGCTATATATCATACTAATACTGAACAATAGCTGATGCCTGATTAGCATCAATAACAAAGGAGCCTGTATCATAAGACACAGGCTCCTTTTAAAGTTGGATATAAATATATTAAACTAATCCAGGTATTTCTACCATTTCATTTACATCTTCAGTATAATTAACACCATTAACATCAAATCCAAATAGGTTTAAAAAGTCTTTTTTATAACCAGCAAGATCGCCAATTTGTGGTAGATTTTCTGCAGTTGCTTCAGGCCATAGTCCGGCTACTTTATCCTGAACATCTTCTCGCATTTCTAAATCATCAATACGGATTCTCCCTTTATCATCAGTTGGGATTTCCTGACCATTGTAAAGTCTTTCAGCAAATAAGCGTTGAATCTGCTCAATACACCCCTCATGTGTTCCATTATCTTTCATCACTTTATACAATAAGGAAATATATAATGGAATAACAGGAATGGCTGAACTCGCTTGAGTAACCAAAGCTTTGTTAACAGAAACATAAGCATGTCCTCCAATTGCTTTCAATTTATCAGCAATAGTAAAAGCTGTAGCTTCTAAATGATCTTTTGCACGACCAATAGTTCCTTTTCTGTATACCGCTTCTGTTAACGATGGTCCGATATAAGAATAAGCTACTGTTGATGCTCCCGGAGCTAGTAGGTTGGCTTGAGTTAATGCATCAATCCACATTTCCCAGTCTTCCCCTCCCATTACTGCTACGGTATTTTCAATTTCTTCTTCATTTGCCGGAGCTATAGAAATTTCTGAAACTGTACCTGTATGGAAATCAACTGTTTTATTAGTGAATGCCTGATCGCCAATTGGCTTTAATACAGAACTGTGTACTATGCCTGTTTTTGGGTTTAATCTTTTTGGAGAAGCTAAGCTATAGATCACCAAATCAATTTGACCAAGGTCTTGCTTAATTAAATCAAGTGTTTTTTGCTTGATCTCATCAGAGAAAGCATCACCGTTTATGCTTTTTGCATAAAGACCACCTTTTATAGCCTGTTGTTCAAAAGCAGCACTATTGTACCATCCTGGTGATGCAGTTTTTCCAGGAGCAGGTGGTTTTTCAAAGAAAACGCCAATCGTAGCAGCATCAGATCCAAAAGCACTGGTAATTCTTGATGCCAGACCAAAACCTGTAGAAGCACCTATAACCAGTACTTTTTTAGGGCCTGAAATACTCCCTTTTGATTTTACATAGTTAATCTGATTGATTACATTTTGTTCACAACCAGTTGGGTGTGCGGTAAGGCATATAAACCCACGCATTTTAGGTTCAATAATCATATAATATTTTTCTTTAAGTTAGCAATAGAGTGATTGTAATATGAAACAAAGTTAGTAAAGTCTTGAGTAATGTTCCATAACCCTATCAAAACAGATTTTTAACCATGCTGTATATTGATTGGGGTTTGTTTTTAAATCATTGGATAAGTCATCCATTTTTACATATTTATAAGTGGCTACTTCTGCCGGATTGATATTTGGAGTATCGTCTGACACACCAAAAAACACATGGTCAAATTCATTTTCAATCAGCCCCTGTGCTGTAACCTCGGCCTCATATTGGAAACTGAACACATGCTTTATATCACATTGCATCCCCATTTCTTCCATTAATCTTCTATGAGCTGCTACTAAGGTTTCTTCATTTGGCCTGGGGTGACTACAGCAGGTATTTGTCCATTTTCCTGCTGAATGGTATTTGTCATCTGCCCTTTGCTGTAACAATAATTCTCCTTTTGTATTGAAAATAAAAACAGAAAATGCACGATGAAGTTTTCCTTTTAGATGTGCTTCCATTTTCGCCATTTCACCAATATCGTTATCATTCGCATCTACAAGTATTACTTTTTCTGTCATCTTTATTTAAATATTTTTGTTTTTTAATGGTTTGAAGCTATCATTAGCACATTAAAGCACCATTTCGGTGAATAATCGCTGCATAGTTTCTCTGGCATTAATACAAAGACCAGCATGCGCTCTTGAAGTCTGTATCACTGTACTTCGGGTTGCCGTTAACCATCGGAATCTGGAGGCCAGATCTAATTGTCCGATTGTTCCGGATTGATTACCTCCAATACAAATACGCTCAAAAGCGCAAAGATTCTCTTTTAAAACGGTAATATCAATTTCTTTACAAAAAGCATTTAGCTTGTCGGTATTCAGTTCGTACATCATTCCTAAAAACTGCTGCTTTCTACAGTATACAACTATACCGGTATTTATAAATTCCTCACGCTCTACCCTGGGTACAACGCGAATTATGGCATACTCAAATAAGTCTTTCTCTTGCATCTTCTGCTGCCTTTACAAATATATCTGAGTTAGCTATCCTGGTGGTCAGGAATTGAATATAAGCCTGCCTATGTACCTCTGGACTCTCAAATGAATCTTCATCAGTCAACCATTCATCAGGAATTAAGGCTGCGATAGACTCAATCAGGTCCTTAGTAAGTTTAGGAACAAATTCATTGTTTACTGTTTCCAGTTCTGTAGCCCATGGAAGTAATACATGATCTTTAATCAATGCAAAGGGACGTTTTGCCTGTTCTTCCCAATTTTGCCAGGAATGATGAAAGTATAAGGAAGCACCATGATCTATTAACCAGAGTTCTTTATGCCACATCAGCATATTGGTATTTCTTGCGGTACGATCCATATTCATCAGCAAACAATCCAGCCATACAATCTGAGAAGCTAATTTTGCATCTACAGTAGTAACAAGTGGATCAAATGTAATGGCACCTGATAGATAATGTAATGCCAGGTTTAATCCCTCACTGCTGCGTAACAGATCTTGTATTTCTTCATCAGGCTCTATTCTTCCAAAGGCCTCATCTAAACTTGCAAATACTATCTCAGGAACACGTAACCCAAGGGCACGTGCAATTTCAGCACCAAAGATCTCTGCAATTAATGCTTTTTGACCTTGTCCCGCGCCTCTAAATTTAAGGACATAAAGAAAGTCGTCGTCAGCTTCTGCTATAGCCGGCATAGAGCCTCCCTCTCTTAAGGGGGTAACGTACCTGGTCACCTGAACAGATCGCAAGTTCAGTAAATTAGAATTCATTTGCTGCATTTTACTGTTTTGCTATCCTTTTTTCTGACATCAGTTGTTCTACAACTTGTTTCAATTTTACCGGATCTTTGGCATATTTCTCTAAATCAATTATTTCTACCTTACGGAAATCGACTGGGTGACTTTCACTTTGAAGTGAAATGCTACCGCCTTTTAATAATTTTCCTTCTACCTCATCTCCTATAGGGTCAAGTTGTGGTCTTTCGTAACGCAAAACTTCCTCTCCATTTACATAATGTACAATTAAAGAGTCGCCCAATACCAATACTTCAACGCGAACCCACTGATCGCCATTAAAGGTTTTTGAGTTAGATTCAATGCAATGGTTTTTAATGACTTTGCCATCTTTTACGAATTGCGTTCCCGGCGTACATAAGTTTGCTGTAGAACGTTCTCCATTTCCGGCTCCGCCCAATAATTGTACTTCTATAGAATTAGGAAAATCCTGTGATTTGGTCATGGTTGCCGGATCCTGTCCATGAATCATAATTCCACTATTTCGGAAAGCCCATCCTGGTCCATCATCTAGTTGTTTTCCAACAAAACGATACTCTACACCTATTAAATAATATGAATATTGTTTATTGAAAAATATATGTCCGAATTGTTCAGAAAACTTACCTCCATATTGGTCATATCTTACTTCCATGTTTCCATTTTCTACACGAAATGTATTTCCATAATTCTCTTTATAATTATGATTTCGGATTTTTATATCCCATCCTTTTAAGTTTTTACCATTAAATAGTTGTTTCCATTTCATTGAAGATGGTGGTTCTGAGGCACTAAAGCCAGAAAACAGAACGACTAAAGACAACATTATTGCTGTACCTAATATGTTTAAGGAGCTTATTTTATGTTTCATTCTGCTAATATAAAACTCCTATTGTCATTAAATCATAGAAATTTGTAAAAAGGGTATATCTTTGGGCATAAAATTTTACAATTATATTTTTATGGCAAAGGCATCTGAAATTAAAGTAGGGAACATTTTACGCTTTAACGGCGAATTGGTAACTGTTATCGAAATCATACACCGTACACCTGGTAAAGGCGGTGCTTTTTACTTAGGTAAATTCCGTAACATTAAAACGGGAAAAATTGTTGAAGCACGTTTAGGAACTGACGAGCAGGTTGAAATATGCCGTGTAGAAACTAGTGACTATCAATATTTATATGAAGAGGGTGATTATTATGTGGTAATGGACAATGCTACTTTCGAGCAGTTCAATATCGAAAAGGCATTATTTGGTCCAGCAGCAAGGTTTTTGAAAGAAGGTATGGATGTAATTGTTTCTATCGAAAGTGAAGAACCAATTATGGCACTTGTACCGAACTTTGTGGAATTAGAAGTTACTTATGCAGAACCTGCAGTTAAAGGTGATACTTCTTCTGGTGCGATGAAAAATGTTACTACAGAAAATGGTGTAGAAATTAAAGTACCATTATTTGTAAATGAAGGTGATAAAATAAAAGTTGATACACGTACCAGTGAATACGTTGAACGTGTAAAATAAGATATAATCGATTAAGAAGATATTTGTATCACAATTTTCCCGCTGACTCCATGAGACTCCATTACTTTATGTGCCTGGACAATTTCGGTTAGCGGGAAAATCTTATCCACTTTTACTTTTAGCTTATTTTCTTCGAGTAAAGTGGAAAATAATTGTAGTTCTTTCTGATTAGGCTCCATCATAGACCAAATCAACTCTACCCCTCTTTCTTTTGCTAGTTCTAAGGCTTTAGGATCATTTTTTGTTGATGATGGCAAGCAAATCACCTTACCACCGCTTTTAACACAACTGATAGAACGGTAAAGGATATCACCTCCCATTGTATCCATTACAGCATCAAGTTCTGTTGCTATTTCTTCAAACTGTTCTTCTTTATAATTAATGGGATGGTCTACGCCTAATTCTTTTAAAAATGAAGTGTTCTTAGCAGAGGCTGTACCATATATAAAAGCACCATTGAGTTTAGCAAATTGAACAGCAAGGTGTCCTACTCCACCTGCAGCAGATTGTATTAAAATACGTTGCCCAGTAGTAACTTTTAAATGCTCATTAATTGCCTGATAAGCTGTTAAGCCAGCTAAAGAAACACCTGCTGCCTCCTCAAAAGAAATGTTTTCAGGTTTTTTAACTATTAATTGTGGATTGGCTGCTGTATATTCAGCATAAGTATTTGCTATACAACCAAAAACTGCATCGCCAGGTTTAAGGTCCTTTATATTTTTGCCTATTTGTTCAATGACCCCACTCATATCTTTACCCAAAATAGCAGGAAGCTTCAGATCTTTACAAGATACGTGAACACCAGCTCTGATTTTAGTATCAACCGGATTTACTGCGGCTGCAATTACTTTAATCAACACCTGATCATCGTTAATTATAGGTTTTTCTACTTCATTAAGTTGTAAGGTTTGGGGTTCACCAAATTGCTGGATCAGGATTGCTTTCATAAAATTAAAAATGGATAAAGCGAATCTAAAGCTTATTTTTAATATTCATGTGCATTTATTAACAATCCTATTTGTTCAGCTAATTGAAGGGATATTCGCTCTGCTGCCCATGAAATTCCGGCTGCAGTTACATCAAGCCATAAACTGGCTATACGTTTTGCTCCATCCAAAATACTATAGCTACCGTCATCAAGCGGAACTACTGTTAATTTTTTTCCAGATATTATTATTTCGTAAGGTTCCATGAGCATCAATAATTAAATTAAACACTTAAGTAACAGAAGATACGAATTATTGTTTACAATACCATAATTGTAATACCCTCATTACAATACAGAAAAGAAAGGAAAATTCTTTTCCTCCACATGTTCCCTATCCATAATCTCTTGCATTTGCTTTACAATTTTCGGATACTTAGCTGATATATCAGTACTTTCTTTAGGGTCTTTTGTTAAGTCATACAAAGCAATTTGACTGTTTGGATTTTTCATCACTTTTTCCTTTATGGCTTTCCATTTTCCCATTCTTACTGCTTGTCTACCACCATCTTCATGAAATTCCCAATATAAAAAGTCATGCTGTTTTTGTTTTCCTTTATTTAGCAACAAGGGTAATACAGAAATTCCATCTGTAGGAGTAGAAAGTGTTTGTCGTGTCAGGTCAGCAAAAGTTGGCATAAAATCCCAAAATGCACCTATATAATCAGAAGACTGTCCTGCTTTTATTTTACCTGCCCAATTGGCTATCATAGGCTCCCTGATACCACCTTCAGTTAGTTGTCGTTTTACTCCTTTAAAGCCAGCACTGCTGTTAAAAAATGCAGGATCATTTCCGCCTTCTATATGTGGTCCGTTATCACTGGTAAAAATGATGAGCGTATTTTTATCTAAACCCAATTCCTTTAGCTTTGAGACCAGCTGTCCGACATAACTATCCAACTTACTCACCATAGTGGCATATGCAGCATGTGGGTAAGCCTGAGGCTGATAACCTACTCCATTCCAATCTTTCTTAATTGCTTTAGGCTGTTCGTTAAACTTCTTTTTATAATATTCAAAAGTTTGATCACCGGCTGGTAATTGCAAAGCTGCATGTGGCAAGGTATAGGCCATATACATAAAGAATGGCTCAGATTGGTTATTAACCATAAAATCTAATGCCTGTTTTTGAATCAATTCTGGTGCGTATTCGACTTGCTTGCTAAATGTATTACTCAGTTCAACACGGTTTAAATTATTCCAAAGATGATTTGGAAAAAAGTTATGTGATTCACGCTGACAATTGTATCCATAAAACTGATCGAAGCCCTGTTTTGTTGGATCTCCCTCGGACCCCGGGAATCCTAATCCCCATTTACCAAATGCACCTGTTCTATACCCTGCTGCTTTGAATAATTCAGGAATGGTAAAAGTAGCATCCGGTAAAGGTTGTTGTCCCTCCGGTTTAATCTCCTTATTTCCTCTTATTGGAGTATGCCCAGTATGCAATCCTGTCATTAAGGATGCTCTCGATGGAGCACACACTGATGTACCTGCATAAAACTGAGTAAAACGTATACCTCCAGAGGCGAGTTTATCAATATTGGGTGTTTCGATTAAAGTTTGTCCATAACAACCCAGGTCACCGTATCCCATATCATCCGCCAATATAAAAATGACATTGGGTTTCTGTTGGGCTGTAACCAAAAGTCCATATGAGATAAGTAAGAGCGTTAAAAAGTGTTTTTTAAAATTCATATTATAGGATTCATTGCTATTGAGCGACACAATTCCGGGAAGACCATCTATCATTGCATATTGGATATTTTTAAATATCCAATATGCAATGCATTTTTTAAAAAGTATAGATCATAGTAAATACTATTTTACAGCTTTAAAACGAGCCAAAGGAGCCATTCTAGCTTTGTTTAAAGACATATCATCACCACTAAGGCTATAGTTATCTGCAGTAATCAATGCTTTGTTCAGACCAGTTTCGATCTCCATATGCTCACAAGCCATCATGGTCGACATACCTTGAGAGAATTTAATTCTTGCATGATCTAATAATGTAAAGGTGCCACCTAATCCATTACATCCTGCTGAAGCTGAATAACGGTTATCACTTTTTTGAAGTAAAATGAATGGTTCTTTACCATTGATTTGATCTGCAACAGGTTTTCCATCTAGTTCAACTAGTTTCCACTTGCGATCTGTAATTACATTGCTTTTCATGTCATTATCTGTTTGTGTGGATGATTTTTTAAACGTATTACACGAAGCAAGAGCAACAACGCAAAGAATAAGTGTAGCGTATTTTAATGGTTTCATATCAAATAGGTTTTTATATTATGAATAAACGTATACAAATTACGTGAAAATATTACAAAAAGCTGGATATACCTTTAAGTGACGTTGTATATTTTTGACAGCTCAGTTTTGATTGTTCTGAATTCCAGGTTGTAATCTAACTTTTGCGCTAAACCTGTATTGATAACAAAAATTAAGGATTCCTTTCTGTACAAAAACTCAGCACGATTTAATGATGCCTCTATACCATCACATTTAGCCAATAAACAAACCAATTGATAGTCTTTGTTTATCGCATCTGTCTTATTACTTGGGTGTGCTTTTGTATAATGTTGTGTTGGCGTAAGTTTAATCAGATTCTCCAGGTAATGAGCCAATTGTGGAAATGCAGATTTAGGGAAAATATGATGAATTTGTGTAGCTTCTCCATTTGCATACTGGTCTTTTACTTCGCTTTCTTTATACATTTTACGAATTATACTCATTGCTTTCTGAACAAGATAGTCTGAATAAGCTTCATTCTGTTTCATCATCAAACTTTCATGCTCTTCAACAGCTTCATTTCTAGAGACATTCTTATTCTTCTTGATATCTCTCCAGTTCGGCCGATTATACATTAAATCTGTATAATAAAACTGATTATCAGATAATTTCCCTCCAATTGTACCCTGTATATTGTTTTCACAAGCATAAATATTCAGGACTTTAGGAAATATTCTGTTTACTTCAGTTTTACCATTTATGGCTGTATTACCAATAATAAATTTTTGATAACGTTCTTTTAGTTCAGTGAAATCGTTATTAGTCACTGTTCCATTTAAACATTTAGCTTTATAATCATCAAAGAATCTTATTTGTCCACTATTCGACAATACCTGGAGCAGGTAATGATATAGAAACAGATATGCATTCCGCTCTTTCATTGCTATAAATTCAAGAACTTTCTGGTTGTTTATACGATATATATTTCTTTTCCCCTCCTTTCTCATAATCAGCACATTAGAGTATGCTAGTGCACGTAAAGGTTGAGAAGTAAACTTATCATATTCCAACTTTGTGGTTTCATTGCTTGCATCTGGCTTATTAAAAATTGCCCTTACATTTGAATTAAAATAGCGGTCATTCCAAATATCATCTTTAGTAAATTCAATATCTCTGTCTGCAACATAATTTAACACACAATCTGCAACTATGCAAAGTACATCAGGGGTAACTTTTTGATCCATAAATCTGGCATCCCCAGATTTTCTGACATCAAGATCAAATTGTCCTAAGAAAGCATTAATCGTATCTATCATTCTTTAATTGTTAATGATTAATTAAGTCATTGATTTTTTTTAATCTGGAGGTTGGGACTGGTGATCCTGGGAATGTGTAGTTACCACCATCAGGTCTGTTTAAGGTATACGGGTATTCTTTTAAAATGATATCAGTTTCCAAATACCCCAGAGGATACCAATGACTGATATCCTCTCGGATAAACATACCAAAGATTACAAAATCATATTTGGTTAACAGATTCAATTGACCTTTATTAATTAATCTTCTACCATATAGATCATCGTCTCCAATCTGTTTACTTAAAATTTTCTGAGCATATTTTAATGGAACGGTTTCCGATTTTACATCAATCTTCTTACCGTTAATAAGGAAATCATAATCATCAATGGTATGATAGTTTTCGCGGATGTTCTTTTTCCAATCTATGTTCAAAGCAGCGGCACATGCAAATTCTCCTAAAAATCCAAGTTCATCTCTCTGCTCGTAAGTTAAATGGGAAACCTCAAAGTGATGCTTAATAAAGGCATCACGCCTCTTAGATTCGGCCTTAGCCTGCATTCTCATTTCATGTGTGATTGGTATTTTCATGATCAAGCGCTTTTAGAAGTCCAAAAAAGAATACAGAATTGTTATCAATATTTAGTGAACGTGTTCCATAATTTCTTGCAACACGATAAAATAATTCAAATTCTTTAGAGCTATAGTATTCCAGATCCTTTTCTGTCGGCATTCTGCTTCCATTCTTTAAAGTTAGCAGCGCCACAGAACCATCAACAATAGTGTTTTTAGGCAAGAAACTGGCACGTGGATAATAGGTTAGATTAGGAACCATTACCACATCCTCCTGATTTAAAAACCTGGACACTGCCAAATGTTCCATATCATCAATATAGCAATCGTAATTTTCAAGCTTTAAAATTTCATTATTACCAATATTCCGGGATTTTAAAACTCTAAATTTTCCGCTGTCTTTTGTAATCAACTTTGTAATTTGTCTATCTCTGAAGCTATTAAAGATATCAAACTTAAGTTTTTCAGCAATTTCGTCAAACTTTGAATTACGATAAATCAACCAATAAGGAAACTGATCTGAAAATAGGTAATCTTTCCTTTTCTCTTCAACAGTTGCAGTGATATAACTTTCTATTAGTATTGTTTCCGCATGTTTTTTTATGGTGCATTCCAATAAAAAGCTGATCGTTTCAATTTTAACTCCTTTAAAACCTTTCTCTCCATAATCGCATATTTTTAAAAGGTTCTGCTCGTTTAAGATTTCCCTTGTAATATTAAACTCAGGGGCATTTATCAAACTTTTTGGTACAATTAAAGACACAAAGCTCCCTAAAGATATTGCCTTTTCAATGAAGAATGAGAACAAGTTATTTGTTTCATTATTTCTCATATTTACCTTGTATAATACGAGGTCTGGATTATTAGTTAGCTTCTTGTATGGTGGGTTACCGACAACCAGATCGTATTTTTCAGAAAAATCATAAGTTAGAAAATCTGCATGGATAAAATTGAATTTAAACTTTTTGGACAAGCTTAACTTGTCTAAAATATTTTTCAAAATTGCAAAAGAGTTGTTGTCAATATCAACAAGGTCAAATGTTACCTCATCTTTATCTTTGTATTTTTCAATTAACAATGGGATAAAATTGCCAATACCGACTGATGGTTCTAAAATGCGGATCTTCTTTTTCCCTTTAAAATCAGGTAAATCCTTTACTACAGAAAAACCAATGTCTTTACGAGTAAAGAATGCGGAATTCTCTTGACGACTTGCATTGGCATACTCTGCAATTTGTAGTATATTCTCAAGTCCCAATTGTTTATACTTAGCATCGATATAAGGGATAAGGTTCTCAATCTCACTCAGCTCTTCCTTTTTAATGATATTGGTTATTTCTGTTGTAGTAAGTGTTTTACGACTCAAAACCTCTTTTATCCTTTTGGCAATGTTAGCAAAAACTCCTGTCGGAACAGCTTCACCTATACAATGTCTTATATTTAGCTCTTCCTTTTTCAAGAAAGCCTTTTTTTCTGCAATACTTAGGTCACTGAGTTTTTCTACGGGTAGTTCTGTCCATTGAAAAGATTCGGGAATACTCATCATCAACATTAATTCTCTGATGCTAAATACTCTGTTTTCTTCAGGGTGAACAGTATTTTGACTAGCTAAAATGTCATTTCTGGTATGGACACAAGGTCCCTCCCTGTCCCAAAACCAACGTGCATACTTATCGCCATTTTTACTTTTATTGATAACCACTACACCGTCTTTGATCTGATGCGGAATTCTATTTAGATCTTCATTCTGAAATGCAGATTCTCCCTCCTTTAAATTCTCAATCCAGGGCAGCATATTAACATTATATTCTCTAAATGAGTGTAAAATATCCGTTTCAGCTATTGCTCCCATTTCATCAAATTCCTGTAAACCTGTAAACAGTTTTCTTAAAGTCTTTGGTTTATGAGCTTCAGGGAAAATATCGTAAGGACTAATATTTTGCAAATCTTTTCTAATACCAATTACCAAAGTTCTCGTTCTGCTTGAATGAGAACCATAATCTTTAAAATTTACAACTTTGTACAGTATATTATAATGGCCACCTAAATTGAGTCTTATAGCTTCTCCAATCGGCTTCTCTATTTCATCAACATCGGTACAAGTAGTAGTTAAAAATGCCCTGACATTTTCAAAAATGAAGAATTTAGGGTTTACTTCTTTCGTGATTTTTATAGATTCCACAACCAAAGAATTGCGTACCAGCTCTTTGTTTTTTTTATGATTGGCTACAGACATCCCCTGACAAGGCGGTGTGGCTATAATTACATCAGGATTGGAAATTTTATGAAGCGCCTGCCATTTTTCTATTTCAGCAAATAATTGATGTTTTATTTCAGCTTTAGTAATGTCACCATCTAAATATCCTGTCTCGTATTTACATTTATTATTATGACGTTGAATTTTTAAACGCTTTGTTAGAATTTCATTTGTTGCGATGCATTCAAAACCGTTCTGCTTGAATCCAAAACAACCTACACCCGCACTACTGAATAAACTTATATATGTTAATGGTTTGCTCATATTTAGACCTTTATTTCAGCTTATATTAAGTTTATGAACAATTATGTTCCCATATCTTTTTCACGAAATGATTGCTGAAATTCCTGACAATATTACCTAATATTTTTAGCAAAACCAATCATACTGAAAATATTAAAGGCTCGCAAAACCCTAATAAATCCTTTCTATTTAGATTAAAAATGTAATACTATGGTTTACAATTAACTGATCGTGTCTTTAAAGAATTGCTCTTCGCAAAATTCTTTGTTTATTACAGCACCAACAAAATTCCCTGTTGATACAGCATTGGCTACTGAACGCATAAAAGAGGAATTATCGCCACAAGCGAAAACTCCAGCTATATTGGTATGCTGTAATTCATTTACACGAATAAAGCCCTGATCGGTTAGCTCACAGCCTAAACTTTCAGGGATATCTGAATGTTGTACAAATGGTACCCTGGCATATATTGCCTTTAATGAAGCCTCCGATCCATTTTTGAATAAAATGCTTTCTACCTGCCCATTATTGTGTTGAAACCGGTCAATTTCTAATTCATTGATTTGTATGCTGTTCTTTTTTAAAGCCTCCATTTGTTCGCTTGTAAAGGAAGCTTTCCCATTTGTGAAAATACTTAGATCCTTTGTTAAATTGCCAACTAAATAAGAATAGTGTATCGCAGCATCTCCATTTGCCAATATACCTGTTACCTCATTTTTAACTTCGTATCCATGGCAATAGGGACAATGTATTGCAGAAATACCCCAACATTCGGAAAAGCCCTCAATGTCAGGCACAATATCTTTAATTCCTGTTGCGAATATCAGTTTCTTAGCTCTAAACAACTTCCCGGAATCCGTTTCTATCTGAAAACCAGTTCCTGTTTTTAACCCTTTTATGGCTCGTCCGTTGTGAAATTTAATCGTTTCATACCTTTCAACCTGTTCTTTAGCTAGGGTAGAAATTTCTTTGGGTGCTTTACCATCTTGGGTGATGAAATTGTGGGAATGTGGCGTTTGACTGTTACAAGGTTGTCCACTATCTATAATTAATACATTTCGTAGAGAACGCCCTAATGCCATCCCTGCTGAAAGCCCCGAATAACTTCCTCCGATAATAATTACTTCGAAATTGCTGCTATCTTTCATTGAACTAGAATTTAAATATGCAATAATTCACACCCCATTATTGAAGCTTAATTTATTCGCATATGATTTCATTAACTCCGGTAAAGTTAGAAATCATTCCTTTCAATTGCAACTATATTGCAATTAGACTCTTCATAACAGCATTTGGGCTTACCCCTTTTCAGCTAATTCTTTTACCTTATTTAATGCAATTGGCCAGGTGTCATTCATATATTGAACATACTGTTCATTCATATCCATTTCTACCAACCAAAGCGTTTTACCATCCACTTCTTTTAGGCTGTAGTTTTCTAAGGCATTACCCCATTCCTCACCTTGATAGGTGGTAGGATCTTCTACTCCGTCTTTTACTTCACCCAGGTGATGAATAGAAAGAAATTGCCCAGGAATACTTTCTACAATTTCAGAAACCATTCCACTTCCTTTACCATCTAAAAACAGGGCTTTGCTCCCTTTTTTCCAATCCGTTTCTACACATGAACCTTCAGAAAATGGTGCTGTCCATTGACTATAAGTATCTTTACCAGTAATAATATCCCAAACTTTCTGAGGACTGGCATTAATCGCTATACTAAATTCTAATTTTTCCATGATAATTTATTTTAAGATTGCCTCTATTTACAATAACACTAAAAGGCTTGTTTTGTTAACCAATCTATTCATTGTACTGATATAAAGTTAATCGTTAAGAATGAAGTATTTGCTGTTTAATGACGACATTAAACGGGGGCAATTGCGACAAGATATAGTCAAACCTAAAGAAAAATCAGGCTAATAAGCACTATTTGATTATATTTCCTCTATAAAAATGATTCTTGATGGCAGAGGAGAAAAGTAATTATCTAAGTTTGAAATAGGATAGTGATTATGGCTTATAATGAACAATTAGCTGATCGTGTACGAGCATTACTATATGATCTGGAAAATGTAACTGAAAAAGAAATGTTCAGTGGAATATGCTTTATGGTAAATGATAAGATGTGCATATGTGTATCAGGTTCAGAATTGCTATGTCGGATTGGTGAAGAAAAAGTATTAGAAGAGCTTGAGAAAGGCAATTGCCGCAATATGATGAGTAATGGCAGGATGATGAAAGACTATACCTATGTTGAAGACATTGCTTTCGATAATCCAGCGAAACTGAAATATTGGGTAGGACTTTGTTTGGAATTTAATCCAAAGGCCAGGTCCTCGAAGAAGAAGACTAAAAATTAGAATAATAAAAACACTCGTTGGTACAACTTGTTATATCCATCAGGTAGTCTAATTGTTTGCCTTTAAAAACCATTGATATGAATAACGAGCCAAAAAGGAAAAGTGAAAAGCCAGGTAGTAACTTCAGAGAAGATGTTCCTAAGGATAAGGTACCAACAGGAAATAAAGCTGTAATAAAACCTGAGGATAAAGATTATAACAGAGAAGAAGCACATTTTAAAAACCCAGCTAAAAAAAGGGAAGAAAGTGAGCAACCTGTGCATCCAATAAAGAAAGCCCCTAAAGAATAGATTTATGGTTATACAGATGTAAACCATAGCTTTGGCAAATAAAGACAGGGAGATGAATAATACAAGAATATTAAAAGTATATAAAATGTCTTTTGCTAGCGTTTATCCGCATTATATTCAAAAGGCAGAAAAAAAAGGACGCACAAAAGATGAAATAGATGAAATCATATTTTGGCTTACCGGATATGATCAACAAGCATTGCAAGAGATTATAACCAACAAGACTGATTTTGAAACCTTTTTTGCTCAAGCTCCTCAATTAAACCCAAATGTTTCAAAAATCACAGGGGTGATTTGCGGTTACCGTGTAGAAGAAATCGAGGACCAGCTCATGCAAAAGATCCGCTATTTGGATAAGCTGATTGATGAATTGGCAAAAGGAAAGAAGATGGATAAAATCTTGAGGAAGTAAAGTGAAGACTCCTCTCCTTTCCCTTACTGCTACCTTAATAATAGCTACTATTCAGATTTATATTTTGCTTCTCTGCTGCTTCAATTATTGTAAAATCAGATAGAATCAATGGAGCCCCTTTCTTCACGCAAACATTGTGCTCAAAATGAACTGCTGTTGAATTATCTTCAGTAATTACTGTCCATCCGTCATCCAACATATCAATTTTATGAGTACCTAAAGAAATCATAGGTTCTATAGCTAGGACCATATTTTGAGTAAGTTTTTTCCCTTTACCTCTAAATCCATAATTAGGTATCTGTGGATCTTCATGCATTTCACGCCCTACCCCATGGCCTACAAAATCGCGGATCACTCCATAACCATGCTGCTTATTTGTATAATTTTCTATTGCATAACCTATGTCGCCCGTTCGCTTACCCACAACTGCCTGTTCAATCCCTACATATAATGATTCCTTGGTAATTCTTACCAAATCTAAAATCTCTTTTGAAGTCTCGCCAATAATGAATGTATAGGCATGATCACCATGAAAGCCATTTTTATAAACTACTGTATCAATAGAAACGACATCTCCATCTTTCAAAATACGTTTACCGGGAAAACCATGTACAACTTCTTCATTTATAGATATACATAAGGAGTATGGAAATCCATGGTAACCTTTACAAGCAGGAATCCCATTATTGTCTCTGATAAATGTTTCTGCCATCTCATCTAACGAAAGCGTGGTAATTCCTGGCTTCATCAGTTTTGCCACTTCAGTAATCGTTGCACTAACTAACAAACAACTTTCCCGTTGTAGTTCTACCTCTTCATCTGATTTATATAAATCCATTTACTTTTTTTTTGCAAAAATACAAAAAAAGCTGTTCATAACTATATAGACTGCTTTTATGCCTAAAAAATCGATTTAATTCTTAAAAACCTCAGCTAGTTTCGTCTTTTTTGTGCCATAAAACTATTTAGTCTCAATTTTCTGATTCCCTCGGGGCATCTTTGCTGTAATTGATAAGGAATAGCTCCTTATGTCGGTAAACAAACCGACACAAAAGAAAAGAACAACACACGAATGATTACAAGGTTAGGCAAAATTCTCTTTTCCACCCGAACGATGGGTGCGATGTTATTATTATACGCTTTCTCTATGGCCATGGCCACTTTTGTTGAAAATGACTATGGAACAGCAGTTGCTAAAGCATTGATATACAATTGCTGGTGGTTTGAGTTAGTGATGGTGATATTGGTGCTCAATTTCATTGGGAATATCAGTAGGTATCAACTTACACAACGCAAAAAATGGCCTTTATTAATGTTTCACCTTGCGTTTATAGTCATTTTCATTGGCGGATGCATTACCAGATATGTGAGCTTTGAAGGTTCTATGCACATCAGAGAAGGAGAGGCTACAGATGAAATCATATCTGACGCTACCTTTTTCAAAATGCAAATTGAAAAGGATCATGAGCCATTAGCTTATGATGATCAATCGGCGATTTTAATATCTAATAATATTCCAACCTATTTAAGGCCGTTCAAAAAGACTTTTAAAGCAGAATATGATTATAAGGGAGAACGTGTTAAAGTAAAAGTAGTGGATTTTTATGCAAGAGCACAAGACTCTTTAGTTCGCACTACAACTGGTAAACCGACTTTACATTTGGTGGTTTTAGAGAATGAGCAGAGAAAAAATAAATACGTTCCATCAGGAACGGTACAGCTCATAGCAAATATGTTGGTGAGCTATAATAAGGAAACCCCAGGAGCAATTAATATCTCAGATGCGAATGGTACTTTACAAATAGCAACTCCTTTTGCTGGTGATTATATGATTATGGCTACTCAGGAAAAGAAACCTGTAGTTGCAGATAGTCCTGCACAGTCTTTTAATTTAAGAAGCTTATACACTTTCGGCAGATTGGCATTCGTCATTCCTGAGGCACCTATACCCGGTCATATCATTTATTTTGAGGGTGATAAAACCAAAAACGAACATGATCTGGATTTGATTAAAGTGGAAGTAGCCACTGCAAATACTATAGACACTGTGTCTTTTTATGGAGGAAAAGGAATCACTAATTTCCAACATCAAAGTGAAATGGGAGGACTAAAAATCTCTATGGCTTATGGTTCTAAAATCTATAAAACTCCGTTTTTAGTAAAATTGGTAGACTTTAAAATGGAGAAATACCCTGGTAGTAATAGTCCGGCTTCTTACTCTTCTGATGTGTTAATTCAGGACGGTGGACAAGATACACCTTACAAAATTTATATGAATCATGTATTGGATAAGGCAGGATATCGTTTATTTCAGGCCAGTTTTGATGATGATGAAAAAGGAACAGTACTTTCTGTTAATCATGATGAGCTGGGAACAAACGTTACTTATATCGGTTATACTTTATTATTCTTGGGTATGTTCGTTACTTTATTCTGGAGGGGGACACATTTTTCTAAACTCAATGAGCAATTGAAAACCATCTCCAAATCAACAAAATCAAAATCGCTTTTATTGGCATTTCTATTTCTTCCATTAGGTGCAGCGTTTAGTCAGAAGATTGATATGCACGGCACAAATGGAACGCAAATGCCTGCCGGTGATGGTCATAATCATACACCTGATGATGGGCACGATCACTCTTCACATGATGGGCATGATCATGCACCCGGGGATGGACACGATCATTCTGCGGATGACGGGCATAATCATGTACAACCGACTAAGGAAGAATTACAAATGCTCTTGTCTGCAAAATCTGTGGACCCTGTACAGTTTGCGTCTTCAATAAAAATTGATTTGGCACATGCAGATAAATTCGGTCATTTACCAGTGCAAAATATCGATGGGCGGATAGAACCTATCAATACTATGGCCTTAGAAATTCTAAGAAAATTACATCGTAAAGATCGTTTCCATAGCCTAAATGCCAACCAATTCTTCCTTTCTATTTCTACTACACCTTTTATTTGGGTAAACGTTCCAATCATTAAAGTTGGTGCGAAAGGTGGTCCAGGTCTATTAAAAGCAGTTAAAGCAAATGAAAGTGGTTATACGACCATGATTAATCTATTAAAGATAGGCGATGATGGTATGCTTCAATTTGTATTAAAAGATGATTATACCAAAGCTTTTGCCAAAAAACCTGCTGAGCAAAACAGCTATGATAAAGAAATCATCGAACTGAATGATAAGTTGCAGGCCATGCAATCAGTGATCAATGGACAGTATTTACGTATCTTTCCAATTAAAGATGATGAAAATAACACCTGGATCGCAATGCCGTCTGCAGTCCTTGGATCTGACTTAGTAGGTGAATTGAATCCCATTGATCGCTATACTAAAAATATTAAAGATGCTCAGCAGACAGGTAACTGGTCGGCGGCAAAT
Source organism: Pedobacter hiemivivus (assembly GCA_040393085.1). Taxonomy (GTDB): domain Bacteria; phylum Bacteroidota; class Bacteroidia; order Sphingobacteriales; family Sphingobacteriaceae; genus Pedobacter; species Pedobacter hiemivivus_A. The sequence goes on along the minus strand of JBEBUV010000023.1, from coordinate 19,048 downwards.
GCATCTTTAGACCAATTCAAAAACATTCAATTGGAATTTGGTAAAAAAGTAATGCCATCAGACACAAAAGTATTTTGGGAAGTGAGCTATAACTCCTGGAATATTTTCCTAAACCTAATGATAACTTATGCTCTATTGGGTGCTGTGATCCTTGGATTGGCGTTCTTTAAGTTATTTAAGAATTCTAAAATGATGGATAAGGTGGTTACTATCTTCTTGATCTTAATTAGCATTGCAGCATTGCTTCAAGGCATTGGATTGGCTACAAGATGGTATATTTCAGGTCATGCTCCATGGAGCAATGGTTATGAAGCTGTATTATTTATCAGTTGGATCGGAGTACTTTCTGGCTTGGGAATGTATAGAAACAGTAATGCTTTTATCCCTGCTGCAGGTTGTTTAATCGCGGTGATATTAATGGGGTTTGCACATGGTGGATCACAAATGAATCCGCAGATTACACCACTGGTTCCTGTACTTAATTCTTATTGGCTAATGATTCACGTAGCGATTATTACTTCTAGTTACGGTTTCTTCGGACTAAGTGCTTTGATCGGAACTGTGGTCTTAATTTTATATATTATTGACAACAATAAAATCAGCGCAAAAGTAAAATCATCTATTACAGAGTTAACAATTGTAAACGAAATGTCCTTAACTGTGGGCCTTTTCCTACTTACTGTAGGTACCTTCTTAGGTGGCATCTGGGCAAATGAAAGCTGGGGACGTTATTGGAGCTGGGATCCTAAAGAAACCTGGGCATTTATCTCTGTCATTGTATATGCATTCGTTTTACACGTTCGCTTGATACCAGGTTTAAGAACTAAATACCTATTTAACCTATTGTCGCTATTGAGTTTCTCAACCATTATCATGACGTATTTCGGAGTGAATTATTACCTAACTGGATTGCATTCTTATGCACAGGGTGATCCTGTTCCGATGCCATCATGGGTTTATGTAACTGTAGGATTGATTTTTGTTTTAGCCATCATCTCTTACAGAAGATTTAAACTTCGCAATAAGTAAATTAGCAATCAAACAAAAAAGGCAAGCAAATGATATGCAGTGCCTTTTTTGTTTCAAAATATTGGTTAGTCTAAAACTAGCTGACTAAGTGCAGCTTTCGTAAAACCTTTTAATTCTCCTATATGTCCATCTTTAATTTTCTTTACCCAATTTGGATCCGATAACAAAGGTCTTCCAACTGCTACCAGGTCAAAATCTCCCCTATCCATACGACGCATTAATTCCTCTAATGAACTTGGCTCAGAGCTTTCTCCTGCAAAAGCAGCTAAGAACTCACCATTTAAACCTACTGAACCTACAGTTATCGTTGCTTTTCCAGTTACTTTTTTTGCCCATCCGGCGAAGTTTAAGTCAGAACCATCAAATTCAGGTTCCCAGAAACGACGTTGTGAACAATGGAAAATATCTACGCCTGCATCAGCCATAGGTGTTAACCATGCTTCCAACTCTTCGGCCGATTTGGCTAATTGGTTAGTATAATCTGCAGGTTTCCATTGTGACAAACGAAGAATAATTGCAAAATCTTCGCCTACTTGTCTACGTACTTCTTTGATCACCTCAATTGCAAATCGACTACGTTCTAACAGGGTTTTACCACCATAACCATCAGTACGTAAATTTGTACCCTCCCAGAAGAACTGATCAATCAGATAACCATGAGCACCATGAATCTCCACAGTATCAAATCCTAAGCGTTTTGCATCAGCTGCAGCACGGCCATAAGCAAGGATTGCCTCAGTAATATCGTTTTCTGTCATGGTATTACCATTGTTAAAACCCGGCCTGTTTAAGCCTGATGGTCCTTCAAAAGGTTCAGATGGTAACCATCCTGAATGGTGATTGTCCATTATACCCATGTGCCAAATTTGAGGGCCCATTTTTCCGCCTGCAGAATGAACGCTCTTAATCACATTCTCCCAACCAGTCAAAGCTTCCGTTCCATAAAAATGAGGGACGTTGGCATCATTAGAAGAAGCAATCCGGTCAATCACTGTTCCTTCAGAAAGGATCAAACCAACTTCTCCCTCAGCTCTTTTAGCATAATAAGTAGCTACATCAGAAGTGGGTATTCCATTTGGAGAGAATGACCTTGTCATCGGAGCCATTACAATCCTGTTCTTTATATTTAATGATTTCAGACTAAATGGCCTGAATAAATTGTCAGTATTCATATATATATTGTTTAAATATCAGATTGGATAAATTTACTCAACTCTTCAAAGGCTGATTCTTTACGCTTATAGTAGGTCCATTGCCCTACCCTTGTAGATTCGACCAAACCTGCACGTTGAAGAATAGATAGGTACTCGGAAACAGTAGATTGAGTTAATCCTGCTTTTTTCTGAATTTCTCCAACGCATACCCCAACTTCAAAACCAGACGTATGAGCCTGTGCCGGGAAACTTGCTTCAGGATCTTTTAACCACTGAAGGATTTCTAACCTTGTCTTATTAGATAATGCTTTAAATACATCTAGCTGTTTCATGACACAAAGATATATCGACTTTTTCCGATATACCAATTAAGGATGAATAGATGACTGCCAGATGATAATATCGGATATTCCCGATATACCTATAAAGAAAGCTTTTTGATTTCCAAAGATAAATCTAATTACAACGATGGAATAGATATAGATAGAAGAACCCCTCTATAACTGTCGGTTATAGAGGGGTTCTTCTATAATAATTTAAGATAATTTGCTAAACTCCGTATGTAGTTGAGGAAGTTTCTCCTCCACGTCCAGTCCAGTTGGTATGAAAGAATTGACCACGTGGTTCATCTAAACGCTCATAAGTATGAGCACCAAAATAATCACGCTGCGCCTGTAAAAGGTTAGCTGGTAAACGGGCACTTCTATAACCATCAAAATAGTTGATTCCTGCACTGATACAAGGAACTGGAATTCCATTAAGGACAGCTGCTGAAACTACTCTTCTCCATCCAGCCTGAGCTTTCTGAATTTTTTCTTTAAAGAAATCATCAAGGATTAGGTTTTGCAAGCCAGGGTTTTTATCAAATGCTTCTTTAATCTTACCTAAGAAAGACGATCTGATGATACATCCTTCACGCCACATCATAGCGATACTTCCATAATCAAGTTTCCAGCCATACTCTAATTCAGCAGCCTGTATCATTTGATAACCTTGCGCATAAGAGATCACCTTTGCAGCATAAAGTGCGTCACGTAAATCATTAATAAACGCAGCTTTATCACCTTCAAATGTTGGTGTTGGTCCACTTAATACCTTAGATGCTGCAACACGTTCTTCTTTTAACGCTGATAAACATCTTGAAAATACAGATTCCGCAATTAATGTAAGTGGAACTCCTAATTCTAATGCTACCGTTCCAGTCCATTTACCAGTACCTTTTTGTCCTGCAGTATCAAGTATTTTATTAATTAATGGCTCACCGTCCTCATCTTTAAAGGCCAGGATATCGCTTGTGATTTCAATCAGGTAACTATTCAATTCACCTTTATTCCATTCCGCAAACACCTTTTGCATCTCATCAGCTGACATACCTAACATGTCTTTCATTACATGATAAACTTCATTGATCAGCTGCATATCACCATACTCAATACCATTGTGAACCATTTTCACAAAATGGCCTGATCCCCCGTCACCTATCCAGTCGCAACATGGTGAACCATCTTCTACTTTAGCTGCAATAGATTGAAAAATTGGTTTTACTGAGTCCCATGCAGCTTTACTACCACCCGGCATAATAGATGGACCTAATAAAGCTCCTTCTTCACCTCCGGAAACACCTGTACCTATATACAACAATCCTTTACTTTCCACATATTTAACACGTCTTTCTGTATCAGGGAAATGTGAATTACCACCATCTATAATGATATCACCCGGTTCCAATAATGGAATAAGTGTTTCGATAAAATCATCAACAGGACGTCCGGCTTTAACCATAAGCATTACCTTACGCGGACTCTTTAATGAACCAATAAACTCTTCTATAGACATCGCCCCAAAGATATTTTTACCTTTGGCACGTCCATTCACAAACTTTTCTACTTTATCAACTGTACGGTTATAGGCTGTAACACTAAAGCCTTTACTTTCCATATTGAGAATGAGATTTTCACCCATTACCGCAATACCAATGACACCTATGTCAGAAATCGCTTTCATATAATTTATTCAATTGTTTAATTTTTTGTTAAATTATAATTTATATACAATAAATCGCAAAAAAACTTTAATAAATAGGTGTTTTAAGCTAAAAACAGTACATATTTTTAATAACCAGCTGCCAACATCGTTTGAAAACCATTCAGCATTTGTAGATATTGCATCGGTGTTTGGCCAGAAAAAAAAACGAAACTCGTTAATAAAATACGATTGCCTCCCAGGTCTTACATGACCAGCAAAACAGCTACATAATGGCAGATTGCCGCTAAAAGCACAATGCCATGCCAAAGTGCATGAGTATAATTGCGACCTCCCCATGCGTAAAAGGCGACTCCAATTAAATATAGGGCCGCACCAATTAATATCATTATAACAACGGCAGCGGGCAAATCTTCAAAGAAACGATTACCACCAGCCAAGAGTGCGCAGCCCATTAATACGTAAATCACAGTCGAAAGTCCATTAAACCGGCCAGTAAACCATATTTTAAAGAATATCCCTAAAAAGGTCAGTGCCCATAAGCTAGTTAGTAAACCTACTCCAAAATTGTTATTTACAAAGACCAATATAAAAGGTGTATAGGTTCCGGCAATTAGAAAGTAGATACTGATGTGGTCAAATATCTCAAATATCCTTTTTACAGGTTTATTTTCTAAAAGATGATAAACCATCGATGATGTAAATAACAAGAGAAAGCAAAATCCATAAATTCCTGCACCAATAATACCTGGTATATTTTGATGTGAAGTAGCGAGGCCTGTTAGCACTGGTAATCCGCTAACACCAAACAGCACACCTATCCCGTGAATAAGTCCATGAATAAGTTCTTGTTTTCTGGTAAAGGGCGTTTGCATATTAATAGAACAAATTTACTCATGAAATGTTGGGTAGCTTATCATTTATAAATAATGATTTAACCAGAGAATATACATAAACTAAAATCACCCAAAACAGAAGTACAAACTTGGGCAATGAGAGATAACAAGTAGACCAAAATTCAGCAATATTACCTACATGATGAAAATTATGTAGTATTCTGATGTTTTCTACCATATCTAATGTACCTATTAAAAAAGCAAGGAGTAGATTTAATCTAAGAAGTTCATTTAACCATGTGGTTTTCTCCCTTTGCATTCTTGAATTTGAAAGGGTTACGATCAGCGCCACATACACTATGATAAATAAAAAATCAAGATGGGTGTTTTGCCGGGCTAGAGTCAAAAGTGTTTGATCACCATAAAGCGTATTCTGCCAGATTGAAATAATTGAAGCGCCCTTATCCTGTCCCGAAATTTCAAGATCTATAATACCGTAATTACTGAACTTTAAAAGTAATGACTCCTGATAAAGCAGTACTCCAAATACAATGAGGAAGAGTAAAATTAATATCTTTTTCATATTTACTTTCTCTTTTTAATAGTTAAAGAAAGCTGTTTCACCTTAACCACGTGGCTTCCTTGTTTTATTGGGTAATTAATACAATTGATAAATGCCCGTGCAGTTTCTTTGAAGTGTTTCGGTAAGGGGTGCAACTCATCAGTCCAACCATTCGCACCTACTGATCCTCTGGAATCAATGTGAAACACCCTATTTTCTCCGAGCATTTGGGTAAAAATCCGTCCGACATCAATCATCATTTCATTAAACAAGAATATCATTGCATAAACTATCTTCCGCTGATCCTCAGAGTTGTAAATCCCCCTCAATTCAAGTGGAGTTTTTAGCCATTCCCCATGTCCCAGGAAAGTTCTGGCAAAAAATCTATACCATTTAAGAGGGTTGTATCCAGCAATTTTCTTGTCAGATGGAATTGCATAATCATAACCTTGTGTAATAATCTGAATTCCGGGGAACTTTCCATTTTGAATTTTCCCAGAACCACCTGTTAAAATACCATTGATCATAAAATAATACTGGAGTTGAAAAAAAGTCAACAGTGCATAGAAGTCTTTAGATATAAATTTAGTTCCTCTTATAAAGTCATCAATGTGCTCAGGAGGATTTTCGGCATTTTTATACAAATGTTGAGCAAATGCACTTTTTTCGAACTCTTCAGATTTGCCTGTATGAGTTACCATTGCTGCAATCCTTTTATTTCCTACCAGATCATTGCCACCTCCACTTATGATAAAAACATCAGGCTGAAGTGTAGAAAGTTGTTCTACATATTTTTTAGCCGTTATCATATTCATTAGCCAGTCACCACCTGAGGCCAGGCTATATACTGCCATATTCTCTTCCATCGAAATCCAATCAATAACATCGCTCAGTAAAACGGGGTAATTAAACCATGAATCCCCCTCTACTACAATCACTCTGTTTTTTAGTCCATTATGCTTCGCATTGTGTTTTCTAAAATTGTCTTTGACTTTCTTAATAAACCGTCCATTTCTCTGACCGTTCTTCAGCGCATCAACTTTTGCCATTATAGGTTGAAGCGCAGCAATTTTATGGACTTGTTCGATATTGAGATCATAAATCCGCTGTATGATTTCTGAGAGATCAAATTCGTCAATATATGGACGAAGCAGGGTTAGCTCTTCAATTGAGATCTCATTATTGAGCAGTTTTCCTATTAGACATTTCTTAGTTTCAGCATCCATTAAAGTATTATCTAGAATAATCTATTAAATTCTTATAATCAATTAATTAAGTTAAACATAAACGAAATATAATACAAGCTCTTACGTTAAAAAAGCACTAGTTAATGCGCCTGCTACCTCAGGCTTTACAATGTCGGAATGTCCGCAAATATATTTATCAGAATTTAGGTTAAATACCTTTCCTGTCTCAAAATCATAAACCTCTCCAGAGGCTAGTAAAGTCCTTTTCAAGGACTCATTGGTTTTCTGTGCACCATTCCCGCCAAGCCCTCCATACTGATCGTTTTCATCTCCAATTGCTTGTCCCACCTGACTTCCAATTCGAGAAGCAATTGCATAAGCAATCCCCACAGCCTTATCCTTATGGGTATGGGTGATTAAAAAAGGTCCCTTTACCAGTTTTTTTGTAAGCACAGAACGAAATAAACCATCCTGTATTCCGTCAAATTGTTTAGCGAAAGCATAATGTGAAAAAGCAGCCTGCAGGAGTGAAAGCGAATCTACTACAACTTCATTTCCTGCCCTTTCTCCCATAACTGCAGAGCTTACTAACCTTGCTCCAAAACTATGTCCCACTAAATGAATCTTTACCTCAGGTGCTATTTCCTTAATTTTATGTATAACAGGATTCAAACCAATTCTTCCAATTTCACCTGAACGGTTTTTCATTAAATAGTAAGTGGTTATATTTAATATGTTCTGTACACCTCCCAAAATACCTGTCCACAATGAAAGTGGAACAACACCATCCTCGTTATTACTTTCAGATTCTATCCCTTGAACACCATCATTCCCCATCCTTTCATTTGCTTCTGTCCAAAACCCGTCATCAGTTAGCATCATGTTAAGACTATTTAAATCAACACTTGGCATTGTATCTTCATTTCTACTTTCAGTGCCTCTTATTGATTCGAGCAGGTTTTTAAACTTTTTTGAAATATCATCTGCTTCTGCATCTTTTTCTAACGCTTTACGTATATCCTGAATAATAAGTTTGGATTTGGAATCCATAAATTCCTGAAGTTTTTTGCATTCGTTAATCACTTCAGCTTTATTCGGATAAGTTTCAAGTCCCGCAGCGCCTCCTGGAATCAGTTCTTTATCAGCAAACTTTTTTGATGGCCAAAGTACACCTATAGCCATAAATTTTCTGTTTGATGCTGCGTATTGATCAAGTTCTGCCTGAACAAGTTTTAATAGGCCATTATATAAATCTTTCGCATCGTTTATATCATTATTCCAGCCATGTGAAAGGACGATTATATCCGTATAAGCTTGATCTTTTAATTCCTGTTCAATTGATTGCCATTCTGATGGATCAACCAGTTTTGCTCTTTTATCAAACTCCAATTCAAAAAAAGGCATGTTTTCCATAATAATACTTCCTTATGTTATCTAATTAAACAGATTGTATTGCACGCATCAGATCTAAGAGACCCTTTCCTTGAAAATAAGGGTCTCTTTTAAGGTCTGTTGCTGTGGAAGTGAAAATTTCTTTTACCCTTTCTGCCTGTCCGATATATTCCCGTCTAATGGATAGAAAAGCTGCAATAGCACCCGAAACATGAGGTGCAGCCATGCTGGTTCCACTCTCCTGGAGATAAAAGAAGCTCTGATCATCACCAGCTTTATTTAGGTAGGCTTGCTTTTTAGCTCCTGCGGCACAGGAGATGATTTTTTCCCCTGGAGCAAGGATATCCGGCTTCATTCTACCATCGCCGGTAGGCCCTTTTGATGAAAAATAAGAAACACCAAAAGTATGAGGCATCTCCCTATGCGTTGACCCCACAGTTATAGCTAATTCTGCGTTTCCCGGATCATTAATACTTAAGGCAAGTCCTGTTAACATGCGATCATTGAATTTTGTACTCACAAAACCATATCCGGTATTTCCAGCAGCGGCAACCACCACCACACCAGATTTAACTAAGCGATTAACTTCCACACATAACGGGCTCTGTCCACAAGCAAACCATTCTGGATCAAAACTATAGCCCAAGCTCATGTTTACACCATGGATCTTAATATTTCGACCATAGCTGTTTATTTCCTGAATATGTCCTATCGCAGCAATCAATGAACTCACCTCACCTTTTCCCTCAGCTCCCAATACTTTTAAACTGACCAATTGGCATTTTGGAGCCATGCCAGATATTTTTACTACTTCCTGTTTTTCAAAAACGGTATCTCCATTCTCATCTTTACTTTTCCATAGCGAAAAAACGTTCTTATTCTTACCCCTAAGGTTTTCAGCAATCAACTCACCAGCAATTATTCCGGCTACATGCGTTCCATGACCAAAATCATCATCAAACGGCTTATCATCAGTATGTAAATCCAAATGGTAATTTTTGCATTTATTTTGATGTAATGCAAAATGCGGGTGACTAAAATCTATACCTGAATCCATTACCGCCCAGGTTATGTTTTCTCCATATGCAGAAAATGAATATCGGGCAGCATCTGCTTTAATTGTACTTACAGAAATCATCGTTTGTGATTCCACCTCGAAATCAGGCCATATTTTGTAAATTGCAGGATCTTTTTTTCTGTCTAGCACTATTAATTCCTTAATTAATCCGACAGACATACCTGCGAAAACATACTGAGAACTTAGCTTTGTTTTAATCTCTTTAATACGAAAACCCTTTACTTCTTTTTTTGGAGACTTTAAAAGCAGTTCTTTCTTTAGCCCCTCAATCATTTTAATTACTTTTTTCTTGGCACCAGATTGTCCACCGTTATAATTAAAATTCAAATCGATTATAATATCCTGAATAGCATCCGACTCTTTTTCTTCGATTAGCTTTAATAAGGGTAAGGCAATAATTGTCCGATCCAGTTTTTCAGGATCAAACTTTCCATAATCCTTTTTTGATTTGGCATTATCGTTATCATTGTTCATTCTATGGAGTTTTAGAAGTCAATCAATTCTTCGCCGGTTTGTAGCCATTTGTAAGCTTTTTCCACAGGGCTGATATGATCTGAAATACCAGCTGCAACACGACCTGCATCAACGGTCTCAAAAGAAGCATATTTACCATTTTTATAGGTCAGCTTAATGGCCTTGAATCCAAATATCAAATTATCCTTTCCTGTAAAAGACAGACTGTAAATATTGTCTGTATTATTATCAACCTTCACATTGGGGCCCAGTATTTGTTTAATTGCTGATGCATCGACTTTTAATGAGGTCCTATCCTTTTTAGTCGCCGTTACAGTCAATGTTTTACTTTTAATGGTCGACGTAATTATATAAATTTTATCAGATTCTAATAAATCTTTAAGATGAGTAGAAAATGGATCCATCCCAGAATCTGTAAGGAATTGGTCAAGTTCAACAATTTGAATGGAATCAGTTAATACATCTTGAAATTCAAATGCTATGCTTCTGGCATTATGATACTCGGATTTAAGACCAATACTACTACCGCCCATTGCACCAATAATGTTTCCTAGAATATCCAATCCTGCATTTAATGCAAGATCATTAGTTCTCTGCCCTGATATCGACGCTGTTTTTACATTAGCCTTAATGGTTGGCATAGGCTTATGTGTACCACTGACCAATAGGGCAACAAGATCTCCAAGTGGCTCTAAAAACGATCCATTTTTCATCAATATCTGAAGAGGACGAATATCTGCTCTTGGTAGTCGGATCACATTATACCCAAAAGATTTTAAGTATCTGATCGATGGATCATTACATTTCATAATTTGATTTTAATTAACCAATAAATTTACCCCAAACGGCATCCGCTCTGTTAAAAACAGTCGGTGCTGTTTCCTGTATAGCGGAATGATATTTATTTGAATTGCCAAGGCTACAATGAATCACCTTTTTCATTACATTTCCTGACACTTCCGATACCAGGCCAACATGTCCAATCTTTGCTCCCGATCCATACACTACAATGCAACCTGGTTCAGGAAACTTTAACTTTTCAAAAATTCCGGAATCCCTATGAACATCTGCTTCCATGGAATCAGTATAAATCCAACCGCCAAAATATTTATAGAATGGAATATCTGTTTTTCTTGAAAGATGTAATACCCAGCATATAAAACCACTGCAATCACAAAAATTATCACGTGATGGTTTCTTATCCTTTGGAAACATTCCTCCACTACCTAATTTGTAAAGAATTGAACAGTTAACAACTGATCTCGCTCTTAATACCAGTTCTAAAGGTTTGCTAGGTGTTTCGAAGCGGGCATTATCTGGTACATCATCGAGGTTGGGAACCTGTATTACTTGTCCGACAAATATTTTATCCGGATCGATAATCTGCGGATTTAATAAAAACAGACTTTTAACGGGCAGGGAAAGCTTCTGAGCAATTTTGCCCATTGTATCGCCTCTTTTTATGATATACTGCATAAAAACAATTATTTAGTTTAGCAAGAAGACAAAAACAAGGGAAGATCTCTTTGGAAACCAAAGGCAATAGATATTAATAGACTATATTAAAATTAATGTTTTTTTATATTAATAAAGAATTCTATAATAAATGTGTGATTGAATAATCGGGTCTTTTATCTACTTTCGCCATTAATGAAGCCAATTTTACAGCTATTTGATTTTTCGAAAAAAGTAAACTACAGAACAGAAACCCTCGCAGGCTTAACAGTGGCGATGACTATGATGCCCGAATCCTTATCTTTTGCTATTCTTGCCGGCCTACCTCCATTATCTGGTTTGTATGCAGCATTTATCATGGGATTGGTTACGGCCGTTTTTGGCGGCAGACCTGGCCTGATCTCTGGTGGTGCTGGAGCTACAGTAATTGTACTTATAGCTTTAATGAAATCGAACGGACTAGAATATGTATTTGCAGCAGTTGCATTGGCTGGTATAATACAAATTATTGTAGGTCTGTTCAAACTCGGCAAATTTATTCGCCTGGTGCCACAACCAGTTATGTTCGGCTTCGTAAACGGTTTGGCTGTCATCATATTTATGGCTCAATTGGAACAATTTAAAGTAAATGTAAACGGCGAACTGGTATGGCTAAGCGGTAGTGCATTGTACATTATGATAGGATTAGTCGCCCTAACCCTTGCCATTGTTATGCTGTGGCCAAAAATAACTAAGGCTGTACCTGCTTCTCTGGTAGCTATCATCGTCGTTTTTCTGATTGTATTTGGCTTTAATATAGACACTAAAACCGTTAAAGATATTGCCTCAGTTGGTGGTGGCTTCCCTCCTTTTCATATCCCTGAAATTCCTTTTACCCTCGATACTCTTAAAATAATTTTCCCTTATGCCTTAATTATGGCGGCTGTTGGTTTAACAGAGGGCTTGTTGACCTTAAATCTGGTTGATGAAATTACAGAAAGCAGAGGAAATGGCAACAGAGAATGTATTGCCCAAGGTAGTGCGAACATCCTTAATGGCTTCTTTTTTGGTATGGGTGGCTGCCCGATGATTGCACAAACACTCGTCAACCTTTCTGCAGGTGCAAGGGCTCGTTTATCAGGTATCATAGCCTCTCTGACTATTTTATCCATCATTTTGTTTGGATCATCCTTAATTGAAAAGGTGCCCATGGCGGCTTTAACAGGTGTAATGATTATGGTAGCCATTGGCACATTTGAGTGGATGAGCTTTAGAGTGATCAATAAAATGCCAAGACAAGATATATTTGTTGGTGTTTTAGTGGCCCTGATTACCATCTGGTTACATAACCTGGCTTTAGCCGTATTGATTGGTGTTATCATTTCAGCTTTAGTTTTTGCCTGGGAAAGTGCCAAACGCATCAGAGTAAAAAAATATATAGATGAGCATGGAGTAAAACATTACGAAATTTATGGTCCACTCTTTTTTGGATCTGTAACAGCTTTCACAGAAAAGTTTGATATTAGTAATGATCCACAAAAGGTAATCATAGATTTCCGCGACAGCAGAATTGCGGATATGTCTGGAATTGATGCTTTAAATAAACTTACAGAGCGATATCGGAAAGCGGGAAAAGAGCTACATTTAAAATACCTGAGTGAAGATTGTCGACAGTTACTCAAAAATGCTGATGCCATTATTGAGGTAAATATTATGGAAGACCCGACTTACAGGGTTGCAGGAGCTCGCTAGCAAAGAAACAAACCTTAAAATTGTTGTTTTTAAAAAAAACAATTAAGTTTGCGTCATGAGATATCTGGCTTTCATATTCACAATATACATATTGGCACTTTCTGCGTGGCCTTGCTGTAGTGATGAAACCAGTATTTCTTCAAATCATGAAGATGTTTGTTTAACTACTTCAGATCATCAAAAAGGCAGTCATGATCTACCAGACGCCTGTTCACCTTTCTTCCATGCTAGTAATTATCACGCTTTTGTAATATCGCCGGCAATAAACAATGCTCCTGTTATTGCGAACATTAAAAAAGACAGCGGTTATCCAACATATATAGATGTAGCCCTCTCCTTATTCCCTGGTGATATCTGGCAACCACCTCAATTAGTATAATTCCCCCTCTCTAATTCACATTATATTTTTTCGTCATTATATATTACGACGAATACTTATGCTTAAAAAATATTAATCACTGCGTGATTAGTCAGAATACTTATTCTAGCTAATGCAGTAGAAAAAACATCATTTTATGTTTAACAAGATTATTTTATTCTCTATAAAGAATAAATTAGCTATTGGCATAATGACCCTGGCCCTAATGGTCTGGGGAATTTATTCCTTAACCAGACTACCTATTGATGCAGTTCCAGACATCACTAATAATCAGGTACAAATTATTTCTCAGGCACCTAGCCTGGGTGCACAGGAAGTAGAGCAATTTATTACGGCTCCAATTGAATTGTCTATGGCCAATATCGCAAAGGTCGTAGAGAAAAGATCTATCTCCCGTGCAGGAATATCTGTAATTACCATCGTTTTTGAAGATGATGCAGACATTTATTGGGCACGACAACAAGTAGCTTTACAGCTTAAAGAAGCTGAAAGTATTATCCCCGCAGGGATGGCCGAGCCTGCGCTGGCTCCAATCACAACAGGATTAGGAGAAATATACCAGTATGTTTTACATACCAAAGAGGGTTATGAAGACAAATACACTGCAGTTGACCTCAGGACTTTGCAAGACTGGGTAATTAGACCTCAACTCGCAGGAACCAAAGGTGTTGCAGAAGTAAGTAGCTGGGGTGGCTATGTAAAACAATACGAAATTGCATTAGACAACGAAAAACTGAATGCCAACAATGTAACTATCTCTCAAATCTATGATGCCCTTAAAAACAATAATGAAAATACTGGCGGTTCTTATATAGAGCAACAAAGTAATGCTTATGTGATCCGTGGCATCGGACAGGTTAAAACGCTTGATGATATTGAAAAGATAGTTGTAAAGAATGTTGGTGGCGTTCCAGTACTTGTCCGCGATATTGGTACCGTACAATTTGGTACTGCAACCAGATATGGTGCCGTTACCAGAAACGGAACTGGTGAAGTTGTTGCCGGAATTACACTTATGTTAAAGGGTGAGAACTTTAACGAGGTGATTAAAAATGTTAAAGAAAGGATTGAACAGATTCAAAAAACATTGCCTGAGGGAGTGGTTATTGAGCCTTATATGGATCGTACCGAATTGGTTGGCAGATCGATCAGTACTGTACAGAAAAACTTGATTGAAGGGGCTTTAATTGTAATTTTCGTACTCCTACTTTTATTGGGTAACTGGAGAGCAGGATTAATTGTTGCGTCTGTAATTCCATTAGCCATGCTCTTTGCATTCTCAATGATGCGATTATTTGGCGTTTCCGGTAACCTGATGAGCCTTGGTGCCATTGATTTTGGTTTAATTGTAGATGGTGCAGTAATTATCGTAGAAGCGATTATCTTCCGACTTACCGAAAGCAAGCTGTTTAAGGGTACTCCAAAGCTAAATCAGGAGCAAATGGATCAAGAGGTGTATACGGCATCTTCTAAAATCCGGGCAAGCGCTATGTTTGGAGAGATCATTATCCTGATTGTATACCTACCTCTTTTATCCTTGGTTGGTATTGAGGGAAAAATGTTTAGACCCATGGCAGAAACCGTAGTCTTTGCTATTATAGGTGCATTTATTCTATCCTTAACTTATGTCCCCATGATGAGTGCCATGTTCTTAAGTAAGAATACGGAACACAAAAGGAATATATCCGATAAAATCATGGATTTCTTTAAACGGATTTATAAACCGATGCTGATAAAAGCCTTAGAATTTAAAAAAGTGGTTGTTGCTTTTGCAGTCATCTGCTTTTCTATAGCCCTTTGGTTATTTAGTAATATGGGTGGAGAGTTTATTCCACAACTAGAAGAGGGCGACTTAGCTGTAGAAATAGGTATGGCACAAGGAACATCACTTACTCAGGTGGTAGAAACTTTTGGCAAAGCAGAAAAAATACTGAAAGATAAATTCCCAGAAGTAATACAAGTTGTAACAAGGATTGGTAGTGCTGAAATTCCAACCGATCCCATGCCGGTTGAACGGGGTGATATGATGGTGACGATGCTTCCAAAAAAAGAATGGAAAACAGCAAAAACCAAAGAAGAAATGACCGAAAAGATGGAGCAAGCCTTATCTATTTTACCGGGTGTAAGTGTTGAACTAACACAACCTATGCAATTGCGTTTCAATGAATTGATGACTGGTGTTAGGCAGGATGTTGCCATTAAAATTTATGGTGAAGATCTTGACGTGCTTGCAGCACAAGCCAATAAAGTTGCTCAATTGATTGCTCCAGTGCAAGGTGTAAACGAACCTTTTGTAGAACAGGTAACAGGCTTACCGCAAGTTGTTGTTGAATATGACAGGGATAAGATTGCCCAATATGGCTTAACTATTGGAGACATCAATAACATCTTGAAAACGGCTTTTGCTGGTAATGTAGCTGGTGTTGTATTTGAAGGTGAGAAACGTTTTGATATGGTAGTGCGATTACAGCGTGAGCTTAGGGAAGATATTTCAAGTATAGAGAACTTATATATCCCACTCCCATCTGGTAATAAGGTTCCTTTAAGTCAGGTAGCTAAAATAGAACTTAAAGAAGCTCCTGCACAAATATCGCGTGAGGATGGAAAAAGACGCATTTATGTGGGCTTTAATGTTAGAGGCAGAGATGTTGAACGTACTGTAGCTGAAATTAAAGATATTTTAGATCAAAAATTAAAACTGCCATCGGGTTATTATACAACTTATGGTGGACAATTCCAGAACCTTATTGAGGCGAAAGACCGACTAATGGTTGCTGTTCCAATTGCTATGTTACTCATTCTATCATTACTTTATTTCACATTTAGATCATTTACACAAACTATATTGGTCTTTACAGCTGTTCCCTTATCAGCCATAGGTGGCGTAATAGCCCTATTATTAAGAGGTATGCCTTTCAGTATATCGGCTGGTGTTGGTTTCATTGCCTTATTTGGAGTAGCAGTATTGAACGGGATTGTACTGATATCCTATTTCAATCAGCTTCGTGAAGAAGGTGTTACTGAGGCATACAAGCGTGTAATTCTAGGTACATCGGTACGATTAAGGCCGGTAATCATGACAGCTTCTGTCGCTTCCCTGGGCTTTTTACCAATGGCTTTATCAGGTAGTGCCGGTGCTGAAGTACAAAGACCATTGGCTACTGTGGTAATTGGAGGCTTAATATCAGCTACATTCTTAACATTGTTTGTATTACCTTGCTTATACATATTATTTACAGATCGCAAAAAAGGATTAAAAGTACCTGTAAAGGCTTTATCCATTATACTTATCCTTTCTCTAGGTTTTGGATTTATCAATGATGCTAAATCGCAGGAACATCCTATTTCTGTGGATACAGCAATTTCAATGGCCTTGAAAAACAACCTGCAATTGAAATCGGCAGAATTGGCAGTAGATCAGTCGAAAGCCATGCAGAAAACTGCTTTTGATCCTGGTAAAACCGAGTTTAGTGTATCTCAAGACCCAACCGCTGGTGGTGGTAACGAAAACTCAATATCTGTCACACAAAGCTTTGCCTGGCCTGGACTTTATAAAAACCAGAAAAAGGTACTTAAAGGTCAAACAAGTTTAATGGAGAAGTCAGGTAATTACACCAAGTCGGAAATTATCCGTGATACTCGTTTAGCTTACTACAACCTGGTTTTCAGTATGAATACTTTAAAGGTCTTGCAAACTCAAGATAGCATTTACAGAAATTTTATTACAAAATCAGAGCTCAGATATAAAGTTGGTGAAACATCAAACCTGGAATTGATTACGGCAAGAAACAAATATCAGGAAGTTCAAGCCTTAAAAAAGGCAGCAGAAACCGAACTGACTATACAGCAGCTTAATCTTAAGCAATTACTGAATCTGGAAACAAACATCATCCCCGCAGAAAAAACGCTCCCAATCCTGCCTTTAACTGAAGCAGGTTCAGAAAACAGTCCTATAATAGATGTTTACCAGCAACAAATCACGATTGCAAAAGCTAAAATTGACCTGGAACGCTCACGTGCAATGCCCGATCTAACCTTAGGTTATGCGCAACAGTTTGTGATTAAATCTTTTGATCCTGCAAATATTGGTCGTACTTATACGCCGGGAACGCGGATTGCTGGCTTGCAGGTCGGTATTGCTGTTCCTATTTTTAATGGAGCAGGTAGAGCAAGGGTAAAGAACGAGAAACTTGCAGTTCAAATTGCCGAAACTGATTACCAGCGTATGCAAAATCAATTGGCTATCCAATATCAACAGGAGTTACAAAATTATGCTCAGCATAAAAGTATGACCGAATACTTTACTAGTGGTGGACTTAAACAAGCTGATGAGCAGCTGAGAATTGCACAGGTATCTTACGACCTGGGAGAAATCGGATATATTGAGTTTATTCAAAATATGGAACTGGCTGTTCAAAGTAAACTGGATTACCTGCAAAATGTTAATCAGCTCAATCAATCGGTTATTAAATTACAATTTTTAAAAGGAAAATAATATAATGAAGGCAACACCATATATCAAAAGAAACATAGCTGTTCTAATTTGTTCAGCTTTTATTATAACGGCCATCAGTTCATGTGTCGATGCGACCAAAAAGACTGGTGCAACAACTGAAGCTGCTGATGAACGTGCTGGCCATGATCATGGTAAAGAAAGTCATGAGGAACACAGTGAAGCACTGGAACTGAGTCAGCAGCAAATGAATGCTGTAGGCATTGTGATTGGTAAAATCGAACAGAAAAACCTGACTGCAGTGATCAAAGCAAGTGGGCAACTGGCTGTACCACCTCAAAACATGGCACAGATTAATGTGTTGACTGGTGGTATCATCAGAAAAATCAACGTTATTGAGGGGCAACGAGTAAGTAAAGGTCAAGTATTGGTGACCATAGAAAATCAAGATTTAATTAAATTACAGCAAGACTACCTGACGGCAAAAGGTGGCTTTAGTTATATAGAATCCGAGTATAACCGTCAGCAACAACTTAAAGCTGCCAATGCAGGAACAGGTAAAGCACATCAACTTGCTGAGGCGAATTATAATGCTGAACGTGCCCGCTTAAAAGCTTTAGAACGCCAGCTGCAACAATATGGGGTTTCTGCAAGTCGTATTGCGTCTGGTAACATTACGGCACAAGTACCGGTTATCGCTCCTATTAGTGGCACAATAGGCAAGATTAATGCGGAAACAGGTT
Source organism: Pedobacter hiemivivus (assembly GCA_040393085.1). GTDB lineage: Bacteria > Bacteroidota > Bacteroidia > Sphingobacteriales > Sphingobacteriaceae > Pedobacter > Pedobacter hiemivivus_A. The sequence continues at coordinate 592 of JBEBUV010000023.1, read as the reverse complement.
CTTACGCACAGCCAGGGGTATCAATTATGGATATTGTAGATAATTCAAAAATCCATGCCGACTTGATTGTATTTGAGAAAGATCTGGCAACAATTAAAGTGGGTCAGAATGTAGAGTTTCAATTAACTAATCAAAAGAATGAGCATATTGAGGGGCATATTTATGGGATCAACAAATCGTTTGAAAACGATAGTAAAGGTGTTATAGTGCATGCAATTATTAAACAACCTAGTGCCAATCTAATCCCTGGAATGTATGTAACCGGCCTAATTGGTGTAGGTTCTGAAATGTCAAATGCTGTACCCGTTGATGCTGTAGTTCGAGCGGATGGGAAAGCTTATATTTTTATAGTCGACAGTAAAGCTAATAATGCTCATGAGGAAGAGCATGGACATAAGCATGAAGGTGAAGCAAATGAAAAACATAAAGAAGAAGATGCAAAAGATGCTAGTTCGGTTCATTTCAAAAAAGTTGAAGTAACTACTGGTATTTCTGAACTAGGTTATATTAAAATCAACCTTTTAGAAAAATTACCATCCGATGTTCAAGTAGTAACAAAAGGGGCCTTTTATTTGCAGTCTAAAGCTGCAGG
>JBEBUV010000022.1:0-53539 GCA_040393085.1 Pedobacter hiemivivus | reverse complement strand
TTGTTTCCATACACTTTTTTAGTGTATAGCTTTTTTAGGAATCGACATAAAAGGCATTTAAAAGTCCTTTTTAACCTTTAATGTAATTATGGGCTAGCAATTAGTAGCAGAAGATTAACAAAAAATGAATGAATAAAATAAAAATGGAACAATTAATTAACAAAAAAAGAAAAAGACATGGCAAAAATTAGAAAGGGTATTTTGGGCCCAGTATCAGGAACAATTGGTCCGATTGTGGGTGCTACCTGGAAAGGTATTTCTTACATAAGAACCAAACCTAAAAAGAAGAAAAAGAAATCGGTAAGAACTCCTGCACAAATTGCCGCTCAGGAAAAGTTGAAATTTATGAACCTCATTTTGGTTCCTTTTCATGAATTTATTACTGTTGGCTTTGCTAATGAAGCCGTGGAAAAAACTGAAATCAGTGCAGCATTTTCGGCGAATTATGACATTGTGATTTCTGGGGTATACCCTAATCTGAAAGCGGATTATAGTAAGTTGATCTTAAGTGTGGGTAAACGTCCTATGATTAACGATGTTGAAATCAACCTTGAAAACCCTGAACTGCTTAAACTGACTTGGAAATCGGATGTTATAAAGGGTACAGCTTTTAATGATCAGCTGATGTTTGTAGCTTATGCTCCCGAGTTGAATATGTCCTTTGGATTTACTGGTGGCGTTAACAGGGCAAATAAAGAATGTGATATTAAGATAATAGAGCCTTTTATAGGTAAAACACTTGAGGTTTATTTAAGTATGACTTCGTTAAACAGGAAAGTTGTAGCTAATAGTATGTATTTGGGTAGGATTGGCTAAGAACTTTGGCTGTAATATGTTAAACTTTAATTATAAATAATAAGCCCAGATCATTTAAGACCTGGGCTTATTCAAGTTTATATTTTATGTTTTAAGATGGGAATACTGTTACTTGTTGATCATAGGATTGCTATTCAATTCAGTCTGCGGTACTGGGAATAAATAGTATTTACTATTAGGTGTAAATTCAGTACCATCAGAAAACCTTAAAGTAGTATGTTGTTTTGCAGCAACTACTTTACTACTACCATCAGGAGTAACCACGGTAACTTGTAAAGGATTACCGTCTGTACCTAATGCTGGCTTTCTTACTACGGCACTTTGAGTTCTTAAAATATCAGAAAGTGCAAAACCTTCACCCCATAATTCCTTTCTTCTCTCAATAAGAATTGCAGCAATTACCTCATCATTTGTTTGTAGTCCCAATATAAATGGATCTGCTTTCCTGGCGGTACGAACCTCATTTAGTTGTTCAACTGCTTTTATTAATTCTGAGTTCCTTGCATAACTTTCTGCCGCAATTAAAGTCATCTCTGATGCACGCATAAACACGATATCAGCGGTTTGATCAGCTCTGAATTTAAACTTCTGATAACGTAAATATCCCTCTCTACTTGGTAGGCCATCCCATAAGAATAGCTTAGTTCTAATGTCGTTGCTGTCAAATAACTTTAAAAAGTTTGGATCAGCCATAAAGCTATAATAATAAGAAGATGGACTGCTGGTATCTAAGAAATGGAAGCTATAGCTGGCTGTACTTTGATCAGGCTGCTGACCATGTCCCCAGATCCATTCACTGTTTTTAAGGTCATTAAAGCCGTTGTTGTAGTCAACCTCCGACATATAGGTATAGTTCTTTTTTGCCTCAAGAGCATGCTGTTCTGCCAAATCCCATTTACCCATGTTTAAGTAAGTTCTTGCCAACAAACCATTTACTACGTCGGTATTGATCTTGTACTTAGTTGTACCCGGGCGCTGGTAATCTTTAAGCAGTTTTTCTGCTTCAGTCAGATCTGAAATGATCAGCGCATAAACTTGCTCCACAGTTGATCTTGATTTGCCTTCAGAGTCAGGGCCTGCTGGTTCGGTATAAATTGGAATGGCTTTGGCCTGAGGGTTTAGCTGGTAGTTGAATTGATAATAAGTAACTAAGTTCAAATAGCTATTTGCTCTTAAAGCATAAGCCTGACCTTTTACCTGTGCTTTTTTTGCATCAGAACCGGTTGATGCATCAATTTTACTGATAATGTTATTCGTGTTGTTAATTACCTTATATAGAATGGTCCAGAAAGCATTCAATCTGGTTTGGTTGTTAGCCAATGTAAATTCATAAGCATCACGGTAACCATATTTATTAGTAATTATGGCTACATCATCACCCATGGCATCACTGGTTCTTAAAATAGAAGAGTAACCTGGGTTTGCATAAGTAAAATATGTATCGTTCATGTACGCCCAGGTGCCGTTCAATACGGTCTCAATATTATCTGCACTTCCATAAATCAATGATTCGGAAACGGCATTAGTTGGGGTAGTGCTAAGATCCTTTTGGCAACCCAAAAAAGGTAAAGCGGATAACCCAATTATATATGTGATTTGTTTAATGTTCATTATAGTAGTTTTTGGTAATTGCATTAAAAAGTAAGGCTAAGTCCGGCAGAAAGAGTTTGCATTGCAGGGTAACGGTAATAAGTAGTACCATCAACAGTTTGCTCTGGGTCCATACCTTTATGTCCGTAAAAAGTAAATAGGTTTTCTCCTGTTAAGGTAACTTTAAGGTTATTTATACCCCATTTATTAGCCAAGGTTTTAGGTAAGCTATATCCCAATGTTAAGTTCTTTAAACGGGCATAAGTTGCGCTGTAAAGGAAACGGGTAGATGCCTGAGTCCATCCAAGGTTATCGGTAGTTAGCCTCGGTACATCTGTAACTCTGTTTTCTGGAGTCCAGTGGTTTAATATCTCCTTAGACCAGTTGCGTCCAATGCTACTACCATTGTGCATTAACGATAAATAATCATTGTCAAGAACTTTACCACCAATAGAGTAAGCGAATAATGCTGATAACTCAAACTCCTTATAGCTGAATGTATTGCTTATACCACCTGTAAGATAGGGAAGCGCACTGCCTTGTCCATATTGAGTGGCGTCTGCATAAACATTAGTTGTTACTTTATCGCCATTAGCACCTGTTTTATACCATAATGGATTTCCATTATCAGGATCTACGCCAGCCCATTCTTTCATATAGAAGTCATATACAGAACCACCTACACGCATAATTTTGGTAGTTGTTTTAATACTATCCTTTGGCAAAGAAGTGATTTGGTTTTTATAATGTGTAGCATTCACGCTAACATTCCATCTGAAATCTTTTGTACGAACCGGAGTTGCATTAATTTGAAGCTCAACTCCTGTGTTTTTTAATGCACCTATATTGGCATCAATAGCACTAAAACCTGTTGATGGAGCTTTTGGTTCGCTGAAAAGCAAATCTTTTGACCTTCTGTTGAAAAACTCTACTGTACCACTGATTCTGTCGTTAAGAATTCCAAAATCTACTCCAACGTTAAAGTTTAAATTGGTTTCCCATTTAAGGTTAGGCGTTGGAAGTCTGGATGTTACCAATCCATTTTCACCAAGATTGTTTTGGATAATATATAGGGCATCGTATGCATAATAAGTTCCTATATTATCATTTCCCTGAGCACCATAACTGGTTCTAAGTGATAGGGTGCTTAACCATGAATTGTCTTTTAGAAAATCCTCTTCAGACATTTTCCATAAACCACCTAATGACCAGAATGTTCCCCAGCGTTTTTTAACAGAGAATCTCGAAGCTCCATCTGTTCTTAATGATGCAGAAAGCAGGTATTTCTTTTTATAATCATATTCTGCACGCCCAAGAAAACTGAGTAAAGCATAATCCAATGAATAGCCACCAAAATCATTTAGTTGTGAAGCTGCATCTGGTTCATATAATCCAGGAAGTACAAAGTTTTGTCTGCTTCCAGAAATTATTCTGTAATTGTATTTATAAATCTCCTGTCCTCCTAATAAATTCAGATGGTGATCTTCGTTAAATGTTTTTTCGTAGGTAAAAATGTTGTTCCAGGTCCATGAAAATGTTCTGCTATTACTTTTACTAACTGAACCTTTAATTTCAGCACCTTCACCTAATGCAGGATTCATGTAGTCATGGTTGTTGATATTTGAAAAGTCTCCACTATAAGTGGTTTTGAATTTCAAATCAGGTAGTATCGTTGCTTCAAGGAAAGTACGTGCAGAAACATTGTCTTTTAAAATTTGAGACTTGTCAAGGCCAACAGTTGCAGCGAGGTTACTTCTTGGAATGGCAGAGCTGGGACGATAAGTTCCAAAGTCATATATTCTCTGATTATTAGCGTCAGTTTTATAAGAACCATCAGGATTACGCTCATAAACTGGGTAAAAGCTCGGTACCAGACGTGAATAGTTTACTACGTTTTGAGTGTTGCTATCTTCCGAAACAGGGTAGTCCTGTAATGTATTTGCTGCTGAAATATTTAATCCTGCAGTTAACCAGCTCTTAGCTTTGGTAGTTAAATTTACCCTTGCACTATATCTTTTGTAACCAGATCCCAAAGCAATCCCCTTATCATTAAGGTAACCTCCAGAAATGAAGTATTGGTTTTTTTCGCTTCCACCGCTAAAACTTAGGTCGGCTTGTGTGCGTAATGCTGATTGCTCCATCTCATCACCCCAGTTATCATTCCATAAAGGTGTTGCTCCTGTAACTAACTTTCCATCTGGTCCTACCGGGAATGGATACTTTTCCCCATAAGGGTTAATACCTAGATCAGTAATGATTTGTTGACTTGCAGCCTGACCTGCCTGTAGGTCTGTGTAATTTGGATTAGAAGATTTTTGTTTGTTTTTAACAGCAAGCCAGTAATTCTGGAAATATTCATCAGTCGTTACCTGTTCGTAGTCCTTAACCGCACGATGTGAAACACCTTGGCTAAAGTTGGCGCTAATCTCTGTCTGGTCGTTACGCTTTCCGGTTTTTGTAGTAATAATGATTACCCCATTTGCACCTCTTGAACCGTAGAGTGCACTAGAAGCCGCATCTTTAAGGATACTCACGGATTCAATATCGCTGGAATTAATGGTACTTATATCGCCCGAATACGGGTTGCCATCTACCACATATAATGGTGCCGCTGATGCATTGATTGATCCAACTCCACGTATGCGAAGTGTAGCTGCTGTACCAGGTTGACCGCTAGACGATACCGCTTGAATACCAGGGGCTAGTCCTTGAAGTGCTTTACTGATGTTAGACACCTGTCTGTTTTGTAATTGATCAGCTGTAATTTGAGAAACTGCACCAGTAATATCCCTTTTTTTAGTAGTACCATAAGCTACCACAACTACCTCATCCAGATTATTTGCCATATCGCTTAAAACTATATTAATGGTACTTCCTGCTTTAGCAGTTAATTCCTGGCTAGTAAAACCCAGATAAGAAAAGCTGAGTACTTCTTGTTCTTTACTAAGTGTAAGACTGAAATTTCCGGATTGATCGGTAGTTGTACCTAATTTTGTGCCTTTGATGAGTACGTTGACTCCAGGTAAAGGCAGATTGGTTCCTTTTTCAACTACGCGGCCAGTAACTTTATAGCTCTGTTGCGCGTTTGCTAATTGAAAGAAGAACAATAAACATAGTATAGTAAATCTTGTTTTCATTTTAATAAATTGAAAGTTTTGGGCATAAGAATTCCATAGCCGGATTTTGGCTGATCTTATTACCGTTTAAAATTTAAATTGAATCTGTTAACTTTATAGGTGTTGTATTCTACAAAGCTAAATTTGAATTAATAGGGGGGGAATGTAGGTAGGGTACGATGATTTGCATTTTTTAATCGATTTGGATGAATAATAAATTAATAGAATGCAAAGATAAATAAAAGTACGACTAAATAGGTAGGCTTTTAGGTTTATTGATCAGGCAAATGTAAAATACTATAATTTATAAGCCTATCCTTTGTTCAATCTTTACTGCACATTTAATTGCTTCAGCTAAAATATCTTCATTATCTATATCCTTGTTGATAAACAATGTTAAATATATCAAATGAAACATTCTACGGAATGAATCAGGCGGATAATATAAACGGGTATCGAATTCTTAGGAAATCGAAGACGCTACGAATTGTTAAGTAAAATACGAATTGATGCTTTTCTTACAAAACGGTTGCAAGAGAGGTGAAAACGGAGAACTTGAATCGAAAGAAGAAAGGCTCCGTTTTCTTTTTTGCTTAATGTTTACAACAACAGGGGAGATCTATATTAATTGCAACGGACTTTAATACTATTTCCTTCCATTCCTTCTGATATTACATTTAAGGAAGTTTGCCCCTTTTTGTAGCCGGCTCTGAGAATGACCATAGCTCTGCCGTTAAATAGCTTTGGCTCTAGCGAATTAAAGCTTTCCATATCATTTGGAGCACCGTTTCCAGAACCCACAATTTTTGCAGCATTTCCTTGAAGAGATAAAGTAATTTTTCTGTCCGAGTCCATAATTACCTGTCCATTTTCATCAACCAGTTCGATCATCACATAGGATAGATCTTGGCCATCTGCAGTAATGATATTCCTGTCGGCAGACAATCTTAAGAAACGCTTTTCACCCGGAGTAGTCAACAAAGTAGCCTGCCCATCTTCACCATTAATCACTTCAATAGCTTTTAGTTCACCTGGCTGATAGTCAATTTTAAAGCTAGCTTTATATATGGTGTCAGTGTTTTCTTCCGCTATAAATTTTCCGTTAAGAAAAAGTTTGATTTTTGGTGCTTTAGAGTAAACATTGACGTGCACTTGCTGCCCAATTTTATCAGGAAAGTTCCAAGACATCGTTTCGTCTGCCCAACCCCAGAAGCTTACTTTCTTGATTTTACCGGCAGTTACAGGCATTTCAACCGCCATGGTAATATTCCTTTGATCCCATACGATATCCCTGTAATACGATTGAGGTTTTTTTATCCCGAGTAAATCAAGATCTCCGCACCAACCATTGTACCATGGCCAATCCATAAAGAAGTGTGTGTTTTCAGTTGGTTCAACCTCAATAGAGTTACCAAGACCCGATTCCCCAAGGTAGTCCATTGCCGTCCACGTAAAATCTCCGATAACATAAGGTAGCTTTTCAACCATTCTCCAGTAATCAGCAGCTTCTTTAGCAACACTTTCACTACCGAACATTATGCGCTCTGGAAATCTCTCGTGATCTTTCTCGTACATTTGCCACATATAGTTGTAACCCGCAACATCTAAATGACGAAAAGCATTGTCGATCGGAACTCTATTAACGCGTTCTTTGTCCCATTGGTTATTAACGCCAGCAGTAATAGGTCTGCTTTTGTCATACTTCAATACTTCATTTCTTAGGTAAGATGCCAACTCCATACCTCTTTCCGTTAAGCGTTCGTAGATCTCATTACCGATGCTCCACATAATAACAGAAGGTTTGTTGCGATCTCTCAACACCAAAGATCTGATATCCTTAGCACTCCATTCTTTGAAATACTGATGATAATCATCCGAATTTTTCTTCTTCTCCCATTGGTCGAAGGCTTCATTAACTACCAACATTCCCATGCGGTCGCAGGCACGCATAAAACTTTCAGACATTGGGTTGTGAGATCTGATCGCAATAAAGCCGTTAGCTTTTAAAAGCTGAATTTTCTTTTCCTCAGCTCTATCAAATGCTGCAGCGCCCAAAAAACCATTGTCATGATGAATGCAACCTCCTTTTAACTTTACGGTGTTCCCATTAATTTGTAAACCTTTATCTACTGAGTAGGTCAGCGTGCGAATGCCGAAAGGAATGCTAACCAGATCCTGACGTACTTTATGATCAGCTAGTGTTAATTTAAGCGTGTAAAGAGAGGGGGTTTCAATATTCCATAATTCCGGATTATTTACTTTAAAATCAAATGCAATATGAGCAGTGTCGCCAGCACCGGCGGGCATCACCCTTTTTTCATGACTCAGCACTTTACCTGCTGGCGTAAGTATTTCAGCATGGATAAGCAGACCTTTATAAAGATTAGGATTTATAACGGTAGTGCTTATGGAGAGGTTGGCTTGATTTTGAGATAGAGCAGTGGTTTCCACAGATGTTAACCAATCGTCGATGTATGAATGACCTGTCGTGATCATATATACGTTACGATAGATTCCCGATCCTGCATACCATCTAGAGTTTTTACCTTTATTCACCACCTTAACTGCAATCACATTTTTTTGACCGGCCGGGTTACAAAAAGGAGTGATGTCAAAGCGGAAAGTACTGTAACCATAAACATTTTCATATGCTTTTTTTCCGTTTATCCAGATTTCAGATTGATTGTAAATACCTTCGAAATAAAGCTCGTGACGTTTTCCTTTGTCTCGTTTGGCAAGTGTAAATTCTTTTCTGTACCAACCTTCACCACCTACAGTTTGACCTGTGGCAGCACCACCAACGCTTTCTTTGCTGAAGGGGCCAATCGTTTTGCCAGGGATTTGATCTTTGATCGGTTCAATACTCCAGTCATGTGGAAGGTCAATAGTCCTCCAACTCTGGTCATTAAAGTCAAAACTATTTGCATGATTAATAGTACCTAGGTGAAAGCGCCATCCACTGTTAAAAAGAGCTTTCCTTTCAAAGGCATTTGTTATTTGGGAACATGCTAGTAAAAATACTAGGAATATCAATTTATAGTTACGAGATTTTGAGCACGAATATATCCAGATGTTGGATGAAAGTTTTAGCATATTATATTAGGTGAGGAAATTAATTAGATAGCCCAATTCTTTGTTCAATTTTCTCAGCACATTTTATGGCTTCGGCGAGTATACTGTCATTATCGATGTCCTTGTTTACATTTAATGCAGTAAGACTGGAAACGGTTAGACAAGCAATAGCTCCGTTATATCCTTTTCCGATGGGAACCGAAATATCAACTACACCAGCAGCAAGATCACTGGTACGGACATAGCCGCCTTTATTTTGTATATCTTTTAGAGATTTGATGAATTTACTCTGCTCTTTTTCAGTAAAACTCTGGAAAGTAGTGTTGTTGTTTAAGATTGTACCCTGCTCTTCCTCAGGAAGGTATGATAATAATACCCTGCCGGAAGCAGTCAAAAGTAAAGGGAACAAATTGCCTTCTTCGATAGACAAAGCGATTGGCCCCGGACTTTTAGCGTGCAGGATCACCATTACCTTGTTCATATATAATATGCTTAGGTGACATGATTGCATAATAGTATTAGCTAGCTCTTCCAAAGGATATTGTGAGGCCTTACGGAGCTCGTCGACCGGAGAGTGACGGTGAGAAAGATGGAAAAGCTTTAATGAAAGTCTGTATTTCCCAGAAACTTCGTCCCGTAAAATATAGCCTCTGCTTTCAAGACTCATCAGCATACGGTAAATCTCGTTCGGACTTCTATCAATTCCAGTAGCAATTTCAGTCTGAGAAAGTGGAACAGATTGGGCAGACAGGTATTCAAGAATATCAAGACCTTTGTCTAGTGCTGGTGCCTGATACTTCACTTCTTTATCCTTCATAAAAACTTATAAATGGTTTATTGAACAAACATACTAAATGCTTTTTAATCATCATTCCTTAAATTGAGGTATAAATGTTACCTAAAGATATGCTTTCATATTTGAAATAAATATTTATATTTGAATTAACAACCATATGTAAACCGAAATGCCTTGTGATTTTTTAACTAAAACTAATTTAGTTAAAACAGGCATTAACCTATCAAGCAGAATGAACAAACTATTATATTTTATTAGTTTATTATTACTTACAGTTCAAGGCTATTCCCAGAGTTTGAACGTTGATGCATTGCATTGCGAATATAAAATAAATCCACGTGGAGTAGAGTCGACCTCACCAGTATTAAGCTGGACCTTGAAATCCTCCAATAAAAATGTATTGCAGTCAGCTTATCAGGTTCTGGTAGCCGATAATTTAACCGATTTATCAAAAAATAAAGGGAAAATCTGGGATTCTAAAAAAACTATATCTGATGAATCTATACAAGTAGTATATAAAGGTGAAACCCTTATTGCTGGGAAAAACTATTATTGGAAAGTACGGATATGGGATCATAAAGGGAAAGTATCGGCATGGAGTTCCGTATCAAAATGGCAAATGGGCTTGTTAACAGCGGCCGACTGGAAAGGTGCGAGTTGGATTGCTTACGAAAAACTGGCAGATTCTAACATCAATATACTACCGAAAGACAATAAAAAAGACACTTATTTTGGAAGCAATGTACTCCCATTATTGCGTAAAGATTTTGTGGTTAAGAAGCCTATAGCTAAAGCCAGTATGTTTATCAGTGGTTTAGGACATTTTGAGATGAGCCTGAATGGTAAAAAGCAAGGTGATCACTTTTTAGATGCCGGTTGGGTAAAGTATGATAAGGAAGCTTTATATGTCAGTTTTGATGTCACACAAAGTTTATTGAAAGGTGCCAATACCATTGGTGTGATGCTGGGGAATGGTTTTTATTATGTTCCACCAGTAAAAGGAAGATTCCGGAAATCTAAACCAGCTTTTGGTCTGCCGAAAATGATATGCCGTTTGCTTATCGAATATAAGGATGGATCCACAGAGAATATCATCAGCGATAAAAGCTGGAAAACTTCATCTGGTCCGATTACTTTTTCAAGTATATATGGCGGTGAAGACTACGATGCTCGTTTAGAACAAAAGGGTTGGGATGCACCATCATTTAATGATAAACAATGGAAGCAGGTATTAATTGTAGACGGCCCGCCAGCAATCAGATCACAACAAGCAGAGCCACTAAAAATATTTGAAAATTTTAACGCTAAAAATATCACTAGGCTGTCAGAGCAAGATTGGATTTATGATTTAGGGCAAAATGCTTCAGGTATTATCAGTCTTAAAGTAAAAGGCAAAAAGGGGGATACCATCAGAGTATATCCCGGCGAGTTGCTAAAAGATGGTAAAGTTAATCAGAAGCCTACCGGAAGTCCGTTTTATTTTGAATATGTATTGAAAGGTGATGGTACAGAAACATGGCAGCCTCGTTTTACTTACTATGGCTTCAGGTATCTTGAGGTTAGAGGTGCTGCACCATCAGGCAAAAATACAGGGGGTAAATTATCGGAAATATTGGAGTTGAAAGGACTTCATACCCGTAATGCCGCAAAAAGAGCAGGTGAATTCAGCTCATCGAATGAGCTGTTTAACAAAACAGATGTTTTGATAGACTGGGCAATAAAAAGTAATATGGCCAGTGTGTTTACTGATTGTCCACATCGGGAGAAATTAGGCTGGTTAGAACAATCACATTTGATGGTTTCTTCGGTGATGTATAATTATGATGTATCAACATTAGCCAATAAAGTGGTGAATGATGTCATTACCTCGCAATTGGACAATGGGTTAATACCGGAAATTGCGCCTGAGTACATTCAGTTTACCTGGGGTGGCGATATGTTCCGCGATTCTCCTGAATGGGGAAGTACTGGAATTATTCTGCCATGGTATTTATATAAATGGTATGGCAATACTGAAGTGTTTAAAAAAGCTTATCCTACCATGCAACGTTATATTGCCTATCTGCAGACAAAAGCTGAAGGTAATTTGTTGAAACAAGGTTTGGGTGATTGGTATGATATCGGTCCAGAGCGACCAGGTGTTTCACAGCAAACACCAAAAGGGGTAACGGGTACAGCTATATACTATTATAACCTGCGTCTGATGCAGAAAATGGCCGTATTACTTGGCAAAACTTCAGATGCTGAGAATTATGGCAAGCTAGCTGAAACGGTAAAAGAGGCTTTTAATACTAGTTTTTATAATAATGAAACCGGACAATATGCAACGGGTAGTCAGGCGGCAAATGCTATGGCCATATATATGGAATTAGTAGCACCAGAAAACAAAGCTAAAGTATTGGCTAATCTGATTAAAGATATCCGTGATAGAAACAATGCTTTAACGGCTGGTGATATTGGTTACCGTTATGTATTAAGAGTACTGGAGCAAGAGAACCGTTCGGATGTGATATTTGACATGAACAGCAGGAGCGACGTTCCGGGCTATGGTTATCAACTGGCACATGGTGCTACCGCATTAACGGAATCATGGGCTGCATTACCAGAAGTATCAAATAACCACTTTATGTTGGGGCATATTATGGAATGGTTTTACAGTGGACTTGCAGGAATCAGACAGGAAGAGGGTTCAGTGGCTTTTAAAAACATCATGATATATCCACAACCTGTGGGCGATTTGACCAGTGCAAAAGGTAGTTACCAATCACCTTATGGTTTAATCAGTTCTGAATGGAAAAAAACAGAGCAGTCATTTGACTTGTCAGTCACTATACCTGCCAATACTACCGCAGTAATTTACCTGCCAGCAACAGAAAAGCAGCAGCTTACTGAAAGCAATGTAGCAATTAAAAACAAAGCTGAAATTAAGTTATTAGGCTACGAGAAAGGAAGAGCAATGTTGCAGGTCGGATCGGGTAGTTATACATTTAAAGTTCAGTTTACCAAGTGATAAGTGTTTTTGATTTAGTTAGTGAAAATAGTAGATGATAAGTGTTAAGCTTTAAGTAGTTTTTTGTAGTAAATGATTAGTGTAATTAGCAAGTTTAAGTAGTAAGTATGAAGTGGCTAAAGGTTTTAAGTTTTACTTTCTTTATTTCGTCGGCAGTATTTGCACAGTCGCAGAAAAATGATATTTCTGCAGCTAAAATGCAGGAACTATATGAAGAGGTTAAAACGCCGTATAAATATGGTTTGGTGATGGTGCCAGAGGATGAACAGCATAAAATGGATTGTCCTACTGTATTTCGTGAAGGAAAGTATTGGTACATGACTTACCTTATTTATAGTGGCAGGGGATACGAAACCTGGTTGTCCAGAAGTAAGGATTTATTGAACTGGGAAAACATGGGACGACTGATGTCGTTCGGTGATGCTGGAAAGTGGGATGATAATCAAAAAGCAGGGTATAATGCTTTGACTTCAACCAAATGGGGTGGCAATTATAAGCTAGGTAAGTACGATGGCAAATACTGGATGTCGTACTTTGGTGGTAAAGAAAAGGGCTACGAAACAGAACCATTGTCTATCGGCATGGCTTATACAAATCAACAACCATCGGTTGCACATGAATGGACCAGAATGCCTGAGCCTGTATTAAGCGCATTGGATAAAGATGTAAGATGGTGGGAAAACCGCCACAAACTTTTTAAAAGCTCAGTAATAGAAGATAAGGATAAACTAACAGGGCATCAATTTGTAATGTATTACAATGCCGTAGGAGATTCATTGACAAACAATAAACCAACACGTTGGTACGAGCGTATCGGTATGGCGGTTTCTGATGATATGCAAAATTGGAAACGATTTAATACCGATCCTGTGGTACATCATCCGGTAGGTATTACCGGCGATGGGGTAATTCAGAAAATTAAGGATACCTGGGTGATGTTTTACTTTGGTGCTTTTTGGAAAGATAGAAAAGGAGGTTTTAACCGCTTTGCTGCATCGAAAGATCTGGTAAACTGGACCGATTGGACGGGTGATAACCTGATTGAGTCGTCTGAGCCATATGATGAGCTATATGCACATAAATCTTTTGTGTTTAAGCATAAAGGAGTTGTATATCATTTTTATTGTGCGGTGAATAATAAAGATCAGCGTGGTATTGCAGTAGCCACATCAAAAGATTTAGGAAAAAGTAGAGTCGGATTTGTTAAATCAGCAAATTAGATAAATTAAGGAAAGAGATTAAAAAGATAGAGATAGGTCATGAGTGACAAAATAATTTTAAAAGGAATAACGTGGAACCATAGTCGTGGGTTTGTTCCAATGGTAGCCACAGCACAAAGGTTTTCAGAACTAAACCCTCAGGTAGAAATTACCTGGGAAAAAAGAAGCTTACAGGCTTTCGCTGATTTTTCAATACAAGAACTGGCAGAACGTTTTGATTTATTAGTTATAGATCATCCATGGGCAGGTTTTGCTGCAAAAACACAGTCTATATTGCCATTAGATCAGTATTTAACTAAATCCTATCTTGAGGATCAACGTATTAATACTGTTGGACACTCATTTGAAAGTTATGCCTATGATGGGCACCAATGGGCATTGCCGATTGATGCAGCTACACCGGTAGCCTCAAGCAGACCAGATTTATTAGAAATAAATGGTTTTCAATTGCCTACATCTTTTGAAGATTTATTGATTTTGGCAGATAAGGGCCTGGTCGCTTTTGCAGGTATTCCTATCGATGTGTTGATGAATTTTTATACTTTCTGCTGTTCATTAGGAGAAGATCCTTGTCAGATGGAAGATCTTATAGTATCTAGGGATACTGGTGTCAAAGCATTACAAATGTACCGCGACCTGGCCTCAAAAATACATCCGGTTAACTTTACAAGAAACCCGATACAGGTCTATGAGGCGATGACATTAACCGATGCCATTGCTTATTGTCCTTTCGCTTATGGATATTCTAATTATTCAAGACCTGGTTATGCACGTAAGCTATTGCATTTTCATGATATGATCAGTTTAGATGGAGAAAATAACCTTCGCAGTACTTTAGGAGGCACGGGATTGGCCGTTTCATCAAGTTCAGTGCATAAAGAAATGGCGGTAAAGTATGCGGATTATGTAGCTTCAGCTGCTTGTCAGCAAACTGTTTTCTTTGAAAATGGCGGTCAGCCCGGACATTTAAGCGCATGGAAAGATGAGGAAGTAAACCGGAAGTCCAGTAATTACTTTGGCAATACATTAACTGCATTACAACGTGCTTTTCTGCGTCCTCGTTACCATGGACACATGTTTTTTCAAGACCATGCAGGTGATATCGTAAGAGATTATCTGATGAATGGTGGTGCTGAATTGAAAGTGCTGGAAAGGATGAACAATTTATATGTAGAATCGAGAAGCCTGGTATTATCATGAGGAAACCACTGGAAGGAATATTGGTTTTAGAGTTTTGTCAGTTTCTTGCGGGCCCATCTGCAGGATTAAAACTTGCAGACCTTGGGGCACGTGTCATTAAAATTGAGCGCCCGGTAAAAGGGGATGCTTGCAGACAACTCTCTATTAAAAACCTATTTGTTGATGGTGACAGTTTGCTTTTTCATACCATCAACCGAAATAAAGATTCTTATGCGACAGATTTAAAGAACCCTGAAGACCTGGCTATACTGAGAAAACTTATTGCTAAAGCAGATGTGATGACGCATAACTTTAGGCCAGGGGTGATGGAAAAAATAGGGCTGGATTATGAAGCAGTACAAAACATAAATCCGAAAATTGTATATGCAGCAGTTTCCGGATATGGAGCTGAAGGACCTTGGGCTGCAAAACCGGGGCAGGATTTGTTGGTGCAGTCGATATCTGGGTTAACACAATTATCGGGCAGTAGTGAAGAGGGACCTGTTCCATTTGGACTATCAGTAACCGATATTATGTGTGGTAATCACCTTACACAAGGTATTTTAGCAGCATTAATAAAACGTGCAAAAACGAAAAAGAGTGTGTTGGTAGAAGTGAGTTTACTGGAATCAGCACTTGATGTGCAGTTTGAAGTACTAACAACCTATTTAAATGACGGTAAGCAATTGCCACATAGGAGTAAAGTGAATGGCAGTGCCCATGCTTATTTAAGTGCACCTTACGGAACATATCAAACGAAAGATGGCTACCTGGCATTGGCCATGGGAAATCTGAGTAAGATCAGTCAATTGATGGAATGCGATATTTCTGAGTTGTATACTGATGCTTCGGCTTCTTTCGACAATAGAGATGAGATTTTGAAAGTATTGGGGCAGACCTTTATTACCCGGCCCAATCAGTATTGGTTAGACCTGTTAGAGCCGGCAGATATATGGTGTGCTGCGGTATTAAACTATAAAGAGGCTGTTGAACTGGAGGTTTTTAAAAACCAGAATATCAGACAAGAGTTGGATTTAGGTGATGGACGTACTATTGGTACCACACGAGCACCGATCCGCATAGATGGACATAAACTTTATGCCACTAAAGCAGCACCAAAAATAGGTGCAGATAATGAAAATATTAACGAAGAATTTGATTTGAAATAGATATGAGGCCCCTGGAAGATTATTTAGTGGTAGATTTTAGCCAGTTTTTATCTGGCCCCTCAGCAAGTTTGAGGTTGGCAGATATGGGCGCTAGGGTGATTAAAATAGAGCGTACAGGAACCGGCGATATTTGTCGCACGCTGTATACTTCCAATGTTATCATGAATGGAGAGTCCTCCGTTTTTCATGCCATTAACAGAAATAAGGAAAGCTTTGAGGTAGACCTTAAAAATGAAGATGATTGTAAAATGGTTCGTGAGCTACTTAAGCAGGCAGATGTGATGATCCATAACTTCCGTCCAGGTGTGATGGAAAGATTAGGATTTGATTATACCACTGTAAAACAAGTAAACAAAGACATTATCTATGCAGAGCTTTCTGGCTATGGTACAGAAGGTGAGGGAAAAGGAAAGCCTGGGCAGGATTTATTATTGCAGTCGGTAACTGGATTAACCTGGTTAACTGGCAATGCTGGAGGGCCGGTTGCAATGGGGCTGTCTATTGTAGATATGTTGGCGGGCTCTCACCTTGCACAGGGTATCCTGGCTTGTCTGTTTCGCAGATTAACACTGGAAAGTAGCGGAGCAGAAGTGGCACAAGAAAGTGCAGAAGTAGTACAAGAAGAACCCGGTAACGGTGCTTTGGTACAGGTAAGTATGATTGAATCTGCCTATGATTTTCAGTTTGAAACCATTACTACTTTTATGAATGATGGTGGCGAACTTCCTGAACGCACGGTACAAAATAATGCGAACGCGTACTTGGGAGCTCCTTATGGAATATATAAAACGGCTAATGGTTTTATCGCACTTGCTATGGGCTCAATTCCAGTTTTGGGTAGCTTATTGGGCTGTAAAGCTATGGAGCAATATACCGATCCTGCAGAAGCCTTTGATAAACGTGATGAAATTAAAGCGATTCTTGCGGATCACTTACAAACAGGAACTACCGAAAAATGGCTTAGTGTGTTAGAACCGGCAGATATCTGGTGTTCTGATGTATTAAACTGGAATCAACTGATGGATCATGAGGGTTTTAAAGCTTTAAATATGATTCAGGAAGTAGAAATGAGCGACGGTTATCGTTACGAAACCACACGTTGTCCGATACGTATTGATGGAGAGCTGCTGGTTTCTTCCAAAGGTTCCCCTAAATTAGGGCAGGATAATAAAAGTATCATTAACCAGTTTGTAAACGTAAAATCTAAGGTCGATGGATAAAAATGAAGTCTTCAGAATAGCCGTTCGTAAGTTTGGCCCTTTCGAATCTGCCATGCAAAAAGTGTGGGATCAATATTGCTTTTCATCTGGCTGTAGCCTAAAAGTTGAAATGGTACCTATGGATTTGCATGAGCTTCATGAAAGTACCTTATTGAATAAAGGATTGAAAAATGGGGATTGGGATATTGCTCATATCAATACCGACTGGTTATTGGAGGGATACACCGATGGAGCTTTTGAAGATTTGACGCCATTTATTGGCCAGCAAGCTCCAGATGCTTTCCCAGAGGGATGGAGTAATTCTCTGTTAGCCTCACAACAGTTTAATGATCACATAGTTGGATTGCCATTTCATGATGGACCTGAATGTTTGATTTATAGAAAAGACCTGTTTGAAGATAAAACAGAGCAGGAACGTTATTTAGCAATATACGGAAAGGCGCTTGCCCTGCCCGAAACATGGGATGATTTTATGCAGGTAGCGCGGTTCTTTAACCGTCCGGAACAGAATCTGTTCGGAACAGTGTTCGCTTGCTATCCTGACGGGCATAATACGGTGTTCGATTTCTGCCTGCAATTATGGAGTCGTGGCGGCTTATTGGTTGATGAAATGGGTAAAGTGAATGTTAATACTATCCCAGCGGTGCAAGGATTGGAGTTTTACAGAACTGCTGTTAAGGATAAAGATGCTGTGCATCCGGAATCTGCAAGGTTTGATTCCGTAAGAGCTGGGTCTGCTTTTGCAAAGGGAGAAGCGGCAATGATGATCAATTGGTTTGGCTTTGCGTCAGTATGCGAAGTTGATCCGACTTCAACAGTAAAAGGCAAAGTAGAAGTGGCTTTATTACCGGCAGCACATGGCCTTAAATCAGCTTCCTTAAATGTATACTGGTTGTATACTATGGGAGCTGGCAGTAAGCATAAGCAAGTTGCATACGACTTTATTCGCTTTGCAGTAAATGAAGCTAATGATAAACTGCTGACCCTGGAGGGAGGGATCGGCTGTCGAATTTCTACCTGGAAAGACACAGAAATCAACCAGATTGTACCTTATTACCATAAGCTGGAACAATTGCATGAGGGAGCTAAAACTTTACCACAGAAAAGTAATTGGGCAGATATTGCTGTGCTAATCGATGAGATGGTATTGCTTGCATTAAATTCCGATAAAGCAGTAGTTGATATTGTAAAAGAAGCTCAATCTAAGATTGATTTAATTGACAAATAGATTTTTATGGAGATTATATATAAACCAGCTTTGCCTGAAACTATACAGCCTATTATCATTATAGGAGCTGGTGGTATTGTGGCTGATGCACATCTTCCTGCATATAAAAAGGCTGGATTTACAGTACATGGAATTGTAAATCGTACCAAATCAAAGGCCGAGAAACTTGCTGCTGCATTTTATATTCCAAATGTTTATGAATCTGTAGCTGAAGCGGTAGCCAAAGCACCGGCAAATGCGGTATACGACCTGACCATTATGCCCGAACAGTATATCGAGGTATTGGAGCAATTGCCAGATGGGGTAGCTGTGTTGATTCAAAAGCCTATGGGCGACGACTTTAAACAGGCAAACGAGATTTTGCAATTGTGTAGAAAAAAGAAGCTGATTGCAGCTATTAACTTCCAACTTCGCTTTGCACCATTTGTAAGTGCAGCAAGGTATATGATAGATCAGGGGATGATCGGTGAGCTATATGATATGGAAGTGCGGGTAACAATCAAAACGCCTTGGGAGATTTTTCCACATGTAATGGTACATCCACGATTGGAGATTCTATACCATAGTATTCATTATGTGGATCTGCTGCGTTCTTTTTTAGGAGATCCTGAAACAGTAATGGCTAAAACCTTAAAACACCCTGCTAAACCACTTTCTTCCTCTCGTTCTACAATTCTATTAGACTATGGGGATACCATGCATGCGGTGATTAATACCAATCATGACCATGATTTTGGCGCTCATAATCAGGAGTGTTTCATTAAGTGGGAAGGTACAAAAGGAGCAATTAAAGCAAACGTGGGGCTATTAATGGATTATCCGCATGGTATTGCTGATGTATTTGAGTATTGCCTGATAGAACAAGCATCATCAGAACAGGCGGAATCTAAGCAATATGACACCGCAGTTCAAACTCCTGCATGGAAGCAAATGGAATTGGAAGGTTCCTGGTTCCCGGAAGCATTTATTGGAACTATGGCGAATTTAATGCGCTATAAGGAAGGTTCAGATAAAGTGCTCTATACCGGTGTGGAAGATGTGATTAAGACAATGGCCGTGGTGGAGAGTGCTTATATCTCCAGCGATAAAGGCGGTATAAAAGTAAGCGAACAATTGAAAAACAATTAACATACCTATAACTAACAAAAGAACACCTATAACAATGTATTTTAGATCGATATTTTTTGAAGATTACCAGTTAGAAGAGAAACGGGTAACATTGGGAAGAACTATTACTGAAACAGATTTTGTTGTTCATGCAGGTCATACTGGCGACTTTTTCCCCCATCATATGGATGAGGAATGGTGTAAAACGCAGCCTTTTAAACACAGGATAGCACATGGAACAATGATATTCAGTATTGGCATCGGCTTAACAGCTTCAGAGATCAATCCAGAGGCTTTCTCTAAAGGTTACGACCGTCTCCGTTTTGTAAAACCAGTATATATTGGCGATACCATCCATTCGGAGATCACTATTTCCGACAAAGCGGAAGCGAAGAAGCCAGAATATGGAACGGTTACGGAACATGTAGAAATTATAAACCAGAATGGCGAAGTAGTTTTGGTATGTGATCACCTGCTATTGGTGAAAAAGAAAGTATAATTATAAAAAAGCAAAATCTTAAAAGATAAAACCTATAATAACCAATATATGAACCATACAACAGATCAGGTTGAAATAGTTAGCGGAGGATCGGGAGCGGGGAAAAAATATTTAGCACCATTTATTTTCGTAATAAGCTTGTTTTTCCTTTGGGGATTGGCTCACAACTTAAATTCAAGTCTGATTCCCCATCTTAAAAAGGCTTGTGATTTAAGCAATGCGCAATCTATGCTGATTGATACTTCGGTATTTCTGGCCTATTTTTTAATGGCTATTCCTGCTGGAATGATCTTGAAAAGGTGGGGATATAAAGTAAGTATGATTGCAGGATTAGTGGTTTTTGCCATCGGTGCATTTTTATTTGTGCCAGCTGCAAATGAGCTTTCATACGTAACATTTTTAATTGCCTTGTTTATTATAGGTTGTGGGTTGACATTGCTGGAGACTTCTGCAAACCCTTATGCCGCAGTCTTGGGTGATCCGGCAAAGGCAACTGGTAGGTTAAATCTGGCAGCGTCTTTTAATGGTTTAGCTGCAATAGTTGCGGGTTGGATAGGTGCAACGTTTATCTTATCTGGAAAATCATATAGCCAGGTAGAGTTAGCTGCAATGACAGAGGTGAATAGAAATGCCTACTTTATGGAAGAAGCCTCTTCTGTAAAAATGCCATATATTGTTTTGGGTGGTATTTTGGTGGTCATTGCCTTAATTTTTTGCTTCATTCGTTTCCCTGAAATTAAAACCAAGAGTATTGATGGTGAAGCTAAAGGAAGCTTTCTTGGTGCTTTGAGACATAAGCATTTGAAATGGGCAGTTGTAGCACAGTTTTTTTATGTTGGTGCTCAGGTATGTGTAACAAGTTCATTTATTCGTGCTGCACAGCAAGGTGCAGGATTTGATGAAAAGACTGCGGCTTACTATCTAGCTATTTACGGTTTTCTTTTTACAGTAGGGCGTTTTGCGGGAACAGCTATATTACAGTTTATATCGTCGCAAAAACTACTATCACTATATGCGTTAATATCAATTGCACTATGCTTGCTTGCAGTATACGGAACAGGAATGTCGGTGGTTTATGCACTTGGCGGATTGGGCTTTTTTATGTCGATCATGTTCCCTACAATTTTTGCCCTAGGAATTGAAGGAATTGGAGATGATACTAAACCCGGTTCTTCATGGTTAATCATGTCTATCGTTGGTGGTGCAATTATTCCTGTAAGTATGGGAGCGTTAATAGATCATTATAATGATCAGGTTCAAATAGGATATTATGTTCCATTGGTTTGTTTCATGATCATCTTGTATTTCGGATTAAGGGGCTACAAAATCGCTCACAAATAATAAGGTCCTAAGTAGACTGCATCGTTTATTTTAAGATAACCTGAATGCATAATAATTACAATACTAGTATGAGTTTTAAAGGAAAAGGGATTTTATTGGCTATCGTAATCTGGTGTAGTCTGGCAGCATTGCCTGTATGTGCCCAAAATTACGATACTACAAAGCCCTGGGTGTTGTGGCATTGGGTACAGGCAGGGGTTTCAAAACCTGGTATTACTGCCGATCTGGAAGCCATGAAAGCGGCAGGTATTGGTGGAGCGTACCTGATGTCGATCAAAGGTGTAGGTAACCCACCTTTATTTAATCCTCCAGCACAGCAGTTAACGCCAGAATGGTGGGGAATGGTAACCTTTGCCATGCAGGAAGCTAAGCGACTGGATTTAAAACTGGGAATGCACGTTAGTGATGGCTTTGCCCTGGCTGGTGGTCCATGGATTACACCTGAACTGTCTATGCAGAAAGTTGTATCTACTCAGTTGAATGTCAAAGGTGGTACGCAAATGAAACTGAAGCTGGAACAGCCTGAAACTCTTGAAAATTATTATAAAGATATTGCGGTTTACGCTTACCCATCTACCGATGGAGCTGGTATTTCTACACGTACTATTGTTCCTAAAATAACCTCCAGCAATGGTAACGATGCAAGTGGATTGGTTATTCCAGGAAACAAAAAGAACTTCGGTAGCAATGAGCCTTGCTGGGTTCAATACACCTTTGAGCAACCTTTTACTACAAGAACGATTACCATCAAAACGGGTGGCAATAATTACCAGGCTCAGAGATTGGAAGTACAGGTCAGTGATGATGGAAAGAATTTCCATTCTATCGGCCGACTACAACCTCCACGTCACGGATGGCAGGACACCGATGCCGATGTAACACATGCTATTAAAGCTGTTACTGCAAAATATTACCGTTTTGTATACGATAAAACGGGATCAGAGCCAGGTGCGGAAGATCTGGATGCTGCCAAATGGAAGCCATCCTTAAAGCTGGTTAACCTGGAGTTATCTGCAGAAGCACGAATTAATCAATATGAGGGGAAATCAGGTGCGGTATGGCGTATCAGTAAGCGCAGTACAGCAGAGCAGATTCCTGATCAACTTTGTGTGCCAATACATAAAATGATAGACCTTACTTCAAAATTAACTTCCGATGGTAGTCTAAATTGGAAAGCGCCAAAAGGAAACTGGACGATATTAAGGATAGGACATACTTCCACGGGGCATACCAATGCCACAGGTGGAGGTGGAAAAGGGCTTGAATCTGATAAATTCAACCCTGTAGCTGTGAAATTACAGTTCGACAACTGGTATGGTGAAGCTTTAAAACGTGGTGGGCCAGAGATTGCCTCTAAAGTACTGACTGACTTGTTTATTGAGAGTTGGGAATGTGGTAGCCAGAACTGGTCGCCCCTAATTGCTGATGAGTTTAAAAAACGCAGAGGTTACAATATGATGCCGTACCTACCCGCAATGATTGGTATACCTGTTCAAAGTGCTACAGTTTCTGAAGGCTTTCTATACGACTTACGTAAAACCATTTCAGAACTGATTATTGATCAGTTTTATACGACAATTGCTAATCTTACTAAAGAAAAAGGAATTACTCTTGTTGCAGAAAGCGTGGCCCCAACAATGACAAGCGATGGTTTACTGCATTTTAAAACGGTAGATGTCCCAATGGGTGAGTTCTGGTTAAATAGTCCAACTCACGATAAATTGAATGATATTATGGATGCCATTTCGGGTGCACACATATACGGGAAAAACATCGTACAAGCTGAAGCTTTTACAACTGTCCGTATGGATTGGAGTGAGCATCCTGGAAACATGAAAACTTTGCAAGACCGGAATTATGCTCTGGGAATTAATAAACTGATTTATCATGTTTATGTTCATAACCCATGGATGGATAGAAAGCCAGGGATGACGCTAGATGGTGTAGGATTATATTTTCAGCGCGACCAGACCTGGTGGAAACCGGGAAAAGCGTGGGTAGATTATGCAGAACGTGCACAAGTGCTGTTGCAACAAGGTAAACCAGTAGCCGATATTGCAGTTTTTATTGGCGATGAAATCCCAAGGAGGTCAGTATTACCAGATCGTTTAGTTCCTTTTTTACCGGGTATCTTCGGAAAAGATGTAGTTGAAGCAGAAAGAATCAGGTTGTTGAATGTCGGACAGCCATTAAGACAAAAGCCTGCAGGTGTAAACCATTCCGCAAATATGGCCGATCCAGAAAACTGGGTGAACCCTTTGCGTGGTTATGCTTATGATTCATTTAACCCTGATGTGTTAAATACCGCTATTGTTAAAGATAAGAGAGTAGTGTTCGCTAGTGGGGCCAATTATGGGATATTGGTTATTCCGGGTAAGACAGCAATGAATACCAATTATCAGTACATGAACTTCCAAACGTTGAAGCAGTTATTGATACTGGTAAAAGCAGGAGCAACAGTATTGTTGAACGAGAAACCATTATATCAGATAGGGTTAAAGCAAGTTGATGATGCGGAATTTAAAGCATTGGTTGATGAGTTATGGACAGCAGGAAAAATAGGAGAAGGGCGTGTAATTATAGGGCCTTATCAGGAAGAAACATTTGATACATTGGGATTAGCGCGCGACTTGATCTTTACAGATTCCGGACAGGATGTGTATGCGAAAGGAATGGCCTATACCCACCGTAATACAGATGGTAAAAATATTTATTTTATTGCAAATCAAATCGATAAGGATCGTGTGTTAAATCTTTCATTCCGTATGGAAGGTGTTAAAACTGCACCAGAGCTTTATGATGCAGTTACAGGAGAAAGCTGGAAAGCAAAAGATTGGAAACAGGTAAATGGAAGACTGGAAATGCAGATTAAATTAGCTCCTAATGCTTCATTATTTGTGACCTTTAATCGTAATGCTACACCAGCAAATCCAATTGCAGGGCAACTTAATTTTGAAGTTTTTAATACAACAGAAGTGTTAAAAGGAGATTGGAAAGTTAGTTTCGATACCAGTTTTGGCGGACCATCAAAGCCAGTGATTTTTGAAGCTTTACAAGATTGGAGTAAATCTACAGATACCCTGATCAAATACTATTCGGGGACGGCTATATACACTAAAACCTTTAAGCATAAAGGAGTGAAGCTAAAAGGAAATAAGCAGGCACAAACCTTTCTTGATTTGGGACAAGTAGCCAATATTGCATCTGTTAAGGTGAATGGTGTGGATTGTGGAACAGTGTGGACAGCCCCTTATCGGGTTGATATCAGCAAGGCGCTTAAAGTAGGGAACAATGAGTTAACTATAGAAGTAAGCAATACCTGGGCAAACAGATTAATCGGGGATCAGCGTGTACCAGAAAGTAAGCGAATTACCAAAACTACAGCACCTTTCCGCCTAGAGGGGAAACCTTTACTAGAAGCAGGATTATTAGGACCGGTTAGTATTCAGACAACTCAATAGTAGTCTGATAAGAACAATTTAGAAATCTATAAAGTATAATTTTTTATGAAGTATAATATTTAATACTAATAATACAACATACAAAAAGCTAGTAAAACTTTCAGACAATTAAATAGAACATAAATCAACCAAACCATTAGAACCAAATATCAAATGAAAAGGATTAAAGTACAGCTGAGTAAAGTGCTGTTGTATAGTATTTGTGCAGCATTGTTTTTCCCGGTAATGGATAGCCTTGCACAGCATAAAAGCCTGGTAGATACCAAATCAAGCAGTCATGCTAAATTGCATAGTCCGGATATGAAAGATGTGAATTGGACTAAAGGGTTTTGGGCCGATCGGTTTAAAGTAGCGAAAGAAACGATGGTTCCAAATATGTGGGATATCTATAATGATGAACACATTAGCCATGCGTTTAAGAACTTTGAAATTGCTGCCGGATTAGACACAGGTTCCCATAAAGGCCCCTCTTTTCATGATGGCGATTATTATAAAACATTAGAAGCGATGGCTAGTATTTATGCCTCAACAAACGATAAGATGTTGTTGGCTAAAATGGATCAGGCTATAGCTGTAATTGCTAAATCGCAACGGGAAGATGGTTATATCTATACCAAAGCGATGATAGAGCAGCGTAAAACAGGTTCTAACAATCAATTTCAGGACCGACTGAGCTTTGAGGCTTACAACATTGGTCATTTAATGACGGCGGCCTGTGTGCATTACAGAGCTACAGGTAAAACCAATTTATTGGAAGTAGCTAAAAAGGCAACAGAATACTTGTACAATTTTTATCAGAAAGCATCTCCAGCATTGGCTAGGAATGCGATTTGTCCATCGCATTATATGGGAACAGTAGAAATGTATCGTACCCTTAAAGATCCTCGGTACCTGGAATTGGCGAAACACCTGATCGCAATTAAGGGTAAAATTGAAGATGGTACTGATGATAATCAGGACAGGATTCCATTTTTACAACAAACCAAGGCTATGGGGCATGCAGTGAGAGCCAATTACCTGTATGCAGGGGTGGCAGATTTGTATACTGAAACGGGGAACGACTCCCTAATGCATACGCTTAATTTAATGTGGGATGATGTAAACCAACATAAAATGTATGTAACAGGAGGCTGTGGTTCATTATATGATGGTACATCCCCAGATGGTACCTCTTACAATCCTACGGAAGTTCAGAAGATACATCAGGCCTTTGGCAGGGACTTTCAGTTGCCTAATTTTACGGCACACAATGAAACCTGTGCCAATATTGGTAATGTTTTATGGAACTGGCGGATGTTGCAAATCAGTGGTAATGCGAAATATGCTGATGTGATGGAGCTTGCGCTATACAACAGTGTTTTGTCTGGTATTAGTTTGGATGGTAAGAATTTCTTATACACCAACCCACTAAGTTACTCGGATGATTTGCCTTTTAAACAACGCTGGTCTAAAGACCGTGTACCCTATATTGGCCTTTCAAATTGTTGTCCACCTAACGTAGTCCGCACCATTGCCGAGGTTAGCGATTATGTTTATAGTATTTCTGATAAAGGATTGTGGTTCAATTTATATGGTGGCAATACCATCCGGACTACTTTAAGTGATGGTTCAAAGGTTAACCTTGAGCAGGAGACAAATTATCCGTGGGATGGTAATATCAAAATCAGTGTTAAGGGAACTGGAAATAAACCTTATTCCATGTTTTTACGTATTCCCGGATGGGCATCTCATGCAACAATAAAGATTAATGGGAAAGCGGAAAATATGGATATAACTCCCGGTACTTATGCCGAACTGAACCGCAAATGGAAAGCAGGAGATCAGGTGGAACTTATATTGCCAATGGATGCTCAGTTATTGGAATCAAATCCACTTGTAGAAGAAAACAGGAACCAGATTGCGGTTAAACGCGGACCAGTAGTGTATTGTCTGGAATCGCCAGATTTGCCAGGTAAGCGTATATTTAATGTTTTAATTCCAGCTAATATCAGTTTAAAGGCTAGTCCTATTCAAATTGATGGGGCAGATATGATGAGTTTAGAAGGAAATGCCCAGCTAATTGAAAACAAAGACTGGAAAAATGTATTGTATCGTCCGCTTAACAAATCAAATACGGATACCCCAATAAAGCTGGTGCCTTACTTTGCTTGGGGCAATCGGGGACATTCGGAAATGTCTGTTTGGCTACCTGTTAGCAGGTAAATACGGTGCTTTAAGCAGATTGTTTGCTATGTTAAACTAATGCTTAATTAAAAGAAAGAATTGAAATATATACAATCAAAACAATTATATAGATTGATGAAAGTACTAAACATACAAATTCTTAAATCAGTAGCAACCATGTTGTTACTCATTTGTAGTTTCGGGCTCTCTTTTGCAGAGGTTAAGCCAGCCTCTATTTTTACTGATCACATGGTACTTCAGCAACAGGCTGATGTGGCGATATGGGGTTGGGCAAATAGTAATAGTCAGGTTACTTTAATATCCTCATGGAATAAAAAGAAGTACACTGTTAAAGCAGATGAGTCGGGTAAGTGGAAGCTCAAAATAGTTACCCCCAAAGCAGGTGGTCCTTATGAAATTACAATTAGCGATGGCAAAGCGATCACTTTAAAAGATGTTCTTATAGGTGAGGTTTGGTTTTGTGGTGGACAATCTAATATGGAAATGCCCATGAAAGGATATAAAAGTCAGCCAATACTTGGTTCAAATGAAGTCATATTAAAATCTAAGAACTCGCAAATCAGGGTATATACTGTTCCTCGATCATCAATTACAGAGCGACAGGATAATAGTAAACCATCAGATTGGAAAGTTGCCGGTCCTGAATCAGTAGCTAATTTTAGTGCTACAGCCTATTATTTCGGAAAGCTGCTCAGTGAGATGCTAAATGTTCCTGTAGGCTTAATTAACGACAGTTATGGAGGCTCGTCAATAGAAGCATGGATGTCGCCAGACTTGTTAAAGTCCTTTCCAGAAGTCAAAATACCTGCAAAAACAGATGTGATTAAAGAGGTTAGCCGTACGCCAACCACATTATACAACGGAATGTTGTATCCGGTAATGGGATACGGCATTAAAGGCGCTATTTGGTATCAGGGCGAGTCTAACCGCGAGCACCCAGACCAATACGAGCAACTGTTTCCTGCAATGGTTAAGGAATGGAGAAATGTATGGGGAATGGGTGAATTTCCATTCTATTACGCTCAAATTGCACCTTTTGTATATGTGAAGCCGGAAGAAATGGTTGCTGCAGGCAAATTGAATTCTGCATATATTAGAGATGCACAAAGGAAATCGTTAACAAAGATTTCGAACTCTGGAATGGCAGTATTGATGGACATCGGTGAAAGTTATAATATACATCCTGCTGATAAAGAAAAGGGGGGACATCGACTGGCCTATCTGGCTTTAGGCAATACTTACGGTATAAAAGGCTTTAGTTATGCAAGTCCGACTTATGAGTCAATAAGCGTTAAAGACGGTATGGCAACCATTAGGTTTACCAATGTGCCTAACGGTTTAACATCCTTTGGAAAAACATTGGAGCAGTTTGAAATTGCAGGGGCCGATCAGGTGTTCCATCCTGCAAAAGCAGTGATTAAAGGGAGCGTAGTTATGGTTTCTGCAGAAGCTGTCACCGTTCCTGTTGCAGTACGCTACGCTTTTAAAGATTTTGTAGTGGGTGATTTATTTGGAAATGAAGGTTTACCGGTATCGTCTTTTAGAACGGACGACTGGTAATAATTAAATTAAATATTTTGAAGAAGAAGTTTATTGGTCTGTGTACCTTTTTGTTATCAGCCTGTTTGTCGACTGTGATTGCGCAGGATCAGCAGTATGATGCTAATGTGGTATGGACAAGCCAGAGTGAGAATTCGGCGGGGTCTATGCCTTGTGGTGGTGGCGATATTGGTCTTAATGTATGGGTGGAAAAGGGTGATGTGATGTTTTACATTTCCAGAAGTGGAACCTTTGATGAAAACAATACTCTGTTAAAGCTTGGACGCGTAAGACTTAAGCTAAGTCCCAATCCTTTTGATGAGGGCAGTTCTTTTAAACAAGAGTTGGTTTTAAAAGAGGGTTATGTGAAAATTACAGGTAAAAAGGCAGGTCTTAGTACTGAGGTTAAGGTTTGGGTTGACGTATTTAAACCCGTGATACACTTAGAAGTAAAGAGTAATCAAAAGACCAGTGCAGAAGCTGGATTTGAAAGTTGGAGAAATGAAGATAGACTTACGAAAGGCAAAGAAAATAATCAGAATTCTTATAAATGGGCACCACAGGGTAAGGTGAAAACCTTTAAAGATAGTATTGCTTTTAAGAACAATAACCTACAGTTTTTTCATCAAAATAAAGCATATACGGTATTTGATGTTGCCGTAAAACAGCAGGGATTGGAAGAGCGTAAAGGAGAGTTATATAATCCTTTACATAATTTGATTTTTGGCGGATTGATGCAAGGCGAGGGCCTGGTATCTGCGGGAACCTATAATGGTACTTACGCAGGAACCCCTTATAAAGGCTGGATGTTTAAAACAAAGAATGCTGAAAAAGCAATTCAACTATCAATCACACTGCATACCGCACAAACAGTAAGCATAGCAGATTGGGAGCATAAATTATATCAGGCAGCAACTCAGGTAAAAGAGAATAAAGATGCATTTGTAAAGACTAAGAACTGGTGGAAAGATTATTGGAATCGCAGTTTTATTGATGTAAAAAGTAGCACTGAGCCATTAACAGCACAGATTAGTCGCAATTACCAGCTATTCCGTTATATGTTAGGTGCCAATGCCTATGGTGCTTATCCTACTAAATTTAATGGTGGTTTATTTACCTATGATCCTATATATGTAGATTCTACCTTGAAATTTACACCCGATTTTAGGAATTGGGGTGGTGGCACCCATACTGCACAAAATCAGAGATTGGTGTATTGGCCGATGTTAAAAAGTGGTGATGCCGACATGATGTTATCACAGTTTGACTTTTATACCCGCTTATTACGCAATGCTGAAATTAGAAGTGAGTTTTACTGGGGGCATAAAGGTGCTAGTTTTACAGAGCAGTTAGAGAATTTTGCTTTGCCTAATCCGGCGGAATACAATTGGAAAAGGCCTGCAGACTATGATAAAGGCATGGAATACAATGCCTGGCTGGAATATGAATGGGATACTGTCCTGGAATTTTGTCAGATGATGCTGGAAACTCAAAGTTATGCCGGAAAAGATGTTGCAAAGTACATTCCATTTATTGAAAGCTGCTTAAACTTCTTTGATGAGCACTATACCTATCTGGCTAAAAAGAGAGGGAGCAAAGCACTGGATGTTAACGGACATTTGGTTTTGTACCCGGGCTCAGCTGCAGAGACTTACAAGATGACTTACAATGCTACCTCAACCATTGCTGCATTAAAAACAGTATTGGGTAGTTTGTTAGAACTTAAAGGAATAACTGAAGCGCAAAGGACAGGGTGGACGGCCATGTTAAAACGTATTCCGCCCATTACTTTCCAGGAATTTAATGGCCATACTACCATTGCGCCAGCAAAACTATGGGAAAGGATTAATAATACTGAAAGTCCGCAGTTATACCCAGTTTACCCATGGGGAATTTACGGAATAGGCAGACCAGGATTAGATACCGCCATTAATACATTTAAATATGATACTGATGTATTGAAGTTTAGAAGCCATGTAGGATGGAAGCAGGACAATATTTTTGCGGCACGACTGGGCTTATCAAAAGAAGCTGCAGAATTGACCTTATTGAAGTTAAAAGACTCAGGCAGACGGTTTCCTGCGTTCTGGGGGCCTGGTTTTGATTGGGTGCCAGATCATAATTGGGGTGGCTCTGGGATGATTGGCTTGCAAGAAATGTTATTGCAGAGTGATGGAAGTAAGCTGTATTTGTTCCCTGCCTGGCCAAAGGAGTGGGATGTGCATTTTAAACTACATGGCCCGCAACAAACTGTGATCGAAGCAGTATTAAAGAATGGTAGGGTGGAAAGTTTAAAAGTAAGCCCTGAATCAAGAAAAAAAGATGTCATTAACCTGTTGAAGTGATATTACGGTAACGATTGCGTATTTATTTTGTGCGTTTTACTAAAATCACTGTTTAAAACTGTGTAGACTTGTATTTAAACCAATTTATAAGAAGTATGATGAAGATGAAATCCCTTGTATTAAGCTTATTCGCCCTCACAACTGCATTTCAGTCTAATGCACAAACACCTATAGCAAAGGCTAAGCCTTTATCAGATCAGATGGCGGCAACTGTTATGGAAGTGTGGAAGGAAAGATCAAAAAAGTGGTCTTACGATGATGGCGTAGTACAAGATGGGATGAACGAGATTTGGAGAAGAACCGGTAATGCTGATTACTTTAAATATGTGCAGGGACAAATGGATAAGTTTATCTCTGCCGATGGTATAATTGATACTTATCGTACCGACCATTATAATATTGACCATATAAAAAATGGTACAGTGTTGCTTACATTATATAAAGTAACAGGACAACAAAAATATTTTAAAGCGGCCACTACGCTTTGGGAGCAAATAAAAGTACATCCTCGTACAAAAGAGGGAGGTTTTTGGCATAAGCAGATTTATCCGTACCAAATGTGGTTAGACGGTTTGTATATGGGGCAGCCTTTTTATGCTGAATATGCAGCTTTAATTAAAAATAAGGAGGCTTATGATGATATCGCTAACCAGTTTATTTTTATGGAGAAACATGCCAGAGATGCTAAAACAGGATTGTTGTATCATGGATGGGATGAGTCGAAAGAGCAAAAGTGGGCTGATCCTAAAACGGGATTATCGCCACATATATGGGCAAGAGCCATGGGTTGGTATGCAATGGGACTTGTAGATGCATTGGATTATTTCCCTAAAGATCACCCTAAAAGAAAAGAGCTGATTAATATATTAAACCGTCTAGCTACAGCTATTAAAAGCGTTCAGAATAACAAAACAGGTTTATGGTACGATATTATTGACCGTCCGGATGGTAAAGGAAATTACTTTGAGTCCTCGGCTTCTGCCATGTTCGTTTACTCTATTGCCAAAGGCGTTAGATTACAATATTTACCCGCTTCCTACTTTGCTGTGGCCGATAAAGCCTATAAAGGAATGCAACAGGAATTTGTTGAGCAACGTGCAGAAAATATGATCAACCTGAAAGGCACAGTTTCAGTATCTGGCTTGGGTGGCAAACCATATCGCGATGGCAGCTACGAGTACTATATGAGTGAAAAAGTGATTACCAATGATCCAAAGGGTGTTGGTGCATTTTTAAAGGCAATCAATGAAATGGAAATGGCTGCTATGCCTAAACCGGGTTTAGGTAAAACTGTAATGTTGGATTCTTATTTCAACAATGAAAAGAAGAAAGACCAGAGTGGTAATGAAGTATCGTGGCATTACAAATGGGAAGAAATGTCTAATCCTGGTTTTGCAATGTGGGGAGAGCAATTTAATAATGCCGGTTTTAAAACTTCAACACTATATACTGCGCCTACTGTGGCTAACCTAAAAACAGCATCTGTTTATATCATTGTAGATCCCGATACAGAAAAAGAAACGCCTAAACCTAATTATATTGAGGCGAATGATATCAAAAACATTACGAATTGGGTTAAAGCAGGTGGGGTATTGATACTAATGGGAAATGATATAGGTAATTCTGAGTTTGATCATTTTAACCAATTGGCTAAGAATTTCGGAATCCAGTTTAATAAAGATAGTAAGGGTCGGGTAGTAAAAGATCAGTTTGAAATGGGTAAGGCTGTTGTTCCTGCAGGGAATGAGATCTTTAAAACGGCTAAACAGCTTTATATAAAAGAATATAGCACTTTGAAATTGACAGCAACAGCAAGGGCTGTGCTTAAAGATAATGATGGCGACAATATGATGGCCATAGCTAAATTGGGTAAAGGAACTGTCTTTGCAATTGGAGATCCATGGTTGTACGATGAGTATGTGAATGGAAGAAAATTACCTGCAACGTTTGATAATTTTAATGCCGGACAAGACCTGGTATATTGGATTAGCAAGCAATTGACTAAGAAATAATATTATAAATCAGATGGATTTACAGTTAAAAGATAAGGTAATCATTGTAACAGGTGGAGCCAAAGGAATAGGAAAAGCAGCTGCAGTTTCATTTGCAGCTGAAGGTGCTATAGCTGTTGTGGTTGGTAGAAAAGAAAGTGATAACCTTAAGGTAGTAGAAGAGATTCTAGCGTCTGGTGGACAAGCGATACAGGTTGCTGCCGAGTTGAGTGATCCAGAGGCTTGTGAAAATGCGATTAAAGCAATTGTGGCTCAGTTTGGTCGTATAGACGGATTGGTAAATAATGCTGGTGTAAATGATGGTGTGGGCTTGGAACATGGCAATTATAAAGATTTCATGGCCTCCTTACATAAAAACGTTGTTCATTATTATTTAATGGCTCATTTTGCATTGCCTGAACTGATAAAAAGTAAAGGTGCAATTGTAAATATTACTTCTAAAACGGCTGAAACAGGTCAGGGAAATACATCTGCTTATGCTGCGGCAAATGGCGGTAGAAATGCGCTGACCCGTGAATGGGCGGTAGAACTGTTAAAGCATGGCATTAGGGTGAATGCAGTAGTCGTGGCAGAATGCTGGACACCTGCTTATGAAACCTGGATTGAAACATTGCCAGATGCAGAACAGAAATTGAAAGAGATTACTTCGAAAATTCCTTTTGAAAATAGAATGACTACCGCAGAGGAGATTGCAGATATGACCGTTTTCCTGATGTCTGCTCGCTCAAGTCATACAACAGGACAGATCATTCATGTAGACGGAGGATATGTTCATTTGGACAGAGCTTTAGCTAATGCGTAATGATTTAAAAAGGCTTTCAGTAAGCCTATAAAAAAGATATTAATGAAAACACTAGTTTGCACTACACCGGGTACATTTGATTATGTAACTGGCAATAAACCTCTGTTAAGCCCCGGAAACGCAATTATAAAGATCAAAAGAATTGGTATTTGCGGTACCGATTTACATGCCTTTGAAGGTACTCAGCCATTTTTTAGTTATCCAAGAATACTAGGACATGAGCTTTCCGGAGAATTGCTTGAATTTGATGGCGCAGATGGCTTTGAAAAGGGGGAAGCAGTTACTTTTATCCCATATTTTAATTGTGGAGCATGTATTGCTTGTCGTAGGGGTAAACCTAATTGCTGTACAGATATCAAGGTTTGTGGGGTACATGTAGACGGTGGTATGGTCGAATATCTCTCTGTTCCTTCTCATACGTTGATTCATGGCGAGGGGTTAAGCTTTGATGAACTTGCTCTGGTGGAGCCATTGGCTATTGGTGCGCATGGTGTTCGTAGAGCAAATATCCAAAAAGATGAGTTTGTATTGGTGATTGGTGCCGGCCCAATAGGGCTTGGTACAATGGAGTTTGCCAGAATTGCAGGTGCAAAAGTGATTGCATTAGATATTAATGATGCTCGTTTGGTCTTTTGTAAGGATAAATTAAAGGTGCCTTATGTAGTGAATGCAATGGCACCGGACGTATTGGAGCAGTTGAAAACTATTACAGGAGGTGATATGCCTACGGTTGTTATTGACGCTACAGGGAACTTAAAAGCCATCAATAACGCCTTCCAATATATGGCTCATGGAGCCAGGTTTGTATTGATCGGTTTACAAAAAGAAAATATATCATTTAATCACCCTGAATTTCACAAACGTGAAGCTACTCTAATGAGCAGCAGGAATGCCAACAGAGTAGATTTTGAGCATGTGATTGCTTCTATGAAAGCTGGTCTGGTAAATCCAACAACTTATATTACTCATAAAGTTTCGTTTGCTGAGGTAAAGAATGAGTTTCAGAATTGGCTTGATCCTAAAAATGGGGTTATTAAGGCAATGGTTGAGTTATAAAACCAACTAAATGAGTTTGTTTTATATAGTGTTTTTAAAGATTTGTTCATAATTACCAAAAGAAAGTTTTTTAGCCTACCTTTATACCAATAAAGTTCTTTACTTTCTTCATCAACCGATAATGGTTTTACTTAATTGTAGATTAATAGGGAATCGTGTGTAAATCACGAACTGTCGCGCAACTGTAAGTAACACAAAAAGTTTTTGCCCATAGAATGTCCACTGTTTCAATTATGAAATGGGAAGGATGGTGAAAATGTTACAAGTCAGGAGACCTGCCTTATCGAATTGACTTTGCTTTCGCGAGATAAAGCATGAGTTCAGTTTGATGTATGATTTGGTATTGCGCCGTATGGTTACGGTCGCTATCCTAATGTTATACATTACGTTTTACTTATTCTTCCTATTTTTCGATCGCATTGCGAAGTTCAGCAAAAGAGCTTTTAACTGATTTTTTTCATCAATTAAAAAGCAAGAAAATGCTAACAAACAATCTGGGCTACCCGCGAATTGGTAGTAAGAGAGAACTCAAAAAAGCCTGCGAGCAATATTGGTCGGGCAATTCAACTATTCAGGAACTGGTGCAAGCCGGTAAGGATATTCGTAAACAGAATTGGGAAATGCAAAGGGAAGCAGGTATAGACCTAATTCCATCAAACGATTTTTCATTTTATGATCAGGTATTGGATTTATCGCTTACAGTAGGAGCCATACCGAAACGTTATCATGAAGTTATTTTAAATAATGGCAATACAGAGCTTGATCTTTATTTTGCCATGGCCAGAGGCTATCAAAAAGATGGTTTGGACATTACTGCAATGGAAATGACCAAATGGTTTGATACCAATTATCATTATATCGTTCCAGAGTTTTTTAAAGATCAGCAGTTTAAATTGTTTTCGACTAAATTGTTGGACGAATATAATGAAAGTGTTAGGTTGGGTATTAAAACCAAACCCGTAATCATTGGCCCCGTTTCTTATTTGTTATTGGGTAAAGAAAAAGAAAGTGGGTTTGATAGGATCGATTTGATTAAAAACCTTTTACCTGTTTACCTTGAAATACTTAAAAAACTCGAAGAAGAACATGTAGAATGGGTACAGTTTGATGAACCGTTTTTAGCACTTGACCTTACAGAAAAAGATAAAGTAGCCTTTAAATATGTCTATGGAGAAATTAAAAAACGTTTTCCTAGGCTTAAAATCTTGTTAGCTACATATTTCGGCGCTTTACAAGATAATAAAGTATTGACACTTGCATTGCCAGTCAATATTTTACATATAGACTTGGTTCGCAATCCAGAACAATTGAATGAGGTGTTAATAGAGATCCCTGCTTATATGGGCTTGTCTTTAGGCTTGGTAGATGGTA
The DNA here is from genome assembly GCA_040393085.1 of Pedobacter hiemivivus. GTDB lineage: Bacteria > Bacteroidota > Bacteroidia > Sphingobacteriales > Sphingobacteriaceae > Pedobacter > Pedobacter hiemivivus_A. Next base: position 17,406 of record JBEBUV010000022.1, on the reverse strand, counting down.
GAAATATCTGGAAAAATGATTTTGATGCTTCTTTAAATTTAATAAAGGCTGCTGTTGATCAAATAGGATCTGATAAAGTGATGATCAGTCCATCATGCTCATTAATACATTCGCCCTGCGACCTGGAACTGGAAACTAACGAAGCAGTATTGAGTGCAGAGATCAAGCAATGGTTGTCATTCGCCAGACAAAAGATTGATGAAGTTGTAATCTTAAAAGAACTTGCATTAAACAATGGAACTGCAATCTGTAAACTGGAGGCCAACAGACTGGCCAACGAACGTAGAAGATCATCCGATTTGATACATAACAATACTGTAAAACAACGTGTGTCAGGTATTACAATTAAAGAGGACCAGAGGGGAAATACTTTTGCTGCTCGTCAGAAGTTACAACAGCAGGCCTTAAATTTACCTTTATTTCCAACCACCACTATTGGCTCTTTCCCACAAACGCAGGAGGTACGCAGTTGGCGGGCTAAGTATAAAAAGGGAGCTCTGAGTGCTGCAGAATATAATAGATTGATTAAAAAGGAAACAGAAGAAACAATCCGTTTTCAGGAAGATGCAGGCATAGATGTATTGGTGCATGGAGAGTTTGAACGTAATGACATGGTCGAGTATTTCGGAGAACAACTTGCCGGATTTACATTTACTAAAAATGGTTGGGTACAAAGTTATGGCAGTCGCTGTGTAAAACCTCCAGTAATTTATGGAGATGTTTATCGCCCTGTACCGATGACAGTAAGGTGGTCGGCTTATGCGCAATCATTAACAGATAAATGGGTTAAAGGTATGCTTACAGGTCCTGTGACTATATTGCAATGGTCTTTTGTAAGGAATGATCAACCTAGATCTGAAACCTGTACACAGATTGCATTAGCGATAAGGGATGAGGTGGTGGACTTAGAAAATGCTGGTATAAAGATTATTCAGATTGATGAACCCGCAATAAGAGAGGGATTGCCCTTACGTAAAGCTGATTGGGAAGACTATTTGCAATGGGCTGTTCGCGCTTTTAGGATCACTGCAAGTGGAGTTAAAGACGATACGCAAATTCATACACATATGTGTTATTCTGAGTTTAATGATATTATTCAAAATATTGCAGATATGGATGCAGATGTCATTACTATCGAATGTTCCAGATCACAAATGGAATTATTAGATGCTTTTGCCAATTTTAATTATCCTAATGAAATTGGGCCAGGAGTTTACGATATCCATTCGCCACGTGTGCCTAGTAGAGAAGAAATGGTTTTTCTGCTTCAAAAAGCGCGAAAAGTTATTCCTTCGGCGCAACTTTGGGTGAATCCTGATTGCGGTTTAAAGACCCGTCATTGGGATGAAACGAAAAAAGCTTTAATAGAAATGGTTTCTGCTGCAAAAGTACTGCGGGAATCTGTGGAAGAAGCTGTAACTTTGTAAAAAATAAAGGCAGGGTTATGCCTGCCTTTATTTACAGAATTACGTACGCACAAATGAGAATAAGGAAAAATGCGGTGATTACCGCGATTGGAGGTTATGTACCAGAAACGGTTTTAAGTAACCATGACCTCGAAAAAATGGTGGATACCAATAACGAATGGATCATAGCAAGAACAGGGATTAAGGAGAGAAGGATAGCAAAAGATCCAAATATTGCTACTTCAGATATGGCAACTTATGCACTGCAGAGATTAATGCAGGACGGAGATGTGAATCCAGATGAAATTGATTGCGTAATTGTTTCAACTTCAACTCCTGATTATGTGATGGTAAGTACCGGAAGTATGGTATGTGAAAAAGCAGGATTGAAAAATGCCTGGGGTATTGATACCAATGCCGCTTGCAGCGGTTTTCTTTATGCTTTAACATTAGGTGCAAGTATGATTGAAAGCGGCCGTTGTAAAAAGGTGGTGGTTATTGGTGCTGATAAAAATAGCTCAATTGTTAATTATACAGATCGCAATACCTGTATTCTTTTTGGTGATGGCGCAGGTGCAGTTTTATTGGAACAAACAGAAGAGCCAGTAGGCTTAATGGATAGTTTCTTTAGAACAGACGGTTCTGGTAAAGAAAATCTTATTGTTACAGCAGGTGGATCAAAACATCCGGCAACACAAGAAACGCTTGATAGTAAATTGCATTATGTACGTCAGGATGGAAGAGTGGTGTTTAAAGCCGCAATTCAAGGGATGACCGATACTTGTAATGCAGTTCTAAAATCAAATGAATTGTTGAGTTCGCAAATCGATTATCTGATCCCTCATCAGGCAAACCTAAGAATCATACAGTCTGTAGGTGATTATCTAGGGCTTTCTTCAGAACAGGTAAAGGTGAATATCGATCGTTATGGAAATACTACTGCAGCCACTATTCCTTTGTGTTTATGGGACTTTAAAGATGATTTTAAATACGGCGATAAAATGATATTGACTGCTTTTGGTGCAGGATTTTCATGGGGAGCAACCTATCTTAAATGGGGACAGCTTCGTAAGCCTAAGCAAGCTTAAATGACTATAGAAGATAAAATTCAGGATTCGGAAACACGCATTTTTAAAGCCGTATTTCCGAATACAACAAACCACTATGATACTTTATTTGGTGGTACAGCAATGCATATGATGGATGAGGTGGCTTTTATTACAGCAACCCGTTTCAGCAGACAAAGGATGGTTACCGTAAGTAGCGATCGTATAGATTTTAATAAACCAATCCCAGCCGGAACAATTGTAGAATTAATAGGCAGGGTAAGTCATATCGGTAACACCAGTTTAAAGGTTAAAGTTGAAATTTATATTGAACAAATGTATTGTGATGCCAGAGAAAAGGCGGTTACAGGTGAATTTTCTTTTGTAGCTATAGACGAAAATAAAAAGCCTACATCTATTTTAAAATAATGCCATGATTATGATGTAATCATAATCATGATCCTTACATTTGTTCCAAAATGTTACTTAAACCGGTTTCAATATTGCTTTTGTTTAGTTTGATGACAATAAATTTTTCAAATTTATTTGTCTATGCAGGCTTTGAGTTGAATAAGAAATATATTGCCCAAGAATTTTGTGAAAACAAGGTTAAACCTGAGTTACATTGTGAAGGAAAATGTTACCTGATGAAAAAGCTGAAACAGGCTGAAGAAAAGGAACAAAAACAAGAACATCAAAGTCAAACAACGCATTTCCAGGAAGCATTGGTTGTAATTCCAATGGTTTTTAAACAGTATGCCCTGGCGGAAGTAAAACTTCATATTCCCTCTTCAATGGGGATTCCTCAAAATATTGAAAACTCTATATTTCAGCCGCCGCAAGGTTAAAATTAACCATTCTCTTTTGAAGCTGGCATCTTTTACTGAAAAAGTAAAAGCGCCTGAGGCTTCACAGAGAAGGTGAATTTTATTTCAAATCATTACAATAGCGATCAGGTCATGGGGATGGTTTATAGGCACTCTTTCTGTTGTGATCAATGTTAAATAGTAAAATATCATAAGTACTTGTATGTGTGCCATGCTTTGATAAATAGGTATGATTCATGTTTATCAATTAGATGTACAACGCTTTTAAGAGTATAAAATGCTTTAAAAGTGTATAATAATTCAAAAGTGTACAATGCTTATGATTAAGAATTGTTAAAAAGGAATTTAATGAAAAAGTTATTAGGAATAGTATTTATGGCAATTGTTGTGGTTGCTTGTAATTCAGCACAAAATAAAGAAACAGATTATAAAGCAGTAAGGGATGAGGTCATGAAGTATCATGATGTGGTGATGGCTGATCATGGTTTAGTGATCAACAATCAGATGAAATTGGATACGCTGGTTAAGGATCTTAGAGCATTGAAATTGAGTTTTCCAGAGGTTGATACACTGAAAGAAAAAGAAGCTATCAATGCGATGATTAAAGAATTATCAGCTGCTGAAGAAAGTATGAATGACTGGATGCGCAATTTTGAGCCTGATGTTACAGGTAAATCAAATGAGGTTGCTGTACAGTATTTTAAAGATGAGAAAGCTAAAATTGCTGCGGTTGATAGTTTGTATAAAAAGGAGATTGTTTTATCTAATGCTTATCTGGAAAGGTTTAGGAAATAATGAGAGCATTGGGGATTTGTTTGTTTTTTGCAGGTGCTCTTCTTTTGAGTTGCAATAATAAACCAAAACGTTTGCCTTTTTTACAATTAGAAACTACTGAAAGGATAGTTGATGGTAAGTCCGTAATTGATTCATCTTTTAGATATATACCAACATTTAAACTGAGAAATCAGGATAGTGCGATAGTAACGGAAAAGAACTTTGAGGGTACGATTTACGTGGCCGATTTTTTCTTTACTTCTTGTCCGACTATTTGTCCGATTATGCATAGGAATCTGTTAAAAGTTTACCAGAAGTATAAGGGAAATCCTGAAGTTAAATTAGTATCTCATACCATTGATGTGAAATATGACCTGCCATCAAGAATGAAAACTTATGCTACCAAGCTAGGTGTTGAAGGTACCCAATGGGAGTATTTATGGGGTAGTAGAGATGAAATATATGCTTTGGCTGAACGCAATTATTTAGTTTCTGCACAGGAAGATAAAGCAGCTCCAGGTGGTTTTATTCATCAGGGTTATTTGGTCTTGGTAGATAAAGAAAAGCGCATCAGAGGAGCTTATGATGGTACTCAGGATAAGGAAGTAGAACAGTTGATGAACGATATGGATATTTTATTGAAAGAATAAAATGCTAAAGAGTTTTACCTCCATATTTTTATTATTTGCATTGTCGTCAAGTCAGTTTAGTCAGCTATTTATTTATGCTGGTTTTGAACTGAATCAGGATTATATTGCCAGTACTTTATGCGAGAACAAGGATAAACCGGAGTTGCATTGTGAGGGTAAATGTTTCCTGATGAAAAAGCTGAAACAAGCAGAAGAAAAGGAAAAGAAACAAGCACAGGAAGCTCAGAAAAAGAACTTTCAGGATCATTATCTTATTAAGGCAATCGTTACTTTGTCGGTGCCGGCTTATATTGTCAAAAGACAGCCTGTTGTTGAAATTTTCTTTGAATTGCCAACAAATAATTTTAAAATTCTTCACCCTCCACAGGGTACATTTTCTTAATCAAACAGAGCAGTTTTCTATTGCTTATTCAAAATGACTGCAACGATTTAGGTTGTTTACCAGTGTTTTGTAGATTGTTTGATCAAAAAAAAGATGTTTAATTATTCAAAATCAGGTCGATGAACCGAGGTTCATTTCCTGTTATACATTATTTTAAGAAGATGAACAGAATACTATCAAATAAAGGAATATTATCAATTATAAGTCTCTCCGTATTATTATTTACAGCCTGCTCTAAAAACAATGATCCAAAACCAGATTTTAGCGAGACAGAAAAGTCTGGCTTGTCTATACAGTTTGATAACATTGTGGGCGATAAGAATCTCATTTTAAATAATAGTACGTATACCAATGCATTAGGACAGCAGTTTAATGTTTCTATACTGCAATACTTTATCAGCAATATTAAATTGAAAACTACAGAGGGACAGGAATATATAGTTCCGCAGGACGACAGTTATTTTTTGATTAATGAAGCTGATGCAGCCAGTCAGTTTGCAAAAGTTCAAGTGCCAGTGGCCGATTATCAATCTTTAACCTTTACTATTGGTGTTGATAGTTTACGTAGCTCCATGGATGTTAGCAAAAGGACAGGTGTTTTAGATCCCGCCGGAGATCATTCTACGAGTGGAATGTATTGGTCATGGAATAGCGGTTATATCTTTTTAAAGTTGGAGGGATCTGCACCTGATGCGGGATCTGTTGACCAAAAAATCAGATATCATATTGGAGGCTTTGGAGGATATTCGGCTCCAGGAATCAATAACATTAAAACAGTAACCATTGATTTAAGAACTGCGGGTATTGCCAAGGTACGTAAAGATAGGAGTAGCAATATCCACCTGTTTGCAGACATTATGAAAGTGTTTAATGGCCCATCGAATGTAAGTTTTGTGATGAATCCGACTGTAATGTCTGGCGCTTACAGTACCGTAGTGGCAAACAATTATGTAAATATGTTTAGTCACGATCATACTGAAAACCAAAGCAAATAAAATGAACCCGACATGATTAAAATAATTATTAAGCACATCGTGCCATAATTATTTTAATCATCAAAGGCTCCATCTAACAAATAAAATAAATAAATAGATGAAAGCAAACCATTGGTATGTATGGTGTATCATCATACTTTTTATAGTTGGCTGTAGTAAAAATGAGGTGATAAAGGAAGAAATAGAGAGTTTTCTGGGCTTTAAAAAACCCGGAAATTTTCCTGAGCCTGAATATAATTTTGCTGCAAATTCGATCACTAAAGCTGGGTTTGAACTGGGAAGAGCCTTGTTTTATGAACCCCGGTTTTCCAGGGATAATTCAATCTCTTGTGGATCATGTCATATACAATCGGCCGCTTTTACACATCATGGTCATGATGTAAGTCATGGTATTGAAGACAGATTGGGTAAGCGCAATTCACCACCGATTATGAATCTGGCATGGAGGAAGACCTTTATGTGGGATGGTGGTGTATTTGATCTTGATCTACAGCCAATTGCTCCTATAACAGCGCATGAGGAAATGGATGAAACTTTAGATCGGGTATTGGCAAAATTAAGGGCCATGCCTAAATATACAAACCTGTTTAAAGCTGCATTTGGAACAGAGGAAATCAACACAGCAAAGACCATGAAAGCTATGTCGCAGTTTATGCTAATGTGTGTTTCCAGCAATTCCAAATATGATAAAATAATGCGTGGAGAGGATAATCAGGCATTTACTGCTGATGAGCAACAAGGTTTCAATTTGTTTAAACAACATTGTGCCAGTTGTCATCAAGCCCCTTTGTTTACTGATGAATCTTTCCGAAACAATGGAATAGGTATCGGGTCTGTTGATGATTTGGGTCGCTATGAGATTACAGTAAACGAGGCTGATAAATATAAGTTTAAAGTTCCGAGTCTTAGAAATCTGAAATATAGTGCGCCATACATGCACGACGGACGATATCTTACCCTGAAAGGTGTATTGGAGCATTATGCCTCTGAAGTGATGCAAACTCAAAATCTTGATCCATTACTTCAACAAGGTGGGAAATTAGGAATCCCACTATCTGAAAGTGATAAAACTTATTTACTGGCTTTCCTAAATACATTAAATGATGAAACTTTCATTAAGGATAAATCCCTTTCTGAACAATAAAATATAGAACAAATGAATAAAAAGATAATAGCCACTTTGGTATTGATGATTGCGGGTTTTACCATAACTCGTGCTTGTGATATTTGCGGATGTGGCGTTGGAAGTTACTATCTGGGTATTTTACCGGAATACAATAAGCGTTTCTTAGGGATGCGTTATCAATACAAGAACCTACAAACTCACCTGGGACCGTATGGTGAACGTACACCCATTACGGCCGATGAAAATTATCAGAGTGCTGAACTCTGGGGAGGATGGAATTTCGGAACGAAATTCAGAGTGCTTGCTTTTGTACCGTATAACTTTAACGAACGTAAAACCCAGGATGGTAATGGAAGTAAAAACGGATTAGGTGATATTGCATTAATGGGTTATTACAAAGTTTTTGATCATAAAGGAACTGTGGGTGAGCGTTTGCTTGTACAATCATTATGGATCGGAGGGGGGATAAAGGTTCCTACTGGTAAATATGAACCTGCGGAAAGAACTGAGGTTCAAGAATCACCAAATAACTTTCAGCTAGGTACTGCAAGTACAGATTTCACTATAAATGCGGCCTACGATATTCGGTATAATGATGTTGGACTGAATGCCAATGTGAATTATAAGATCAATACAGAGAATAAATACGAATATCGTTATGGCAATAAGTTTACAGCAAACTTGTTGGCATATTATAAAATAAGGGTTGCGAATGCAATCACTGTAGCGCCGAATGCGGGAGTTTTATATGAAACAGCACGCAAAGATGTAGAATCGGGAAAATATGATGTGGATGTATCCGGAGGATATTCCTTATCTGCTGTAGCAGGTTTGGAGGCTGGAATGAAAGGATTGTCTTTTGGTGCAAATTATCAGAACGTTCGTTCACAGGATCTGGCTGGTGGCAGAGCTTATGCCGGAAATCGGTTGATGGTACATATGTCTGTTCCATTTTAATAATTCATCTTTTGGGTGGATTACTCATTAAATATGAAACATAGAACAGGGCTGTATGATACATGATCATACAGCCCTGTTCTTTATATTTTAAAAGCTGCCAATCTGTTTTCCGCCAGTTGTAATTGCTGCTGCATTTCGCTAATGGCCATGTTACTCTGCTTTTTAAGCTCGGGAATTAATTCCTGATAATAAGCAATACCTTGTATTAATTGATCTTTAAATTTACTGAAATACTTAGCTTTTTTAACGCTCAACTCATCTAATTGCAAGGCTATATCTTTCTTTAAGTAATCTACATATAGATTTAGCTCATTGATAAATAGATTAGGTCGACTTACTGATTCCAATAGATTTGTTTTGCCATAAATGTGCTGTATCATTTCCTTTAATGTATATTTTCCCGAGAAATAGGCAAGGTTAGGCCCTGGACAAATACTTACAGCCTTACTTTCTTTATGTTTCAGTATATCATGCTTTAAATAAGTTGAAGCACAAAGTCCCTCGCATAAACATATCTTTTCAGTGATGGCTTCAAATTGTAGTTTCCGATGATCTGCTGTCAGTTCCAGCTTTTCAAGTTCTTTAAGTTTCAGATTCTGATATTCTCTGGATGCCGTACAAATAGGTAATGTAGTAAATTCTGTATTGGTAGATAAGAATTTTTTGGTACACGGACTGCCTGGTCTGCCTTTGGCAATGCGTTCCAAACGAAGTTGCTCCATACTACTTTTCTTAAAGTTATTGAAAAGCACTCCTAGTGGGGATGAGTTACTTATATAGTAATCTGAATGATTCGAATTTACCAGATCGGTAAGGGTATCATCGTCAACATTCGTTGCTTCGGGTACGAGTAAAAACGGACTTCCCCAGCCAGCAGCGTCCAATTGGTAATAATTAATCAGAAACTGATGCTCTTCGGCTGTTCCAATTCCACCTTGGGCGGTAATCCGTTGTAAAGGAGGGAGTGCAATAGAAATATCCTTTGCAGTTAAGGCTGCCTTATAGATATCAAATAGTTCAATAGCCAAGGCAGCACGTTTTTCTTTAAATTCTTGAAGTATCGGACCTAATAAAAAACCCTCTGTAGCAAAAGCATGCCCGCCACAGTTTAATCCTGATTCAACTCTGAATTCAGATACCCATAAACCTTTCTTGGCCAGCATTTTTGCCTGTATCATTGCCGATCTGAAATCACTAACCTTTAGGATAATACTTTTATTTAAAATGCCCGAATCGTTAGGATAGAAGTCGGCACATTTTTCCATATAAGCATATAAACGAGGATTTAATCCGGCCGAAATAATAACAGCAGCATTAAGGTTGCTATTGGCAAATCCTCGCATCGCTGCAAGTGCATCAGTATAATCATCGCCCAGATATTCATCTTTTAGACTATAATTGGCCTTGTCAACTTTCGACATAATATTTACGTCGATATTTCCAGGTTTTAATTGTGTTTTTAATGCTTGAAGAGCTAATTCTTTTGCATTACAATCCGTAATTTCTTGAATTTCTTTATACTTTATTTTAAGTGCAGATTGATCAGGAAGCAGTTCGAAATAAGTGTCAAGTGTCGTTCCAGGATCAGCTGTCTCATTTAATAAACTTCTAAACTGTTTGTTAATTAGTTTATGTAATAAATTCAAATAAGAAGTAATTCTTAAAGCCCGACTGTCTGTTTCTTTTTTATCAATCAGCACATAGTTTTCTTCATTTTTTTCTGAATGAAACTTTCTCATGCGCTCAGTAAGCTCATCATCTACAATAGAAACAACTGATGATATCCCATATTTAGCTACTTTTAAAGGGGTGTCTATGGAATAACCCAGCCCCAGTACTGGTATATGAAAGGTATGATTCATGATTTATAATAAGATTTAGACCGCAAAAGAGCACACTATTACTAGTTTAAAATATGATGGGAATCACTTTTAATATTGACTTTGACGATAAATTGATGATGATAAAATGTATATATTTGTGAAAACGCAGATATGGAGCAAGTAAGGTTATTAGAAGCTATTATAGAGACTGCTATTGACGGTATTATTACTATTGATAGGAGAGGGCATATTGAAAGTCTAAATCCTGCTGCGCTTAAATTATTCGGATATTCTTTAGAAGAAGTAAAAGGTCGAAACATAAAAATGTTGATGCCTGAACCGGATAAAAGTGGTCATGATGGCTATCTGAATAGGTATCAGACTACAGGTGAGAAGCGTATTATTGGTAAAGGGCGAGAAGTACGTGGTCTTAGAAAGGATGGGAGTACTTTCCCATTCAGACTAGCAGTAAGTGAGGTTCAATACGATGATCGTATCATTTATACAGGTTTTATTCATGATCTTTCTAAAGAAAAGGAAGCAGAGGAACGACTACGTGAATATGCGGCTGAACTTGAAGAATTGGTAGAAGAACGAACCAAATCCTTAAGAAAATCAGTTAAAGCATTAAGTGAAGCCAAGGAAGAGGTAAGTATCTCTTTGGAAAAAGAAAAGGAATTGAATCAGATGAAAAGCCGCTTCGTTTCGATGGCTTCGCATGAGTTCAGAACACCACTCAGTTCCGTTCAACTTTCCTCATCACTGATTGAGAAATATGCACAACCATTTAATAATAAAAATATTACCAAGCATGTTGGCAAAATAAAAAATGCTGTCGGCAACTTAACCACAATATTAAACGATTTCCTGTCGCTCGAACGACTGGAAGCAGGAATTGTGCAGCCAACTTTCGTCCCTTTTGATTTAGTAAAGCTATCTGAAGAGGTTACTGAAGAAATGCAGATGATTGCCAAACAGGAGCAACATATTATTTATCAGCATACAGGTTTGGAGAGTATGGTTAGTCTGGATCAGAACCTGATAAGGAATTGCATGATTAACCTGATGTCGAACTCCATTAAATACTCAGGTGAACATACTTTTATAGAGTTTAATACAGAGATTAATGATTACGAATGTATCATCACTATAAAAGATAATGGTATTGGTATACCTGAAGCTGATCAGAAGCATTTATTCCAACCTTTTTTCCGTGCCAATAATACTGGGAATATTCCTGGTACCGGCTTGGGTTTAAATATTGTATTGCGTTATGCAAACCTGATGAACGGAGTATTGCATTTCCAAAGTGAGATCAACAAGGAAACTACTTTTAAACTTACTTTTAGTAAATAAATGGAGAAAATCACTATTCTTATTATTGAAGATAACGATGACATTAGAGAGAGTACAGCTGAAATACTCGAATTGGCTAATTATCGTGTTTTACAAGCTGATAATGGAAAAATAGGTATTGAGTTAGCGACTACATGTTTTCCTGATTTGATTTTATGTGACATCATGATGCCGGAAATGGATGGTTATGGTGTTTTATATATGTTGAGTAAAAACCCTAAAACAGCTGTTATTCCTTTTATTTTCTTAACTGCTAAAGCAGAAAGGTTAGATATGAGGAAAGGTATGGAAATGGGAGCTGATGATTATCTGACGAAGCCTTTTGACGATGTAGAATTATTAAATGCCATCGACGTAAGATTGAACAAAAAAGATAAACAAGAAACCTTTTATAGTCAGTCAATAGAGAAACTATCCACTTTAATTGTCAGTTCAGGAATGCCTGCTCTTCAGAAAATGATTGAGGAACGCAAAGTTCGTAACGTAAAAAAGAGGCAGGTAATTTATTATGATGGGGACGATGTTAATGGTATATATTTGATTCTTAGTGGAAAGGTTAAAACAGTAAAACTTAATGCTGATGGTCGTGAGTTACTTACAGGAATGTATGGAGCAGAGAATTATTTCGGTATAGCAGCTTTTTTAAGTCAGGAGCCATATGCTGAAACTGCGGAGGCGCTTGAGGATTCAACAGTTTGCCTGTTACCGAAAGAAATGGTGGAGGAGTTGTTAAATAAACATCCCGATGTAGCCCGTCAATTTATTCAGATTTTATCGAACGACCTGTTGGAAAAGGAAGAACAATTATTGCAATTGGCTTATCATTCTGTAAGGAAGCGTTTGGCTGAAGCATTAATCAGGTTGTTACGACAAGAGAGTAGGGACGAGGAATTGAACCTGAAAGTTTCAAGAGATAACCTGGCTGCAATGGCAGGTATTGCAACCGAAACAGTTAGTCGCATACTAAGTGATTTCAAAGAAGAGGAAATAATTGAACGGAAAGGTAGTAAAATCATTATACTGGATGAATTCCGTCTTCAAAACATGAAAAACTGACGAAGATCACTTTTTTAATTGATTAAACTCATTTCTTATAGCTTAACATACTGGTAAATTTGATTATTAATAATCATTTTACATGAAAGTAGTTGCTTACAGTATAAAGAAATTTGAGAAAGAACCTTTGGCTATTGCCAATAATAAGAAGCATGAAATCACTCTGATTTCTAATGTGTTAAATGCCGATACTGTAAGTTATGCAACAGGAAAGGATGCAGTAATTGTATTTGAAGACGATGATGTATCAGCTGAGGTAATTAATCAACTGGCTGACATGGGAGTGAAGTATATCGCTACACGCTCTGTATCTACAAATCATATAGATCACACTACTGCGACCTCAAGATCTATCAGAATTGCGAATGTCCCTTTAAGTTCTTTAAATGGGCTTACTGATACTCAATTACCTATGGCTTTAGCCGAGGAGACCATATTAAATCTTGATAAATGGCAACAGAATAAGTGCTTGGGATTAGCCTGCGTTTGTTCAAGATCATGTGATCAAATTAATCACTCTACTGTAAATAACCATTCAACCATACATAACCAAACACCACATGAACACGAACACGCTGATTAAAAGGTATCATGTAGCAGCTCCACGTTATACCAGTTATCCAACAGTTCCATATTGGAATGAAAAAGGTTTTAATGTCAAAAAATGGAGCCAGTCTGTTGTAAGTGCATTTAATATAAGTAATCATGAAGATGGGATTAGCTTGTATGTACACCTCCCGTTTTGCGAAGATTTATGTACGTATTGCGGTTGTAATACACGTATTACCAAAAATCACGGTGTAGAAAAACCTTATATTGATACCTTATTAAAGGAATGGCAGCTTTATCTTAAACTGTTCAGAACTAAGCCTGTTATCAGAGAGTTACATTTAGGTGGAGGAACACCTACATTTTTTAGTGCTGAAAATTTAGACTTTTTAATCAGTAGTTTACTTAAGGATACCATTTTACATGAAAATGCTGAATTTAGCTTTGAAGCGCATCCGGGCAATACAACTGAAGCGCACTTAATAACGCTTGGTAACTTAGGTTTTAAACGCTTGAGTTTAGGTATTCAGGATTTTGATCCGGTTGTTCAAGCCATGATTAACAGGTTTCAGTCGGTTGAACAGGTAGAGAAGACAACAAAATTGGCACGCAAGCACGGTTATACCTCAGTTAATTACGATCTGATTTATGGTTTACCACATCAGACTTTTGCTGGTCTTACAGATACATTGGAGGAAGTAATCAGATTAAAACCAGACAGGATTGCATTTTACAGCTATGCGCATGTACCATGGGTTAAACCTGGGCAACGTCGCTATTCGGAAGAAGATTTACCTACGTCACAGGTTAAACAAGAGTTATATAACTTGGGTAGAAGGGTACTAAAGGAATATGGTTATGTAGAAATAGGCATGGATCACTTTACATTGGAGACCGATAGTCTTTATAAGGCAGAGAAAGAAGGTACATTACACCGTAACTTTATGGGGTATACCCACCAATATAGCCGCGTAATGGTTGGCTTAGGCGTATCATCAATTAGCGACACCTGGAATGCATTTGCTCAGAACGTTAAGACAGTCGAGAATTATATGGAAATTGTTAATGGTGGAGAGTTTCCAGTATTTAAAGGTCACATTCTTACAGATACAGACCTTATGATCCGAAAGCATATTTTAAATATTATGTGTAAAGGACATACCTCCTGGACGACAAAGGAATTAGAGAATGAGGCCTTTGCCTCGGGAATAATGAGAATGCGCTGGCTTGCGCATGATGGATTAATTATGCTCTCCCCAATGCATTTACAAGTTACCAATATTGGTAAAAAATATTTAAGAAATATTTGTATGAGTTTAGATGCCCGTTTGTGGGAGAGGAAACCGGAAAAACAGCTGTTTAGCTTAGCAGACTAATTGTACTTATATTGCCCCCGCAAATAATGCCTCGTTAAATGCACTTACAGGCCGGTCTTTTGATCGGCCTGTTTGATTTTATATTCCATCAGTTGGCCAATAGACATTGCTCTGATAATTGCTTTTTCAGCAAGAGGTCCCTCAAATTTATTGTTTATAGTTGCTTTCCATATTTCCATCCAACGTTCAAAATGAGCTGGAAGTAGGGGGACTGACCGATTAAGGTCCAGGTGTTTTAACATCGGGTTGCCTTGGTAAGTAATCACATCAAAAAGGATCGTTTCCCAAAAAGAGATCATTATTGGTATATGGCTTTCCAAGTCAAATTTCGCTGCTGTAAATACAGGGCCAATAAGTGGATCGGCTAATGCTGATTTATAAAATGTATTTACCAGATAGTGTATATCTTCTTTATGCTCAATGTCATTCATGTTTTCTAATTACAATTGCTTATACCTGTTGGCGCCGGACTTAAGTACGGAATATCAAGTGTTAGGCCTCTTAATATAAACCATATTCCAATGCAAAGCATCAAATAAGGGATAATACGATTAATTCTATGCCTAAACAGATTACCAGTAAAGCCGATACCCAATGTAGCGATGAACATCAAAGGTAGCGTTCCTAGTCCAAACCAAAACATATATAATACGGAACTTTGAATGCTTTCAGTATTTAAGGCACCGGCAAGGGCCAGATAAACAAACCCACAAGGTAAAAAGCCATTAATAAAACCTATGATTAAATGATTGGCTTTGTGTTTTAACGCATAGGTAAACATCTTGTTAAAAGGATTGAGCAAAAAGGATGGACTATCTCTTAAAAAGCGAAACTTGAAGATCCTTGAAAAGGCTGCCATAACAATGAGGAGCCCACTTAATATGCTAACGATTTGTTGAAAACCGGCTAGCCAGATCTGTTTACCGATAAGGCCGATCACTATACCTAAAATACAATAAGCGACTGTTCGTCCAAGTTGATAGACAAGTTTGTCAGCCACGAGAAAAAACCAGCCTCTTTTTAAAGATGGAACAGCAAAAGCTAGAGGTCCGCACATACCTATGCAATGTACACTCCCCATTAATCCAATCATAAAGGCCAGTTTTTCGTTACTCATGGTATTATTATCTCCTGTTCATTTAGGTAGGGTATTCCATCTGTACTCCAGGCAATAATCAATCTCCATTGCCCTTTTTCTATGCCATTAAGTGGCACTTTCATGGTGTGAAGTACATCTGTATTAATAGATATTCTTTTGTCCATTCGCTTGTCGGAGTTTCTAATCAACTTTAATTCTCCTTCAGCTTTGTCTTTAAACGTGAGTAAGATATTGCTGTCTGTAATACTTATTACTGGTGCAGCATTGTCAATTTTTACCTGTTCCTTACGGTTGTAATCTTGATCATATGCCAAACCCTTTTCATAGTAGTCAGTGTCTACAAGCGCATCTGATTTGCTGTTGATCATCAGTACAACGAGCACCACGATGAAACTCATAAAGCAAAACATGCCGATCATTAATTTTATTCCCCAGTTCATTTTTTTAATCATTAGGTGGACCTATAAAAATAGTTTCAAATCGATCAGCAATTTTTCCGTTAGCCATAAGTTTAAACTTGATGATCGATTTATAAGTTTTAATATCACTTTGTGGGAGGATGACAAAGAATGTAAGCTTTGCTACCGCTCCATAAGCTATAGTGTCCTGTTTTTGTATATATTGTATTTTTGCCCCCGGATGGTCGGCTATAATTTCAAACTTAATATTGCTATTCGTTTTGTTAATTAGTTCTGCATTGTATAAATTACTGACTGCTTGTTCTTTTTCTCTCAGTTGGAATAGTGTGCCTCCTGCTCTAAGTATGGTAGTTTTAACATCGCTTCTTGTGATCAGTAGATAGGATAGTACAGAAATCAGTACGACTAAAACAGCTGTGTATGCATAAATACGTTTATTTAGGTGAAATGCTTTTTTGTTTTTGATTTCATCTTCAGATTTAAATCCAATGAGTCGGGTAGGGCGGTTAATCTTGTCCATCACCATGTCACAGGCATCGATGCAGGCAGTACAGTTGACACATTCCATTTGAGTGCCATTACGAATATCGATACCGGTTGGACAAACATCAACACATAGTTTACAATCTATGCAATCACCAGATAAGTTTTCTTCCGTTTTAATACGCTTTGCCCTGGGTTCTCCACGTTCATAATCATAAGCTACAATGATACTCTGGTCATCGAGTAAAACCCCTTGTAAACGTCCATAAGGACAAACTACTGTACATACCAGTTCTCTCATTTTAGAAAATACAAGGTAAAATACAAAGGTGAATATAGAAATAGAGATGAAACCAGATAGGTGTTGAGATACAGGCTCGGTAATGATTTTTATGAGTTGCGTAGAACCAATGAGATAAGCCAGAAAAACATTCGCAATTAAAAAGGAGATGCAGATGTAGATACTGTGTTTTAATGTCTTTTTAAAGATTTTGACACCGGTAAATGGGCCATCATCCAGTTTTTTACGTTTAAATTGATCCCCTTCAATCCAGATTTCAATTTTTCGGAAAACCATTTCCAGGAATATGGTTTGTGGACAGGCCCAACCGCAGAAGACTCGACCAAATACAACAGTAAAGAGAACGATAAATACAATAAAAGTAAGGAGAGCAAGAACAAATAAGTAAAAGTCTTGTGGCCAGAATATAATACCAAAGAAAACAAACTTCCTTTCCAGCACATTTAACAAAATCAGTTGCTCACCATTTAGCTTAATAAATGGTGAAGCAAACAACAATGCCAGAAAGAAATAACTAATTGCTGAACGGTATTGGTATAACTTTCCTTTTATAACTCTGGGATAGATCCATTTACGGCTTTTTCCATCGTCTGTTAATGTTGAGATCTGATTTCTAAAATGATTTGGACTTTGCGACATATTATTCTTTATCACCTTGTGGAGCTTTAGCTCCTGCAGGATTACTTCCTTTTATTGACAATATATAACTGGTGATATCGGCTATTTGCTTTCCGTTCATAGACTTCTCCCATGCAATCATTCCTTTTTCAGGAACACC
>JBEBUV010000021.1:0-58648 GCA_040393085.1 Pedobacter hiemivivus | reverse complement strand
ATTTATTTCCTAACTCGCTATCATACAAGGAGAAAAAATAAAGACAAATTCAAGGCAGCCGGAAAGCGCTTCATAAAAGCGCCAAATCTGAGGGATCAGGCAGGAAAGCAAACAAGAATAAGACATTTAAAGCTCAAATGGGACCAGCATCGCAGTATTAGTTAGAGTAAGTCCATAGTAAGTCCATAATAACTCCATGTTAAATCCATGTTTTAGTGTTAAATCATGGATTTACTATAGAGTGAATACAGATTTAATATAAAATAACTTAAATGTATACCCCAAGCTCATGCTCATACCAACACCTATTAATAAGAGCACAGCTTAATATTAACAAATCTTATAGCAAAGGGCTATGAAGTTAAAAAACCATGTAATTTCAAAATAGAAGCTGACAAAACATTTAGTGACCGCAATACAAAGAGAGAATTCAATACAAAAAAAGCCCTTGCAGTATCAACTACAAGGGCATATCTAAAAATTAAAATTGAGTATTAGCTTTATATACTATTAAAAGTCAAAATACGACTTAGCGTTGTTATGGTTCCCAATTATCTGCTCCAGCTAAAACATTCTTAATCGTATATAGCTTAGCCTCCTTTGCACTAAGCTGTTTAGCCCAGCCTACCCGTAAACCTGGAGCTGCGCCCGGGCCTTTACTACCAAACTCAGCATAATAAGTTGTTTTTTCTTTATCAGGAAACATAACGTCGCCTTTCCAGGGATTCCAACCCTTAGGTGTAATATGAGCAGCCAATTCGCAATTTATAAATACCGTTTTGGCGTAAGGTCGCCAAGGCCTGCCCAAAAAAACCTTATTTACTTTTGGATCAGCAGTAAGCCTGCAGTTTAAAAACACGAACCCAAACCTTTGACCAGCTCTGGTTGCCGCAGCAGTGACATAAGAGTTCGACAAACTATTAATAATACAATCTTGAAATACTGCTGTAGATTCACCAAATATGAAATCCGTAGTACCTTCAATATAACAATCCTTATAAAACTGCCTACTTTGCGAACTTGCGGCGTAAAGCGTATCCTGAAACCCAAGAAGCTTACTGTTTTTAATAGCAAAACGATCCCCTTCAACATGAAGCGCCACCGCCTGCCCCACTGCACCAGAAGTATTGGCAATAGTTAAACCCTCTATTTCTATCCCGTTCCCCTGTACAAGTACAGTATAAGAAGTAAAAGTCGAAAACTGATCTTTACCAAAAGCATCATTACCATTCGGATAAGCTTTTCCCGAATAGTCATTATTGGTGATAATAGTATTTTCTTTATCCTCGCCAATCAATGAGATATTGGTTTTCCAGGAGGGAATAACCAACTTTTCATAGTAGATACCTTTTTTAACAAAGATTTTAACCCTCACCTCACCCAGATCACGCACCGCATTTACTGCTTCCTGTATAGTTTTAAAATCTCCAGTACCATCCTGTGCAACTTTTAGTTCTTTAATTATAACTGCTTGTGCTGGCTCTTTAATTTGTACAGCCTTCTTAGTTTGCGCAAATACTGAAACAAGAGGCATCATACAATACATGATCAGTAATAAGGTTCTTAAAAAATGTTTCATAAACTATAAAATATATTTGACCATTAAAGCTTATCGTACGATATGCATAGTGTTATACCTATATATACTATTACTAATTATAATATATAACCACTTATATGTTATAACATGTTGTATTAATTCTAATTAATGTACGATGTACACTATTATTAATACATAACTACATATATATACTACTACATAAGCTCCGCATCCTATTATACGATCTAAAACTTAACCAGATCAACATGAAACCAATCAAAATCTGCGTATCCAGAATCATTGGTCTTTGTTTCCCTCGTACAGAAAAGCCCCATTTTAGCACCTATCCATTTCCCAGGCTCAGCCTGGAACTCATCACCGGCATCTATAAATTTAATCCCATCAAAACTATAAGCGAATTTACACTTTGCTCCTTTAGTAACTGTTACCCGCAAATAAAGTGTTGAAACATCAATTTTAGCAAGCGTTGTTTCAGACTCGCCATTTCCTTTCTCTGCATCTTTACAAACAGCATAAACCAGGTAATTGCCATCCTTTTTACTTTTAACACTCAAACTGGCATAGCTCAACCCCATCACAACCAGTCCTGCCTTTTCATTTTCGAGCTTAGGATTAGGAGAGAAGCTCATTTTAGTAGTTGTCGTAAACTCTTCTGTAGGGAATTTCTGCAACAATATATTTGGAACATCCCATAAATTTTTCGCCGTTTCCGGGATTTGATCTGAGAATAATCTCAATGTGCCTTTACTTACATTCATAAACGACCAGGTCGCTTTTGGGTTTGCCTGCCATTGCCATTGCAATCCTAATTTACGTTCATTAAACTCATCACTTTCTACAGGAGTTTGAATTGGATAAACTTTACCCACATTAGGTTTTTTATACGTCATAACCGGTTCCCCTATTCCATCCCCATCTTTATCAACACCAATAACCGGCCAGTCATTTATCCATTTCATAGGCTGTAAATGCACTACTCGCCCATATTCATCCTTATCCTGGAAATGCAAAAACCAATCTTCACCAGTCTGCGTATCTACCCATGCACCCTGATGTGGCCCATTAACAGAACTCTTTCCCTGATCCATAACTACTTTACGTTCATAAGGCCCATAAATATCTTTAGACCGCAGCACCAATTGCCAGCCTGTAGAAACGCCTCCTGATGGTGCGAAAATATAATAATAACCATTGCGCTTATAAAACTTTGGCCCTTCAATAGTCGGGTCGATTTCATGACCATCATAAACTATTACTCCTGCATCGATTGTCTTTGTACCTTCTTGGTTCAATCGCTTTACAGCTATTACACTTTTTATTCCGGCACGACTACCAGCATAGGCATAAGCCAAATAAGCTTTCCCATCCTGATCCCAAAACGGACAAGGATCAATCAATCCTTTACCCCCTTCAATTAATATAGGTTCAGACCATTCATCTGTAGGATTTTTAGCTTTTGTAACATATATTCCAAAATCTGGATCTGGATAATAAATATAAAACTCACCTTTATAGAAGCGGATAGCTGGTGCCCACACTCCATTTCCGTGTTGTGTTTTAGAGAAATGATCAAAAGGAGGCTGGCGTTTTAAAGCATGGTTAATCAATTTCCAGTTTACTAAATCTTTAGAATGGAGAACAGGTAAACCAGGCACAGCATCAAAGCTCGAAGCAACCATATAAAAATCATCGCCCACCCTTACTGCATCAGGATCAGAATAATCAGCATCCAACACCGGGTTTTTATAAGTACCATTCCCTTGATCGGCTACCCATACTTTTGAAACATACTTTGCGGGAATCAATTGAGCTTTAGATCCCAATGCGCCAATTAATAAGCAGATACTAAAAACCAAACTTCTCACACTTTTATTCATATATCTATAACCTTATCTTAAATACTCAATAAAGCTCCCATTTAATCATCATTCTCTAAATAATCATCAGAATTAAATTCCTCTGAGGCATCCTTGCAATAAACATTCATATCACTAGCGTTTCACAATCCTAGTAGCCAATTCCAGGTTTAGCTTCTTAATTTCCACCAAAACAAGCTCAGCCATTCTGCGTGCACCGTATTCATTAAAGTGTGTATTGTCATCTATCCCTGCCGGATAATTAGGATTTTGTCCGGGTTTAAGCTTATTGAATAATAGCTTAGATTCCTCTACTCCCATTTCTTGTAGAAGAGCTATACTTTCTCGGTCCAGATCAATTAGCGGAATATTTAATGCCGCAGCTACAGTTCTTACAATTTCTGAATAAACCTGATGACTTTCTCTAACTTTTCCATCAGCATCAAAACTCCTTCGGGCTACAGGAGTAATTAATACCGGAAATGCACCTTTAATCAGGGTTTCGCTTACATATTTCTCGAGGTTAACTTTAAACTCTTCTTCAGTAGTATAAGTTGCTTTCGTTTTCACCTCATCATTATGTCCAAATTGTATAAAAACATAATCACCTTTTTTCAGACTATCGGTTACCGATTTCCAGCGTCCATCTGCAATAAATGATTTGGTACTGCGACCATTTTGTGCCCGATTATCAATAGTTACAGATTCATCAAAGAAATTTACGAAAGGCATGCCCCAACCAGTTTCTGGATATTTTGAGGTTAGTTTAATAGACATAGTTGAGTCACCTACCAGGAAAACTTTTATTTTCTTAGCTGGCAGGCTAAAAGACATGAGCATAATCATACTCAAAAAAGCTACCACACCTAATTTATTAAACAAGTTCATATGACTATTTATTTGGTTAAACAATCATACGAACTTGAATATATATATTATTAAAGCTGTCAAATTAAATTTATGCAATCGTTACCGTTACCATTTATACATAATAACGTAAAAACCACTACTTCCATCTTGGGTCACCTATTCCATTTGATTTTAGGTCGGACTGACTGATGGTAAAGTCTCCCGTTGCCGGATCCTTAAATCCTGGATCTAGTGCAGTACCTGTAGCATCTACTTTTACACTACCTGTAGCAGGTGGTAACATTGTTGCCGCAGCAAAATAGTTATTACCAGATAAGGTTGCAAGATTAGTTGCAGCCTGATTAGCCAACAAGCCATTACTATTGGCAACTATATTTTTAGTGAAAATAATCTCATGACTGGCTGCCGGAATACGGACATAGAATACACGCTTACCACCATTTGCTATACCATTAAGCGTATTATTATTAACGGTAATGATCACCTTACTGGCCGGATAAACTGCACTTGCGTGTGCATCCATTCTTATAAACTCCCTTGCACCTGTTGCATAAACAGTATTGTTAGTGAAAGTTAATTTTTCTGGGAAGCTGGCACGGAAATCTATAAACTCCCCACCTGTTCCAAAAGAATTAAATATGTTATTGTTCATAACAACAGAAGATATCTTTGTGATCACAGAAGTGCTTGTTAATCCCAATATACCAGCGCCATAATTCCGAACAATTGAACCATCAATTTCTAAATCTCCATAATTTCCGTCAGCATAAGTAATTGCAAAATTTATCACACCAGCACCACTGGTAGCACCGCCATCTACAATCACATTTTTAAGTTTCAAGGAAGCACCATCTTTCATAAGAAAGCTAAGATTTTTAAGGACTGGTCTATCTGCCGCCTTAACTGCAACAATAGAAATAGATTTCTCTACTGAAAAAGTTGTAGTTAAAAAATCGTAATTACCTGCAGCTAAAGCAAAAATCTCACCCCCCACAGCTTTCCCTAACTCAGTTTTGAAATCATCAACAGAACTCACCAAAATTGCATCTCCAATATCAACATTAGTCTTAAATTTCACCGTTCCACGAGTAACGGTTCCATTTAATAAAACCGCAGTATATTCTGTTTCGCCCGACAAGCCTGTTATAGTTGCGGATCCAGCTAAAACTTCAGTAGGTGTAACTACATGGGTAATATTTCCCGGATTAAGTGATATTGAAGTTGCTACTTCGCCCTCTGGCCAGGTTAATATAACAGACTTAGCTGAAATATCAGCTAGGTTTACTGGATTAAATATCTGTTCAGTATCCGTTTTCACTACTGCAGAAACCCATTTAGAGTCTTCGATCCCTTTCCCAACAGCTTTTACCCTTACAGAATAAGAAGTAGCTCCAGAAAATCCTGTAATTGTGTACGGAGATTGTCCAATTAACACCCCCTCAATCTTCTTCACTGGAGTTCCCGAAAAATTAAGATCTGCATTTTCAAAAACCTCTATAGTATAAGATTCTGCATTATTAACTTTCTTCCAGGCAACACGAATTCCTGTCTTATTCACCACCGTTACTGTCAGCTCTGTTGGTGAAAATGCTCTATCCGTATTCAAGCTAGTAATTTCTTCTATTACACCGTCCTTGCATCCAGCATTGCAAACTACCGCAAATACCAACAAAACACTTATATATATATTATTCCGTTTTAATTTCATAGCGTTCTTCATTACAGTCCAAGGTTCTTATTGTTCAACATTCCATTTGATGTATCTAAAAAATACTGCCAGATAGGCCACACTTGTTGCACATTAGGATCTTTAGTATACAATGCATCCCAATAAGTTGAAGCATCACCAGAGGCAATCATCGTCCAGGCTTTATTAGAAGTATAACCCAATGAAGCGCCCTCTGCATCGGTATCACCTAAATTCAACCCATAAATCTCAACAGACTCATTGTCGGCCTTTGTTTTATAATACACTCTTAATGGAACCGAAGCATATTTACCTTCTCTAGCTTCCAATTGTCTCAATTTTTCTTTTGCCGCTGCAAGTTTCGTATTCAAAAGATTCCAGCGGATTAAATCAGCTTTTCTTAACATTTCACCTGTAAACTCCAAAGCTCTCTCATCCACAACTGCATTAAAAAATGCTTCTTTAGATGCCGTAGCAGTAGTCATAAATGCACTCACTTTTGCAGGGCTGTTCGGGAAAGCTCTGTCGCGGATCATTTTTAAATATGGTGCAGCAGCAGCTGCTCCCTCTAACTCATTAACTGTTTCAGCAGCCATTAATACCACATCAGCATAACGCATGTACATCCAGTTCAAGCCATCATCATTTGTAGAAGTAACCTTTCTGTTCATCCATTCATAACGATATTTACCAAAATATAGACGTCCAAGTGCTGATGGAACCTGCTTGCCATCTGTCCACTCATAAGGAACTACAGTCACATCTCTACGCACATCATCTGCATCATATTCATAAAGCATAATAGGATTCGGGCCATTAGTTCCCCCTTTATTTTGAGCTGTATACTTATCAACCGTAGTATGTTTTACCCCAAGATCAAAAATTACACGACCCCTACCTTCACTAAATGGTATTTCCCACATTGATTCCAGTCCAGCCGCTCCAGTTTCCTGATTTAAAACTTTAAATACTTCTTCAAAGCCCAATAATTTCAATCTGCCACTATTTATAATCTCCACGCATTCATTTTTGGCAATGGTATACATTTTTTCTTTTGATAATTCCGGATCCGTACTTAAACGTACTGTACCATCCAACCTTTGGGCATACCCACCTGCAGCCAGGGCCAACCGAGCCCTTAACCCTTTAGCGAAAGCCTTATTTACACGCTCAACACTATTCGCACCACTCTCATTTGGCCATGGAAGATATTTTGCAGCCTCATCCAAATCTGCTAGTAATTGCTTATAAATAACGTCCCTATCTGATCTGGCCAGGTAACTGGTTTCTCCACTAATTGGATTAAAACGAGCAGGAACATCGCCCCAACCTTTAATTAAGTCACTATAAAGCACTGCCCGGAGTGTTAAGATCTCTCCCAGTATTCTACCCAATGCGGCATTACTTTCTACCTTACCATAAGTTTTTAGTCCACGTATGGCAAGATTTGCACGTTCAATACCTTCGTAAAACTTAGCCCATGCATTATTGTCGGTATTCATTTGTGAATTATTCACATTTGTATTGTAATTCGACAACCTTGATTTATCATCATTTATAGCTTTCAAAGAATTGTTAACTTCAGTATCGTTATTTATACCGTAGAAAACAAGGAACCGTCCTCTATAGGAGTTCGTTTCGCCAAAAGATTGTAGAATACCCGGTATTGTTCCTTCAGCCAAACTTGGTGTCGAAAAAATGATTGACTCATCGAGAGAAGATTGAGCAGGTGTATCGAGCATCTTTTTACAACTGCTTATTATGATAAGTGTGGTAAAGAGAAATAGTATGTTATAAATTCTTTTCATTTTCATCAGTATATAATTGATTTTTAATGGTTATGAAGCTTGCAAAGCTCGGTTCCTTGTGTTTTGTAAGCGCTAAGCTTATGCAGGTTTCATCTGAATAAATTTCAAATTTACTTTTAAGGGTAATTAGCTATTAGAAGTTAACATTCAAACCAAAAACAAAGGATTTACTTCTTGGATATGCAGAATAATCGACTCCTGGTGTTAAATTGGTATTTCTTCTGGTCGAAACCTCCGGATCAAATCCAGTATAATTTGTCCACAACCATAAATTGTATGCTGAAGCATATACCCTCAACTTTTTCATTTTTATCTTTTCCGATAATACTCTAGGCAAAGTATAACCCAATGTCAAGGTGGAAAGTCTTAAGAATGAACCGTCTTCAATTGCCCAGTCGCTCAGTACAAAAGCTTTCATATACGGCGACCAAAGTGTCGTGTTCGCATTCATTGCTTCCAATTCTGCCGGATCATTACTAATCGTACCATCTGCACGTAAGTTATTCCAGCGATTCCCTGCAGCCATCGTAGAAATCATATTTCTTGAACTATACTTACTGGTTGATGTATATTCGATCTTATTGGCATTATAAATGTCATTTCCATAGCTCCAGTTGAAGTATGCACCGATATCAAAATTGTATATTCTTGAATTGATAGAGAAACCACCGGTATGAATAGGGTTCGCATTACCAATTACATTTCTATCACTTAAGTCAATCTTTCCATCACCGGAACTATCCACAATTTTCATTGTTCCCGGACGTACAGTACCGATAAATGAAGTTGCATCTACTACACCCGGCTTTAAAATCCATTTTCCTGATGCAGCATCATATCTGTCAAAATCAGAAACTTCATATCTACCGTCGCTCTTATAGCCATATATACGACCAATTGAATTTCCCTCTTCTACCAGATAATCTGCTCCAACTTCTGTTGATGCCCATCCAGAAGTACCAGTTATATTTTTAACAGGTCCCAGTGAAATGATTTTATTTTTATTGAAACTGATGTTTCCACTAAACGCTAAGTCGAAATTAGTTTTCCTTACCGCATTCCAGTTCAAAGAAAGCTCAATTCCATTGTTCTGTGTTTTACCGATATTGGTATATTTGAGATCGTAGCCAGTACCTCCAACCGGAAGTCCTAGTAACAAATCATGGGTACGGTTAGAATACGCATCAATAGTACCCGTAATTTTCGAATCCAGTATAGCGAAATCAAGGCCAATATTTCTTGAATAGGTAGTTTCCCATTTCAAATCCGGATTAGCCATCATTTTAGATGGTGCCCAAAAGTTATTATATCCATTAACCCAGGTAGTAACTGTGTTTTGGAATGATTGCACCATTTGTCCCGATGGAATCGCATCATTGCCTGAACTAGCTATACTTGCTCTGAATTTCAAGTCATTTAACCATGATTTGGTGCTTTCCATAAACCCTTCCTGAGAAGTTCTCCATGCCACAGAAACAGATGGGAAATATCCCCATTTACTATTGTCACCAAATTTAGAAGAACCATCTGCTCTAAAAATAGCAGTAGCCAAATATTTACCTTGATAATCATAGCTAGCTCTGGTAAAGAACGATACTAAGTTATAGTCAGGCTCAAAATAATTGGCAATTGCATTCGCCTGTCCTTGTGTTGAAAGCTTTCTGGAATTATCAAAAGTAAAAGTTTCTGGAAGGCCATGAACTGTTGAAGTCAATGTACGTTCCTTACCTTTTATCAATTCCTGTCCTAACAAAAGCGTTAAGTTATGGTCCTTATTAAGAATCTTACTGAAGTTATAATTGATTGTGTTTGTATTTCTAAAAGTGTTTTTTTCTGTTCCTGCAAGAATTAGCGCCGGCAGATTCTGATTATCAGCAGACGGGACGTTTCTTACATAATAAGTTGTAGTCCCATAGAAACGGTCTTTATCAATTCTACCACCATCGTAGCCCACTTCCGAACGTAATTGAAGTTCATCAGTAGCATTATAAGTAACCCCTCCTATTAAACTGTAATTCTTACGATGAATATATTGATTGTTGTCAGACAAGGCTACAGTCGGACTATAAAGGTTAAACTCATCGTCGGTTTCTGTCGTTGTCGTTAATCCCGGAACAGTAAATGGTGGATAAATCATTGCATATTTCAACCTTGAATCCGCAGACGAGACTTCATTTTGCTCATTTGCACCACCGCCATTAACTTTGGTGTCTGAATACCGTAACGTTGCATCTAAAGTTAAACCTTTATACAGTTTATGATTCAGCTTAAAGCTAACATTCTGTCTTTGGAAATCCGACAGCTGCATAATTGCTTTATCTTTCACAAAGCTATGACTCAAAGTAAACTTTGTTTTTTCGCTACCGCCACTAATGCTAAGGTTTTGGTTGAAAGTGGTTCCTGTTCTTCCAAAAACTATGTTTTGCCAATCGTTAGCAGGAAGATCAGCATACAAATCCATATCCTGAAAATTACCGAAGTACTTTGTATAGTCCGTAGGGCTATTATCCAACAATGATCTTTCATACTGCCAACTCACATAATCAAATGGCGTTAATACATCTATTTTTTTTGCTAGTTCTTTAACACCAGTAAATACATTATAAGCAATAGATGTTTTACCATCCTTACTATTTTTGGTAGTGACCATTACGACTCCATTTGCACCTCTGGATCCGTAGATTGCTGCAGATGCACCATCTTTAAGAAAGTCTATCGTTTCAATATCTTGTGGAGCGATATCAGAAATTGAATTAACTGGTGAGCCATCCACAATATAAAGAGGGGCATTGCTTCCTGTAATAGAACCACCACCACGTACCCTAACAGTCATTTCCGCATCTGGAGAACCTTCTGTTGAGGCGATACTTACTCCTGCAACACGGCCAGCAATAGCTTCCAGCGCCGATGAAACCGGAGCAGCAGCAATTACTTCAGCACCAACAGAAGAAACAGCACCAGTCAGATTTCGCTTCTTTACTGTACCATAACCAATATTAATAACTACCTCATCCAGAGAAGAAATATCTTCTTCAAGTACAAAGTTTATTTTAGATTGAGTGCCCACAATAATTTCCCGTGTTTTATACCCTACAAAGCGAGCAATAAGTACGGTGCTTCCTGAAGTAGGGACAGCAATTTTATATTGCCCTTTACCATCAGTACTTACCGACACCTTAGTTCCCTTTACGATAACACTTGCTCCAGGAATTGCATCCTTTCCAGATTTGTCAGTAACCGTACCTGTAATTTGCCGGGTTTGTGCACTAGCTGTACTACATATGAGTAGCAGCATAAAAAATGGAAGTAGTAATTTATTCATATTTTATATTTAGTTTCTTTTTTAAACCAAATATGAAAATCAATCCTACACTTACAGAACATTAAAACTTCTCTTTCAATTAAGAAAATAAAAAGCTCCATCTCTTCTTTTAAGATTAAGCCCGCTTAGGGAATACTGGAATGGTTTAATATTTGGTTATTCTTTTAAACAAACTTAATGAACAAGCAGATTTTTGAGGTCTAAATTTTGACCAAATACGTCCAAAAACTATTAATAATAGCGCTTGTTACTCATTTTATAGACCTATTTAGTTTTTTAAGGCTTTTGATTTTAAATATTCTGATGGTGATATACCGTATTCTTCTTTGAAGCAGGTACTAAAGTATTTTGCACTATTAAATCCAACAGCATAAGCAATCTCAGAGATGTTTTGTCCGTTGCCATCCATAAACTGACGGGCTCTTTTTAACCGCATTTCACGAACAAATTCTACAGGTGCAAGATTGGTCAGACTCTTAAACTTCCTATAAAATGTAGTACGTCCCATCCCAATAGATTCGGCTACACTATCAATATTAAATTCTACGTCAATCATACCATTTTCAACAATGTCTATAATCTCTTTTAGAAAAGTTTCATCCTTCGAAGTGATTACAATTTCACCAGGATTCAGCTCTATCGTTCGCTTACTGCTCACTAATGATTCAAATATTTTTTTACGTTGTTTTAAAAGATTCTCTATAGAAGCCAATATAAAATCTGTTTGGAAAGGTTTGGTGATGTAATAGTCGGCACCATACTTTAAACCCTCAATCTGATGTTCCACGGATGATTTTGCCGTCAACAATATCACTGGAATATGACTGGTTATCACATTATTTTTCAAATTATCAAGCAATTCTATTCCATCCATTTCCGGCATCATCACATCACTCAAAATTAGGTCTGGAATTAGTTTGAAGGCATTTTCTAAACCCTCCCGGCCATCTTTAGCTTCTACAACACGGTAAAATTCATTCAACTGATCTGCCAAAAATTTCCGAAGTTCATTGTTATCATCCACCAATAACACTAATGGCAAACCCTCCTTATCTTGAAGAACCATATTAACCGTAGCCGCACCAGCAACGGTATCAAGCTCAACATCATCAACTATGAAAGTGGTTTTAGTATCTTCAACCTTTGCCGAAACATTTTTCGATTCAAATGGTATGTTCACGACATATTCGTTCTCTTTTAGATGTACATTTCCTAAAGAAAGCTTAAGCATTACTGTCAACCCTTCATCAGCATTATTACGGGCAGCAATTTCTCCATGATGAATACCAACGATCTCTTTGCTTAACGCCAGGCCTATTCCTGTACCTACCAAACTATTTCCAGGTGCCTTATCAATTTCATAATAAAGTTCAAAGATATCTTCCAATTTATCGGTAGGCACACCAGTCCCCTGATCTATAACACTAATGGTAAAAATATCTGCCTTGATATTTGCATCAATTACTATTTTAATAACTTTATCATCTGGTGTAAACTTAAAGGCGTTCGACAATAAGTTATAGATCACTATATCTATCTTCTCGGCATCTATCCAGGCATGGAGATCCTTAACATTCGAAGAAATCGTCAATTCAATATTTTTCTCTGCCGCAATTTCAGAAAAATGAGCAGCAATATCATTCACCAAAGCCAATACATCCGTATTTGCTGCTTTAAGGTTCATTTTCCCACTTTGCGCCTTTCTAAAATCTAACAACTGATTGATAAACCGAACCATACGATTGGCATTCCTCCTTACCACATTAATATACTCTTGTCCTTTAGGCGATAGATTTTCTTGTCGTGATATCTCCTCAATTGGATTTACAATCAGTGTTAAAGGAGTACGCAATTCATGAGAAATATTAGTAAAAAAGCTAAGTTTCAGTTCTGTTAAGCGCTGCTCAACGGTAATTCTATTGCGCAATCTGATCATGGTAAAGGCAATTCTACGTGCTACTTCAATTAGCGCACCTATAATCAGAATATATAACAGATAAGCCCATCCGGTACGCCATGGTGGTGGAGCAATGGTTATAACTAAGGTTTTAATTGGTAAAGTTTCATACAAATCAGTATTCAAACTTTTCACTTCAAAAACATAATTTCCGGGTGGTAAATTGGTATAGGTAGCCTTGCGTTGGTTTTTAACGATATGCCATTCTTCATCAAATCCATTTAAACGGTAGGCATAAACCTGCTTATTGCTGGATCGATAATCTAATACTGTAAAATCTATGCTAATGATATTCTCATTGTATTTAAGCTTGATTTCTTTTGCATCATTAATATCTACATTCAATGGAGAATCCTCTTCATCAGGAATAACATCTTTGTTACTGATCTGAAAGCTCGTCAGCGCCATTTTTGCTTTAATCTTTTGGTCGGTAACTGCTACAGGATTAAAAGTTATATATCCATTTAAACAGCCGAAAAGCAAATCTCCATTGGGAAGCTTTAAACTTGAGCCTTCCGACAAGCCCGTTTTTGGTAAACCATCATAAGCGTCATAATTTCTAAACTGCTCTTGATCGGGGTTTAATTTAGAGATCCCATTTTCCGTTCCCAGCCATAAATTATGAGCATCATCTTCTACAATACTTAATATATAATCGCTAGGTAAACCATCCTCCATCGTATAAACT
The DNA here is from genome assembly GCA_040393085.1 of Pedobacter hiemivivus. Lineage (GTDB taxonomy): Bacteria > Bacteroidota > Bacteroidia > Sphingobacteriales > Sphingobacteriaceae > Pedobacter > Pedobacter hiemivivus_A. Next base: position 44,899 of record JBEBUV010000021.1, on the reverse strand, counting down.
TTAACCTTTAAAGCCTTTTCCGATAAATCAACTACCTTGTTTAATCCCCCTCCAGATGTGGCCAGCCACATCCTTTTCTTGCTATCCCTATAAATAAATTGTATGTCGTTGTTCCCTAAGCTTTCTTTATCACCCGCTATTTTACCATAGCTATGAAACTCATAATTATACAAATTCCCTTTTTCGGGATCAAAAACAACCGCTCCATTGGTGGTACCCACCCATATTTTACCTTCCGCATCTTCTTCCAAATGTCTTACTTTCCAGGAGCCTACAGGGTAATTTTTAAAAGTATTTTCGCTATTAATGAATCTGACCTGATTACCATCCTCTACAACCAGATTGATTCCATTTTCATAAGTACCAACCCATATTCTACCTTTTTTATCCTCTAATAAAGAGTAAATCAGGTCACTGCTTAAACTGTTGACATTGTTAATATCAGACTTAAAATGTGTAAGTCTATATTTTAATCCGGTATGATCAGTAGGTACAGCCTTAAACAGACCATTACCTTTAGTGCCCAGCCATATTGCTCCTTTACGGTCCTGAATTATTGTATAAATAAGTCCTATTCCGCTTTCAGGCATATTTACAAAAACATCTTCAACCTTTTTGCCCTGGTCATAAATAAACAAGCTACCCGATTTTGAACTGAGCCATAAACGCTGATGTCGATCACTATATATACCTCGTATTTCATTATCAGATTTATTAAGGGTACGATCTAACAACAAACCATGTTTAAAATCATTGGCCTGAAAAATAATCTTCTCTATCCCTCTGTCACGCGTACTCAACCACAACACCCCATCGGGATCAAAATAACTATATGAGACAATATTAGAAAACAGGTGATCCGCTGTACCTGGTTTATTATAAAAATATTCAATCACATCTGTTATCGGATTATAATAGCCAAAACCACCACCTTTCATACTTGTCCATACCCTACCTACATGATCTTCAAAAACCCTATACTCCCTTGCTGTGCTATAGAAGCTGGCATCATTCTCCTGAAAAAAGTACTTAAACACTCTTGTTACCGGATTGTATTTAATCAAACCATGCCTCTCTGGCTCAACCCATAGCAATCCTGATCTGTCTTCATACATAGATAACAAGGGCCCCTGTCCTTGCATAAATGAACTGGAAGAATGCAGACTTGCTTTATCGATTGTGATGACCTCCCGATTTGCAGTTGCATATACTACCTGTTTGCTTTTAGCAAGCAGTAAAGAATTGATCCTATGATCAGCTATTTTATTTTTCACAAACTGACCAGAACTCTTATGATACTGTACCAGCTGCCCATCGCCTGTACCAAACCAAAGGTGTTGCTCATCTTCAACCACACAGGTATAGGCTTTCCCCCCGCTAAAACTACTATTGATAATTTTATTCTTGTAGTGATCAGATTGATTGGGAACTAAACAATTCAGACCTGCATTCGTTCCTACCCATACATTTTGCTGCTCATCACCATATATAAAATTGACAGAATTAGCAGTCAGACTTACATCAGCATTTAAACCTGCACCATATCTTATAATTTCAAGCTTTCCTGATGGAGCATTTTTTACGGCAAATATCCCCTTATCGGCTGTGTTTAGCCAGACTCCATTTTTACCTGCTAAAACAATATCAGAGAAAAGTATATTATAAATTTTCTTCCCTGCCAGAATATTAGATATAGAAAGGAACTTTTTATTTTTCTTATCAAATCTGTATACCTGATTATCATATACCTCCAGCCATAAATAACCGTATTTATCCTCTTTTATGTTGTCGACCCTATTAATCTTCAAGCTCGAGCTATCACCAGGTCTGGTTTTATAGGTTACAAAATTATGTCCATCGAACCTATTTATGCCGTCCCAGGTCCCAAACCACATGAAACCATCTCTGTCTTTCATGATATTCATGACCCCATCATGCGATAAACCATCCTGGGTCGAGTAATGCTCTATTTTAGATTTAAGCTGAGCACTCCCCTCTACTGTTAAAAACAGCAGTAAAAGGATACTATATAGCCCTGTTTTCTTAAGCATACTACAAACTTAACATATACACTATTATATCTGGTACTAACAAGATTAAATACTCTGTCTAAATAAAAAAAGGATATGGACATATAAAACTGTGCAATCGTTTTCCATTCCTAACCATACAAATTAACTAATTGCAGAATTTCGGGCATATCCCAAAAGTAATCCACATCTGTTCCTGAAAATATAATTTAAAATAAATCTAAATTAATTTGGTGATTAAAATGTCAGCTATTACTTTTGCGACCGTAGAATTAATCTAAATAAGTACATGAAATATATATACGCATTTGTAATCATTCCAATGCTCTTCTCGTTCAATCAAAATGCCTTTTCTCAATTAGCTTCCGCACCTGCAAGAGGAAGTATTAAAGGCAGAGTTAGAACTAATGATGGAAAACCAGCTCCTTTTGTAAACATATTTATAGTAGAAAACAATAAGAAAACCCTTTCTGATGAAGACGGATCATTCTCTTTTATCAATTTAAAAGATGGAACTTATACACTTAAAACATCATTTGTAGGTCTTCAGGTACAGTCGCAAAGAATTACTGTAAGGGAGGGAGAAACCTCTACGGTTGATTTTGTACTGTCAGAAAGTCTTGCACAGCTTGATGAGGTTTCAATTAATGGTTATAAAAGCCCGAATCAGAAGCCGACTACATTGGGCAAAATAGCCATTGCACCAAAAGACCTGCCGCAATCTGTACAGGTAATAGGTACAAAGATTATTGCCGATCAGCAAGCCAACCGCCTTAGCGATGTGATGAAGAATGTTAATGGTGTAGCTCTGGGTGCCAATCGCGGTTCCGTTGGAGAGAATTTTTATGCCAGAGGTTATAGTCTTGGTGCAAACAACGTTTTTAAAAATGGCGCACGTACTACTATAGGCGGTATGCCCGAAGCAAGTACATTAGAATCAGTTGAGGTATTAAAAGGTAGTGCCGCATTATTATATGGTGGTGTCACTGGTGGTGCTGTGGTAAATATGGTTACCAAAAAGCCCAAGTTTGAATCTGGTGGCGAAGTATCGATGCGTGCAGGTAGTTATGATATGTATAAACCTACTGTTGATGTATATGGTCCACTGTCTGATAAAGTTGCTTACCGCGCAATCGGCACTTATGAAAAAGCGGGTAGTTATAGGGATGGTGTAAAGGCCGACAGGATTTATGTCAATCCATCTATCTTATATAATATTAGTGAAAAAACGGATCTATTGGTACAGGCTGATTATCTGAAGAGTAATTTCACTCCTGATTTCGGTATTGGAACTGTTGACAATTCAGTTTCTCCATTAGGTAGAAATGTATTTTTAAACACTGCCTGGGCTTATAATAAGACGAATACAGGTACTTTACAGGCTGCAATTAACCATAAATTTAACGATCAGTGGAAATTAAGCACCATTGTCGGTATACAATCATATGATAGGGATTATTTTTCTAGTGAGCGTCCTTATACAACCGCTGGCATCTGGTATCGTGCTCTTACTCGTTCCAGAACACGAGAACTAACTTATAACGAACAAATTAACTTAACCGGTACATTTAAAACTGCTGGTATTGTACATCAATTATTAGTTGGTGTTGATGGTGACCAATCGAGAATCATTACTGGTGGCTTTACTAATCCTAATTTACTCACTAGTCCTAAGGATGCTAATCCTGCTAATACAAAATACTATGACAAGATAAACCTGCTTGATCTTTCAAGTTTAAATACTTCATCGAACTTTAACAGACCTGAAACTACCTTACTTACAAATACCGAAGCCACAGTAAGCAGATTTGGTGGTTTTGTGCAGGATCTGATTAGTGTTACTGATAAGTTTAAAGTTTTAGCAGGTATTAGATGGACAATCCATGAAACTCCGGTAACGAGTATTACGACTTTAGCAACTGGCAAAGAAACTTCTGGTACTGCAGCTTTAAAAATCGACAAAGCTTTTTCTCCGAAATTTGCATTGATTTATCAGCCACTAAAATCTACTTCATTATATGCTAGTTATGCCAATAACTTCACCTCAAACAGTGGTATTGATGTGGCGACTAACGCACCTATGGGGCCATCTATTATTGATCAATATGAAGCGGGTATTAAAAATGATTTCCTTGATGGCCGACTATCAGTTAATGTTACAGCTTATCAAATCATGAACGACAGGTTTGCACAACAGGCTTTAATCAATACTAGCGGTGAGCCTAATGCAGATGCGAACCTTAAGGAGTTTAATGGAAAAACACAAAGTAATGGTGTAGAGGTAGATGTTACAGCTACGCTTGTTGAAGGTTTGAACTTTATTGCGGGTTATAGTTATAACTATATGCGTTATACAGAAACACTACCACTTTCTACTATCATCACACCTGCTCCAACACCAACTGATCCGAATGCGACTAAAACCACGGTTGTTAGTGGTATTGTTGAGGGTGAACGTTTAGTAGGGACAACAAAAAACACTGCTAATGCCAGTTTATTCTATACAGTTCAGAATGGTGGTTTAAAAGGTTTCAAATTGGGTGCTTCAGCGTTTTATACTGGCGATCGTAACGGTGGTCGTAATACAAATAAAGCAGGAACTTCTTCAGGTATTATCCCGATTAAAGCATTCACCACGTTCGATTTATCCGCTGGTTATGCTTTCAAAAGATTCAGCATCCTTGGTAAGTTGTCGAACATCACTAATGAATTGAATTATTACATTCATGAGAATTATAGTGTGAATCCGATTCCTCCAAGACAGTTTATGACAACGTTAGGGTATAAGTTCTAGATTACATCTCAAATAACACTTTCACTATTAAAATAAAGTCACCATTCTCCTCATCGCGGGAATCTTTTATCCTGAAGAAGGACAAAAGTTCCAATGCTCTTCAGAGAAGGTGATTTTATTTTTTAATAATTACACAAATAGCAACATTTACTAGTAACACAGGGCATAAACTAATAACACTAACTAGCAAACAGCTAACAACGAAAACCTTAAACAAGAATATCCCCCTTAGTAAACACTAAATATGCTCTTCTTTGCTTTATTTTGATAATAAAATCACCTTCTCAGAACAGACTTAGGAACTTTTCCGATCCTTCATCGGGAAAGATTCCCAGCTGCGAGGAGAACGGTTATTTTATACTATAATTAATAAGTGTTAAATTATGTTAAGCCCTTGCTAGCTTCAATGCCTTTACATAGCTTAGCATCCTGTTATTTTTAATTGACGTTATCGTATTATTACCTTATCTTTGCACAATGTTTAAAATTAAACACGTACTACTATTAAGTTTCACCATTATAGCCCTGACAATAGCGGGTTGCAAAAGCCAGTTTGAAAAAATCAGACTGAGCAATGATGTAGCCAAGAAATACCAGGAAGCTATGCGGCTGTATAACAAGAAGAATTATTCAAAAGCATTGATTCTATTCGAAGATCTTTCACAGAAATACAGAGGAAGGGCTGAAGCTGAAGAGTTGAACTATCATTATGCTTTAACACTTTATAAAATAAAAGATTACACTACTGCAAGGTATCAGTTCAAATCATTTGCTGATACTTACCCTACCAGTAAATATGCTGAGGAATGCAGATATATGAGTGCTTATTGTTATTATCTTGATTCCCCGGCGCCAACTCTGGATCAGGAAAACACTTACAAGGCGATTGATGCATTACAGTTGTTCATTAACTTTTATCCAAAAAGCGAGCGTGCTGCTGATGCAAGTAAATATATTGGCTTATTGCGTGCAAAATTAGAAGACAAAGCTTACTCCAATGCAAAATTATATTATGACCTTGGTGGATATGATGTAAGTAATTACAAAGCAGCAGTTATTGCATTACAAAATGCGCAAATTGATTTCCCAGATATCAAGTATGCTGAAGAAATGGATCTGCTGATTGTCAAATCACAATTTAATTATGCAAAGAACAGTTACGAGACCCGTCAGGAAGACCGTTACACTGAAGCTATTGGTTATGCAGATGAATTCATAGAAAATCATCCTGAGAGCAAATTATTGGCAGAGGCTAAAGATTTGAAAAAATCGAGTGAAGAAGGTATTGAGCGCGCAAAACGCTATCTTGCGGATCTTGCAAAAAATCAGGAAAAATATAAAGCATTATTGGCAAAGGATGCCAAATCAGATACTACAAGTAAGACTACAAAAACCCCCATCAAATAATGAATACTAATAAACCAGCTGTGCCGAATACTACGGTAACCAGAGATGTTAATGATTTAGATCAGAAAACTCAAAATATTTATGAGTCTTTAGTTATTATTTCTAAAAGGGCTAATCAGATCTCTAACAACATGAAAGAAGAGCTTCATGGCAAACTTGCCGAGTTCGCTTCTTCTAATGATAACCTGGAAGAGATTTTCGAAAACAGAGAGCAAATCGAAATCAGCAAGCACTATGAGCGTTTGCCTAAGCCAAGCTTAATTGCAATCGATGAGTTTCTGAATGATAAGATCTATTACAGAAATCCTGCTAAAGAGCAACAATAAAACTACGCATAGGTATTAAACTGCATTTTTGCATACCTTAAAACCATGCTTAAAAATAAAAACATAATTCTTGGCGTTTGCGGCAGCATTGCAGCTTATAAATCAGCGATACTGGTTAGGCTACTGGTAAAGGCTGGCGCAAACGTTAAAGTAATTCTTACAGCCGATGCGGCTAATTTTATTACTCCGCTTACTCTGGCTACCCTAAGTAAGAATCCCGTTTACACTCAATATTTCGAAGAAGAAACCGGCGTTTGGAGCAATCACGTTGAATTAGGTCTATGGGCTGATTTAATGATTATTGCCCCTGCAAGTGCCAATACATTGGCCAAAATGGCTGGCGGCTTATGTGATAACCTGCTTACTGCAGTTTATTTATCTGCCAAGTGTCCCGTATATGTAGCTCCGGCAATGGATCTGGATATGTGGAAACACGAAAGTACCAGGAGCAACATCGATAAGATATTATCTTACGGAAATAAAGTGATACAACCTGGTAGCGGTGAATTAGCAAGCGGTCTATATGGTGAGGGCCGAATGGCTGAACCTGAAGAAATCGTAGATTATCTTTCGGACAAAATCAAGGCTAGCCTCCCCCTATTAGGAAAGAAAGTTTTGGTAACCGCAGGACCTACTTATGAAGCTATTGATCCTGTACGTTTTATCGGCAATCACTCTTCCGGAAAAATGGGTTTTGTTATTGCTGATCGTTTTGCTAGTCTTGGTGCAGATGTAACATTAATTACAGGTCCAACAGCCGAAAAAAGCAATTATCTACTGAAAAGAATTGATGTAGTCAGTGCGGCAGATATGCTGCAAGCATGCACCAATGAATTTAAGCATGCCGAGATCACAGTCATGAGTGCTGCTGTTGCAGATTATACCCCTGTTCATCAGGCTGATCAGAAAATCAAAAAAAATGACACAGAGTTTAGTCTGGAATTAAAAAAGACAACGGACATCCTGTTCACACTGGGGCAATTAAAAACTTTAGATCAAATATTGGTGGGCTTCGCTTTAGAAACAGAAAACGAAGAAGAATATGCCAAAATAAAACTGGCAAAGAAAAACCTCGACCTTATTGTCTTAAATTCGCTGAATGATAAAGGTGCTGGCTTTAAGATGGACACCAATAAAATAACTATCTTTAATAAGTTGGCCGAAAAGACAGTATTTGAAATGAAATCAAAAACTGAAGTGGCTGTCGACATCTGTAATGAAATATTAAAATTAGCTAAAGCATGAACCAACGTTGCTCCTTAATTATTCTGATACTTTTCTTTTGCTATAGCTTTTCAAATGCCCAGGAACTCAATACCAGGGTTCAGGTTATGGCTCCTACTGTTCCTAACATCAACAAAAGAAATGTAGAGGTTCTTCAAAATGCCATCAGAGACTTTTTGAACAACAATAAATGGAGCAATGAAACTTATACGGCTACAGAGAGAATTGAATGCAACTTTATCATCACTATAACTGCATGGGACGGAAACTCCGCTTATAAAGCTGAAGCACAAATACAGTCTAGTCGACCGGTTTACAATACAGCTTACAACAGTACTTTATTAAATATCAGCGATAAAGATTTTGATTTCAATTATAGTGAAGGTCAATCACTTGATTTCTCTGACCAGAACTTTATCTCAAACCTCAGCTCCTTACTTAGCTTTTATGCTTATACCATTATTGGTTTAGATAAAGATAGCTATAGTAAACTCGGTGGGAATAATCATTATAATAAGGCACAAAACATTTTAAATGTAGCACAAGTAGCTGGTAATAAAGGCTGGCAGGCTTTTGATGGTCTGAAAAATAGATACTGGCTGATTGAAAACTTACAGAATAAAAGTTTTGAAAGCCTGAGACAGTTTATTTATACTTATCATCTGAATGGATTGGATCGTTTACAAGAGGATCCTACCAGAGGTGCCAGAAAAATCATCAATATGCTTTCAGATTTAAAGCAATTGGATAAACAAAAGGTAGGCTCTATATTCCCTAATATGTATCTGGCCACTAAGGCAGATGAGTTGGTAAATATCATTTCTTTAACTGATCAGCAGGAGAAAATAAAAGCTTATAACCTACTTTCAGAAATTGATCCGGCAAACCTCAATAAATATGAGGCTTTAAAAACCTCCCGTTAAGCTCTTATTTACAAGACCTTAAAAAAAAGTGTTAAATTATTTTGCATATACGAACAGATTCGTATATTTGATTACGAAACAATTCGTACATCAATATCATGGCAGAAATAAATCATCTTAAAGCTACAGAGAGTGAACTTGAAATCTTACAGATTCTGTGGGAGAAAGGGAACTGTACGGTAAGAGAAGTGCATGAAATTCTAGAAAAAAGTAAGGAGTCAGGCTATACTACCACTTTAAAATTAATGCAAATTATGCATGAGAAAGGATTGGTTGCCCGCGATACCTCTGCTAAAACCCATATTTATCATGCATTACAGAATCAAGAAAAAACACAGCAGCATCTGGTCAATAAAATGATTGACAATGTGTTTAATGGTTCTGCGGCTCGCATGGTAATGCAAGCGTTGGGAAATCACCAAACCAGCAAAGACGAGATAGATGCAATAAAGGAATACCTGGATCAACTTAGTAAAAAATAAGCTATGGAACCTATTTTAAACAACCTGATCAAAGCCGTTGGATGGAGCATTTTACACTCCTTATGGCAAGGAGCAATCATCTATGGGATATTGTTGCTGATTACCTTGGCTGTCCCTAAACTTCAATCCAGACTGAAGCATAATCTTGCTTTCGGTGCTATCGCCCTCATCTTTATCTGCTTTTGCATTACTTTTTTCTCAATCTTCAAATTCCCGTCTGCTATAGTAGATAAGAATGGTTCTACTTTTTCTATACCAGCAGAATACTATCAATCTATAAATACTTTACCTCGAGTAATTAGTGGCAAAACCGAACAATTATTTCCTTATATCGTTGGTATTTACAGTGTAGGATTATTATTCCAGTTACTGACACTGGGTATGGGCTATAAGCGAATGTTAGACCTTAAAAAATCTGTTCATTTTGCTGTTCCGACAGAGTGGAGAGTTTCCTTTAAAAAGCTTGTTTTAGAACTTAAGTTCCGTAAGCCTATCAGCTTCTATTTATCAGACAAAATAAATGTACCTCTGGTAGTCGGATATTTTAAACCCATTATACTTTTCCCTATTGGCCTGGCATCACAATTAGATATGGATCAGGTAGAAGCCATATTGATTCATGAGCTATCACATATCAAAAGAAATGATTACCTCCTTAACCTCATTAAAACCGGCATAGAAACATTGCTTTTCTTTAACCCTTTTATATGGCTGAGCGGAAAATTTATCAATATAGAAAGAGAACATGCTTGCGACGATCTGGTATTAAAGTTCACTGGAAACCCGATGACCTATGCCCATGCACTTTTAAAGCTGGAGTTATTGAAAGATAAATCATCCCCAGTGTTTTCTATGGCTGCGTCAGGAAAGAATCAACATTTATATCAACGTATTAAAAGAATAACGGATATGAAAAATAACTATATGAATGTAAGGCAACAAATGTTTGCCATTACATTAGCCATTGCTACCGTGATCTCACTGGCATGGATCAAACCTTTAAAGGCCGAAAAAACGACTACAAAAACCAATTTGGAAACACGAACAGAAGTTGCCGGATTCATTATCCAACAGACACCTCCTACACCAGAAAATCAACCAAAAGCACCTAAAGTTCCGAGCATCCCTCCTGCCCCAAAAGTACTATCTGTCAACAATCCAAAACCACCAACTCCTCCTGTTCCACCTGTGGATCCTGTTGCATTTATTGCACCTGCTATCCCTCATGCTCCTAACGCTGCTCTTTGTATAGTTCCGGCACCGCCTACAGCACCTAAACATATTAATCAGGATACCACAAAAAAAACAAGGAAGCATCGCATTATCACTATTGACCAGAATGGCAACAAAAAGGTGTATAATTCTGTTAAAGAAATGCCACAGAAAGAGCGCATTCAGCTATTTAGTGAAACATATGATAGCGATTTAAATACAGAAATAACCATTAATGTAGACTCAATTGTAAATAAAAGTCTGGCATTTTTAAAATCTCCTGAATGGAAGAATTCCATGAGTGCAATTGCCAGCTCTGCAGAAAGTATTGGTAATTACTTCAATTCAGCTGATTGGAAAAAACAACAAGCCGAGATCAGTAGAAATGCAGAAAATATTGGCAAGTATTTCAATTCTAAAGAATGGAAAAAGCAACAGGAAAACATTCGCCGCAATGCTGAAAAAATCGAAAGAAATGCACAGCGGATAGAGATACAGTTAAATAGTAAAGAATTTAAGCAAAAAATTGAAGAAGCGAAAAGAGCACATAAGGAAAATCAAGCGCAAGAGCCTAAACCATAACATACAAAATGAACAATACCATTTTAAATTAAAGTCAGAGGAATAATCTTCTGGCTTTTTTTGTGTTTATCGTCGCTAAGTTTTCCTAATTTAGCAACATCATATGTTACAAAAACTTTCGATCCGTAATTACGCTTTGATAGACAGCGTTGAGCTGGAACTTGATAAAGGTTTAAACATCATCACCGGCGAAACCGGTGCCGGGAAGTCTATCATGCTTGGCGCTTTATCTTTGATATTGGGCCAGCGTGCCGAAACAAAGTATTTTTTCAATCAGGATAAGAAATGTATTATTGAAGGGTGGTTTTTACTGTCCGACCAATTGTTAAAGGGGTTATTTGAAGAGAATGATCTGGACTTTTATGAGGAAAATACTCTAAGGAGAGAAATCTCTACTGATGGAAAATCTCGTGCATTTATCAATGATACTCCGGTAACACTTACTGTCATGAAGCTGATTGGAGAGCGCCTGATCGATATCCACTCACAACATGCTACATTAGAAGTCAGCGACCCCACCTTTCAATTATCCGTTGTAGACACGCTAGCTGCTCATCAACAGCTTCTGGCCGATTACCGCAGCAAATTTAAACAGTATAAACAGCAGCAAAAGCTTTTAACAAATTTGCAGGAAAAAGCTACTGAAGCAAGAAATAAGCAGGATTATGAACAGTTTCTTTTCAATGAATTGGAAATTGCAGAACTTCAAGCCGATGAACAGGAGAAACTGGAAACAGAATTACAAATGCTCAATAATGCCGAAAGCATTAAAAGAAGTTTGCTCACAGGTCATAACCTTTTGAGTGATGAAGAAACAGCTGTCTTACCGATATTAAAAGAAGTTGTTAGTCAGATACAACAAATAGAAAAGTTCAACACTGATTATGAGGCATTGAACGAACGATTGCGTTCTTCATTAATAGAATTAAAAGATATTGCATCAGAATTATCCGGATTAGAAGAAAACATTATTTTCAATCCATCCAAAATTGAAGAGATCAACAATCGTTTAGATCTTATATATAGCTTTCAACAGAAACACAGGGTAAATTCTATTCCAGAATTACTCAGTATACAAGAACAGTTATCAGAAAATCTAGCCAATATTTTAAGTGGCGATGAGGAAATCGAGCGAATCATTAAAGCGCTTGAACTGATGCATACAGAACTAGAACAAATTGCAGCAAAGCTTAGTGTTAATCGCAGTAAAGCCATCGAAACAACAGAAAAGAGTGTAGGCAAAATCTTGCATCAGGTAGGTATGCCTAATGCAAAAATTAAGATTGAGCAATCGTCGGCAACAGAACTAAACAAAGATGGGAAAGACCTAATCTCTTTATTGTTTTCAGCCAATAGCGGTCAGCCGCCTGCCCCTATAGGCAAAGTTGCTTCGGGCGGAGAACTTTCACGTCTGATGCTGGCCATCAAATCTATCATGGCTAAGCACACCTCTCTCCCTACCTTAATTTTTGATGAAATTGATACTGGGATTTCCGGAGAGACAGCTTTACGTGTTGGCGATGTTATTGGCGAACTGGAAAAAAACATGCAGGTCATTTGTATAACTCACCTTCCCCAAATTGCGGCAAAAGGAAATGCACATTACTTTGTTTATAAAAATGAACAGGGCCAACGTACCACAACTGGTATCCGCAGACTGGACGATGCAGCCCGTGTTGATGCCATTGCAGAGATGTTAAGCGGTAAAAAACCAGGAGTTTCAGCAATGGAAAATGCCAAAGATTTACTTGGTTACAAAAACTAATTGGCCCGTAGTAGCAAAGAAAAAATTCTTAACTTCGGCCTGTTTTAAAACAAAAATACTATGTATAACTTATTAAAGGGTAAACGTGGCATCATTACCGGCGCATTAGATCAAAATTCAATTGCCTGGAAAGTAGCAGAAAAAGCACATGAAGAAGGTGCATCATTTGTATTAACAAATGCCCCTATCGCAATGCGCATGGGAGAAATAAATGCTTTGGCAGAAAAAACAGGATCACAAATTATTCCTGCAGATGCAACCAATGTTGATGAGCTGACTAACCTGTTTACCCAATCACAAGAAATATTAGGTGGTAAAATAGATTTTGTATTGCACTCTATAGGAATGAGTGTGAACATTCGTAAAAAGATCCCGTATACAGAATCAAACTATGATTACTTCATGAAAGGGATCGATGTTTCGGCTATGTCATTTCATAAAATGCTGGCAGTTGCTAAAAAACTAGATGCAATTAATGAAGGTGGTAGTGTTGTAGCGCTAACTTATATGGCTGCCCAACGTACTTACCCTTTCTATACAGATATGGCTGACATTAAAGCGATGTTAGAATCAATTGCGCGTAGCTTTGGTTACCACTATGGCTTAGAGAAAAAAGTACGTATCAACACTGTATCACAATCTCCAACTAAAACTACTGCCGGTTCAGGTATTAAAGGATTTGGTGATTTTTATGACTATGCTAATGCGATTGCCCCATTGGGTAATGCTGATGCGGAATCATGTGCAGATTACTGTATTACTTTATTCTCTGATTTAACTCGTATGGTTACCATGCAGAACCTTTTCCATGATGGAGGTTACTCTTCTACGGGAGTGAGCGATATTGTGATGAAGAAAATGGGATTAGAAGAAGAATAACATCAATCAAAAAAACCGTAATAATAAAGCCCCGCATTTTAATTTGCGGGGCTTTAAACATATTTAATATATCTAATAAACTATCTTTTACTTACAGCTTAGAATTCCTAAGTCAGATGTTTACCAGATAAATAATTTGCAACATATTACTTCCAAAGGTTAAGTCTTAAATTAAGTTCAAAACTACCATTTGTATAACTGCTTAACGCAGAAGTTTGAGAGGTATAAGTACCACTGATCAGGTATTTGTGTTTATAATTCATCCCCAATCCAAAGGTTGTGTTCTCAGTACTGTGGTACATGGCCAATAAAAAAACCTGCTTATTGGCAATACTTACCTGTGCACCGGCATCCACTATATTATCGAAACCTTTTACACCCCGGTAAGCCAATTTAGGCTCAACATCAATCCCTTCAGCACCTTCAGTAATATCGAATTTATAGCTTACGGCTGAATAAAAAGTAGCCACATCGGCCAGTTTAATGACATCCTTTTTCAAAACGTTTTTAAGATTGGGTAATGCTGCCTGAACACTCAAACGTCTAGAAGTATAAGCCAGACCAAAATCGCCATCCAGGTAAGCTTTACGGTCGTTATACTGTCCCACCATCGGGTCATTCGGATTACCATAAATATCCGCATTCTCTAGCCTCTGACTCATAAAACCAAACGACACCCCAAAGTGTAACTGTTGATCTCCTCCGTTTAAAGGCAAATGATAAGCGTAGCTACCCAGTACACGGGTTTGCCTTTGCAGGCCCTCACTTTCGTTCTGCACTGCCAAACCTAATCCTACCCTACCAAAACCATAGTCTAAGGTTAAATTTTGTGTTAATGGAGAACCGGGTACATTGCTCCAAAGCTTGCGATAAGCCGCGTTTACTTTTAAGCCTTGTCCCCCATCATTACTTTCAGCAAACCCAGCATAAGCCGGATTGATTAAATACTGATTGGTATAATATTGTGCCGACAGCGGGTTAAGCTGCGCCTTTAATGAACTACAACCTAGTATCGCAAAAGCGATCAATAAGCTTGTTTTATATGTTCTTGTCATTTTTTTATATTAATGGTTAGGCATCGCCTTATTTTAATGGATTTTAATTCTCTCTAACAATAGTGATGAAACCTTTAAACACGCGTTTACCAGTTCCAAAGTCAATCACATAATAATAAGTACCTTCTGCTAAAGCGACTCCATTATAGGTACCATCCCAGCTATTGTCGTACCCCCTTTTAGCAAACATCAAACGCCCTCCCTTATTAAATACTTTCACCTGATTATTTGGATAAAAATCAATATTATCTATCACCCATTTATCATTAAAACCATCGCCATTTGGTGTCAGAATATTAGTTACTTTAATTTTTTCCATATCGTCCAATACCGTAATCGTAATATTTTGTGTTTCGCTACATCCATTGACATTGGTTCCGGTAACGGTATAGGTAGTGGTTTCTCTTGGTCTTGCCTGAAGCGTCGCAGAGGTTCCACCAGTGATAATACTGTTGTCGGTAGCCCATACATAGGTAGAAGCGCCGGTAGCATTTAAGAATACCGTTTCACCTTTACTGACCTGTGTTCCTTTATCGCTATCGATGCTCAATACCGGCAAAGCACTCACCGTAATCACAAAAGTCCGGCTATAAGTATCTACACCTCCATTGTCTGTTCCTCCACCGTCATTTACGGTAACAGTTACTGTAGCAGTACCATTAGCACCTGCTTTAACTAGGTAACTCAAAGTTCCGGTTGATCCAGTACCTGATACCGATAAACGATCGAACAGGTCGGCATTATTGCTACTTACCGATAAAATAGGCATCTGACCAGTTTCCGGTCCACCGCTAATACCAGTTAGAGCTACGTTTTGAGGGCTTCTGCTATAGCACATAATCTGATCACTGATTACGGCTAAGGTTGGTGCTTCATTGACATCCGTCACATTGATCGTAATCACTTTATCCAGGGAAAATCCATATTGCGTTGTGCTTCTAACTCGGATACTATAGCTTGCCTTAGCTTCATAATTCAACATTGCCGCTGTACGTACTGCAGTCCCTGAAATACCAAACAAAGCATTATCGGTATCACCATTTCCGGCAACTAATGAATAAGTAAAGGTTGCATCAGGATCATCAGATGTACTGCTTAAGGTTCCAGCACTTGTTCCGGTTGGAGTATTCTCATATAAAGTAACAGCAGTCAGAATAACATTGGTTGGACCCCCTGCCCTAACTTTAAGCACACCATCGACATAGCTAAAGCTGTAGTTTGTCGCATCAGCTCCAGAGACTTTAATTGGATATTCACCAATTTGACTAGCTGTTATTGCAGTAGTGCTAAGCGTCGGCTCGGTAGTTAACACAGCTTCAGTTTCGCCATTCACAAATCCCGAATAGCTAGCGGTTAATACAGGATTAGCCATACCTACAAATTTCTCTTTATCTATAGCAGTAATTGTTAATGCAGCTTTAGTTACGGTTAAAACACCAGGTACATAATTCATGGTATAGTTCGGGTTAACTGCCCCACTTGCAGTAATGGTATAAGGACTACCTGCAACAGATGATGAGGCTGTTACATTAGTAACCAAAGTCGCAGGCGCAATCAAACTGACTTGAGTATCTCCATTCACAAAACCAGAGTAGCTGGCTGTTAATGTTGGCAACACAGCACCGTAAACTTTGCTCTGATTATCAGCAGTTACAGTTAATACCGCTTTTTCGATGGTTAAAAAACCAGGGGTATAATTCAATGTATAGTTTGAACTTAAAGCAAGATCTCCTTGTCCAATTACATAAGTATTTACATTTTCACCTGGAGCACGTGACAGAGCACCTGTAAATGTATCACCCATAACCAATGCCGGACTTGAAGTGTAAGTCAGTTCAGGATCGTTACTGCCATAAGTTTTGGCATCGCTTAGCGCAGTAATTGCAATAGTTTTTGGGATGATACTAAGGTTTGCTGGGGTTAATGATAAGTCGTAATTTGTACTTAACGACAGGTTTCCTAAGTTAATAGGATAGGTTCCTACATCAGTTCCTCGAGTTCTGCCCAGCTTTCCTGTAAACACATCTCCATTTGCTAAAGGAGCAGATAACGTATAAGGTAAGGACAGCGGGTCTTCATCACCATAAGTCTGGCTTACCGCTGTAGCAATAACCTGGATTGCTTTTTTGGTGATGGCATAATTTTCAACACCTAGCTGCAAGTTGTAATTTTGTGGATTACTGACCGCCAGACTACCGATTCCGATGCTATAATTATTAACTACTGAACCTGCCGCTCTGTCTAAAGCACCGCTAAAAGTATCTCCATTTAATAAAGCCGGACTTGAGGCATAAGTTATTGTTCCATCTAATTCGTCATAAATTTTCCCCTGACCTGCAGTTGGTCTAATGCTTATGTTTTTCTTAAGCACGACGAAGTCTACTGGAATTGGACTAAAATTTAGGGTGTAATTGTTACTTAAAGCCAAGGTACCTTGATTGATCAGGTAGTTGTTTGGTGTATCTCCAGGAGCTCTGCTGAGTGCTCCTGTAAAGTCATCACCAGTTTTAAGTGCAGGTGTATGGTTATAATCAATCACAGGTTCTGCATCGCCATACTGTATGCTGGCTGTAACTGGTGTTACTGTAATTACTGATTTATCGATCTTAAATTGAGGTAATGGATTTACCTTTAGGTGGTAGTTTGAGCCTGCAGTAAGCGTTCCTAAATCGAAGTTATAAGTGCCGACATTTTCTCCAGGTACTCTAGCTAAATCTCCTGTGATGACATCAGTAGATACCAATGGCGTAAAGTTATAAGCAAATGCAGGATCATCCTGTCCATATGCTTTTGAATATGCAAGCTGTGGTGTGATGGTTACTGGTTTCTTGCTGATGGTAAAATTTGCAGGAACGTAAGTAATTGCATATTTATATTGATCG
Organism: Pedobacter hiemivivus; assembly: GCA_040393085.1. Taxonomy (GTDB): domain Bacteria; phylum Bacteroidota; class Bacteroidia; order Sphingobacteriales; family Sphingobacteriaceae; genus Pedobacter; species Pedobacter hiemivivus_A. The sequence goes on along the minus strand of JBEBUV010000021.1, from coordinate 27,338 downwards.
AGGCTGAAGTCGTTTTGCTGGATTTCATAGTTTCCTGCATTATCACCATCCACTCTGATTAATATCCCGGTACTTATATCAGATCCAATAAGCGCCGGACTGATGGTTGGAGCAAGTAAAGTAGGTTCTGCATCGCCATACACTTTTGTCTGCGCTGTAGCGGTCACCGTAACCGGTTTGGGCTTGATTTGAAGCAGTCGGATTACTGGTGTTGCATAAGAATAATTCCCGTTCCCCGGTTGAGTGGCAATTATAGATACCGATTGCAAACTGTTTACACCAACAATAGTCACTGTATTGCCAGAAATCGTAGCCAATGCAGGCTCATTGGAGGTAAGAGTAACGGGTAAACCTGAACTACTGGTGGCATTGATGGTAAATGAACTACCATACTCTGCTGCCACTGGTTGATCAAAAGTAATGGTCTGGCCATTTAAAGGTGTTCCATTTGCCGTGTAGCTGGTGTTTACATTGCCAGCCGCATCAGTTACCCGAAGCGCGTAGTAATAGGTATTAAAATTAGTAAGACCAGTCTGCGTATAGGTCATTGGATTGGTAGCATTAGCCGCAAGAACAGTAGTCAGGACAGCATTACCCAAGACATCAGGAGCTCCACCAATCAATTCATACTTGGCATAGTCTGCGTTTAAAAACCAGGTAATTGTATTTTGCGTATCTCCAGCCGTTACACCCAAGAAATTGGGAGCAACAGGAAGTGTCCTGTCATAAGTTACAGTAGAAGCATCATTAGTTGTGCTCACTGCAATACCTGCATTTCCTGCAAAATCAGAATAGCTGATTTCGAAAGGGATAAGACCTTCATTGTCTATTGGGCCTGGGGTATATGTAGCAGTCCATACGTTGTTTCCCTGTGCCGTAACATTAGCCAATGTGCTTCCATATAAAGTTACGGATGGTTTGGCAATACCTTCTGAAGCAGTAAAAGTTAAGGTTACGGCATCTCCAGGTTTTGCTAAGGTCGTATTTGGATTATTACTACTGATGCTCACATTACTGAGTGTCGGTTTAGTTTTGTCTAATGTAACCATTGAGCCTATATTAACCGTGGTTTGTGTTGTTCCAACATTTCCAGCCTGATCTCTGTAATCGATCGTAAAAGGAATTTCGCCTTCTGCAAGGGAGGAGGGGATCACATACGTGGCCACCCAGTTATATCCACCTGCTGGAGACGCGGTAACAGTGGCACCTCCAATAGTTATTGTAGGAGGATGAATGCTCTCGGAAGCGGTAAATAATAAGGCCACAGTAGATCCAACTTTTGCATATGCAACGTAGGAGAAATTACCAGATCCAATTCTTACTGCGCTTAGGGTTGGTCCTGATTTATCTATCGTATAGGTTTCACTTGGTCCAAATCCTGACAGAATAGGATTTGAAACCTGATTAGTAATTCCTGTACCGCTGGTTCTTAAATTAATGGCAACTATACCATCCCCTACTCCAGTTCCAACTGTAACGGTATAGGTTTCTCCTGATCCTACAACTGAGTTAATGGAGGACAACGGTGTTGAACCGAGGCTCATTTGAAAATCTGAGACGTCCACTCCAGTTACCGTCTCACTAAAAGTAACTGTATATTCCACTGAATTGGCATTGGTCAATTCAGTAGTTTGACTTTTTCTGACGATACTCAATACGGTTGGCGTAATGCCGTTGATGACGATGTTTGCGTTGGCGCCTAAAGATCTGGCGCTTCCTGGCATAGGTAAGGAAAGTACTGTATTATTACCTGCGACGTCTCTGATCGATCCACCATCTAAGTTTAGGGAGTTTACACTGGCATAGTCAAGGTCAGTCGTATTCTGATTTGCTCCGATTAAATAGCTGAATATTAAGTTGGAACTTCCAGCTCCTGAAATGTAGCTAGCAGTTCCTGAGCTGTTTAAGCTGAGTTTTGGCGTGCCCGTAACGGATACCACCTCAGAAAAATTCACGCTTATGTTGATGGTTTGTCCGATGCGATAACTACCATTTGCCGTAGCCGAGGTTACAGAGGTAACAATGGGCGGACTGATATCCGCCGTATTTACAGAGACCGTTTTAGTATTTGCAAAACTGCTGAGATTACCATCGTTAACACTAAAACTGATGGTACGATTATTCGTATTTGGTGTACTGGAACTATTCGTATAAGTTACCGAACGTAAGGCTGCTTGCCATTGTGCGAGGGTTGCAGCAGGACTGACTGAACTTAGGCTTAGCACACCTGTAGCGCTGTTGAATGTCCCTGATATATTACCCATTGTAGCCGGATGATTACTAAAAACCAATCCATCTTGATCGCCATGTAAGTTTCCTGTAATAGAAACTGTGCCACTTGCCAAAGTAGTATTGTCAGCATCGCTTACTGTAATCCCTGGATCAACAGCAACTGGGGTACCGGCCGTATTATTGCCTGTGGTAAATGCAGTTGTTCCACTTGATGTAATTACAACTGGCCTCCCGTCTAAAACAAGACCAGAATCTTTCACCCAGGTAAAAGCATCAAAACCTAAATAAGTATAGGCACCTCCTATGCTGAGCCGAAGTTCATCTATAATGATATTAGAATAGTTCTGACCGTTTAAATTGGTTAAATCAATCAAAGTATAGCCATTAGTCGAACCCAAACCGGTTGCAAATTCAGTAGTTTTGGTTTGGGTAAATTTGGTAACCCCATTTAACTTTCCAGTGATCGTAAGCGAACCAATTGCATTCTGATTCATTAATGGATCAGCTAAAAACACCCAGAATCTATTCACTTTAAAAAGGTTTGACCTTGTTTTAATACTAAAAGATGCCCCTGAAACTGAAGAACCTGTATTTTCAATATATCTACTATCATTAACAGTTCCACTCCAACCTTTTCCTGAAAAGTTCCCGACATCAAATGTCGAGACATGCGAAATAATGTTAAATATGACACCATTATCGGTAAAACTAGTTGAACCCGCAGATTCTGTCTCAAAAGCCTCTGTAGAGGTCTGTGCCCGAACTGTTCCTGCCAGGAACAAAAAAATCATTAACAAATAGTGTGTTTTTCTCATCGAGATATAATTAATTTTTTAATGTAAAAAGATTTACCCCCCCCTTACTCAAACCCGGCAAAAGCCGGATTTGATAAGTATCCGTTATGATAATATTGAGCTGTTAAGGGGGGTGAGTTGCGCTTGAGTAGTAATACAAATGTTAAGCATTGAGCTTAAAGCCATCGTAGTTTGTTTAAATATGTTCATATCTAAGAACATCAGGCCGATATTCACCGACCTGCATAAGTAGCATTTCTTCATTTATAGGGATTATTTTAGACAAAAATACCCCGTATAACAAAAAAATTAGTTACCATTTCTTGTTAATATGTTACCAATTACAACAAAAATATTACCTACAAAGAGCCGTGAATACTTTTCAAATAAAGTATTTTCGAAGAACCAAACCGAATTCTCGACTAATTTAACGCTATGCCAGCCTCTACAAGTGATCTCCCCGTTATAAATGATCTATCGACACACAATTTTTCGGAATTTTTACCGACTGCAACACAAAACCTTTATAGCTTTAAAGCACCTCTGCTTGGTGACGGAATGATGGGTTTTTACGCCCCTAAAGAAGGAGTAAATTTCTTTTATCTGAGCTGTAATTCTTCAGACGATTTTCTAATAAAGAGTGACCTATACCAGGAAGACACTATTTATTTCAATTATATTTTAAGGGCATCCCTACAAATGAAAAGCTATTCTGGAAAAGATGGTGCTGCAGAAAATCTGGCAAATAGGGTATTACTGATTGACAATACCAGCCAAAAAAACAAAGGTTTGAAATTATCAAAGGATGAGAAATTTGAATTTGCTCAACTCTCTTTTAAAAAGAAAATATTTGAACAATACTTTAACCGATTCATGTCTGGGTATAGCAAAAAGATACAAGACGATTGTCGGAAGTCTTTCTATACTTCAGAGAAAGGGGGCATACTTATTCCTTTTGATATCCGCCAGGAAAACTGTATCCGCGAACTGATCAACTGTCCTTTTGATATAAACCTTAAAGGTTTTTTTGCTGAACTAAAAACTTCCGAACTTTTACTCTATTATTTTCAACATCTGATTAACGGAGATCTGGGTATTAATCAGACCCCAATTATGACCAATGCTGAAAAAGAACTGATTTTTGAGATTAAAGCACAAATAGATGAGCAGTTAAATCAGGAAATAGAATTGTCCGACCTATGTCTGGATCATAACATTAATGAAAGACGCCTTCAGCTATTGTTCAAGAGCATTTTTGGGATATCTATTATCAAATACCATAAAAAACAAAGGCTCAACAAAGCATACTCCATGATATTGGATATGAACCACAACAAAAATGTAAAGGCAATTGCACACGAACTGGGTTTTAGTTCTGTACAATCGTTCTCCAGGGTCTTCTTTTCAGAATTTAAAATCAGACCATCTGATGTGAAAATGAAATTGAGCAATATTGCAAGTGTTGCATAATTAGCAATCCATTATTAATGTTGCAAATTATAGAATTGCTAATACAATGTTGCTTAATTAAGAGCATGAAAAATTCTTAATTAAGCAACATTTATGTTTAATCAAACTCTTTAGAAAGTGGTGTCCAGATTGGCTCTGGTAGTTTCGATTTCCAGCTTTCATACCAACCTAAGAGTTGTTTAGCCTTTGTCTTTTCTTTTGCATATACATTATGCTGTTCGGCAATATCCGTTTTGAGATTATATAGCTCAGGACTCTTATTACCAGTAGCGATCAACTTCCAATCACCCACCCTTATAGCGCCAGTACTATCACCGAGATACCAGAAGTGCTTCCTGTCTTTCAATTTTGAAAGATGAGATTTCGTGAATGGTAGTAAACTGCTGCCTTCTAGACTTGCCGGCTGAACCTTATTTTTTGCCGCAACCAAAAAAGTAGGAATCAAATCTAAGGTGGTCACCACTTCATTACTGATTATACCTTCAGGAATATGATTTTTCCACATCATAGCCATCGGAACACGGATACCACCTTCGTATATCTGTTCCTTTTTACCTCGTAATGGGTAATTATCTGCAAAACTCTGTACAGTTTGTCCACCATTGTCATTAGTAAAAACGATCAGCGTATTGTCCAAAAGGTTCAGTTCTTTAAGCTTATTGATGATCCGTCCCACATTTTCATCAAGAGAATATGTCATCGCAGCATTTAATGCCCTGCCTTCTGTACTGAATTGCTTTTTGAACTTTGCAAGAATTTCCGGTTTTGCCTGCATAGGTGTATGTGGGGCATTAAAGGAAACATATACAAAAAATGGCTGAGCTTTATTCTTCTCAATAAATTCTAATGTTTTATCGCCAATAGCATCTGTCATATACGGAATAGAGATTGCTGGCACGGCAACACCATTTTCTAATACCTGGGTAGCCGTTCCTGATACATATGGACTACTGCCCCATAAAAAGCCCCAAAAATAATCAAAACCTCTGTTTTGCGGCTGAAACTGTGTTGCAAATCCCTCATGCCATTTCCCAACTATTCCTGTTTTATAGCCTAATGGACGTAAATAATCGCCAACTAATTTCTGATTTAAAGGGATTCCAAACTCTTCTTTAGGAATGTTGTACTTAACCCTTTGTATATAATTATAAACGTGCCCGAACTCAGCTTGGTTAATACCGGTTAACAATCCGGCTCTTGATGGACAACAGACTGCAGCAGTAACATAAGCATTGGTAAACTTAACCCCTTTTTCTGCAATCATATCTATATTTGGTGTCGGAATCAGGCGCTTACTCATAAAGCTAAAATCAGCATAACCGGCATCATCAGATAATATAAATACAATGTTAGGTTTCTTCATATCTGATCCCCCAGAAGTATTTAATTGTGATAAAGCACTCCTATTTGCTGAAGCGTTTCCCTGAGCCGAAGCATTTATTTGGGTAACCACAATCAATGATGTGATTACCCTGAAAAAATATCTAGATACCATCATAATGGGATTTACTTCTTACCTGATTTAATAGCTTCCAGCAAATCAGCAAGTTCTTTTACTTTTGCCGGATTTTTATCAGCCAGGTTATTCTTTTCACCAAGATCTGTCGACAAATCATATAGTTGAGGCTTAGGTAAATTCCCAGTTTCAATACCCACAGCTTTCATATATGGATTACCATTATTTGAGGGGATATATTTCCAATCGTCTTTTAATATTGCGAGTGACGACACACCCTGCTCTACAAATACCGATCTTCCTTTTTGCGATTTACCCAAAAAAGCATCCAGTATATTTTCACTATCCACCGCATCACCAACAGGAACAGCTTGATGAATCAATTTAGAAAATGAAGCTATTAAGTCCATCTGGCTTACTAAAGCCGGTGAGACTTGCGGTTTAATCTGTCCGGGCCAGCTAATGATAAAGGGTACACGAGTTCCAGCTTCCAATGAGCTGTATTTGCCACCCCGTAATATTCCTGCTGGCATATGGCCATTTAGTTTCTCTACCGCTTCATCCTGGTAACCATCATCAAGTACCGGACCATTATCACTGGTAAAAATGATCATCGTATTTTTATCAATTCCCAGAGATTTCAATTGTTTAACTATTTCACCTACTGTCCAGTCTAACTGTAGAATAGCATCACCTCTTAAACCCAGTCCACTTTTCCCTTTAAATTTTGTGGCTGGCATACGTGGCACATGTGGTTCAGTTAAGGCAAAATATAGGAAGAATGGTTGCTTTTGCTTCCTTTCAATAAATTCATGAGCTTCAGTTAAAAACGTTGTAGAAAGTTCTTCATCAACCCATCTGGCCATCTTGCCTCCGCTCATATAACCAATCCTGCCTATTCCATTAACAATAGTCTGATCGTGTCCTTGAGAAGATTTCATTTTTAATAGCTCAGGATGCTCTTTTCCAGTAGGATCATTCCCTATTTTCTTTGCATAATTTACCTCAATCGGATCTCTTTGATCCAATGCTATTACTTTATGGTTCTGTAGAAAAACTGTTGGAACCCGATCTGCAGTTGCAGGAAATATAAAAGAATAATCAAACCCAACTTCATTTGGCCCCGGTTTTATATCTCCGTTCCAATCCTTAGCTACAGTTTCTCCTAGCCCTAAGTGCCACTTTCCAACAATCCCTGTCTGATATCCTGCTTTCTTAAAAAGATTAGGCAAGGTTGTTTTATCTGTAGGAATAATCAAAGCTGCATCTCCAGGTAAAATCCCAGTACCATCCTTACGCCATGGATATTCGCCGGTCATCAATGCATAACGTGATGGTGTACAGGTAGCAGAAGTAGCATGTCCATTTGTAAAACGAATACCACTAGCAGCTAAACGATCTAAGTTGGGTGTCAGGATTTTTGTTGCTCCATAACAACTTAAATCACCATATCCCAAATCATCAGCAATAATATAAATTACATTGGGTGTTTGATTTTTCTTTTCAACTGGTGAAGACTTTTTAACTTGAGCTGATGCGCTGAATGCCATAAACACAATGGCTAGAAATAAGTAGTTTTTACACATATTGATATGATATAATGAAGCTGTACCCGATAAATATTCTAATATGGGTACAGCTCCAATGGTTTAAATTTATTTCAAATTAGGATTAATATTAACTTCTCCTTGTGGAATAGGCCACAATTCGTCCTTACCAACTCTAAAAGCTTTTGAGGTAACATACCAGCGACTATATTGGTCTACAGCATTTCCTTTTTTTCGCAAATTAATGGCTCCAGGGAATGCTGCTCCATAAAAATCTCCATTTAATACCTGTCCAATGTTTTTCCATCTCAACAAATCCCAATATCTGATACCCTCCATAGCCAATTCATTGCGGCGCTCTCTACGAAGAATTGTACGTAAGGTAGTTTGATCCAGCGCTGTTACTTTAGGCATATCCACCGTAGATCTACCCCTTACCTTGTTAATGGTTGCATCTAATAAAGTCTGATCAATAGCATCTCCATTTTCCATTTTAGCCTCCAGATACGATAACAAAACTTCTGCATATCTGATAATTGGTAAATCGATTCCAGAGTTTTGAAGATCACCACCTGAAAAGGCTTCACTATTGAATTTCTTTAGTGCATAGCCAGTACGTGTAGCCTGTTTTGTAGTCGTCAATTGATCTGAAGCAGCTGCATTATCGGGATGACTGATATAAGTAATATTTTTAAACTTCATTCCATTATAGACCACAGTGTATTTTAAACGAGGATCACGGTTATCGCCCGGACTAGCAGCGTTATACCTTGGATCTGTAAAAGAGAAAGGCGTGCCGTCAGTAAATTCATAAGACTCCACCAAACTTCCCAATGGACAATGTAACATATACCCACCAAGTTCTCTTGGATAATTGTGTTGCATCATTGCATTAGGTGCCAGATCTTGTAGATATTGAGTAGCAAAAATGATCTCTTTACTTGTTTCATTGGTTCCATTAAACAGGCTTTCGAAATTTGGATCGATAATATTATCATTAAAATCTACGATCTGTTTATAGGTAGCAGCTGCATCGCCCCACTTTTGCTCTGCCAGATACATACGACCAAGAAAAGCAAGTGCCGCTTGCGAAGTTGCCCGACCTCTGTCGGAAGCTGCCATCTGACCTTGTCTAGGCAACAAGGTCGCTATTTCTTTAAACTCTGAGATGGCATATGTCTCTACATCAAGCTTTGTTGACTTATTAACCGTATTCGCTTCCGGGAGGGTAAGGGTCTTTGTTACAAGAGGTACAGAACCGAAATATTGCGATAAATAAAAATACTGACAAGCTCTGATAAATCTTGCTTCGGCACTCATTCTGCTCAAAACTTCCGGACTAAGTGCAGCTTTTGAAATATTTTCCAGAAAATAATTACAACGGGCAATTCTCGAATAACTGGCAGACCAGTAATTACCCAGATATGCATTACTCGAAGTAAGTGTTCCATTTGTTAAGGTATTATACCCTGAATTATCACCTCTCCTGTCGTAAGCATTATCAGTCGCAAATTCAATGTAAAGTAATCCATGATATGACCACCAGTCTGTCGCCGAAAACTCTGCACCGGTCGGATTAGCAGACATCTGTATACCACCTCTATATACACCAGTTAAGGCCAACATTACATTTTTCTCGCTTGTCCAAAAGGATTCAGTAGAAAATTTATCCAATGGTGTCTTATCCAGTTCTTTACGGCATGATGTAAAAGTTCCTGTTAAAATCAACACAGGAATAATGATTTTATATATGATTGAAGTTCTCATCTTTTCTGTTTATTTAGAAATTAACATTTAAACCCAGGGTATAATTAGCCATAATAGGATAATAGCTTCCTCCTGTATTGATTTCAGGATCCCATCCTTTAGGATATTTACTAAAGGCCAAAGGATTTTGTGCTGTAGCATAAATCCTGATCTGTTGCAATCCTGCTTTTTTAAGTCCCATACCGGAAAATTTATAGCCCAACTGCACATTTCTAAGTTTCAGATAGCTTCCATCAAGCATCCAAAAAGATGAGGTTAATGTATTGGGAGTTCCCTGATTGGTAATTACCTCTAAACGTGGATATTTTGCGTTGGGATTTGGATTAGCTGTACTCCAATGATCTTCCATCTGCCATTTTTGGATACTGCTGTTCTGATAAAAAGCATAGCCAGCATAGTTGATTAAATTCCCTTTAACACTTGCTACACCCTGTAACAGAACAGAGAAATCAAAGTTCTTATAATTAGCTCCTAAATTTATCCCATACGAGTACTTAGGAATACGACTACCTAATAAGGTACGGTCGTATGTTGCATCAACTACCCCATCCGGAATACCATTAGGCCCACTAATATCCTTGTAACGAATATCACCTGGCTGCACTTTAGGATTGATACTTTTCTGATCCGCATAATTGGCAATATCATTTACGTCCTTAAACAACCCCTCGGCAACATAGCCATAGTAACTTTCCATAGGGTACCCTACAAATAAGTTATCTCCATTTCCTTTCAAACCATTTGGCTGAATAATATTACCTACACCAAGATCAAGAATTCTGTTGTTAATGATAGTGAAGTTAGTATTGATATTATAAGAGAAATCACCAACATTATCACGATATCCTGCTGTCAATTCCCAACCCTTATTACTTAATTTTCCAGAATTTTGAACGCCGACACCAAAACCAAGTACATTTGACACGCTCGACTTAGGACTTACCAAAATATCATATGTATACCTATCGAAATAAGCTACTCCCACACTTAACTTATTTTTGAAAAATGCAGCATCCAAACCAATATCCTTTGTTCTGGTAGACTCCCAATGTATAGTAGGATCTGTTAAGTTGACATAAGCAACTCCGGTAGCTAATACCCCTCCAAAGGGATAATTCTTATCCGGTTGAAGTATTCCCTGATACGGATAATAATCGGGGTCATCACCTGCCATAATATTCTGATTTCCCAGTACCCCTATAGAAGCCTTTAACTTCAGATCACTTAACCAACTGATTTTATCCTTTAAAAAAGCCTCTTCAGAAATCCTCCAACCTAAGGCAGCGGCATAAAATCCAGCATATTTATCATCAGTAGGGAAACGTGAAGAACCATCATACCTAACTGTACCCTCGGCAAGGTATTTACCTGCATAGTTATAATTGATCCGGGCAAAATAAGAATCAAGTGTGAATTCATTTCCTGTACCGCTATTCTTTTGGGTACTGGCATCACCAGCATTTAACTCGGTAAGTTCATTGGTGTTATACCCTGTTCTACTTGCATTAAACAAAGTGTTTTTATTGTACTCAAAAGAATGACCAAGCAATACCCCAAATTCGTGGTTATTAAAAGTCTTTTTATATTCGGCCAATTGCTGTAAAGTCTTGTAAATATTTAATGTATTATTTTGGCTCAAAGAACCAGGCCCAAGTGTTACAGCAGCATTTAAGCGTTGATTGGCTAAAAAGCGCTGACTATTACCATTCAACTGAGTATAACCTGCAATAACGGATAGTTTAAGGTCTTTTATGATATCCCAATCTAAACGCATATTAAGTAAAAGGTCTGTCTTTTTATCTTTAAAAAACGACTCATTATCCATATAAGAAACGGGAGTCCCCTTTGCCACAACACCTAGTCCATAATCACCATTACTTAACCTATTCGCATATATAGATGGAACCCTAATCACCTGGCTAATGCTGGTCAACATATCATTCCAATCTAATGTTGCAGGAGGTGCCGGCTGATTATCAAAATATTGAGCTCCAGATAAACGGGTAGTTAGTTTTAAATTAGGCCTAAATGTATTGGTCATATTAAACCGTAGGTTATACCTGCTATAATCGTTCTTTTTTACAATTCCATTTTGATAAAGGTAGCCCAGCGACAATAAATACTGTGTATTTTGAGTACTGTTAGAAAACGAAAGATTATGACCTGTTTGTAAGGTTGATTTTTTTAATACCAGATCCATATAATTCACATTCGGATAATTATCAGGATCGGAACCATCTCTATATTTTTGAATCTGAGCATCAGTATAGGATCCAGGTACCGCTTCATTCATTAAACGGGCATAATCCCAGGAATCTACAAATTCCGGATAGGCCGTTGCACTTTGAGCTCCTGCATATCCATTGTAAGCAATTTTTATTTTGCCATCATTACTTTTCCCGGTCTTGGTTGTAACCAGAATTACACCATTTGAAGCCCTGGAACCATAAATAGCAGCCGTTGATGCATCTTTTAATACAGATATATTTTCTACATCATTGGGGTCTATATCATTGAACGAGTTTACAGGAACACCGTCAACTAGAATTAAAGCACCTGAATTTGCTCCAAAAGAACCAACACCCCTTACCTTGATGTCTCCACCACTGGAACCAGGCTGACCGCTACGTTGGATGATTGTTACTCCAGGCAATTGCCCAGTAAGGGCATTCGACAAAGAAGATACTGGTCTATCATTAATCTCTTTAGCCGTTACCTGTGAAACAGATCCAATCAGATTCGCTTTCTTTTGAGTACCATATCCTACAACAACTACCTCACCCAAATCTCCAGATTGAGGCACTAATTTTATAGTGAAGTCTGGTGTAGCTACAGCCTTAACTTCCTGGCTTACATAACCCACATAAGAAATCTGTAGAATTGTATTTTCATCTAAATTCTTAAGCAAGAACATGCCATTGGCGTCTGTAACTGCAGTTTGGGTTTTGCCCTTTACCTTAACACTCGCTCCCGGAAGTCCTTGCCCTGTTTCATCAAGAACCTTCCCTCTGATGTCAATAAGATTAAAATAATTAATGATACTATTGATCAGTGAAGGTGTTTTAGCTTCGAGCACTACAATTCTATTTTCTATAGAATAACTGATGTTTTGATTATTTAAACAAGCAGTTAACGCTTCTTCTATAGTCACTTCTTTAAAATTTACATTTACTGGCTTAGCTTGTTTGATTAGCTTGGAATCAACAAGAAAGTTATACCCGCTCTGCTTCCTGATCTTTTGAATGACCTTTTCTAATGAAGCATTTTTCTCTGACAAAGAAATCCTCTGAGCCAGTCCTGCGGCACTTACCTGAAGTAGACACGTAGTCAGAATGACGATGGTAAGCCTCATAATTCGGTTAAATAAAGAGTAAAATTTCATACATTTGGTTCTTGGGGTTTAGGCATAGCACGCTCATTCCGAAAGGATTTCGAGGTTATGCGAATTAAATAATTGTTAGCACAAAGGTTTGATTTAGCCCTTTTGGTTGGGGGGTGTTAGCGCACTCCCTACCTATTTTGACTAGGTTCTACTGTTAAATTGGCGTGATTCTTTTCATGGGTATAAATTTAGGTTGTACTTTTTGTATTAGGTTCTATAATTTTATTAGGTTGTAGTTCTATTGTATATTCTTAAATCTTTTAAAACACAGTAACTTTTCTTCCCTCCACTCTGAAATTCACTTTTTTAGTCTTGATCAGAGCATTTAAAACTTCTGAAAGCTTCTTATCTCTTGAAATAACCCCAGTGAAAGACTGGCCCTCAGGTTTCCGTTCATAAATCACGTCTATATTATACCAACGTGCCATTTTTTTCATGATCAACTCAAAGCTTTCATCATTAAATATGAAATCTCCATCTTTCCAGGCCATCACCTCATCCGTATTGACAAAAGATACTCCAATTGTAGTTCCTGACTTACTTATTTTCGATTGCTCTCCAGGTCTCAAAAGCTTTGATATAGCTGCTGCCTGTTCTTGTTTACTTTGTTGATTGTTACTTAATGATACTTTAACAGATCCTTCTATCAATGTTGTTTTAGCTTCCTCTTCATCTCCATAAGTATCTATATTGAAATGAGTCCCCAAAACTTCAACTTTCTGTCCTCGACTTTCGACTATAAAAGGATGTTTTTTATCTTTAGCAATCTCAAAATAAGCCTCTCCGCTTAAGTTTACCACTCTCTGGGCTATGCCTGAAAATGTAGCTGGAAACTTCAAAGTACTTGCCGCATTTAACCATACCTTACTGCCATCAGGTAAAATGATCTGATAGGTTCCGCCACGTGGAGTACTTGCCATAAGCAGCTGCAGACCTGCTGAAGCTTTCTTTGCTCCATCTCCCTGTAATGGGGTACCATCATTATATGATAGTTTACCTGCATCAATCACAATTCCTGATTTGGAGCCATTAAGATCTATAGTCTGACCATTGGCAAGTGTGAGTGTTGCTTTATTTTTACCTGGTTCTATGTTTTCAGCAGCCTGCATAGTTTCAGTTAGTCCTTGCTGGGTCTCCGTTTTCTGAAGTCTATAAAACCACATACCCATGCCTAATACCACAACAATTGAGGCAGCAATTGCCAGACGCGCCCAAGGTAATCTATGTTGCCCCCTCTGCATATATTCAACTAATAATTCTTTGCTATGGTTCTGATCTTTAAGCACCTGTTCCATGTCTGGGACAGCGTCATAAATTGGCGATTTCAAATACCAGCTTTCTACCAAAGATTTTTCATCATCACTAGCTGTACCGGAATTGTATCTATCAAAAAGTTCGTCTTTATTTATCTCTTCCATTGTAAAGGATTTTGCTCCTATACCCTAATGACACGCCATCAAGGGATAGGGGGTAGATGATTTCAAGAAATATTAAAAAAAGATTAAGAAAATATGAATTCCAAGTTTTACCCTTAAGATTCGTAAGGCATTACGTACTTGAGTTCGTACAGTTAGCGGACTTAAATTAAGCTGTTCGGCAATTTCATTATGACTTAGTTCCTGCTTACGGCTCATTTCAAAGATCAAACGCATTTGTTGTGGTAAAGCTGCAATTTCACGTTCTATCATTTCTGTTAGTTCCTTTTCTCTAATCAAATGATCAGTGATCAACTCCCCTTTCTCAGCAAATTGCTGTAAAGAAGCAGCGTATACTCCACGAACCTTTTTATTCCTGTGTAAATTCAGAACTCGGTTACGAACAGAAGTATATAGATATGCAGGTAATGCAGTCGTAAAATGTAACTGCTCCCGGTGGTCCCAGAGATAAACAAATAGTTCTTGCAGTAAATCCAAAACTTCATCCCTATAAGGAAAGCGTCTATAAACATGAGCATATAGAACTGCATAATATCTGCGATGAATTTCAGTAAGCGCATGCTGATCCCCTTGCCTAAGCAAAGCGGTTAGTTCCTGATCCGTAAATGCATAATAAGTTGACACGCTATAATTCTTGTTTAAATTTAATAAAAATATTCATGAGTCCGAGGATACCAATCATCTATTAAGTCAATCTTTCTATGAACAAATGTAGAAAATTATTTAAATAGTCTACTAAAATAGTAGTATTTATTCGCAAATAATTCTGCCTACTCAAAATCGTTCTTGATGTTAAAAAACGCTAAAAATAAATATGATGCTAGATAAAATCTTAGCTATTCATTACATTAGCATCCATGATAAAATCCTTGTTGATATCTTTGATTCTCTCCTTTACAGGGCTTCATACTTATTCTCAAAATTCGTTTTCCATATCGGGTATAGTCAAAGATCAAAAAGAAACCTTACCTGGTGCGGGTGTTTATCTGAGTGGCTACAAAGTTTCTACGGTGGCCGATGGAGATGGGAAATTTAAAATCAACAATTTACAACCTGGAAACTACAACGTGCTGGTTCAAATGGTTGGCTATCTTCCTTATTCAAAAAATATTATTATTTCTGATCAAAATGTACAAGTTGAGCTTGTTTTAAAGGAAAGTACAACGACGCTTAATGAGGTTGTGATCCGGGCAGATCCAAACCGTGCTAAATATATTCAGCAGTTTAAAGAGTTCTTTATTGGCACTTCGCCCAATGCGAAACAATGCAAGATATTAAATCCACAGGTATTAAACATCGATTACGATGTCACCAAAAGTCTACTCACCATCACCACCACAGAGTTTTTAATTGTCGAAAATAAGGCTTTAGGATACCGGCTAAAATATATGCTTGATAACTTTGAATACAATTCCAGAACACGCATCATCTATTTCTCAGGTCATCCTTTTTTTGAAGAATTAAAAGCTTCCGGTACAAAACGACAAAAGTATATCGAAAAACGTGAGACTGCATATTATGGTTCTTCTCAACACTTTTTCAGATCCCTTTACGCAGGAAACACAGTTGAACAAGGCTTTGTCATGAATAAAATGATCAAAATACCGAATCCTTATAGATATCCGGATAGTATTATTCATAAAAATCTGGTCCTGCTAAAAACTCCGGAAAAATCAACCGTTATTAGCAAAGCCGTAATGCCTAAAGACCTGGTCAGGATCGCTTTTTGGGAAAAGCAACAAGAAATGCCAAAATATGTAGATATTCTGGATCGTAAGGAAATCTCGCCCTCCAGCCTGCTGTCTGTATATAACCACAATTTTAAGTCACTGGACTTTAATGGAGCCCTAGCCATTAGCTATACCAAAGAAAGGGAGTCTCTAGCCTATTCAAAAACAGGATTCTGGATATTCCGTCCACTCGATGTACCAGATTATCAGATATCTATTGCAAATTTAACAGAGAATGGTGCACGTTTCTATCAAAACGGTGGGATAAACAATTCAAGAGCCATGCTTTTTGAGGGATATTGGGCTTACGAAAAAGTAGCAGATATGGTGCCGATGGATTATGTCCCTAAATCGTAACTGCTTACAAAAACCGATATTCTTGTTGTAAATTACTAAAAATATTAGTAATTTTAACTAATGAATTTAGACAACGAAAAGCCAGATAATTACTTCAAAGGACGTGGTGCCCAGTTCAATCCACATAACCGTTTTGCAAAAAACGATTATGTTAAAGAGCATGACGAGGGCATTGATGAATGGGAAGAAGATGATCATAAAACCACTTTCATCTTTGGCAAATCAAAATCAATAGTCAACAAAGTAGACAGTCCGGATGTAGGTATGGCTTATTCTTTAAACCCCTACCAGGGTTGCGAACATGGCTGTACTTATTGCTATGCACGTAATGCACATGAATATTGGGGCTTTAGTGCCGGGCTCGACTTCGAACGAAAAATCATTGTAAAGAAAGATGCCCCTGCATTATTTAAAAAATTCTTGGAACGCAAGGGATGGGATGCCTCTGTTATTTCATTATCCGGAAATACTGATTGCTATCAACCCGCTGAGCGAAAGTTCCGTATCACCAGGCAACTGTTAGAAATTGCCCTGGAATACAGACAGCCTATTGGTATGATTACCAAAAATGCATTGATATTAAGGGACATTGATATTCTAACTGAAATGGCAAAACTCAATCTATGTATGGTTTATGTATCTATCAATAGTTTAAATGAACAATTGCGTCAAAAAATGGAACCGCGTACTACTACTGCAAAGCAGCGACTTAAAATTGTAGAGCAGCTGAGCAATGCTGGTGTACCTGTTGGGGTTATGGTTGCACCATTGGTTCCAGGCTTAAGTGACCACGAAATCCCTGCCATTTTAAAAGCTATAACCAATTGTGGAGCCACAGCAGCAGGCTATACTGTGGTCAGACTAAATGGTGCAATAGGAGAAATATTTGAAGACTGGCTACGTAAAAACTACCCTAACCGCTTTGATAAGGTATGGCATGCTATACAATCCTGCCATGGCGGTAATGTGAACGACAGCAGATTCGGCGATAGAATGCGAGGCGATGGCAATATTGCTAAATTAATAAAGGACAGCTTTAAACTTCATTGTCGCTTAAACCACCTAAATGAAGTAAAACCAACGCTGGACTCCAGTCTTTTTAAAGTCCCGAAAGTCCAGCTCAGTATGTTTTAATTGTACTATATATAATAGTATGTTTTAATTACACCTAAATATAAAGCACAAATCATATTTTAATCCTGTTAAGAAAGGAAATTATCAGTTTCACGATAAGCCTGAATTACCCTCATCTCTCCCTCTTTACCCGGTCTGGAGTTACCATGTTCCATACCCATCACCCCTTTATAGCCTTTGTTATAAAGGTGCTTAAACAGGTTTTTATAGTTAATTTCACCTGTTGTTGGTTCTTTACGTCCCGGATTATCTCCAATTTGGATATAAGCAATCTCATCCCAGCATCTGTCCATGTTCACTATCAGCTGCCCCTCAGTTTTTTGCATATGATAAATATCATAAAGAATCTTGCAGGACGGACTATTCACTGCTTTACAAACTGCGTAAGTCTCATGTGTTTGCTGTAAAAAAAGCTCTGGTGTATCACTCAGGGTTTCTAATACCATCACAAGGTTATGTGGTTCAAAGATTTCTGCTCCTGCACGCATAGCGTCAATAACATTAGCGAACTGATTACCATAAGGCAAATTACGTTCATAAAACCCAGGAACGACTGTTAGCCATTTAGCATTACACCTTTTAGCAGCCTCAACTGAAATCTTACAGGTTTCTATAAACTTATCTTTAAATTCCTTTTTACCTGTCGTAAGTGATGTTTTCCAGTTATCGCCACCATCGACCACAAAAACACCCATTCTCATGCCCAATTTGGCCAACAGCTCTCCAATTTTTGTCTGCTGTTCTACAGATCTTTTTAAATAACCATTATCTTCAATAGAACGGAACCCCTGGTCATGCATAAACCTGATCTGGTCTAAGATATCGTTTCCGCCATTAAGCTTAAAAGTTCCCTCATGAGGAGCATAATCTAAATTAAATGGTTTTCCTGCCATTGACGACTCTGTATTTAGTCCTTGTACAGGCGCGGCAGCGGCAGTTAAAGAAGATCCTGCTACCACTGCTCCCGCAGCAGCAAAGCTATTTTTAAGAAAATCTATTCTGTTCATATATTAGTTTATTTGGTGTCTGTTTGAAATTTTAAATGGTTATTGAACTATCATTTTTTTAAAACCTTTTGTCAGAGTATCAGCTATGCTACCATCCTTTTTATGGTATATAATATAAGCTTCCATACCCTTTTTCGAATTCACAAAATCAAGTGCCTCTTGAACATTCATAGCCATAAGTGGACTATCATACCCATCTGCAGTAATGGCGTCTTGAGCATAAACGGTAACACTTATCAATGCATTATCCAAAGGATAACCTGTTTTAGGATCTATAAGATGTGCTACTTTCTGGTTCCCTTTCTGCAAATATTTTCGGTAATTACCCGCAGTTGTTATTGCTCCCTTATTGATACTGATGATATGCCTGATTACTGGTTCAGCATTAGGTGTTAATGCTGGTCCTTCAATACCAATACGCAATGATGAGCCATCGGGTTTAGGTCCTTTCATCCTTAGCTCTCCTCCTATTTCAACTACAAAAGAAGAAACTCCCTTTTTAAGTAAATGGTCTGCAAGCACATCTACACTATAGCCCTGTGCAATCCCATTCAGATCAACACTGATACAAGATTTAGCTTTCGTTAGCCGATTTCCCTTTAAACTTAGGTTATTCATGCCAACACATTGTAATAGCTGTTTAACTTCAGCACTATCAGGGAATTTATCAATCCGTTTAGGACCGAAACCCCAGGCTTGTACCAATGGGGCAACTGTAACATCAAACTTTCCTTTAGTTGCTTTATAAACCTCAAAAGATTTACGCATTACCGCAGCAAAATGTGGATCTAAATTCAACGCATCATTAGAATTATTGAACTTGACAATTTGTGAGTATGGTTTATAGAGCGACATAGAAGAATCTATTACACTCAGAATACTGTCTACCGCATATCTGGTAACCACGCTATCCTTTGCAAAGTATTTAACGGAGTAATCCGTACCCTGTGTATAGCCATGAATGTTATATTCCCGCAGATCGCTCTTCTTTACATTAAAAAGAAAAGCGATCAACGGGAATAACAATAAAATATATTTATTTATATAAAACACGCTGAATAAGAGTCCTTATTAAAGAACTTTCGTTTTACCAGGCATTGCAATCGGATAAAGTCCGTTTTCATCCGGCATTAACTTTGGATTCGCATTCCAGTCTAAAACATCAGGCATCAAGCTGTTATTTGCATTTAAAGCATCATCCCATTTAATTACCTGCCCAGAGTAAGTAGCATACCTACCAATAATTGCAGTTAAGCAGCTTTTAGCAACACGTTCTGCATCCCAAAATTTAAACTGACCTTTAGTAATAGCATCAAATAGCTCATCATGTTCAGTTTGGTAAGGGTTTGCATTACCTTTTGTTGGGTGACTAAATATTTCTTTTCCTTTACTGTTCCATAACACACCGTTATGTCCGGCCGATAAATAGGTACGTCCTTTTGTCCCCTGGAAAGTTTCATCAACACGGTTTGAAGTACCCTCAAAATGGCGACACTGGCTATAAATTACCGAACCGTCGGCATAAGTAAGTTCTACCGCATGGTTATCATAAATCTCTCCATAATCCTTACCAGTTCTCCAGGCACGACTACCTGTTCCTTGTACCGAAACAGGATACGCATTTTTAACCCAGTTGGCAATGTCTATATTATGAACATGTTGCTCAACAATATGATCACCACATAACCAGTTAAAGTAATACCAGTTACGCATTTGATATTCCATCTCTGTTTGGTTTGGCTTACGTTTATTAACCCAAACACCACCACTGTTCCAATATACTTGTCCACTAACAATGTCGCCAATTGCGCCATCCTCAATGCGTTTAATCGTCTCTCTATAATTGGTTTGATATCTACGTTGTAAACCAACAACTACATTCAGTTTTTTCTGCTTAGCAATCTCTGCTGCTGCTAAAACCTGACGTACTCCAGGTGCATCAACAGCAACTGGTTTCTCCATAAAAACGTGTTTACCTTGTTTTACGGCTTCTTCAAAATGCATTGGCCTGAATCCTGGAGGCGTAACCAATAATACGACATCAGCAAGTGCTATAGCTTTCTGATAACCATCAAAACCAACAAATCTGCGATCCTGTGGCACATCAACTTTATCTTTAAATTTCTCCGACAACTGTTTGTAGCTATCGTTTAACCTATCTTCAAAAGCATCCGCCATTGCTACTAATTTCAAATTAGCTTTAGTACTCAAAGCCTGGAATGCTGCTCCTGTACCCCTACTACCGCAACCAATTAAAGCAATTTTAATGGTATCATCTGTTGATGAATGTCCACCTGCAAAAGCAAATTGGTTTAACATCACCCCTCCTGCAACTAAAGCAGAAGCCTTTAAAAATTCCCGGCGTTTATTCTCATTTTGATTATCGTTATTCATTTTCTTAATATTTGGTCTTAGATTGTGTGTGTTTCTTTATTAATAATCAGCGATAGGAGCTCTATTGTAATAAGCATCGATTTCAGCTGGTGTAGGTACTTTTACAGGTCTAACCAGTCGCATACCAATAAATGGTGCTTCTGGAAACCACCAATTGCTTTTCGGAATCTGTGGATCTAATTGTTTCCAAACCGGATCTGAGCCTAGTCTAGCTGCAGAACGCAGTTCTTTTGGTCCATCTTCATAAGATCCACCCCTAACTGTATTTGCATATAGTTTTTCAGGAACCAAAACTGGATTATTTGCTTTTTCACCTTTTACAGAAGCATAGAAATCAGCTTTATATTGGTCATAAGTCCATTCTGCCACATTTCCATACATATCATATAATCCCCATTGATTTGGCTTCTTTTTCCCAACTTCACTGGTTTTACCATTACTATTTGCTTTATACCAGCCGTATTCGTCTAATTTTGAAGCGTCATCACCAAAAAAGTACTCAGTTGTATTTCCGGCACGACTAGCATATTCCCATTCTGCCTCTGTTGGCAAGCGGTAAAACACACCAGTACGGGCGTATAACCATTTACAGAATTGAATAGCATTATAATGTGTCATAGCCAAAGCAGGGTGATTTTCCTTACCCATACCAAAGGTCATATCTAAATATGGTTTGGTTGGTCTGGTCACCGCATCAACATTTGCAGGCACAGCACCAATGCTTTGTGTAGTCTCGTAATCTTTATATAAAAAAGGCTCATAAATATCCCAGGTCACTTCGTAAGTACCCATCCAGAAAGGATCTATTTTAACCTTATGTACTGGCAACTCATCAGCCTTACCTTTTTTACTACCCATTAAGAATTCTCCACCTGGGATAGCTTTCATTTCAAAGCTCAGTTTTGTGCCATTAATTTCTTGCTTGTATGCTTCCTGCTTTTCCTGTGCCGATGCCTGAAAGACACAAAACACCAGGGGCAATGCCATTGATAATTTAAAATTCATTAATAATGTTTTTGATATAAATGATATTTTCCTAACCTATTTATTATCTAAAATAGAGGCATTTATTTTAATAACCAAAATCTAACAGCACATAATTTCATAAATTGTGTAAAAAACACACTAAGTAGCCAATTTCGGCTATTTATTTAAACAAAAAACCCTGACTAGTTTTCACTAATCAGGGTTCTTTCTTGCAAATCCGGTAATTACTCTACACTTCCTTCTTCTTTTTTCTTCTTCTTACCCGGACTTTTGTTGACTACAACAATTACATCATTTTCTTTATCGTAATCAATTTCCAGTGTATCACCCTCATTGATTTCTCCTTTAAGGATTTCCTCTGCAATTGGATCTTCCAGATATTTCTGAATCGCACGTTTAAGTGGTCGGGCACCAAAGTTAGAATCAAATCCTTTATCAGAAATAAAGTCTTTAGCTTTCTCCGTTAGCTTCACCTCATAACCTAAATTATGAACACGTCCGAATAGTGATTTCAATTCGATATCGATGATTTTATAGATCTCGTCTTTACCTAAGCTATTGAATACCACTACATCATCAACACGGTTTAAGAACTCTGGTGCAAAAGCACGCTTCAATGCGTTCTCAATTACTCCTCTTGAATGCGAGTCAGCCTGATTGGTTTTAGCAGAAGTAGAGAAACCTACTCCTTGTCCAAAATCTTTCAATTGGCGTGCACCAATATTGGAAGTCATAATGATGATCGTGTTTCTAAAGTCAACCTTACGACCTAAGCTATCAGTAAGCTGTCCTTCATCTAATACCTGTAACAGTATATTAAATACATCAGGGTGTGCTTTCTCTATCTCATCCAGTAAGATTACCGCATAAGGTTTTCTACGTACTTTTTCAGTCAGCTGTCCACCTTCTTCATAACCAACATATCCTGGAGGCGCACCCACTAAACGTGATACTGCGAATTTCTCCATATACTCACTCATATCTATCTGAATCAGTGAATCATCACTATCAAACATAAAACGAGCAAGCTCTTTAGCCAATTCTGTTTTACCTACACCCGTTGGGCCAAGGAAAATAAACGAACCAATAGGTTTTTTAGGATCTTTCAATCCGGCTCTGGTACGTTGAATAGCTTTGGTTAATTTTTTAATGGCATCATCCTGTCCAATAATCTTAGTAGCCACAGTATCAAACATATTCAACAGTTTAGCACTATCTGTTTGTCCAACACGTTGTAAAGGAATACCAGTCATCATCGAAACCACTTCAGCAACATTATCTTCAGAAACTGTATAACGTTTAGTTTTAGTTTCTGCTTCCCATTCTGCTTTAGCACGGTCCAGCTCCTCTAAAAGATTCTTTTCAGTATCTCTTAATTTAGCTGCTTCTTCGTATTTCTGACTTTTTACGACTTTATTTTTCTCTACTTTGATTTCTTCAATCTTGTTCTCAATCGCAATGATGTTATCTGGAACATGGATGTTTGTTAAATGCACTCTTGATCCTGCCTCATCCAAAGCATCAATCGCTTTATCTGGCAAGAACCTGTCGGTAATATACCTTGAGGTTAAAGCCACACAAGCATTAATTGCTTCGTCAGTATAAGTTACACCATGGTGTTCCTCATACTTCTCTTTAATACGATTCAAGATCTCGATGGTTTCATCAGGAGAAGCTGGCTCGATCATTACCTTTTGGAAACGACGATCTAATGCTCCATCTTTCTCTATATACTGACGGTATTCATCTAATGTAGTTGCACCAATACATTGTATTTCTCCCCTTGCCAAAGCAGGTTTGAACATATTTGATGCATCTAACGATCCCGAAGCACCGCCTGCACCTACAATGGTATGAATCTCATCAATAAACAGGATTACATCAGTAGATTTCTCCAGCTCGTTCATCACTGCTTTCATACGCTCTTCAAACTGTCCGCGGTATTTAGTTCCTGCAACCAATGAAGCAAGGTCTAATGTTACTACACGTTTGTTGAACAATACTCTAGAAACTTTACGTTGAACAATACGTAAGGCCAGTCCTTCTGCTATTGCCGATTTACCTACACCAGGCTCACCAATCAAGATAGGATTATTCTTTTTACGACGAGATAAGATTTGCGAAACACGTTCGATTTCTTTTTCACGACCAACAATCGGATCCAGACGACCTTCTTCAGCTGCTTTAGTTAAGTCTCTTCCAAAATTATCTAATACCGGAGTTTTAGATTTAATGTCTGATACTTTTTTAGGGCTGCTAAATGCTTCCTCTTCGCGATAATCATCATCACCACCGGTTGATGCGCTATTTTGCGTTTCATCTCTGAAGCCGTTTTTATTCACTTCAACCTCTTGTTTAAATATCTCGTAATTGATGTTAAACTGTAGTAGAATTTGTGATGCGATATTATCATCATCACGAAGTATAGATAGCAATAAATGTTCTGTACCTATCAAATCACTTTTGAAAATTTTTGCTTCCAGGTAAGTGATTTTCAATACTTTTTCTGCTTGCTTAGTTAAGGGTATATTGCCAAGATTAACTGTTACACTTGATGTGCCTCTAACCGAATCTTCTATCGAACGACGAAGTTTTGAAGTATCTACACCCAATGATTTCAATATCTTAATGGCCATACCATCGCCCTCGCGAATAAGGCCTAACAATAGATGTTCTGCGCCTATGTAATCGTGACCTAATCTCAGGGCTTCTTCCCTGCTAAAGGAGATCACATCTTTGACTTGTGGTGAAAATTTAGCTTCCATATATACCTTTCTAATTCGGGAATGCTCTAAACTATAAAAATTGTTTTATAAATATGCACCCGTATTTTTTTTAATTTATCAACAATTAAGCCATACACCCAATTTAATGTGTCACAACTGCCAGTATATCAGAAAACTTACGGGATTCTGACTTTAAATACAGTAAATCATATTTAAAAACATAAATTCATTTGCTTTACCAACAGATTTAAACAGGCTATAAAGGTTAAAAAAAACAAATTGTCCCACAATTGTAATCATTATCTCTTTTTTTTCCGACCTGTCAAAAATACCTCTAAAAGCTACATTGTCTAACAAAATGGCAGGTTAAATGCGTTCCTCATATAAAGCTACCAAATAAAACAAACAATATCTCATACTTATACATACAAATTAACAGGTATAAAAATACTGGTATCTACGACATAAAAATCGTAGATTATATTTATCGATAATAGGTAATATACTATTAGTAAGAATACTTATTGTAAATTTGCATCAAACAATAGAAATAGCACAACACCAAACAACTTTAGACATTAGTGCCTCCTGAAGAAAGGTATTCCTTAAGTCCAAAAGAAAATAAAGAATATATAATTGGTTTTTCTCAGGAATGGCGAATGTCCTTTCGCTTCCTTATCTTTGCAATCCGAACAACCAAATGTTCGGCTCTATAAAAACAAATAATCAATGCCTTTTAAGGCTATAAAGTATATAATATGTCAGACGAAAAGATAATTTTTTCAATGGCGGGAGTAAGTAAGATTTACCCCCCTCAGAAACAAGTTTTAAAGAACATTTACCTTTCCTTTTTTTACGGAGCCAAAATTGGTGTTATCGGTTTAAACGGTTCTGGTAAGTCATCCCTATTAAAAATCATCGCTGGTCTAGATAAGACTTACCAGGGTGAGGTTGTTTTCTCTCCAGGTTATTCGGTAGGTTATCTTGCACAGGAGCCTATATTGGATGACAGCAAAACGGTGAGGGAGATTGTTGAGGAAGGTGTTGCAGAAATTACGGCAATATTAAAAGAATACGAAGAGGTTAATGAGGCATTCGGTTTAGAAGAGAATTATTCTGATGCTGATAAAATGGATAAATTAATGGCCCGCCAAGGTGAGCTGCAAGATAAAATCGATGCTGTTAATGCTTGGGAATTGGATTCAAAACTGGAGCGTGCGATGGATGCGTTACGCTGCCCTGATCCAGATACAAAAATCGGTGTATTATCTGGAGGTGAACGCAGAAGGGTGGCCATGTGTCGCTTGTTATTGCAGGAACCAGATGTATTGTTACTAGATGAGCCTACCAACCACCTTGATGCTGAAAGTATCGACTGGTTAGAGCAGTTCTTAAAAGATTATAAAGGAACCGTTATTGCCGTAACCCACGATAGATACTTCCTTGATAACGTAGCTGGATGGATTCTTGAATTAGACAGAGGTGAGGGTATTCCATGGAAAGGAAACTATTCTTCATGGTTAGACCAGAAATCGAAACGTTTGGCACAGGAAGAAAAGACAGAAAGCAAACGTCAGAAAACATTGGAGCGTGAGTTGGAATGGGTACGTATGGCACCAAAAGCCAGACATGCTAAGTCTAAAGCACGTTTATCAAACTACGAAAAACTTGCTTCAGAAGATGGAAGAGAAAGAGAAGAGAAACTAGAGCTGTTTATTCCGGCCGGACCAAGGTTGGGTAATGTTGTTATCGAAGCAAATGAAGTAACTAAGGCATATGGCGACAAGATTCTTTTCGAAAATCTAAGTTTCTCTTTACCTCCGGCAGGTATTGTTGGAATTATCGGGCCAAATGGTGCTGGTAAGACTACCTTATTCCGCCTGATTACTGGTCAGGAAACTGCTGATGCGGGTACTTTCCGTGTTGGAGAAACTGTAGAATTGGGTTATGTAGATCAGATGCACAATGATTTAGATGCTGATAAAACTGTTTATGAAAACATTACAGATGGTTTGGATAACATCCAACTAGGTAATAAGGCCGTAAACGGACGGGCTTATGTTTCGAAATTCAACTTTAACGGTGGTGATCAACAAAAGAAAGTAGGAATTCTTTCAGGTGGTGAGCGCAACAGGGTACATTTAGCAATTACCTTAAAAAAGGGTGCTAACGTATTGCTTCTGGATGAGCCTACCAACGACATTGACGTAAATACACTTAGAGCATTAGAAGAAGGTTTAGAGAACTTTGGTGGTTGTGCAGTTGTAATTAGTCACGATAGATGGTTCTTAGACCGTATTTGTACACATATCCTAGCTTTTGAGGGTGAATCACAGGTTTACTTCTTCGAAGGTAACTATAGCGATTATGAAGAAAATCGTAAAAAGCGTTTGGGTGATGTTACACCTCATCGTATCAGATACAAAAAGCTGGTTTAATACCTGCTCTTATAATAAAAAACCGGTATTGCTTAAGGGCGATACCGGTTTTTTTATGAAAAAAATATTCAACATTTTGTGTTCTGCAGCTTTAATCAATAAAACTCAACACACGTTTCGTCAAAATTAAATACAGCTTAAATAGCTAATTAATTATCTCAAGAATTTCATGAGGACTTAACAAGGATCCAACAAGGAAATCACAGGCATTTATCCCTGTTAAGTCCCTGTTGGATCCTTGTTAAATCCCTGTTGCTTCCCTATTAGTTTTCTACCAAAATTAAGGGGTTTGAAGCTTTCCTTAAAAGAAAGTCTCAAACCCCATAATAATCTAAATTTCACCTTATTTATAACTTTTCTGGATCTTTTCTAACAATGCTTTTGTTTTTCTTATTCCATCATCTTCAGACAACTCAGTTCCTTCATATTCTATCCCTACAATTCCGCTCCACTTTTGTGCCTTAATAATCTCAAACATACG
>JBEBUV010000020.1:0-58738 GCA_040393085.1 Pedobacter hiemivivus | reverse complement strand
CTTTGCATTTTGCAATGTTCCTTTAAGTCTGCTCCATGCTTTGCCTCCCTGCATAGCACTACTCTTTTCTCTGCTCATAATTCTACTTTGCATTTTGCAATGTTCCTTTAAGTCTGCTCTATGCTTTGCCTCCCTGCATAACACTACTCTTTTCTCTGCTCTTAATTCTGCTTTGCACTTTGCAATGTTCCTTTAAGTCTGCTCCATGCTTTGCCTCCCTGTATAGCACTACTCTTTTCTCTGCTCCCTGCTTGACCAAAAAATCACCTTCTCTGAAATCGCTTAGGAACTTTTCCTTCTTCTGGAAAAGATTCCCGCGAGGAAGAGAATGGTTATTTTTTCCTTACTTTGTGTATGATTTCTCACATCTCAGCAACCTATGTATATCCTATATCTGGCCCGGCTATAAAGAACGGTGTTCTTGCAGTTGATGCAGATGGCAAGATTAAGGGTGTTTATACAGAACAAGAAGCTAAGGATAAGCAAATAACCGATATAACGTTTTATGAAAGTCTGCTTGTACCAGGCTTTATAAATACACATTGTCACCTTGAATTGTCGAACCTTAAAGGGCAAATTCCAAAAGGAACAGGCTTACCTGAATTTGTAAAGTCGGTAATTAAACTACGTACATCTGATGAATATGAATTGATTCGAGCTTTATTAAAAGCAGATATTGAGATGTTTGATAATGGTGTGGTAGCGGTTGGAGATATCTCTAATCAGCGGATATCGATAGCTTTAAAGGTGAGTTCTCCTGTGTATTATCATACCTTTTTAGAGATCATGGGTTTTAATCCTGCTTTAGCTAAAGATTCGATGAAGAGAGCTGAAGAATTTAAAGATGAATTTCATCTTTTACCAGTTTCTATTGTACCACATGCACCATACTCGGTGTCGGCCGATTTATTTCATGAACTTACAGAATACGCGGAATTGGAGGGGAGCCTGATCAGTATTCATAATCAGGAATCTGTTGATGAGAATGCTTTTTTTGAGCGTAAAGAGGGCGGTTTATTGGGCTTGTTTGAATTTTTAGGACAGGATATTTCGTTTTATAATCCATCAGGTAAAACATCATTACAAAGTTATCTGCCATTATTGTCACCTAAAGTAAAGACCTTACTTGTTCACAATACCTATACAACGGCTACTGATGTAGCTTATGCGAAAAGTGTTCATCCGAATTTGTATTGGTGCTTGTGTCCGAATGCGAATTTATATATAGAAAATAAGTTGCCTGATGTTGATATGATGCGAAAAGCAGATTTAAAGATCACTTTAGGAACGGATAGTTTGGCGAGCAATGATGGGCTAAGTATTTTATCGGAGATGAATGTTTTGCAGGAAAGGTTTGATGTACCTATAGAGGAGCTGTTGAAATGGGGAACCTTTAATGGGGCAGATTTTTTGGGGATAGCAGAACGTTTTGGTAGTTTCGAGGAAGGGAAGAAGCCGGGGATAAACCTGGTTGATTTTACTGAGGTGGATGGCAAGGTGATTTTGGGGGATATGGTGAGTCGTATATATTAGTGTGTGGTTTTATAAATGAGCATATAGTACCTTATGGTAAATAAGATTACAGAACTATTTGGAATAAAATATCCGGTGATACAGGCGGGAATGGTATGGTGTAGTGGCTGGCGACTGGCTTCGGCGGTTGCCAATGCTGGCGGATTGGGAATTATTGGTGCTGGATCTATGTATCCTGATGTTTTGCGTGTGCATATCAGGAAATGTAAGGCTGCAACGAGCCGTCCTTTTGCAGTAAATGTACCGCTCATGTATCCGAATATTGAAGAGATCATGCAGATTATTGTGGAGGAAGGGGTGAAGATTGTATTTACCTCGGCAGGAAATCCAGCAAGCTGGACAGGTTTTTTAAAAGAAAAAGGAATTACTGTTGTTCATGTAATTGCTAATACGAAATTTGCATTAAAAGCAGAGAGCTGTGGTGTTGATGCTATTGTTGCGGAGGGTTTTGAAGCTGGAGGCCATAATGGGAGGGAAGAGACGACTACCATGTGTCTGATTCCTATGGTTTGTGATGTGGTTAAAATACCCGTTATAGCGGCTGGGGGTATTGGTAGTGGACGTGCGATGCTGGCCGCTTTTGCATTGGGTGCTGAGGGGGTGCAGATTGGTTCTGCGTTTGCTGTGGCAGAGGAATCTTCCGCGCATCCGCAATTTAAAAGTCGGATAATAAATGCTGCTGAGGGTGATACTAAGCTTAGCTTAAAGAAGCTGGTGCCTGTTCGTCTGCTTAAAAATGAATTCGCAGATAGGGTTGCGGAGGCTGAAGCGGATGGAGCTGATGCAGAAGCGTTGACGAAAATATTAGGAAGAGCACGTGCTAAATTAGGTATGTTTGAAGGCGATATGGAACAGGGGGAACTTGAAATTGGACAGATTTCGGCCATGTTAAATGAGATAAAACCTGCATCGCAGATTTTAGATAATATTTGGGAAGAGTTTTTGAGGGAAAAAGAACGGTTGTGCAACAGCACAATAAGTATATAAACAATGGAGATAAAACATTTAGAAATCAAGATTACAGGGAAAGTACAAGGAGTATCTTTCAGGCAAGTTACTAAATTGGTTGCCGACCAGATGGGGATCAGGGGGATTATTAAAAATGAGAAAGATGGGAGTGTTTATATAGAGGCGGAGGGGGACGATACCTTGCTGGATGTTTTTATGGAATGGTGTAATGAAGGAACAGATAGGGCTAAGGTTGAAAATGTAACCACTACACTGGGGACGGTTAAAAATTACCAGAATTTTGAAATCATAAAGAAGTAAATGTCGTCGATAAAGAAGTTTCTTGGTCAGACAGCTATATATGGGGTTACTACGGTAATCTCCAGGGTATTTAATTTTATACTTACCCCCCTTTTTACAGGGGTATTTCAACCTGGTGTTTATGCCATCTTTACAAAGATGTATGCCTCGGCATCGGTGGTTAATGCAATTCTTGCATTTGGGATGGAAAGTACATTCTTCAGGTACTTAAATAAACATGAAGATAAAAAACAGGAAGTTTATAACAATACGTTTTTCTGTATTGCCGTCATATCGACACTATTTTTAATATCTGGATTAGTTTTCTCTACACCTCTCGCAGCTTATTTTGCTACTGATCCTGGGCAAATGGCCGATTATAAATTATATGTTCATTATTTTGTTTGGCTTCTTTTTATTGATGCAATTTGTGTAATACCTTTTGCAAAGGTTCGTGCAGATGAGCGTCCGATGAGGTATAGCTTGATTAAGTTTTTGAATATCGGGAGCTTTATTGGTTTTAACCTGTTCTTTTTATTTGTTGTTCCTGCAATTATTAAATATGGTGGGGTGCTTGGACAATGGTGTGAGGGCTGGTATAGGACTGAATGGGTTGGTTATGTTTTTATTTCTAATTTGATTGCTAGTGTGCTGACATTGATTTTGCTGATTCCTGAATTAATGAAGTTGCAATTTAAGTTTGATAAGGAACTTTTTGGAAAAATGGTTTCATACTCATGGCCGGTTTTAGTGGCTAACCTCTCTTTTGTAGTCAATGAAAACCTGGATAAAATGATCATTACGCAGCTTGGTGTTTCTGATTACGACCTTGGGATTTATGGTGCTGTTTGCAAAATTGCGGTGTTCTTAAGTCTATTTATTACAGCCTTTAGATTAGGTGCTGAGCCTTTCTTTTTTAGTCATGCCAAGCATGCAAATGCCCGGCAGACATACGCCATGATCTTGAATTATTTTGTTATTGCACTGGCTGTTATTTTTGTAGGATTAATTGCAAATATTGAGATCCTAAAGCGTTTTATTGATCATAAATACTGGATAGGCTTAAATGCAGTTCCATTTTTGTTACTTGGTTATGTTTTTCTGGGGATTTATATCAATCTATCCATCTGGTATAAATTGTCAGATCAAACAAAATTCGGTTTATATATTTCCGTTGCTGGGGCCATTACTACTATTGCTTTAAATATTTTGTTAGTTCCAAAATATGGCTATATGGGATCGGCCTGGGTATCTATGATTGCTTATTTTGTGATGATGCTGATTTCCTATATTTTGGGACAAAAGCATTATCCTATACCTTATAATTTGAGGAGAATGGTTATTTATCTGCTGGTCTCGACAGTTTTGGTGGTGCTATCATTTTGGGTATTTAACAGGAATATTTATATTGGAAATACCTTGCTATTGGTGTTCTTGGCGGGTGTAATTTATTTTGAAAAAGATCAGCTGAAGCTAATTTTGAAGAAAAGCTAGGGTTTATAGGTTATGATCCTGATTAGGTAGTGACTTGAATTAATGATTATCCTTGAAAGAATGTAATATCAGAATGACGACGTAACTTTGGGGTAAGAAACTGAGTTTGGTATTTCGTATTAAGGTTGGGAATTGAAATTTAAAAAAGATATACTAACATATAATAAGAAAAATATATAATAAGAATAACAATGAATATTAACATCATCAATAAATCGACACATGCTTTACCACAATATGAAACTGCTCATGCTGCGGGAATGGACTTACGTGCTTTTATAGAAACTGAGATTACTCTTAAACCTTTGCAGCGCATGCTTGTTCCAACTGGTTTACATATAGAGCTTCCAATAGGTTTTGAAGCTCAAATCAGACCACGTAGTGGCTTGGCTTATAAACATGGCATTAGTATTGTAAATTCACCAGGTACCATTGATGCAGATTACCGTGGAGAACTTAAAGTATTGTTGGTAAACTTATCGGATACTGATTTTGTAATAAACAATGGTGATAGGATTGCCCAGATGGTGATTGCAAAACATGAAACAGTAGAATGGAATGCTGTGGAAGAATTAAATGATACTGCACGTGGTGCTGGGGGATATGGCCATACGGGTAAATAAAAAATAGGTGTTTGAAATAGATAGATATTTAAACAGATGAAATATAAAGTGTTTTTAATGGTCTTGCTGGGTTATAGCCCAGTTGTATTTGCTCAGAAACCTTTGAAGGCGGTAGCAGATACGACCATGATAAAAACACTTTATTTTGCTGGTTTACGTGATAAGCTAAATGAAGATTATAATAAGGCTAACGAAGTATTTAATAGAATATTAGAGTTGGACGATAAAAATGCCGCAGTTTATTATGAGATTGCTATTGTCAATTACAAGCAAAACAATTTGATTGAAGCTGAAGCAGCAATTAAAAAAGCTACTTCATTGGATGCAGATAATACGTGGTATTGGATGTTGATGGCCGAGTTGTATAAGCGAAAAGGTAATATGGAAGCTATGACCACTGCGCTGAATCAGCTCATTAGGTTGTCTCCAGATCAAGTTGGTTATTACTTTGACCGATCAAACGCTTATTTACTTGCTGGTAAAGTTGCTGATGCCATGAAAGGGTATGATGAGTTGGAGAAGAGGTTTGGAGCATCGGATGAGTTGTCGAGGGCCAGAAGACGAGTAACTTCGGGTGTTAAACCGGGTGATGAAAAGAAAGTAGATGAGCTTACAGATGATGAGCAAAATATAGCGCTTGCAGAAAGCTTGTACAAAAAAGGAGATCTGCAGGGAGCACTTGAACTGTTTAAAACAGTTCTTGAAACTGATGAACAACCTTATAAAGCCTGGGAGCAGGCTTTAAATATTCAATTGTTATTAAAGCAGTACAGCGAGGTGATTAAAACTGCCGATGAAGCATTATCAATTTACCCTAATCAGGCCATTTTATATTATTTTATGGCTGTGGCACAGCATCTGAAACATCAGGATGTAAGTGCTTTAACAGCCGTGAAGTCTGCTTTGCAATTGGATCCTGAAAATGGTGTTTATCTGGAATTATATGGCGATTTATTATTTTTAACAGGAGATCAGTCGGCCGCAATAATGCATTGGAAAAAAGCAAAGGCCGCAGGCAATGATTCAGAAAAATTAAATAGAAAGATCAATGAGAGGAAATATTTGGAATAGTTTATTGTTGCTAGGCTTACTTTCTATTACATTAATGGCCTGTAAAACAAAGAAAGCTTTAATTACAACACCAGTACCCGTTGGTTCTGAGCTAAGTAATGAAAAGGCTGAAAATATTGAGCTGTTAAAGTCTAAGGATTTTGCTTTTAATAACTTATCACTAAAGGCCAAAGCCAAAGTAGATATTGATGGAAGTAGAAATAATGTAACCATGAATATCAGGATGGAGAAAGGTAAACGAATTTGGGTGAGTGTTACTGCATTAGCAGGTATTGAGGTGGGAAGGGTATTAATCACTCCCGACAGTGTTAAGGTTAGAAACAATTTTCAGTCTGTATATTTAAAAAAGTCATTTAGTTATTTGCATCGCTATGCTAACAGGCAAGTTAGTTTTGATTGGCTGGAATCTATTTTATCTGGAAATACCATAGGTGATTTTGTAAATGAAAATGCGGCGATTAATGTGCAGGATGGTTTATGGGTTTTAAATGGGGATAAGGATGCGCTTGCATTTAAAGTTTTTTTTGATGCATTGTTGAAAGTTAAGGAAAATACGATAAATGATATAAACTTGGGACAGGCTTTGAAAGTGGTTTACACAGGTACTTATAATGATATTAATGGAGCTTTATTGCCTAAAGGTGTAACCATAAGTTCTATTGTGGGGACCAAAAATGTAAACATTGATCTTGAGTATTCTGCTGTTCAGCGCAATGTTCCCCTTGAATTTCCGTTTACTGTACCAGAGAGGTATGAAGTTTTACACTAAATTTTTTCATACTTTTGAGCCAATGAAGTTAAGTAAATTTCTATTCCTGCTGTTATTTGTACTATCTGCGTCGGTTACATTTGCTCAGAGCAGTTCGGAACTAAAAAGAAAAAAAGAGGCTATACAAAGAGAAATTGAACTGTTGCAGCGAAATCTTAATAAAACTGCAAACAGTAAAAAATTGACTTTAGGTCAGATCAAAGCGCTAAATAAGAAGATTAGTTTGATGCAGGACAAGATTACGGTGATCAACTCCGAAATTAAAAATCTTGATAATCAGATTCACGAAAATACCAATACGGTTATTAACCTGAAAGGACAACTTGGCCAATTAAAAAAGGAATATGGCGCGATGATCAGGTTTGCACAGCGAAATCAGAATGCATACGATAAGATGATGTTTATTTTTGCGGCAAAAGACTTTAATCAGGCTTATAAGAGGATTAAGTATTTGCAGCAGTTTGGTCAGTATCGTAAAAAGCAGGCTGGTTATATTCAGGGAACTCAAAAGGAGTTAAATTATAAGATTGTTATCCTTGATAAAAACCTGAAAGAAAAGAGTAATCTTTTGCATGAGCAGGAAAACGAAAAGAGTAAGCTTGGTAAAAATAAAACAAAGCAGTCTGCTGTTTTGAATAAGTATAGTAGGGATGAGAAAAAGTTCCGTCAGGATATAGCGACCAGGAAGAAACAACAGGCACAGCTGGATAGAAGTATTCGTGCTGCTATTGTTCGTGAGATTGAATTGGAACGCAAACGTGCTGAAGCGGCTGCCAAAGCTGCTGCTGCTAAAGCCGCCGCCGCTGCCGCTGCTGCTGCAGCAAAAGCTAAAGCTGAAAATAGACCAGCACCTGCAGCGCCAGCGCCTGTAGCTAAACCGAAAGCGAACAGCAGTGGTTATTTAGCAGCAACACCAGAGGCAGCAAGGTTATCGGCCGCCTTTGAAAGTAACCGTGGCTCATTGCCGTGGCCTGTAACAAATGGTTCCATTACTGAAAGTTTTGGAAAGCATAAAGAGGGGCAGGCTAGTTACAATAATGCAGGGGTTACCATTCAAACTGCAGACGGTGCTGCAGTGCGAGCTGTATTTAACGGAAAAGTAAGTAAAGTTGGTAATGCTTTGGGTAGATATTATGTGTTGATTAAACATGGACAGTTCTTTACAGTTTACCAAAACCTGAGGTCGGTTAGTGTTAGTGCAGGGGATGATGTGAGTACAAAACAAAATATTGGTACTGTGGCTTCTTCGGGAGATATTCCTGAATTGCAGTTCCAAATTTACAGAGGTGCAGTGGCACAAAATCCAGCAGCATGGATAGCTAAATAAACTTTTGCAATTAATTGTTTATATTTGTTTTATTGAAGTTAAAATAAAGATTGAGATGTATACAGGCACGTTAGTGGAATTCTTAAATATGGGCGGTGGTGAGATAATGCTCATCCTTGTCGTAGTACTTTTGTTATTTGGAGGTAAAAAATTGCCTGAATTAGCACGTGGACTAGGAAAAGGATTGAGAGATTTTAAAGATGCATCGGATGGTGTGAAACGTGAAATTCATAGAAATATCAATGCTGCCGGTATTACAGATGAAATCAATGAATTTAAGTCGACCTTTAATGCCGATGATACCGGCAATAGGCCACATAATTATGATTACAAACCCGGAGAAGATTCTTACAGCAGTGATAGCTATGATGGAAATCCAGGATATAATGATGAGGCAGCTCATCATAACAGTACCTTAGATAGTGATGCTGGTAAAACAGCAGATGTTGCTGGTACTACGAATGAAAACGTAGAAAATACAGGTGGTACTGAGCATACTGAAAGCGCTGAGAGCGTGGCACATGCTGAACATAATGAAAACACAAAAACTGAAACAGATAAACACTAAACTTTAATTAAAATATCATGTTTGACACAACAATATTGGCTATGCTAGGTGGCGGAGAAATAGCAGTGATCGTAGTAATTGTTTTACTACTTTTTGGAGGTAAAAAGATCCCTGAATTGATGCGTGGCCTAGGTAAAGGTATAAAAGAATTTAAAGACGGTAAAGATGGTGCTGATGATGCTGTTGAACAGAATCAAAGTAACACCAATAAACCATTATAGGTTTACGAACCCGATTTTTTAATTTAATGAATTCTTGATTTTGAAGAAGTATACCTCCTTACAAGAGATACAAACCCTTATTGGGCAAAAAAAGCTCAGTTTGCCAGAGTTACTAGATCATTATTTCAAGCAAATAGAAAAACATAAACACCTCAATGCGTTTAATGAGGTGTTTTTTTATTCTGCAGATCTTCAGGCTAAACAAATACAGGAAAAAATTGAGGCTGGAACTGCAGGTAAACTTGCAGGAATGGTGATCGGAATAAAAGATAATATCTGTTATAAGGATCATCAGGTTACAGCTTCCTCTAAAATGCTGGAGGGCTTTGTTTCACCTTATTCTGCCACGGTTGTGGAACGTTTAATCAGTGAAGATGCAGTTATTATAGGCCGATTGAACTGTGATGAGTTTGCTATGGGAGGCTCCAATGAAACTTCATATTATGGGCCTGTAAAAAACGCGGCCGATAGTGATAAAGTTGCGGGTGGATCATCCGGTGGTTCTGCCGTTGCTGTACAAGCCGATTTGTGTTTGTCTGCATTAGGTACTGATACTGGTGGTTCTGTAAGGCAACCTGCCGCTTTTTGTGGTTGTATCGGTTTAAAGCCTACTTATGGTAGGATCTCGAGATATGGGGTGATTGCTTATGCTTCTTCTTTTGATCAGGTGGGTACAATTACCTCTTCTGTAACTGATGCTGCTGTTTTATTGGAGGTTTTGGCAGGGGCGGATGAGCATGATAGCACTGTTTCTAAGCAGCCTGTTCCTGATTATTTAAACAGCCTGAATGATATTAAACCTAAAAAGATTGCCATTCTAAGGGAAACTTTGGAAAGTGATGCACTTGATGGAGATATTAAGAAAGCGATATTAGCATCTATTGAAGCGTTTAAAGAACAGGGGCATACGGTAACGTATGTTTCTTTTGATATGTTGGATTATTTGGTGCCTGCTTATTATGTCTTAACTACAGCTGAAGCTTCTTCAAATTTATCGCGCTATGATGGTGTACATTTTGGCCATCGTAATCTGGAAGCGGCAAGCTTAACTGATCTTTACAAACAATCCAGAGCTGAAGGTTTTGGTGAGGAAGTTAAACGTAGAATTTTACTGGGTACTTTTGTTTTGAGTGCCGGTTATTATGATGCTTATTATCAGAAAGCACAACAGGTAAGAAGATTGATCAGGGAAAAAATGGAAGAGTTGCTGAATAGCTTCGATATCATCATTAGTCCGGTTACGCCTACACCAGCATTTAATATAGGGGAGAATATTGATGATCCTTTGGTGATGTACATGGCAGATATATATACTGTATTGGCATCGTTGACAGGAATTCCGGCAATTGCAATTCCTTTGGGCAATAATTCTGAAGGTTTACCGTTAAGTTTACAATTAATGGCCAGGCATTTTGGAGAACAAGAACTGTTATCCTTATCTCAGGCTTTTTTAAAAACTAAATAAGATTGACAGTTTAACAAACCAGGCACACTAAACCATCACCATTATTACTACCGCCTGAAATAGATTTTATTAACCGATAAAAAGGAATAATACGCCTATGAAGATCATAGTATGCTTAGTATCCGTTTGTTTTTTAGCTGCAACAGGTTTTACTGTAACAGCACAACAAAAACCACAACTGGAATTAACCGATACTACCAGTGTTCCTCTTATTGATGAGGAGCCTACTTTCCATAACCATAATTATGTTTATAAAGAGAGACTTGATTCTATTCAGAAAATGGTACCGCTTAGTTATAATGAACATGTTCAAAACTACATAGATATTTATAGCGCCAGAAAGGATATGATGGGTAAAATGCTCGGTCTTTCTGGTTATTACTTTCCTATTTTTGAAAAAGCTTTAAAAAGCTATAATATTCCGGAGGAGATTAAATATCTACCGATTATTGAGTCTTCAATGAATCCGCATGCAGTTTCGAGAGTTGGTGCTACAGGTTTGTGGCAGTTTATGTTTGCTACAGCAAAGGATTATGGATTGAATATGGATAATTTTGTTGATGAACGGAAAGATCCAATACAAGCAAGTAATGCTGCTGCGGCATATTTTAGAGACGCTTATGAGGAACTGGGCGATTGGCTACTAGCCATTGCAGCTTATAATTGTGGTAAGGGTAATGTAAACCGGGCGATTACAAAAGCAGGTTCCAGAGATTTCTGGGAAATCAGACGTTTTCTACCCATGGAAACCCGTAATTATGTTCCAGCATTTATTGCAGCTGTATATGTGATGAATTGTCCGGTTAATCATCAGATTAAAATACAAAAATCTCCTTTTCTAAGAAATACAGATATCATTAATGTTAACCGTTTTGTGTCTTTATCATCATTGGCTGAAGCGCTTAATGTTGATGAAGAGGAATTGTCGAGATTAAATCCTTCTTATAAGAAGAAGATTATAAACGGTACAGAGGAAGCACCTAAGCGTGTGATTTTGCCAAGGGTAAGTCTGGCTAGTTTTGCAAGTGTTTACCATTTGTTGAATGAAGAGGAAGAGCTGGATGTAAGTAAGCACATTGTTCTTGCTTCAAATGACCGAAGTGTAAAGCGTAAGTCTGCTGCTGTTGCAAGTAAAAGTGCTGTTGTTTACCATAAGGTTACTTCAGGACAGAATCTTAGTGTTATAGCTAATAAATATAATGTTGAGGTGCAAGATCTTAAAGTATGGAACGGACTGAAAGGAAATGGAATTGTTCCTGGTCAGCGTCTCAAAATCTATCGTAAATCTACCGGAAAAAGTGCTGTCCGATCTAACAGAAGTTAATATTTTATAAGTACGTCTTTTTATATATGGCTTATCAAAAGAATTGTAACTTTGAGCCGTTTACATAAGATGATTTTATGAGTAAAATTAATAGGAAGCAGGACGCGTTAGATTACCACTCGCAAGGAAGGCCAGGGAAAATTGAAGTTATACCCACTAAACCAACAAACTCGCAAAGGGATCTGGCATTAGCCTATTCACCAGGAGTTGCCGAACCTTGTTTAAAAATTGCCGAAAATAAAGAAGACGTTTATAAATATACAGCAAAGGGTAACCTTGTGGCTGTTATTAGTAATGGTACTGCAGTTTTAGGACTAGGTAACATTGGTCCGGAAGCCGGGAAACCGGTTATGGAGGGTAAGGGATTACTGTTTAAGATATTTGCAGATATTGATGTTTTTGATCTGGAGCTTGATGTTACAAACGTTGATGACTTTGTTAAAATTGTAAAAGCATTAGAACCTACTTTTGGTGGGATCAATTTAGAAGATATTAAAGCACCTGAGTGTTTTGAAATTGAACGTCGCTTAAAGGAAGAAATGAAAATTCCTGTAATGCATGACGATCAGCATGGTACCGCTATTATTTCTGCTGCAGCATTATTGAATGCCTGTGAACTGCAGAAAAAGAAAATGGATAAGATTAAGATTGTTGTAAATGGTGCAGGTGCCGCAGCAATTTCTTGTTCACGCCTTTATGTTTCTTTAGGGGCGAAGAAAGAAAATATTGTAATGTGCGACCGTTCGGGCGTAATCAGAGCTAACAGGGAAAACCTTGATGCAATAAAAGCAGAATTCGCTACTTCAAGAAACTTGAATTCATTGGCAGAAGCCATGAAAGATTCTGATGTATTTATTGGCTTATCATCGGCAGATTGTGTGACTGAAGATATGTTAAGTTCAATGGCGAAGAATCCGATTGTGTTTGCCATGGCTAACCCTAACCCTGAGATTGCTTACGAATTAGCTATTAAATCTCGTAAGGACATTATTATGGCTACAGGCCGTTCTGATTATCCTAACCAGGTGAATAACGTATTGGGTTTCCCTTATATTTTTAGAGGTGCATTGGATGTTAGAGCTACTGCAATTAATGAGGAAATGAAGATTGCTGCCGTGAGAGCTATCGCTGATCTGGCAAAGAAATCTGTTCCTGAAGCAGTAAATATGGCTTATAACGAGAAAAATATCAAGTTTGGTAAGGAATATATTATTCCTAAGCCGATGGATATGAGGTTGATGACAAATGTGTCGACCGCTGTTGCTAAAGCTGCAATTGACTCTGGTGTTGCCCGTAAAGTGATCACTGATTGGGATGCTTATACTGAAGAGTTGAAGTTAAGATTGGGTATGGATGATGCAATTATGCGTGCCATTACCAATAAAGCTAAATCAGATCCTAAACGTATTGTTTTTGCTGAAGCAGATAATTATAAGATCTTAAAAGCCGCCCAGATTGTTAAAGACGAGAATATCGCTATTCCGATTTTATTAGGTAATAGAGAGGCTATTGAAAAGATCATAGGAGAGAGTGCACTGGATTTAGCTGGTGTTACGATTATTGATCCGTTTAAGGAAGTAGCACAGATGCAGAAGTATGGCCAATACCTGTATGAAAAAAGACAGCGTAGGGGCTTAACTTTGTTTGAAGCCACGAAGTTGATGCGCGATAGAAACTATTTTGGTGCTGCTATGGTGGAGTTTGGTGAGGCTGATGCGATGATTTCTGGATTAACCAGAAACTATGTGTCGACCATTAAACCTGCTTTACATGTTATTGGTACTGCGCCAGGTGTTAATCGTGTTGCTGGTATGTATATGATGATGACCAAGAAAGGTCCTGTGTTTTTTGGTGATACAACAGTTAATGTTGATCCTACAGCGGAGGAGTTGGTCGACTTAACCTTGTTAATGGAGCAATCGGTAAGTAAGCTTAACGTTAAGCCACGTATTGCTTTGTTGTCGTATTCTAACTTTGGATCTAACGAAGGTGATGTTCCTGAGAAAGTAAGAAAAGCAGTTAAGATATTACATGAAAAACATCCTGATATTGTAGTTGACGGTGAAATGCAGGGTAATTTCGCCATGAATAATGAGATGTTAAAGGATAATTTCCCTTTCAGTAAATTGGTTGACGGACCTGCCAATACCTTGATATTCCCTAATCTGGAGTCAGGTAATATTGCCTATAAGCTTTTACAGGAATTAGGTGAAACGGAAGCAATTGGTCCAATTTTACTTGGCTTAAATAAGCCTGTTCATATTGTTCAACTTGGCAGTTCTGTGAGAGAAATTGTAAATATGGTTACCTTAGCAGTTTTAGATGTTCAGGGTAAAGAGCAGGAAGCAAGTGTTAAAAAGGTTGGTTTATTAAAAAGAGTAGCTAAAAAATAGATTATGTTTGAATATATAGATGGCAAACTAGCGTTTAAATGCCCTACTTATATTGTTGTGGAGGCAGGTGGCGTTGGCTATCATCTGAATATATCTTTAAATACTTATAGCAGCCTACCGAATACGGAAAGGTGTAAAGTTTATACCTGGCTGCATGTAAAAGAAGATGCGCATACCCTTTATGGCTTTGCCGATGAAGGGGAGCGCAGGCTTTTTTTACATTTAATTTCAGTATCAGGAATAGGCCCTAATACAGGAAGGATGATGTTATCGTCAATTACACCCACGGAAATCCAAACAGCCATTGTAAATGCGGATCTTCCACTAATACAGCGTATTAAAGGGATAGGTGCTAAAACGGCGCAACGTTTGGTATTGGAGTTGCAAGACAAGCTAAAAAAAGAAGGAACTGGATCCCTAATCTCAGCACCTCTGAATAATACAGTGCGGGAAGAAGCATTATCGGCATTAATGATGTTAGGTTTTGTGAAAGTTGCAGCTGAAAAAGCGATAGACAAAGCAGTGAAAACTGGTGATCATGATATGTCTGTTGAACAAATGATTAAAATAGCATTGAAGAATTTATAAAAATTGCCATTGAAAACTTTATTAGCGCTACTTCTCTTTTTGACAATTGGTTTTAGCGGACAAGCGGTGTTCTCGCAGGTTAGCCCTACTAAGGCGAAACAGGATACACTGCGCAATCCTTTTGGACTGAAAGAGAAGCAAAGACTTGGATTAGGGTCCATATCAAGTCCGTTTTATCCATTGCCCGAAAATGTACAGAGAAAGGTAGAATACGACGCTGTAAATAAAAGATATAGTGTTCAGGAATATATAGGTGATAAACCGTTCGGTACACCTCAATACTTAACAGTTGAAGAATACCTGCGTTTAGTTAATAGCGAAATTAAACGAGATAACTGGCGTGCCCTTTCTGATCAGGAAGTAACTGAAGTTAGAAGAACGGGTATTATTCCAAGCTTAAAGATTAACAGTAAGTCGTTTGAGAGGATATTTGGTGGTAGTACCATCGATATTCAACCTCGTGGTGAAGCTGAACTTACCTTTTTAGGAAGGATAAACAAAAATGAAAATCCGCTATTTAATGAGCGACAAAGAGTGCAGGGGAACTTCGATTTCAATCAACGCATTCAGATGGATGTGATTGGTAATATCGGAACCAATCTGAAAATCAATATGAATTACAATACGGAAGCTCAATTTGATTTTGAAAACCAGGTGAAACTTGATTATACTGGTGGTGAAGATGATATTATTCAAAAGATTGAAGCTGGTAACGTTAGCTTACCTTTAAATACAACATTGATAAATGGAGCGCAAGCTTTGTTTGGTGTTAAAACACAATTGAAATTTGGTCGTCTGAATGTGGCTACTGTTTTTACTCAACAGAAATCTCAATCGCGCCAGATTCAGATTAATAATGGGGCTCAGCAGAATGAATACAGGTTAAGTGCAGATAATTATGAAGCGAATAAACACTTTTTCCTAGCACAGTATTTCAGAGATAATTATAACAAATCGCAAGCTAATGCACCAACGATCACTTCAGGTGTATTGATTACAAAAATTGAGGTTTGGATTACCAATAAAGCAGGTAGCACTCAGGATTCAAGAGACGTAATTGGTTTTATGGATCTTGGTGAGAATAAACCGTATAATAATACAATTGGTGGAGGAACTTCTGTACTTCCATCGGGTTTTACTAATCCAGTATTCCCTAGAAATTCCAATGAACTTTTATCGAGAATTCCTCAAGATGCTCGTTTAACAAACTCTAACAGTATTATTGATTTCTTTGCCGGTAGCGGTGGTACGGATAACTATGCTAAATTAACTTATGCAAGAAAGCTGGCAGATAGAGAGTATACATTTCATCCCCAATTGGGTTATGTTTCTTTAAATAACGGTTTAAATAGTGATGAGGTACTTTCGGTTGCATTTAGGTATACGTTCAATGGTGTGGAATACCAGGTAGGAGAGTTTGCAACGGATATTCCTTTTGATCCGTCGATCCCAAAAGTTTTATATACCAAGTTGCTTAAAAATGAAACTATAAAAACGAATTTGCCAACCTGGGGCCTGATGATGAAGAATATTTATTCTATCGGAGGTTATCAGATTAGTCAGCAAAACTTTAAACTTGACATTTTAAGGATTGATGAAAAAACGGGGGTCGAAAAGCCTTTGATACAAGAGGGTGAAAAGCTTGATGCTGAACGTAGGCCACTTAATGGTAAACATTGGATACAGGTAACAGGTCTGGATAGATTAAATCAGCAAAAAGAGCGTAAACCTGATGGTGTATTTGATTTTGAAACAGAAAGCAGGCCATTTGGCTCCAGTCCAAATAGTGGGCAGAATTCACAATTTAATAATGTTGGTAATAGTAATTCCAGCACGAATAATCAGATCAACTTTTCCACCAATACAGTAAATGGTTATATTACTATTGATCCATTAAATGGTAGATTGATTTTTCCGTTTATTGAACCTTTTGGTGATGATTTAGCAAACCAGTTTTTGCCATCGGAACAAACATTAATTGATAAATATACTTTTAGAGCATTGTATGACTCGACTAAGGTAGTCGCTCAGCAGCTGTTTAGTAATCAGAACCGATATGTAATAAAAGGTGCATATCAATCTGAGATTGCTTCAGAATTTAGCTTAAATTCTATCAATGTGCCAGAAGGATCTGTGAAAGTTTTTGCAGGTACAATTCCCTTGCAAGAGGGTGCTGATTTTACGGTGGACTATCAGGGTGGTAGGGTACGGATTATTAATCCTGCTTTATTAACTTCC
Source organism: Pedobacter hiemivivus (assembly GCA_040393085.1). Lineage (GTDB taxonomy): Bacteria > Bacteroidota > Bacteroidia > Sphingobacteriales > Sphingobacteriaceae > Pedobacter > Pedobacter hiemivivus_A. The sequence goes on along the minus strand of JBEBUV010000020.1, from coordinate 41,876 downwards.
GGACAGCCAATCAGGATTTCAACAGAAAACAATGAACTGTTCGGTTTGCAGCAACGATCTTTATTTGGTACGCGGCTAGATTATAAAATGAGCGAAAAGCTGAACCTTGGGGGTACTTTTATGAACCTTACCGAGAAGCCGCTTACCCCTAAAGTAAATATCGGTGAAGAACCGATATCAAATACGATGTGGGGATTGGACTTGAACTATAGTTCTCCATCCAGGTTCCTAACTAAAATGGTGGATAAGTTGCCGTTTATTTCTACAAAGGCTCCTTCTAATATTACTTTTGCGGCAGAGTTTGCGCAGTTGATTCCAGGCCATCCGAAAGCGTTAAATTTTGGAGGTAAAAAAGGTGGGGTAAGTTATTTGGACGACTTTGAGGCTTCGAGGTCAGTGATTGATTTAAAGAGTGCTATTGCCTGGCAATTGTCGGGAACACCACAACTTTTCCCGGAAGCAGATAGAGTTGACGATTTGAGTTATGGCTTTAATCGGGCACGAATTGCTTTTTATAATATAGACCCCATTTTTTACAACAGAAATTCTGGAGATATACCATCCAGTTTACGAAATAGTGTTTCTGAGCGATCGAACCATTATGTAAGGGAGATTATTGAACAAGAGGTATTTCCTTTTAAAGAGACAAGTACCGGGCAGGCCATTACTTTGCCAACTTTAGATATTGCTTTTTATCCAACCATACGTGGGCCATATAACTATACTAATACGGGTTTTAATGCCAATGGAACATTAACAAATCCTAGGTCGAGATGGGGCGGTTTATTCAGAAGAATTGAAACAACCGATTTCCAGGCTTTGAATATTGAATATATTGAGCTTTGGGTAATGGACCCGAATATTTACAAACCAAATTCTGCGGGTGGTGATCTATATTTTAACCTGGGGAATATTTCTGAAGATATATTAAAGGATGGCCGTAAATCGTTAGAAAATGGTTTACCCGCCAATGGCGATCCAAATTCATACGATGAAACTAGTTGGGGTAGGGTGCCGAAATTACAACCTGTAGTACAAGCATTTGACAATGATCCGGCAGCGAGAAAAGCTCAGGATGTTGGTTTGGACGGGTTATCGAATTCTGACGAACGCGTAAAGTTCGGAAAGATGATAGACCAGATTAAAGCTCAACTTAACCCTGACGCTGCTGCAGAACTTGATAATGACCCCTCTTCTGATGATTATATGTATTTCAGAGGTAGACAGCAGGATCAGGCAAATGCTGGTATTTTAAAACGTTACCAACGTTATAATGGGCCGGAGGGGAACTCGAAAACTTCACAGCAGTCGCAAGAAGATTTTGGTGTAGACAACTCGGCGTCGACTTCTTTACCTGATGGTGAGGATATCAACAGGGATAATAATATGACTCAAAGTGATGAGTATTTTCAGTATAAAGTTTCTATGCGTCCTGGTGATTTAATGGTGGGACAGAACTTTGTAACGGATAAAGTAACCTCACAGGTGAAGCTTGTAAATGGACAAACACAGCCGGTAACCTGGTATCAGATTAGAATTCCTTTGGCACAGTATCAACAAAAAGTTGGTAACATACAAGACTTTAAATCTATTCGTTTTGTAAGGATGTTCTTGACTAATTTCGCTGATACAACAGTACTGAGATTTGGAAAAATACAATTGGTAAGGGGAGAATGGAGGCAGTATAATGCTACAAATGAAGCTGCACAAGTGATTCTTGATCCAACTTTGCAAAACCTTGGACCTGATAATTCTACTATTGAGATATCAACCGTAAATATTGAAGAGAATGGTAAAAGAACACCAATTCCTTATGTAGTGCCACCTGGTATTGAAAGGGAACGTGACTTTAGTAATTACCGTGGCGATACCAGACAAAATGAGCAATCGCTAGCTGTTACAGTGAAGAACTTACGTGATGGTTATGGTAGGGCTACTTTTAAAACGGCATTAAATGATTTCAGATCGTATAAACATCTGGAAATGTATATCCACATGGAAGCATTGGGAAATAATGTTCTTAATGATTACGATTTAAGTGCTTTTTTAAGAATTGGTACAGATAATCAGGATAACTATTATGAATACTCGCAACCTTTAAGAGTAACACGCCCGGGTACAAGTGACCCTTATTCTATATGGCCGGATCAGAATAAAATGGACATTTCTTTAGAATTGTTTCAACAAGCTAAGCTAGCCAGAAATAAAGCGCTTGATGTTGATGGGTTACCTTGGAATATCAGTAAGCCATTTAGGTATGAGGTTGACGGTAAAACAATAATTGTAAAAGGACAGCCTGACATGAGTAAGGTGAGGGTGTATATGTTGGGGGTGATGAACCCTTATAGAAATGTGGCATCGGGATCTTCAGATGATGGATTAGATAAAAATGCACAGGTTTGGTTCAATGAGATGCGACTAACCGAGTTTGATGAACGCGGTGGTTGGGCAGCGACTGCAAGGATGAATGCTCAACTGGCAGACTTTGCTGATGTCAATGTTTCGGGTAGTAAATCGACCATAGGATTTGGTTCTCTAGAAAAAAGAGTAAGCGAGCGTAACCGTACCGATAATGTGTTTTTTGATATTTCTTCGAGTATGGAATTGGGCAAGTTCTTTCCACAGAAAACAGGGATAAAGATTCCAATGTTTGTGAGTTATTCGAGCCAGGTGAGCACGCCTCAGTATGATCCGAAAACACCAGATATTGAATTAAGTAATGCCTTGGAAAATGCATCGAGATCAGAGAAAAAAGCAATCCTGGAATATGCACAGGACTATACCACCAGGAACAGTATAAACTTTACCAATGTCCGTAAAGAACGTACAAACCCTGATAAGAAAGCACAGGTATGGGATGTAGAGAACTTCAATGTTAGCTATGCATATACCAAACTTGCACATCGTGATTTTATTAATGAAAGAAATACACAGGAAACCTACAGAGGTTCATTAGCCTATAATTACTCAGGACAATCGAAAACGGTAGAGCCTTTTGCCAAGATCATTAAATCGAATACTTTAGCTCTTTTACGTGATTTTAATATCAATCTGGTGCCTAATGCATTGAACTTTAGAGTAGACGTTGATCGTTATTATTCGGAGAATAAATTGAGAAATAATGATCCAAATAACTCCATCCCAATTAATACTACGTTTAATAAAAACTTCCTGGTTACCCGTGTTTATGGTATCTCATGGACTTTAACGAAGTCGTTGACACTGGATTTTGATGCAACTAACTATTCGATTATTGATGAACCGGATGGCAAGATTGAAGGAATGAAACGGGATACTTTATGGCAGAATTTGAAGCGCCTGGGTAGAACGACTGACTACAATCATAATATGAACATTACCTATAACCTGCCTTTTAATAAAATTCCGGGTATGGATTGGGTAACGGTTGCAACAAGATATGGCACTAATTTTAATTGGCAAACTGAACCATTGTCGACCCTTAGAGATCCACTAATTGACCTGGGGAATACCATTCAAAATTCTAAGACTGTGCAGGTAAATCCTACATTTAATTTGGCTGGTTTGTATAATAAGTTTGGCTTTGTAAGAAGAGCTAATACCGGAGGCGAGGATGCACCTAAAGGCTCTTTCTTTGTGGGCCTATTAACGAGTGTTAAAAATATAAATGTTGCATTTACGCAAACTAAAGGAACCTTTTTACCAGGCTATATGCCAAGAGTTAGTTATTTTGGTTTAGATGAAGTAACAGGTGCTCCTGGACTTGGATTTGTTTTTGGTAGTCAGCGTGATATTAGAGATATGGCTTTAAGTCATGGATGGATTACCAGAGATACCTTGCAAACTCAGCTGTATATTAACACACTTAGAGAAGATCTTAGTTTAACAGGATTAATTGAGCCAATAAAAGATTTGAGTATTACGCTTACAGCGAATAAAAATAGAACACTTAACTATTCTAGTAATTTCAGATACGATAGGACAAGCCAGAGTTTTGAAAACTTGAGCCCTTTTACTACCGGCGATTATAGCGTTTCATTTATATCTATTGGAACGGCTTTCTCCGAAAAAAATGGTAATACTTTTTCAAAATTGTTTAACCAGTTTATGTCGAATAGACAAGTGGTTTCGCAGCGTCTTGGCGCACAAAATGTCAATTCAAGAGGCTCTTCTTTGGGCTTTGCTGATGGTTATGATAGAAACTCGCAAGATGTTATCGTGTCTGCATTCCTTGCCGCTTATACGGGTAAAGATGCTTCGTCGAGCAGCTTGAACTCACTTCCGAAAATACCATTGCCAAACTGGAGACTGAATTATAGAGGGTTGACGAGAATTGGCTTCCTGGACGAAAGGTTTAGCTCTATTGACATCAGACACTCTTACCGCTCTGTGTATAGTATCAACGGATTTAATTCATTAATCAGGTACAAGGAAACAAATGGCTCTGTAAGTAGCAGAGATGAAAATGAGAATTTCCTGCCTGTATATCAATACTCACAAGTTACCATTGCCGAACAGTTCTCGCCACTTATAGGTGTAGACACCCGTTTAAAGAACAACATGACCGCTAATTTTGAAATTGGAAGAACCAGAATGTTAGGGCTTAGTTTAGCCAATAGTCAGCTGGCACAATTATCAGAAAATAATATGGTTTTTGGTTTGGGCTACCGTACCACTAAGTTCAGATTTCCATTCGGATTATTTAAGGAATTGAAGATGGATAATAACATGGACTTTAAATTGGACGTAGCGGTAAGAGATAATAAAACGGTTATTTACAGGGCTGATGTTGATGAAGCAGAGGTGTCCTCGGGTGCTAAAAACATTACGTTAAGACCAAGTGTTGATTATATATTAAACCAACGTTTTAATGTAAGGGTGTTTTATGATTCCAATGTTACTAAGCCATATACTTCTCAGACTTTTAATACTTCGTTCAGTAACTTCGGTTTTAGCTTAAGGATAACACTGAATTAGAGAAGATTTGTTTTAAATGGGTGGATTTAATTACCTTTGAACCGAATAGGGGAGTTTAACCCTTTTCAATTATAAAATATTGCAACTAACAAATAAAGAAATGAATTTTCCATCAGAATTAAAGTACACTAAAGACCACGAGTGGGTTAGAGTTGAAGGTAACGAAGCATATATTGGTATTACTGATTTTGCACAACGTGAGTTAGGTGATATCGTATATATTGACATCAATACAGTTGGTGATGAAGTGAATCAAGATGATGTGTTTGGTACAGTAGAAGCCGTTAAAACAGTTTCAGATCTATTTATGCCTTTAACGGGTACAGTAACTGAAGTAAATGCAGCATTAAACGATAATCCTGAGTTGGTAAACTCTGATCCTTATGGTGGGGGCTGGATGGTAAAAGTTACTTTAACTGATGCATCACAAGCTGAAAGTCTGTTAACTGCAGATGCTTATAAAGCATTGGTAGGCGCTTAATAAATGGGCATTTTTGGACAGTTAAAATATCAGATATGGGCCGTGTTATGGACCGTTGTAATCGTTATTCTTTGCTGTGTAAAGATGCCATCAGGTAGTGGGGGCGGGTTTTTCTTTCAGGGATTTGATAAGTTTGTCCACACGGGCTTCTTCTATGTCCTCACTATACTTTTATTTTACGGTAAGATCAATCATCAGCACAATTATAGCTTTAGCTCATTAACAATTTTTAAAATCATTGTGATAACAGCTGTTTTAGGTGCAGGAATAGAATTGTTACAATGGAAGTTTTTTAGCTACAGATCTGCCGAATGGTGGGATTTTGGCTGTGACATGATTGGTGTATTTATGGGTGTTTTTAGCTACGTATTGCTCCACAAATCAAATTATAATGAAAAGACTGATCGTTAGGCTGTGCTTACTCTTATTGGTTTGTTTTTTAGGGAGTTGCTCAGTTTTTAAAGCTGGATGTAAGTGCCCAAAAGTAAGCTATAATGCTTATCCAAAGCATCGATAGGCTGAGAGTATCATTATATTTTCAGATAATAGGAAAATGACTAAATAAAGACGGTGTACGGAGGATCTCCTATACCGTCTTATTTGTAATTATTATAAATTAAGTCTAAATTGCGCTCCTATCTGCTAAGGGTCAAACACCCGTTTGCAGCATATACAAACCTTAATATAGATGAAACTTTCGCAGCTTAATCCCGGAGAAAAAGGAACTATTGTATCATTTACAGATCAGGAAATGTCTGTTAAATTAATGGAAATGGGTTGCTTACCCGGCGAAGTTGTAGAAGTTGAGCGGTTTGCTCCACTAGGTTGTCCTATCGCTATTCGTGTTTCTGGTTATCAGCTTTGCTTACGTAAAAGTGAAGCTTCTGTTATTATAATACAATAATTGGTTTGGGAAAAAATATTAGAATTGCTTTAGTTGGTAATCCCAATGCTGGAAAATCTACACTCTTTAATCTGCTGACAGGATTAAATCAAAAGATTGGGAACTTTCCAGGGATTACGGTAGATAAAAAAGTTGGTCATTGTAAATTGCTTGCTGGCAAACAAGCCGAGATTGTTGACTTACCAGGTACATACAGTTTATATCCTAAAAGCAAGGATGAAAGCATTGTTTTTCAAGTGCTTGCAGATAAGAATAATTCAAGTTATCCTGATGTAGTGGTATTGGTGGCTGATGTAACCAATCTTCGCAGAAACTTACTACTTTATACTCAGGTTGCCGACCTAAAGTTACCGGTAGTATTGGCACTGAATATGGCTGATATGGCCAAAAAACAAGGGATTGAAATCGATGTGAATAAACTTTCAGAGAGATTAGGTATTCAGGTTGTCGCGATTTCTGCCAGAAGTAATTCTGGGTTAACCGAGCTAAAGGAAGCAATTGCGAATACCACAGCAATCGCAACACAGGTAGATGGTACTGATGTTCATGCATTGGCACCAACAGCTATTGATCAGGCAAAAGAAGTTCTAAAAACTGATAATAATTATTTTGCGTTACAGGCACTACACCAATATGAAACGCTTAATTCATTCTCTAGTGAACAAAAGCTTGCACTTAACAACATAAAAAAAGAGCAGGGCTTAGACTCCTCAAAGTTACAGGCCGATGAGACTATTGCCCGTTACCGCTATTTGGGCGGAATATTAACCGGCATTTTAAAAGATACGACAGCACCTCAGAAGTTCACAGTTACAGATAAAATAGACGCGGTTTTAACAAATAAGTTCTGGGGATTTGTCATATTCCTCGGGATATTGTTCTTTATATTTAATGCCATTTTCTCCTGGTCTACCTATCCAATGGACCTGATTGAAGCTGGATTTGGTTGGCTTACTGAATATGGACATGCCAATTTGCCTGAGGGAATTTTATCCAGTTTATTATTGGATGGGGTAGTTGCCGGACTTGGTGGTGTGGTGATATTTATTCCGCAGATTGCCATTTTATTTGCTTTTATCTCAATCCTTGAAGATACCGGCTATATGGCAAGGGTGACTTTCATGATGGATAAAATCATGAGAAAATTCGGCTTAAGTGGCAAATCTGTAGTGCCTATGATTAGTAGTTTAGCTTGCGCTGTACCATCTATCATGAGTGCCAGAAGTATTGAAAGCTGGAAAGACAGAATCATTACCATTATGGTAGCGCCATTAGTAAGTTGTTCGGCCAGGTTACCTGTTTATACTTTATTAATTGGATTGGTGGTACCTGAAAAAATGGTATGGGGTTTCATCAATTTGCAGGGTTTAACCTTAATGGGTATGTATGTGATCAGTATCGTAGCCGCTATCCTGGTTGCAATGGTCATGAATTTCATCATCAAAGCAAAAGAGAAATCGTATTTCATTATGGAAATGCCGGTATATCGTATGCCAAGGTGGAAGAACGTAATCTATACTATGTTCGAAAAATCGAAAACCTTTGTGGTAGAAGCGGGTAAAGTGATTATTGCGATCTCTATCATTCTATGGGTGATGGCTAGTTATGGCCCATCGGATCGTTTTGAACAGATTGATCAAAAATATGCTGCCATTGAGGCACAAAAAGATAGTGTTCAGGTGAGCACATTAGAAAGAGATAAATCAGCAGAAAAACTGGAAAACTCTTATGCAGGTATATTGGGTCATGCGATTGAACCTGCCATCAGGCCATTGGGCTTTGACTGGAAGATAGGAATTGCATTAATTACATCATTTGCGGCTCGTGAAGCCTTTGTTGGTACCATGGCTACTATTTATAGTGTAGAGGGGGGAGATGAGAATGTGACGAGCATAAGAGATCGAATGAGAGATGCTAAATATGCAGATACTGGAATGCCGGTGTTTACGTTTGCAACAGCTTTCTCATTGATGTTGTTTTACGCTTTTGCCATGCAATGCATGAGTACAGTCGCAGTAGTTTATAGGGAAACAAAATCATGGCGCTGGCCAGGTATTCAATTGGTGTATATGACGGCTCTTGCCTATTTTGCAAGTTTAATCGCTTATCAGCTTTTAAAGTAATTTAGCTATATTGTGATTGTGGAAAAGGAAAGTATTTTATCACAATATATGCCTGTTGCAGCGGCGCCTATCATCGCCAAATGGATCGATTATTTTCAATGTGAATTCAAAATAAGTAAAGGCCGAACTACAAAACTGGGCGATTACAGGCATCCATATAAAGGAGTAGGTCATAAGATTTCTGTTAACAATAATCTCAATTGTTACGCTTTCCTGGTTACCACTGTTCATGAATTTGCACATTTACTAACCTGGAACGATCATAAAAATAAAGTAAAGCCTCACGGTGAGGAATGGAAGTACAACTTCAAAAGAATGATGGTTCCATTTTTGGAACAAAGTATCTTTCCTGAAGATGTTAAAAAAGCTATAGTGGGCTATTTACATAATCCTACTGCTGCCAGTTGTACAGACTTAAAACTTTCAAGAGCTTTAAAAAAATATGATGAAATAAAGGAGGATACACCTAGACTTGAGGAATTACCTTTACATGCTGTGTTTACAATAAAAGATGGCAGACAGTTTAAAAAAGGGGAGAAATTGAGGAAAAGATATCGTTGTACCTGTTTAGATAACGGGCATATATATCTGTTCAATCCACTTGCTGAAGTTATGATCGAAGCTACAGGAACATAATTAGATTAGAAATCAGGAACGTATTCCCTTAAAGGAACAAGACTTAAATGTCTTTCGGTTCCTTACTTTTTTCCTCGTATAGTTTAGCGAACGACTTTGGCGCAACTTCAGGCATTTCACGGTATTTACCCCACATCTTTTTGAAGAAGAACTTAAGGAAGAAATTCTTCATTTTGCCACTAAAGGAGTCCATTCTTGATCTTTTCTGCATACCCGTTTTCCAGATCTTCCAGCCAATTTCTTCAGTTTTTGTATTTTGATGGCTTGCTGCAGCGTCTCTTCTGTTTAATAGTAACATCTTATGAATGTCTATTTTCACAGGACAAACTTCCGAACATTTTCCACATAAACTAGAAGCATAGCTTAAGTGTTTAAACTCTTTCATGCCTTTAAAATGTGGCGTGATGATAGAACCAATAGGTCCACTGTAAGTCGTATTGTAAGTATGACCGCCAATATTTTTATAAACAGGACAAGCATTTAAACATGCACCACATCTGATACAATACAAAGCCTGACGTTGTTCTTTTTGAGCCAATAGTTCTGTTCGTCCATTGTCAAGCAATATCACATACATCTCTTCTGGTCCATCCGTTTCTTCCCCACGTTTAGGCCCACTTAAAATGGTATTATATACCGTTAAGTTTTGCCCGGTGCCATGACTGGCAAGAAGTGGCCAGAAAAGGTCTAAATCTGCCATAGATGGGATGATCTTCTCAATACCTACTATTGCTATGTGAACCTTAGGAAAGGTGGTACAAAGCCTCGCATTGCCCTCGTTTTCTGTTAGTGCAATACTACCAGTATCGGCAATTAAGAAATTACCACCACTAATACCGATATCGGCATTTAAATATTTATCTCTTAACAGTTCCCTTGCTTTTTGAGTTAGCTGTTCAGGTGTATAGTCTAATGGTGTTCCGAATTTTTCATGGAAAAGTTTGGCAATATCCTCTTTACTGAGGTGCATTGCCGGAGTCACAATATGATAGGGAGGTTGACCTAATAGTTGAACAATGTATTCACCCAGGTCACTTTCCAATGATTCTATCCCGTGTTTCTCCAGGAATTCATTAAGATGGATCTCTTCGGTAGTCATAGATTTTGACTTGATAACCGTTTTTCCACCCCTTTTATTGATGATGTTAAGGATTTCTTTTTGTGCTTCAGCAGTATTATTTGCCCAGATTACTTTTCCACCCCTGCGTTGAAAGTTGGATTCGAACTCAGGTAGAAACTTATCCAGGTTTTCCATAACCCGCCATTTAATGACATGAGCTTTCTTTTTGGAATTCTCCAGGTTTTCAAATCTAGACAAGCCGCGCTCAACAGCAGTATTATATTTACCAATATTGTTGTTAATAGTCTTACGATGTCCTAAATCAAAGGCTTTCTCATCCGCCTTCACCAAAAATTCCTCAGATACCTTCATCATCCTCCAAACTTAGATAAAATAACTCTTTATTTTTTTATAGTACCGTCATCATTTTTATCAACAGCAGGTCGTTTTGCCCCATTTGCCAGTTCCCAGGCAGTGAAATATACCAGTTTCGCTCTTTTGGCAAGCATAGGGAAATCGATTTTACTGATTTCATCGCCGGGTTGGTGATAGTCTTCGTGTACACCATTGAAATAAAATATTACCGGGATACCATGTTTTGCAAAATTATAATGATCTGAACGATAGTAAAAACGATTTGGATCAGTACGGTTATTATACCTTTCATCCAGATTCATCTTTACATAATCCTGATTCGCTTTTTTACCAATACGATGTAGATCAGAACTCAACATATCTGATCCTATAATATAGACGAAGTTATTGTCTGAAGCATGTGCCTCATCACCACGACCAATCATGTCTATGTTTAAATTCGCTATCGTATTTTTTAAAGGGAAGATAGGATGTTCCGAATACCAGTCAGATCCCCAAAGTCCTTTTTCTTCACCTGTTACAGTCATAAATAAAATACTTCTCTTAGGACCTTTTCCAGCTTTCTTTGCTTTCATAAATGCCTCAGCAATCATTAAAACTCCAGTGGTACCAGAACCATCATCGTCCGCACCATTGTTAATTTTATCGTCTCCCTTGGCATTTGGGTTTATTCCAATGTGATCATAGTGTGCCGTGATCACCAATACTTCATTTTTGAGTCTAGGATCCGAACCCTCTAGATATCCTAAAACATTTTCGGTTCTAACCTTAGTCTCCGTTTGGGATGCACTACCGGTAATAGCACCCGCAAATTCTTGTGAAGCAGGTTTACCACTTGTGGCAATTTTATTTTTTAAGTCCTCAACTGTAGTATTTGATGGTTTTAATAGTTGATTGGCAATATTAATACTGATAAAAATAACAGGAATATCCTGACGCGCATTCATGCGGTCTTTATTTTCCTTGTTTTTCATCATCAGTCTTGGTGATTGTAAATATGTTTTAAGTTCATCAGTCATAGAGTCAATTGCTGAATCTACAACCAATACCGCTTTTGCTTTGCTAGCCGACAGGTTTTTAATTCTTGAGGAAATATGTCCTGGATTTGAACCAGTAGGATTCCCATCTTTAAAAATCATGACAACTTTATCGGTTACATTGACTCCTTCGAAGTCATTATATCCTTCTTTATTCAAACCATAACCGGCAAATAATACATTGCTTGTATTAAAAGCAAAGCCCATAGCTGACACTGAATTAGGTACCACATAGAAGTCCTTAATTGGATCTGCAGGTTGGCCTTCAATAGTAAGGATCTGAGAAAGGCCAATATTTACCAAATCAATGGGTTGAAAGTAGTCGCCACTAACAGGGCCTTTCAGGCCTATTTCTTTAAAAAAAGCTTTAATATAATCAGCAGCCATCCAACCACCCTTTACTCCAGTTCCTCTGCCTTCATATTCATCCGAAGCCAATACTGACAAGTGTTTGTAAGCATTGTCCTTATTAATGGTCTGACTAAACTTAATGGCATCTCTATTCTGTGCCACCGCGGTGCAGCCCATTAATAGAACTAGGCTGGTGTATATAAAAGCTCTTTTCATAAACTTGGTTTTAGCAAGACATTTTATTCACTCTTCCTGCATGTCTGCCCCCCTCAAAAGCTGTATTTAGAAATGTTATAACCATTTCTTTCGCCAGTTCCTCAGATACAAATCTTGCCGGAATACATATAATATTTGCATTATTGTGCAATCTAGCCAGCTCTGCAATTTCATTTTGCCAACAAATTGCAGCACGGATATCCTGGTGCTTATTGGCTGTAATAGCAACTCCATTTGCACTTCCACAAACCAATACTCCAAAAGTAAAGATCCCACTTTCTACTGCATTAGCAACAGGGTGAGCAAAGTCCGGATAATCAACAGAATCAGCACTGAAAGTGCCAAAGTCTTTTACCTCATGGTCACTCAAAAATGATTTAAGTAACTCTTTGTATTCGAACCCAGCATGATCCGAGCCAATTGCAATTTTAAATTTGGTATTTGTTGACATCTTTATAAGTTATGATTTTTTTATTTTGGCTACGCCATAAATTTCTTTATTTCTTTTTCGCTCTATGTTTGCTGATATAAAAATACTCAGTTCATATAGTATAAATAGAGGGAAAGCAACTACAAGCATGGTGATCACATCGGCAGTTGGCGTAATCACAGCTGCAAGGATCAAAATAATCACTGCCGCATATCTTCTGCTCGAACGCATAAATGCAGGTGTCATGATTCCGAATTTCGAAAGGATAAAGATCACGACAGGTAATTGAAAAATAATGCCTGAGCCAATTGTTAACGTAGCAACAGAAGAAAGGTATGAAGTGATTGTAAACGTGTTCTGAATGTCTGGGCTGACCGTAAAGTTGGTTAAGAAGTTTACAGATAGGGGACAGACAATATAATAGCCAAATAGAATCCCTATAAAGAAAAGAGTAGAAGCGAAAACAACAAAGCTGCTAGCCGACTTACGTTCATTCTCATGTAAGGCCGGTTTAATGAATAACCAAAGCTCAAATAATATATAGGGTATACCCAACATAATGCCCACCATTACACAGGCATTAATTTGTAGTGTAAACTGACCTGCCATCTCTGTATTGATGATTTTTGCATCAATATGAGTAATACAGAAATCTTGACTAATAATGCTGGGCCAGGCAGCTGCCATTTTACACATCATCTTATAAGTCCAGAAATCAGGGTTCTTAGGACCCATAATCAGGGTGTTAAAAATGAAATCAGAAAACCAGAATGCACCAATAGTTATTAGAACAACAACCAGTAATGAACGCAGCAAATGTTTTCTAAGTACGTCTATATGGTCAAAAAAAGACATTTCTGCCTCTATAGCTTTTCCTTTTTCTTTTATGATCCCAATCAGATCACGTTTTTTATTCTCACTCATGTATGTTATTTGTAAAACAAAAATACCATTCTTTTTATAAGAATGGTATTTACGTTTTAAATCTATAAAATTGTTTTCAACTGAATGTGTTGATTATCTCCTTTATTCAGAAAACTCGAAAGTTTCCATAAACTTTGTCGTAAAATTACCAGCTCTAAAGTTAGGATCTTTCATCAATTTTAAGTGAAAAGGAATGGTAGTTTTTACACCTTCAATCACAAATTCACTTAAAGCACGTTCCATTGTACTGATAGCCTCCTCACGCGTTTGTGCAACACAGATTAGTTTGGCAATCATCGAGTCGTAATTTGATGGAATCTGGTATCCTGCATAAACATGTGTATCAACTCTTACTCCATGTCCACCCGGCGAATGGAAATTCGTTATTCTACCTGGTGATGGTCTGAAGTTATTAAATGGATCTTCAGCATTTATTCTACATTCTATAGCATGCATATCAGGAAGATAATTCTTACCTGAAATTGGAACTCCAGAAGCAACTTTAATCTGTTCTTTTATTAAGTCGTAATTAATCACCTCTTCTGTAACCGGGTGTTCAACCTGGATACGGGTGTTCATTTCCATGAAATAGAAATTACGGTGCTTATCAACCAAAAATTCTATTGTTCCGGCACCTTCATATTGTACCGCAATAGCACCTTTAATAGCTGCATCTCCCATTCTTTCACGTAACTCAGGAGTCATAAATGGAGAAGGAGCTTCCTCAACCAATTTTTGATGCCTACGTTGAATAGAACAGTCGCGCTCAGATAAGTGACAAGCTTTACCATATTGATCCCCAATAATCTGGATTTCAATATGACGTGGATCTTCAATATATTTTTCTAAATAAAGACCATCGTTACCAAAAGCAGCACCAGATTCTTGTCTGGCACTATCCCATGCATTTTCAAAATCTTCATCTTTCCAAACTACACGCATTCCACGGCCACCACCACCGGCAGTAGCTTTAAGGATAATCGGATAGCCTATTTCATTGGCAATTGCAATACCTTCCTTAACATTTTCAACCAAACCTTCAGAACCAGGAATAGTAGGTACACCTGCTTTTTTCATGGTTTCTTTGGCCGATGCTTTATCGCCCATAGAGTTGATTTGTTCAGGAGTAGCTCCAATAAATTTAATTCCGTAGTCACGACAAACAGACGAAAACTTAGCGTTTTCAGATAAGAATCCGTAGCCTGGATGAATCGCATCTGCATTAGTTAATTCAGCTGCAGATATGATATTTGGAATGCTTAGGTAAGAATCTTTACTTGGTGGTGGGCCTATACAAACGGCTTCATCAGCAAACCTAACATGTAAACTCTCTCTGTCGGCAGTAGAGTAAACAGCTACGGTTTTGATGCCCATTTCTTTACAGGTACGAATAATGCGTAAAGCAATTTCGCCCCTGTTGGCAATTAATATTTTCTTAAACATATTTTTCGTTCCTTTTCAGGGATTAAATTGGCTCTACTAAAAATAAAGGTTGGTCATACTCCACTGGTGATGCATTTTCAACCAGAACTTTTACGATTCTACCAGAAACTTCACTTTCAATCTCATTGAAAAGTTTCATAGCCTCAATAATACAGATCACTTTACCTGTAGAAACCTCATCGCCAACATTTACAAATGAGGGCTTTTCTGGAGTCGCAGAACGGTAGAAAGTACCGATCATTGGTGATTTAATTGTGATGTACTTTGAAGTATCTTCAACAGGTGCTGCTTTGCTTTCAGTTGGGGCAACTGCTTGCGGGGCAGCAAGAGCCGGTGCAACAGCAGGAATCGGAGCGGCTACAGTCGCCTGAACGATTGTAGGTGCCTGATTAGTTTTAATAGTGATTTTGAAGTCTTCCTGCTCAATAGCTACTTCGTTTACGCCCGAACGAGAAACAAATTTAATAAGTTCCTGAATTTGTTTAATATCCATTTTTTTAGGTATTTTTTTAGAAAAAATAGTACGTCTTTAGAATTATCTAAGTTAAGATTATTTATTTTATAAAATTAGTAGGCCCATTTTAAATAAACAGAACCCCATGTGAAACCACCTCCAAAAGCCGCTAAGATTAAATTATCGCCTTTTTTAAGTTGACTTTCCCATTCCCATAAACATAGGGGGATGGTGCCATTAGTGGTATTGCCATAACGCTGAATATTGATCATCACTTTTTCAGAACCAACGCCCATTCTCGATGCAGTAGCATCTATAATCCGTTTATTAGCCTGATGAGGTACCAACCAGGTCACATCATCAGATGTTAATTGGTTACGATCCATAATTTCAGCAGCAACATCAGCCATATTAGTTACAGCAAATTTAAAAACTGCTTGACCTTCCTGATAAACCACATGTTCATTATTATCTATGGTCTCATGTGATGCAGGACGTGAAGAACCGCCAGCTTTTTGGTGTAGGTATTGTTTACCTGCGCCATCGCTTTTTAAAATTGAATCCATTATACCCAGACCATCTTCATTAGGCTCAAGTAAAACAGCACCACAGCCATCACCAAAAATGATACAAGTGGTACGGTCTTCATAATTGATGATAGAAGACATTTTGTCGCCGCCAACAACCAGGACCTTTTTGTGTTTGCCGGATTCAATAAATTGAGATGCAGTTGATAAACCATAAATGAAGCCTGAACAGGCTGCCTGAAGGTCGTATCCCCATGCGTTTTTAGCGCCGATTTTATCAGCTAAGATGTTTGCGGATGCCGGGAAAGGCATATCTGGAGTAGTTGTACAGAAAATGATCAATTCTATCTCCTCAGCACTAATTCCACGTTTTTTAAGTAAGCCATTCACAGCATGAACTGCCATGTCTGACGTCCCCAATCCTTCACCCTTTAATATTCTTCGCTCTTTGATCCCTGTTCTGGAAGTAATCCATTCGTCAGTTGTGTCTACAATTGATTCAAGCTCTTTGTTGGTCATTACGTAATCAGGTACATAACCATGAACAGCTGTAATCGCAGCGTGAATTTTACTCATTTTATATTAAATTATTTAAATGCGGCCTGTATCTTTTCAATCAAGCGGGTTGTAATCATGTCTCTGGATTGCAAGATCATGTTTTTAACAGCCAGAGGAGTTGAAATACCATGGCCAATAACTACCGGTGCATTTACTCCTAAAACAGGACTGCCACCATAGTTCTCATAATTAAAGCGGTCAAAGAATTCATCTTTCAAACCTCTTTTTAAAGTCAGTACATAGAAAGACTCCGCAAGTTTAAGCATTACATTTCCAGTAAACCCATCGCAAACAATCACATCGGCTTTATCATTAAACAAATCCCTGCCCTCTACATTACCTACAAAATTGAAAAGATTAGTATCTTTCATCAAAGGGAATGTTGCCAGGCTAAGCATATCGCCTTTTTCATCTTCCTCTCCTATATTCATTAATGCAACTTTAGGCGAATTGATGCCCATTACATTTTCTGCATAAAGGTTCCCCAAAATACCAAATTGCAATAAGGTGTCAGGCTTGCAGTCGGCATTAGCACCAACATCAAGCATTAATCCTATGCCTCCGGAAAGTTTAGGGAGAAAGGTAGTTAAACAAGGCCTGATAATTCCAGGTATTGTTTTTACACTAAAAACAGCACCAACGAGCATGGCTCCTGAATTACCTGCACTTGCAAATGAATCAAGTTTTCCCTCTTTTAATAAGCGGAAACCAACGGAAATGCTGGAATTAGGCTTTTGAACAATAGCCTTAGTGGGATGTTCGCCCATACCAATTACATCTTCGGTATGAACATAGTCAAAGTGATCCGGATTAAATCCGTTTTCAATCAGGATGGGCTTAATTTGCTGGGTATCTCCAATAAGCACTATTTGCTCATCCGAAGATAACAAGGGATGAGCCGCTATTGCTCCTAAAACATTAGCTTTAGGAGCATAGTCTCCGCCCATTATATCGAGACCTATTCTCATAGTAAAATCAGTTTGTGTACCGGGCAAAATCGCCGTTTTTTAAAGGCGCTAAGTTAAACTATAGTGCAGTTAAAACACAAACTATTTTTCAAGAAAATTAACCTATTGAGGTGTTTTCAATAACCAATTTACCGTTGTAGTATAAGTTACCATCAACGTTGTAAGCGCGGTGAGGTACGTGGATTGCACCTGTTGTTTGACAAGTAGCTAAAGAAGGAGCTTCTGCTTTGTAGTGAGTTCTTCTCTTATCTCTTCTGCTCTTAGAAACTTTACGTTTTGGATGTGCCATTGTTGATTTGTTTAATTATTATTTTAATTTCTTTAATGCCGCCCACCTTGGGTCGTCACTTTGTTGTTCTTCTTCTTCTTGCTGTGATCCTACAGATAAGCTCTCCAGTCTTGCAATCATTTCCTGATCACACTTCTCTCCGCTACCATTTTCTTCACAGATTTTAATATAAGGAACCGATACCGTGATAAACTCGTAAATCAGACCGGAAACATCAATTTCACTTTCCTTTTTACTCAATACAATGATCTCTAAATCATCGCTTTCCAGTTCATCTTCAGCAAATTTTACAATCTGCCTTTCCTTTATCTCTATCGGTGCCTCAAATTCAGCTAAACATTTGTCGCAATCTAATACGATATTCCCTTTCATACGGAAATGAAGTATCAACATCGTTTCTTGTTTGTCTAACTCAACCTCTACTTTTAAATTCCCTTTTTTAACTAAAGAGTACTCGAAAGCATCAAAAAAGCTGTTATCGACCTCAAAATCAAACAGATGTTTGCCAATTTTTAAGCCTGAAAATGGGATTGAAAATTGTTTTAATGGTTTCAATTGTAACAAAATTTTAGCCCGCAAATGTAGAGATTATTTTTGTTGGTTGCAAATCTTTTTTAATTCGCGTCATCTTTCATATCTGAAGCAGTTTCAATAACTTTTCCACCAGTTCTTAATTGATTGCTTAATAATGCTTCTTGCTCTCTCCTATTTTTTACAATATGAGTAGCCGCAAAAATAGCTTCGATAAAGGAAGATGGATCTGCAAGATTCTTACCCGCGATATCATACCCTGTTCCATGATCTGGTGAAGTACGTACAATTTTTAAACCCGCAGAGAAGTTTACTCCTGTACCAAAGGCAATCGTCTTAAAGGGAATTAAACCCTGGTCATGATACATTGCCAATACAGCATCAAATTGCTTATGACTGCCTTTCCCAAAAAAGCCATCAGCAGGATAGGGACCGAAACAAATCACACCTTTATCAAAGGCCTCCTGAATAGCAGGAATGATAATGTCCTGCTCCTCACTGCCCAATAAACCATTGTCGCCAGCATGCGGATTTAAGCCCAATACAGCAATCTTCGGTTTTTCAATCCAAAAATCCTTTTTTAGACTCTCGTTCATCATCACCAGTTTCTTTACAATCTTTTCTTTAGTAAGTTGCTCTGAAATGTCTTTAACAGGGATGTGTCCAGTAACTACACCTACGCGAATATCTTCACTAATCATAAACATCAATACATCAGCACTGTTGCTTTGTTCCTGTAAATATTCCGTATGCCCAGGGAATTTAAAAGTATCCGACTGTATATTATGTTTGTTAATTGGTGCAGTCACTAAAGCATCAATTTCGCCTTTTATCAATGCATCTGTAGCTTTTTGAAGAGATAGTAAAGCGTATTTACCCCCGGTTTCATTAGAAACACCAAGGTCAATCTTTACATCTTCTTCCCAGCAGTTAATCAGGTTAGGCTTTTTTGGATTTGCAGTCGACGGATCATTGATCACATTGAATGCAAAATCTGTTAAACCTAAAGCCTTTCTATGATAAGAAGCAACTTTTGTATGTCCGTAGACTATTGGTGTACAGTAGTCAAGTATGCTATTGTGCGATAGGGTCTTTAAGATTACTTCTAACCCAATCCCATTTATGTCGCCAATGCTGATCCCAATTTTAATTTTATTGCTCATGCCTGAATAGAAATTTGGCGCAAATTACAGTTTTTCAATTAATGTTAGCCTGATGCTGGTAAAACTTTACTTATTTTGCAGCTTTTAAGGGAGAATATATGAGTTTGGTTAAAGCAAAAAAACATTTAGGGCAACACTTTTTAACAGATAAAAATATTGCCGCTAAGATCGTAAACGGCCTTGTTCATACTGATAAATACAAACAGGTACTGGAAGTTGGTCCTGGAATGGGTATACTTTCCGACCTTTTACTGGAACGTAAAGATATCGAAACACATTTGATAGATATTGATGTTGAGTCTTATCACTTTTTACAAAAGAAGTATCCTGAATTAGGCGATAGGTTGATTAATGGAGATTTCCTCGCACTTGATCTTTCCGCTATTTTTAAAGAGAAGTATGCTATCATCGGTAATTTTCCATACAATATATCTTCACAGATACTTTTTAAAATATTGGAGAACAGACAAAGTGTTGTAGAAATGGTTGGGATGTTCCAAAAGGAAGTTGCAGAGCGATGTGCTTCTAAACACGGAACTAAGGATTATGGAATATTAAGCGTCCTGATTCAAGCCTATTATAATATTGAATATCTGTTTACAGTGAAACCTGGAACTTTTAATCCACCACCAAAGGTGAATTCTGGGGTTATCAGATTAAGCAGAAATAATGTTGAAACTCTGCCTTGCGATGAGAAACTATTCTGGCGTACTGTAAAAGCAGGCTTTAATCAGCGTAGAAAGACTTTGCGAAATGCACTTTCGGGGGTAGTACCCAAAGATAAAATGGATAATCACCCATTTTTTGATAAACGTGCAGAGCAGTTAAGTGTCGCCGATTTTATTGAGCTAACCTCACACCTAGAGCAATTAACACAATAATATAAATATATTAAAAAGAGCTTAGCCAATTATAGCTCGTTCAACCAAACCGTTAAAATCAGATTAAACAAATGAAAGGAAAGATCTTAATTGTCGACAAGCTACATCCCATATTTAAAGAAAGTGCAACAGCATTGGGTTATGAGGTTCATGATCGTCCATTAATCACCCGGGCCGAAACACTTGATATTATTGGAGAGTATGATGGTATAGCTGTTCGTACAAAATTCAAGATTGATAAGGAACTAATGCAGGCAGGGTCGAATCTTAAATTTGTTGCCAGAGCTGGTGCTGGAATGGACAATATCGATGTTCCTTTTGCAAATGAAAGAGGAATTGAATTGCTCAATGCTCCAGAGGGAAACATGGATGCCGTTGGTGAACATGCAGTAGGCATGTTGCTATCACTGATGAATAATTTCAGACAGTCTGATATCCAGGTTCGCAATGGTATATGGGATAGAGAGGGTAACCGTGGATATGAGCTGAAAGGAAAAACTGTAGGAATCATTGGTTATGGCTTTATGGGAAAGAGCTTCGCTAAAAAGCTAGCTGGTTTTGGGGTCCATGTGATTGCCTACGATAAATATAAAACAGGTTTTAGTGATGACTATGCAAAAGAAGTAAGCATGGAGGAAATCGTAAAACAATGCGATGTACTGAGTTTACATATTCCTTTAACTGATGAAACCCGCCAAATGGTAGACGATGAATACCTATTTCATTTCCGTAAACCTATATTTTTTATCAATACCGCAAGGGGAGAGGTAGCCAATGTTCAGTCTGTTTTAAATGCGCTTGATCAAGGTAAAATATTAGGGGCTGGTTTGGATGTTTTGCAGGTAGAAAAGCTGCCTGCATTGGTAGAACAAGATTGGTACAATGCACTAAAATCGTCTGATAAGGTGATTTTGACTCCTCATGTTGGGGGCTGGACATTCGATTCTTATAGAAAGATATCTGAAGTGTTAATTGATAAGCTGAAAAGCCTGTACCCTTTGGATTAATTACCCGAAGGCTTCTTGTAAGGGAAAAGTTAAAATATTTAAAATATTTGCTTTTGTCGGAACACCCCATTATCTTCGTTATAATTGAAGCAAGACTATGTAGGCGATAAGGCCGATGTAGTCTTGTTTGTTTTTTATAGGAATGACATAATAATTGAGCTATGACAGAAGTAACATATTATACCCAAGAGGGGCTGGATAGACTGAAAGAAGAACTACAGTATTTAAAAACTACGGGTAGACAACAGATTTCAAAGGCAATTGCCGAAGCCAGAGATAAAGGTGATCTATCTGAGAATGCTGAGTATGATGCAGCAAAAGAGGCACAGGGATTACATGAAGCTAAAATCTCAAAAATGGAGGGCACACTTTCTACAGCCCGTTTAATTGATGAGTCTAAATTAGATACCTCAAAAGTGCTTGCACTTTCTATCGTAAAAATAAAGAATGTTAAAAACGGTGCTACAATGTCGTATCAGTTGGTAGCAGAATCTGAAGCTGATCTTAAGAGCGGAAAGATTTCAGTGAAATCTCCTATTGCAAGAGGTTTACTTGGTAAATCTGTTGGAGAGACAACTGAGATTGAAGTTCCTGCAGGGAAAGTGCAATTCGAAATTCTAGAGATCACCAGATAAAACTTAAGCCATGGCTAGTATCTTTTCAAAAATAGTAAACAGAGAAATTCCGGCACATATAGTCGCAGAAACCGATGAATTTCTGGCTTTTCATGATGTTAGTCCTTTAGTGATGGGGCATCTATTAGTGATCCCTAAGAAGGAAGTAGACTATATCTTTGACCTGGATAATGAAACTTACACAGGTTTAACTTTATTTGCAAAAGAAGTAGCCGTAGGGTTGAAAAAGGCCTTTCCGTGTGAGAAAGTAGGAGTAGCAGTGGTAGGATTGGAAGTGCCGCATGTACACATTCACCTTATTCCTATGAATAATGTAAGTGATATGAACTTCGCAAAAGCTAAGCTACAGCCTACGCAGGAAGAATTGGCTGAAGCAGCAGATAAGATAAAAGCGGTATTAAAATAAAAAACAGGCATCTCCTCGAAGTCGGGAATCTTCCCGATGAAGAATCGGAAGGTTCCTAAGTCTTCTCAGAGACACCAGTTTTTTCTTTAAGCATGGTGTATAAACAAAACGCCGTATCATTAATCAGATAATGATACGGCGTTTTGTTTTGTCCGTTTTGTATAGCTAATTATGATGATTTATAAGTAGCTTGGAATGTAATAATTTCTACTTTAGTTTTTGATTGTTCTTATGGCGGTCGGCATCTCTGATACTTTTCTTTTCCAGATTCTTTTCCATAGCAGCTGTTAAATCAATACCAGTTTGGTTGGCTAAACATATGAGTACAAACAATACATCGGCCATTTCATCACCAAGGTCTACGGCTTCATCACTTTTTTTAAAGGATTGCTCACCGTATTTACGCGACATAATTCTGGCGACTTCTCCAACTTCTTCCATTAAAATGGCAGTATTGGTTAATTCACTAAAGTACCGTACGCCTGTAGTTTTAATCCATTGATCTACCGTTTCTTGTGCCTCTGCTATAGTCATGTTGCTATTGGTTATTTGATTGTTTAGTTATTTATAATAGGCTATTAGCTTATAATAGCCGTTAGTGTTTTATTCTTTGTTTTTGGAGTCTACTATAATAGTGACAGGACCATCATTCACAAGGCTGATTTTCATATCGGCACCGAATATTCCGGTTTGTATATCCTTATTTAGTAGAGTAGAAAGCTGCTTGATCATGCTTTCATAAAGAGGAATGGCTTTATCTGGTCGGGCAGCTCTTGTAAATCCAGGCCTATTACCTTTTTTGGTTGCAGCGAATAAGGTGAATTGACTAATCAGTAAAATATTGCCATCTACATCAGCAAGTGCTTTATTCATCAGATCATTTTCATCACCAAAAATGCGCATGTTTACTATTTTCCCGGCCAGCCATTCTAAATCCTCCTGAGTATCGGCTTCTTCAATGCCCAATAGAACTAGAAAGCCAGTGTTAATACTACCTGTAACCTCGCCTGTTACCTTGCAATTAGCTTCGGTAACCCTTTGTATAACTGCTCTCATATATTTTTAGATTGCCTTATATCGTTTTAGGCTCTGGTTTCATTGCCATGATATATGCTCAAATAACTCTCGTATCTACTTATTTCTATCTCTCCGCTCTCTACTGCTTTTATTACGGCACAGCCGGGTTCATTAACGTGTCTGCAATTATTAAACTTGCAGGCGTGCATCAAATCTCTCATTTCTCTAAAGTAATGACCGAGTTCTTCAGGTTTAATGTCGAATATGCCTAGCTCACGGATGCCAGGGGTATCAATCAGGTATCCTCCGAATGGTAAGCTGTGCATTTCAGCAAAAGTGGTGGTATGCTGCCCTTTATCGCTCGATTCAGAAATTTCGCCGGTTTTAATACTATATCCCGGGAGTAAAGCATTGATCAGACTCGATTTTCCTACACCCGAATGTCCGGAGAATAGAGTTGTCTTGTCTTTTAACAAAGATTCAATTAAAGGAATATTGGTACCCTCAAGCGCAGAAACTGAATAGCAAGGATATCCTATATTTTCATAGATATGCTGATAGGCAGCAAGAATTTCAAGGCCATCCTCATTAAATAGATCTAGCTTATTAAATATCAGCACTGCCGGGATATCATAAGCCTCGGCAGTAGCCAGAAAACGGTCAATAAAGCCTAAAGATGTACGGGGCGATGCCAAAGTTACAACCAGAAAAGCCTGATCCATATTGGCCGCAATAATTTGCGCCTGTTTAGATAAATTAATAGACTTCCGGATGATGTAATTCCTACGATCATGAAGCTTATTAATGATGCCATTCTCTGAATTTGGCTCAAGCTCAAACTCTATCCGGTCGCCAACAGCAATAGGATTAGTGGTTTGGATACCCTGTATCCTGAATTTGCCCTTTATACGGCAATGATAATCAAGTCCATTTTCTGCATGTACCTGATACCAGCTTCCTGTTGATTTTATTACTAATCCTTGCATATAATGCGTAAAGGTAGGAAATAGTATTTAGTAGTTAGTAATGAGTATTTAGATATGTGTAGAGGGTATTAACGTAGTTTGGAGACGTGCAAGGCCATGTGATATCTAAATACTAAAGCTAATTACTAACTACTTTCGAAAAAAAGATTTGCTAATTAGAAAAATATAACTTTACTTTACCGCCAGTAAGTGTAAAAAATACAATGAACAATAATTCAACCATTACTACCACAACAACCACCACCGGCATCGTTCGGAGGAAGGTAAGCTAGTGGGCTGAAAATAAAAAATATAAACAACCACGAAAAGCGCCTTCCTCTATTAGAGGAAGGCGCTTTTTTATTAACCAAACCTACCGAGCCTGGCTCGGAAAAGCTTCAACACAAAAGGAGACTAAAAACAAATTATTGAAGAACTATGAATATTTTAAAATTTGGTGGTACATCTGTCGGCTCAGCACAAAGCATAAGTGCCCTAATAGATATCTTAAAGATAGAAAAGGGGGATAGAAACCCTATAGTTGTACTATCAGCGATGGGAGGTGTAACCAATACTTTGCTAGAAATGGCTGAGAACGCCCGTAATGCACAAGATTATGCAGATCAGCTAAAAACGATTGAAGCAAAACATTTTGAGGTAATTCGTACGCTTTTACCGGCAATTGCACAGAACCCAGTACTTACCAAATTGAAAATATATTTTAATGAACTGGAAGATATCCTGCAATCTGTATATAACCTCCGTGAGCTAAGTTTACAAACTAAAGATCTTATTCTAAGTTATGGCGAGCGCTGTTCAAACGTGATGGTTAGTCATATTGCACGCCAACAGTTTCCTAATGCCATATATGTAGATGGATCTGAGCTAATTAAAACAGATAGTAATTTCGGACAGGCCAAAGTAAATAACCAACTGTCAGAAATACTTATCAAGGAATTTTATGAAGCAAATAGTGATAAACTGATGTTTGTAACTGGTTTTATTGCCAGTAATGACGAGGGACGTATCACTACACTGGGAAGAGGAGGAAGCGATTATACTGCCGCCATTTGGGGTGCCGTTTTAAATGCCAGAGAAATTCAAATCTGGACTGATGTTGATGGAATGCTAACTGCCGATCCAAGGATTGTTAAAAAAGCATTCTCACTGCCAGAGCTTAGTTATATTGAAGCCATGGAGTTGTCATATTTTGGGGCAAAGGTGATCTATCCACCAACCATGACTCCCGCATTTCAAAAGAAAATACCAATAGTCATTAAAAATACTTTCAATGTTGATTTTCCAGGCACCTATATTAAACATGGTGTTCAAACCTCAACTTTGCCAATAAAAGGAATATCATCAATTGATGAAATAAGTATTCTCAATCTTTCAGGAAGTGGGATGGTTGGAAAAGCAGGGTTCAGTGGAAGACTGTTCTCTCTTTTATCCAGAGAGCAGGTAA
The DNA here is from genome assembly GCA_040393085.1 of Pedobacter hiemivivus. Classification (GTDB taxonomy): domain Bacteria; phylum Bacteroidota; class Bacteroidia; order Sphingobacteriales; family Sphingobacteriaceae; genus Pedobacter; species Pedobacter hiemivivus_A. The sequence continues at coordinate 16,074 of JBEBUV010000020.1, read as the reverse complement.
ATGTGGTACTGATCACTCAATCTTCTTCAGAGCATAGCATTACGTTTGCTGTGAAACCGGCAGATGCACTTAAGGCGTTGGCTTTAATCAATAAAGAGTTTGAATTAGAACTTCAAGCACGTAAGCTAGAATATCCGGAAGTAGAAAACGGACTTGCAGTTCTGGCTATCGTAGGTGAAAATATGAAACGTACACCAGGAATTTCTGGCCGACTATTTAATGCACTAGGTCGCAATGGGGTTAACATCAGAGCAATTGCACAAGGTTCATCTGAATATAATATTTCTGTAATCATATCACGTCCAGACCTGTCTAAGGCGGTAAATGCGGTTCATGATGCTTTCTATTCAGACCTAAAGAAAACATTAAATGTATTTTGTGTTGGTACAGGAAATATTGGTAAAACTTTATTCCAGCAATTACAAAATCAAATGCCATTTCTGGCGAAAAATAATGATCTCCAGGTAAAAGTAATGGGTATTAGTAATACTCGTAAGATGTACCTTAACCCAGATGGAATTGACCTGAATAACTGGGAGCCAGAGTTAGAAGCAAAAGGAGAAAAGGCTGATTTGGCAGAGTTCATTCATAAAATGAAAGATATGAACCTGGCTAACTGTGTGTTTGTCGATAATACTGCCAGTCATAATCCAATTCAGTATTATTTAGATGTACTGCAATCAAGCATATCAGTAGTAACTTGTAATAAAATAGGAAACTCAGCAGAATATGAGCAGTATGCAGCTTTTAAAGGAGCTGCAAGGAAACATGGGGTCGACTTCTTTTATGAAACAAACGTAGGTGCTGGGCTGCCAATTATCCGCACTTTGAAAGATCTGATGCTTAGTGGCGATAGAATCAACAGGATCGAGGCGATCTTATCTGGTACTATATCTTACATCTTTAACAATTTCAAGGGCGATAGGTTGTTTCATGAAGTAGTAAAAGAAGCACAAGATTTAGGCTATACTGAACCAGATCCAAGAGATGACTTAAACGGTAAAGACTTTATGCGTAAAATGTTAATCCTTGCACGTGATGCAGGATATGCATTAGAAGAAAAAGATGTTTCCATAGAAAGTATGTTACCAGCAGCATGCCTGGAGGCAGAAAGTGTTGCCGATTTCTATAAAGAAATGGAAAGCAATGCTGCACATTTCGAAAACTTGAAAATGCAGGCAGCCAAAGAAAACAAAGTATTGAGATATATCGGTAAGCTGGAAGAAGGCAAGGTTTCTATCACTTTACAAATGGTTGATGAACTTCACCCTTTCTATATGCTTTCAGGTAGTGATAACATTATATCATTCACAACAGATAGGTATAAAGAGCGACCACTGGTCGTAAAAGGACCTGGAGCAGGTGCAGAAGTAACTGCTGCAGGAGTATTTGCAGATATAATTAACGTGGGTAAGAGATAATTAAAATATGAAGAAGTCAGTAAAAGTTTTTGCCCCTGCCACTGTTGCCAATGTAGTATGCGGGTTTGATGTCCTTGGTTTTGCGGTAAATGAGCCAGGTGATGAAGTAATTATGCGACTAACCGATAAACCAGGTGTGTCCCTTTTGAAAATTACAGGTGATGATGGCAAATTGCCATTAAATCCTGATAAAAATACAGTCAGTGCTATCGCAAAACAATATTTAGAGCATATCGGCAGAACCGATGTGGGCGTTGAAATCGAACTACATAAAAAGATGCCTATTGGTAGTGGATTGGGCTCTAGCTCAGCAAGTACCGTTGCAGGTTTGTTTGCAATTAATACACTGTTTGATAGTCCTCTTACCAATATGGAACTGGTTCCTTTTGCCATGAAAGGAGAGGAACTGGCCTGTGGTTATGGTCACGCCGATAATGTAGCACCAGCTTTATTAGGAGGTTTTGTATTGATCAGAAGTTACAGTCCTTTAGATATTATTAGCCTGCCTTATCCGCAAGATATGCATGCAGCAATTGTATATCCGGAAGTAGATGTGCCAACAAAGGACGCCCGTCAAATGATCCGTTCGAAAGTTCTGTTGAAAGATGCAGTAACACAATGGGGAAACGTTGCTGGACTTGTAAGTGGGCTGTTTATGGGCGATTATGACTTGATTGGTAGAAGTATGACCGATGTTTTAGTAGAACCAACCCGTTCTATTTTAATTCCAGATTTCGATAGGTTAAGAGAATTGGCAATGGAATCAGGAGCCATAGGGTTTGGTATTTCAGGCTCTGGACCATCTGTATTTGCACTGACAAAAGATGCGGAAACAGCTCAGAAAATCACCCAGAAACTACAACATCATTTAAAAAACATAGCCATCAACAGCCTGGCCTTTGTTTCTGAAGTAAACAAAAAGGGACCAATTATTTTAGACTAAACACAATGAAACTATACAGTACCAACAACCATAACATAAGTGTCGACTTCCCTACAGCGGTATTTAACAGTATGCCTTTAGATAAAGGTTTATATATGCCGGTTCATATTCCTCAATTAGATCAGGAGTTTATTGACAATATTGATCAATACAGTTTTTCCGAGATTGCATTTAAGGTAGCTTCTGCTTTAATGAAAGATGCAATTTCTTCAAATGATCTGCAGGAGATTATTAATGATGCAATTAATTTCGAAGCTCCAGTAGTTGAGCTTGATGCTGAAACCTATGTATTGGAGCTTTTTCATGGTCCCTCTTTAGCCTTTAAAGACTTTGGAGCCAGGTTTATGAGTCGTATTATGGCTTATTTCCTTAAAGAAAATGAAAAGACCCTCGATGTACTCGTTGCCACATCTGGCGATACAGGTGGGGCAGTAGCTCTTGGCTTTTTAGGTGTAGCCAATACCCGCGTTACCATACTTTATCCAAAGGGTAAGGTAAGTGAGATTCAGGAATTACAACTTTGTACAAATGGAGAAAATATACACGCCATTGAAGTTGATGGCACTTTTGATGATTGTCAGGCACTTGTAAAACAAGCTTTTGCTGATGAAGAGTTAAACGCTAAACTACGATTAACCTCAGCCAATTCAATCAATATTTCCAGGTTAATCCCACAAACATTCTATTACTTTAATGCCTATGCGCAGTTAAAAAGATTAGGGAAAACAGATATCGTATTTTCGGTGCCAAGTGGTAACTTCGGCAATATTGGAGCAGGCTTGTTGGCTTATAAATTAGGATTACCTGTAAAGCAGTTTATCGCAGCAACCAATGCAAACGATACTGTTCCACGTTTCTTAAAAACAGGTGTTTACGAAACACGCCCATCAGTGCAAACTTATGCCAATGCTATGGATGTGGGAGCACCAAGCAATTGGGTAAGGATTATGGACCTATTTAAGAATGATGAAGCCGCATTAAAGCAAGTGGTACAAAGTGCTAGCTATACAGATGAAGAAACCTTACAAGCCATAAAGGACATTTATAAGCAATACAATTACATCGCTTGTCCACATACTGCAATTGCCTGGTTAGCATTAAAAGCGTACCAACAAGGACATACAGGGGCTACAGGAGTATTCCTATCTACAGCTCATGCTTGTAAGTTCCCGGATATATTCCCGGAAGATATAAAAGCTAAAATTGAAATTCCCGTACAGGTAAAAGCACTTGAAGCGAAAGAAAAACAGGCAACCTCAATGGATACCCGTTTTGAATCATTCAAAAGCTATCTGCTTACTTCTTACTGAAACGCATAATAGCAATATCACCCATCATAAAATTAAGGGTCGTATCGTTCGAAACAGAATAAGTACTTGCTTTTTTTAGCATTTCTACAAAAGTGGTCTCTCCTTCACCAGGACAGGCCATTCTTGTCATTATAAAGGGTTTTGTGAAATTAATGCCAGTGTCATCAGCAATCAGCTGACCTGAAAATGAGTTACAACTGGTATTGCCACTAAATCTTTTCTCAGCGATATCAAACTTGATACTAGGTTTTTTCCCAGGATACAGACCATTAAAGGCAATTCTTGGCCCAGAAATATAAGTAAGCTCCCAGGTTCCACCCAGTTGAGATAGTCCACCATTGCCAATAGAGCCAGGCTTCATGGTAGTACAAGCAGTTAAAGAACTAATAATAACGGTAAACAGCATCAACCTTTTCATAATAATAAGCTAGTCTTTTGTGTGAAGGTACAAAAACAGTACCCAAAATTAAAGTAACAAGTTTATCGATTTGTATGGGCGGGGTAAAAGTTTGCTTAAATCGGTTCATATACGAAACGATTTAAAGCACAAAACGTACCGCATGCGGTACGTTTTGTATAATTGTGGTTTTATAAGAAAGAGTTCCTTTTCCTATAAAAGCTAAAATACTGCCTGTGCAATTCTTTTAGTAGGTTCTGGATTACTCATGGTATAGAAATGCAATACCGGAGCACCAATCTCTATCAGCTCTTTACATTGCTTAATCATCCATTCAATTCCGACTTCTCTAACAGCTTTTTCATCTTTGCAGCTTTGAACAGCTTCAGTAAGGTCCTCAGGCATATCTATATGGAATATCTTAGGTAGGTTAATCAATTGCTTAGATGAAGTAATGGGTTTCAATCCTGGAATGATGGGTACATTAATGCCGTTTTCTCTGCATTGTGCCACAAACTCAACGTATTTACTGTTGTCAAAGAACATTTGAGTAACAATAAACTCAGCACCCATATCAACCTTTTGTTTTAAGTATTTAAAGTCTGATTTTAAGTTTGGTGCCTCAAAATGTTTCTCCGGATAACCTGCAACACCGATACAGAAATCAGTTTTAAAAGCCGAATGATCCTCATGTAGGTATTTGCCAGCATTCATGTCAGTAACTTGCTTCAAAAGTTCAGAAGCATAAGCATGACCATTTGGAGTAGGAATAAAAGACGAATCAGCATGACGCGCATCACCTCTTAATACTAAAACATTGTCTATCCCTAAAAACTGTAGATCAATCAGTGCATTTTCAGTTTCTTCCTTAGTAAAACCGCCACAAATCAAGTGAGGTACTGCATCTACTTTATACTTATTCATAATTGCAGCACAAATGGCTACAGTACCAGGTCTTTTACGATAAGAAACCTTTTCTAATAATCCGTTATCGTGCTGTTTATAAATATAATCTTCCCTGTGATAAGTAACATCAATAAAAGGAGGATTAAACTCCATTAAAGGATCAATTGCATTGTAAATTTCATCAATGCTTTTCCCTTTAACAGGAGGTAATAATTCAAATGAGAATAAGGTTTTACCCTTTGCGTTATTTATATGATCTATAATCTTCATTGTTCTGGTTCAGTGTTATTACTTTAGATATAATTGGTTTTTTAGTAGGCAAGGTTAGGACTAAGCCATCTTTCTACTTCCTCGATAGACATGTTTTTTCTTACTGCATAGTCTTCAATTTGGTCTTTCGTGATTTTTCCTAATCCAAAATACCTTGATTGAGGGTGTGCAAAATAAAAACCACTAACCGCTGCGGTAGGATACATGGCATAGCTTTCTGTTAAGCTCAAACCAATCTTAGCCTCGGCATCTAAAATTTCAAAAAGAGTTCCTTTTTCAGTATGCTCCGGACAGGCGGGATAGCCTGGTGCAGGGCGAATACCTGAATATTCCTCCTTAATCAAAGCTTCATTAGTCAACGCTTCATCCTTAGCATAACCCCAATAATCCTTACGTACCAATTCATGCATCTTTTCAGCAAAAGCCTCAGCAAGCCTATCAGCCAATGCTTTAGTCATAATGCTATTGTAGTCGTCATAAACAGCTTCAAACTCAGCTACCAGCTCATCACAACCTATACCAGCCGTCAATGCAAAGCCGCCAAAATAATCAGGGATACCTGTTTCTTTTTGCGCTACAAAGTCCGAAAGAGCATAATAAGGTTGGTCAGCCGTTTTTTCAGCCTGTTGGCGTAAAGTATGGATCACCACTTCTTTTCCTTCAACATTCAATACAATATCATCACCTACAGCATTTGCCGGCCAGAAACCAATAACCGCTTTAGCAGTCAACAACTTCTCGTCAACTATTCTTTTTAAAAGTGCCTTAGCATCTGCAAATAGTTTTCTGGCTTCATCTCCAACAACCTTATCTTCTAAAATCCTCGGATAACTTCCACGAAGCTCCCAGGTCTGGAAAAATGGCGTCCAGTCAATATATGGTAATAACTCCTCTAAAGGATAACTTTCAAATACCTTTGTCCCTGTAAATTTAGGGGCAGGAGCCACCAAAGCAGTGTCTATTTTATAACAATCCTTACGAGCCTCTTCAAGCGTTTTAAAACGTTTGTCGTTACGTTTATTTAAATGCGTTTCACGAGCTTTATCGTATTCTGCTCTGATGCCAGCAATATATTCATCTCTTGCATCCTTATTCATCAAGGTGCTGGCAACCGTTACACTTCTAGATGCATCCAATACGTGAATTGCAGGGCCAGAATAGTTTGGTGCCACTTTTACCGCGGCATGAATGCGCGATGTTGTTGCTCCACCAATCATTAAAGGAATGGTAAAACCCTCACGTTCCATCTCTTTAGCAAAGTGTACCATCTCATCCAATGAAGGTGTGATTAGCCCACTTAAGCCGATAATGTCAGCATTGATTTCTTTAGCTTTCTTAATGATATCCTGTGCAGGAACCATTACGCCCATATCAATAATTTCGAAGTTATTACAAGCTAAAACAACACCAACAATGTTTTTTCCAATATCATGTACATCACCTTTCACAGTGGCCATTAATATACGACCAGCAGATGAATTCTGATCCTGTTCAGGATTGTCCAGTTTTTCCTGCTCAATAAAAGGAAGCAAGTAAGCAACGGCCTTTTTCATTACACGGGCAGACTTCACCACCTGTGGTAAAAACATTTTTCCAGCGCCAAAAAGGTCGCCCACAATGTTCATCCCATCCATTAAAGGACCTTCAATAACCTGAATTGGTCTTGGATATTTCTGACGAGCTTCTTCTACATCATCATCCAGATATTCAATAATACCCTTTACTAACGCATGCGATAAACGCTCTTCAACAGTGCCTTTACGCCATTCCTCATCCCTTACAATCTCTTTCCCTTTCGATTTTATCGTTTCTGCAAACTCAACCAATCGTTCTGTAGCATCATCTCTGCGGTTTAGCAAAACATCCTCAACGAGTATGAGCAGCTCAGGTGGAATCTCCTGATAAACTTCAAGCATACCAGCATTCACAATACCCATATCTAGACCAGCCTGTATGGCATGATATAAAAAGGCTGAGTGCATCGCCTCTCTAACTGTATTATTTCCTCTAAAAGAGAATGAAATATTGGATACACCACCACTCACTTTCGCGTATGGTAGGTTTTCTTTAATCCAGCGGGTTGCATTTATAAAATCAACCGCATAATTATTGTGTTCTTCTAATCCAGTTGCAACCGTAAGGATGTTTGGATCGAAAATAATATCTTGCGGAGGAAAGCCTATCTCATTTACTAAAATATCGTATGATCTTTTACAGATCTCTTTTCTACGTTCAAAATTGTCTGCCTGCCCTTTTTCATCAAAAGCCATGACCACTACGGCAGCCCCGTAAGTCATGATTTTATGGGCACTTTCCTTAAACTTTTCTTCGCCCTCTTTCAAAGAGATTGAGTTCACGATGCCTTTACCCTGCATACATTTTAAACCAGCTTCAATTACAGTCCATTTAGAAGAATCGACCATAATGGGCAGTTTGGAAATATCCGGTTCAGAAGCAATCAGGTTTAAGAATTTGGTCATGGTCGCTTCTGAGTCGATCATTCCCTCGTCCATGTTCACATCAATCACCTGCGCACCACCCTCTACCTGCTGACGGGCAATTGCGAGTGCAGCTTCAAAATCTCCACCTAAAATCAGTTTAGAGAATTTCGGTGATCCGGTAATATTGGTACGCTCACCAATGTTTACAAAAATACTTTCTGGAGTAAGAGTAACCGGTTCAAGGCCACTTAAGCGCATATGAGGCTCCAACATTGGAATTTTACGAGGCTCAACATTTTTTGCTTTAGCAGCAATGCACCCAATATGTTCTGGGGTAGTACCACAACAACCGCCAACAATGTTTACAAAACCGTGTTGAATAAAGTCTCCTACCAGGTGGGCAGTTTCATGAGGCATTTCATCATAAGCACCAAACTCGTTTGGCAAGCCCGCATTTGGGTAAGCCGAAACATAACAAGGTGCTTTAGCAGAAAGTTCTTCAATATGAGGTCTCATGTCCTTAGCCCCTAATGCACAGTTAAAACCTATGCTGATTGGGTTTGCATGGATTACCGAGTTCAGGAAAGCTTCAGCGGTTTGTCCACTTAAAGTTCTTCCCGATGCATCTGTAATCGTGCCGGAGATCATGATCTCTATTTTTCTGCCAATTTCGGCTTCATATTTCTTGATAGAAAATATAGCAGCTTTGGCATTTAAAGTGTCAAAAATAGTTTCAATTAAAAGCAAATCAGCACCACCATCAACGAGTCCGCGGACCTGTTGATCGTAAGCTTCAACCAGCTCATCAAAAGTAATAGCCCTAAAACCGGGGTCACTTACATCTGGAGAGAGCGACAAAGTTCTGTTTGTTGGGCCTACGGCACCAGCAACGAAACATTTGCGGTCTGGGTTTGCTGCCATAAACTCATTTACAGCCTCTTTAGCAATTTTTGCTCCAGCAAAACTCATCTCATAGTCCAACTCTTCCATCTTGTAATCTGCAAGGGAAATGCGTTGGGTACTAAAAGTGTTGGTTTCAATGATATCAGTACCGGCTTTTAAGTACTCGGTATGTATCTCTTTGATGATGTCGGGACGCGTTAAGTTTAATAAGTCGTTGTTCCCTTTTACATCACATGGGTGATTTTTGAAGCGCTCGCCTCTAAAATCTTCTTCAGTTAAAACGTAACGCTGAATCATAGTGCCCATTGCACCATCGATAATTAGGATACGTTTTTCTAATTCTTCTCTAATATTCATTTAAAAAAAATCATATGAGCAGGTAATAAGCTATTTTTGATAGAGGCGAAAGCCTAAACAAGTGCCGAACTCATTACATACAAAGCTTATTCGGAATTCTGGTGTTGGGACGAATTCAACTTATCTTTCGGGAACCGGTTATCCGGTTCCAGTAGAATTTAGCACCTTGTAAGCACAGGTTGCCAAGACTTCGTAGGGTCTAATCCCTCCGTCTTTCTCTATAAGCATTACAAAGGTGCAACAAAGAACAGTCATTTCCAAAAAAACGAACACTAAAGCATATAAAATTGTATGAACGTGGTTAATTCTGACAGGAAAAGGAATTATATTCTGTGTTTTAGTGATTTACGTGTGAAATTATCGACTATCGATTGCTGCGCCAATCACTTCTTTTCAGCACTTTGGTCACATATAATTGGCGTGTATTTCCAGTGATAGATTTTATCTTACCACGTTTTTGATCATTGTCAAAAGTGTTATACCAGGATATGTGTTTGTAGCAGGACCTATACTGCCCAGACTAATTTAATTGTTTTTATGGCTTGTAGCCACAATTTCCTAGGTAATTATTTAGCTATACTGGGTAATATTATAGCAGACAAAAGAGGATAAAAAAGAAGCCCCCTGATTTTTAAGTCAGAGGGCTTCTTTGAATAGGATAGCAGAATTATTTTCTATCACCAAATATTCTAAGTAAGAAAATAAAGATGTTTAAGAAGTCAAGGTATAGTGACAAAGCACCCATAATCGCTAATTTCTTAGTATCAGAATCTTCCATACGTGCACCGCTTTCTTCTAAGCCTGCACCAATTCTTTTTAATTTCTGAACGTCATAAGCAGTTAATGCAGTAAATATTGCAATACCAATAAATGCCATGAACAAGCTAAAGTTTGCACTTTGAATGAACATATTGATTACGCTGGCAATGATTAAACCTACTACACCAATCATTAGGATTGGGCCAAACTTACTCAAGTCTATGTTAGTAGTATACCCCATAACGGCCATGATACCAAAGATACCAGCAGCACCAATAAAGCAACTCAATATAGATCCAGTAGTATAAATCATGAGGATAAAGCTCAAGCTAACCCCTGTAAGTACCGAGTATAAAATAAATACACCTACCAGCGCTCCGAATGAAAGACGGTTCATCCCCGCACTCATTAAGAAAACGAGGCCAAGGGGTGCAAGCATTGCTACCCAACCTAACATTCCCATTTTGCCAGTTTCCTGATTAACAAGATAGGTCATCATTTCAGGCGAACTAGTCATGTAATAAGCTGCCAGGCTTGATAAGGTCAATGCTACGAACATCCATAAGAACACGTTAGCAAAGAATTTTTTGGCTACTTTACCTGTAATATCTTCTACAAAAACAGACTGCTGCGACCAGTTTTGATTGTTGTTATCCATTTGTTTTAATTTTATTATAAATGTACTAATTGTTTTTATTTATACAAAAGCTATGCCCCCAGGCGTTTTGTCAGGATTTCTTCAATTTTTTTAAAGAATTGGAGCGGTTTTAAAGTACGCCATGCCAAATCGTCAAGCTGACCCCCAAAATTAATGTAATAATCTATATTATGCTGTTTAAACTCTCTGATTACATGTTCCTGAAAGTTAATGCCTGAAATCCAGCCATCTTCAACTTCCTGAAACCATTCTTCATAATAACTATCCTCTTCAGAAGAGTGGAAATTCAGGACATTTTCACCGATAAGGATAAACTTATTAATGCCGTCATCCATCATCATTTCCAGAATTTCGCGTTTTAATAGCATAATGTCATTCCCAATGGCATCATTCCATTCCCCCATAAACTCAATAATAGCATACTGCCGATCGTAATCAACAAATAATACTTTCAAATACAAGGTTCCAGATCCAAAATCGTCCCATTGCGGATGAATTAGGAAGTTATACAACTGTTTATCGAAATAAAACTCTGAGTACTCTGTATTGTAAAATGGGGAACGCTCATCTTCCGCCGCGATATAGTCATCGCGCCAAAGATAAAAAGGTTCTATTTCATGCATGATTTTTTATTATTTTCCAGCATCCACAGCTTTGCGAACACTACCATAACGGAGTAACAGGTCTGCAGCCCGATCATGGTCAATGTTTAATTCAGCCATTACCATTTGCGTACCCCTGTCAACCAGTTTATGATTGGTTAACTGCATATCTACCATTTTATTGCCTTTTACTTTACCCAATCTGATCATTACTGTGGTACTCAGCATATTTAAAACCAGCTTTTGTGCAGTGCCTGATTTCATACGGGTTGATCCTGTTAGGAATTCAGGGCCAACTACTACCTCAACTGGATAAGTGCTTTCGGCTGCAATAGGACCGCCTTCATTACATACAATGCAGCCAGTAAGCACACCATGCTGATTAGCCGTGTTCAGTCCGCCAACTACATAAGGTGTAGTTCCAGAAGCAGCAAGACCAACAACACAATCCTTTTCGTTTATGTCAAATTCCTGTAAATCAATCCAGGCCTGATCTATATCATCTTCCGCATTTTCAACCGCTCTTCTAATTGCGGTATCACCACCTGCAATTATACCTACTACTTGGTCAAAGGGAACGCCAAAGGTTGGTGGACATTCCGAAGCGTCAACTACACCTAGTCGGCCACTGGTACCAGCGCCGATGTAAAATAACCGTCCTCCTTTTTTCATTCGTTCAGCTACAGCATCAGCTAGCTTTTCAATTTGAGGTAGTGCTTTCTCAACTGCTAGGGGAACAAGTTTATCCTCCTGATTTATGCCTTTAAGAATCTCCATTACAGACATCTGGTCAATGTCATGATGTTTTGATTCTTGCTCGGTTACTCTAATCATATTCTTTTTTTTCTATGTGTAAAGGGTTTTCGGGAGGCATTTAGCAATAATTACTACCCGAATAAAAATTAAGGATGAGAATGAATTTTTAAAAATCGGCATTTTCTGGATAAAGAAGAAATTTAAGCGAAAAAACAGTGCGATATGTTGTCGATTTATTGCTTTTTGGAATAAAAGTTGTAAAACCTTAAACATTTACAAATGAATGTCGTTTGTTTTATTATTTGACTAGGTTATTTCATAACTTTACATTGCATTTAGTCATGAAGAAGAACACCCGTAACAATCTTTTAATAGCCCTCACTTATTCGGTTACATTAATAGGTGGGATGTTTTTTGGTTATAAGTTTTTAAAAGACCAGGGATTTGAAATCAAAAGGCCTGTTCATTTAGCAAATAACCATACAGAAAAGGTAGATGAAATAATTCATATTATCAATAAAAAATATGTTGATGATGTAAATGCAGATTCTCTTCATCATTTACCAATAGATAGCCTGCTTCATAAACTTGATCCCCATAGTATTTATTTACCTCCGGCCGACGCCAATGAGATGACTGAAACTCTGGAGGGGAACTTTGAAGGTATAGGTGTTGAATATTATATCTTGAATGACACGCTGCTGGTTACCAATGTAGTAAAAGGTGGACCTGCATTTATGGCTGGAATCCGTAGAGGCGATAAAATATTGAAAGTTGATACGGTTACAGTAAGTGGTAAATCTTTACCCAGAGAACAGATGATTGGTAGGATCAGAGGTAAAAAAGGAACAGCGGTAAAGTTGACTGTTCTAAATGCCAAAGATGCACAGCAGGTGATTTTTCTGGTAAATCGTAGCCGGGTAAAGGTAAGTAGTATTGATGCTGCTTATTTATTGAACCCCGAAACTGCCTATATCAGGATTAGTAAATTTGGTGCCGACACCGACAAAGACTTTATAGAAGTAATACGCGTCCTTAAATTAAAGGGCATGAGAAAGATGATCCTGGATTTAAGAGATAATGGTGGAGGGTACTTAAGTGCTGCTACCGGACTTGCAAATCAGATTCTACAAGAAAACAAGCTTATTGTATACACAGAGGGTAAGCACGAACCACGTACAGATTATGTGTCATCGGGTGGAGGGGAATTCGAACAAGGTAAACTCGCTGTATTAATCAATGAAAACTCAGCTTCAGCAAGTGAAATTTTAGCGGGAGCCGTACAAGATTGGGGTAGAGGTATAATTATTGGCCGCCGCTCATTCGGAAAAGGGTTGGTACAGGAACAGTTTCCTTTTGGAGATGGATCTGCCTTAAATTTAACCATTGCAAGGTATTATACTCCTAAAGGGAGAAGTATACAAAAGTCTTATAAGAACGGGTATACAGCCTATAAAAATGAGATTGAGGAAAGATTTAATGATGGGGAGTTAACGGCCGACAAGACCTTAAGAGACAGCTTAAAGAACAGAGTCCTTGTACAAGGTGGTATTCGTCCGGATGTTTATGTGAAAATAGATACTAATGGTTACAATAAATTCTATAATACATTAATTTCTAAAAAGATCTTATTCGATTTTGTATATGATATATTAGGTCGTCGGTATGATGCGACTTTTCTGGATCAGAATGTAAGCTCGTTCGTTATTGGTGATAATGATTACAGAGATCTGTTAAGATATATTCAGAATAAGAATATAGTAGTTGATCAAAAGCAACTTAGTGCATCGAAAACGTTGATTTATAGCGATCTAAAATTGCTTTTATACAAATATCACTTAGGTGATGCCGGTTATTATAAGGCATTAAACCTAAGTGACACAATGGTAAAGCAGGCTGTTGCCAGCCTGCAATAAATTCTTTTTTATTTCTGTCTGAAATAGATTTGAATAGGTACTCCGCTAAAGTCGAAGTGTTCACGTAACTTATTCTCAATAAAACGTTTGTAAGGTTCTTTAATGTATTGAGGAAGGTTACAGAAGAAAGCGAACATTGGAGATGTACCACTAATCTGAGTAATGTATTTGATTTTAATATACTTTCCTTTTAAAGCTGGAGGTGGGTATTTTTCAATAATCGGTAACATTACATCATTTAACTTCGATGTAGGAATCTTCTTACCTCTGTTTTTGTATACTTCAAGTGCAGTTTCTACCGCCTGGAAGATACGTTGCTTGTTTAATGCAGAGGTGAATATGATTGGAATATCTGTGAAGGGCTGTAGTTTGTGACGAATCTGATCTTCAAACACGTTTGAAGTCTTGCTGTTTTTTTCTACTAAGTCCCACTTGTTGACCAATACAACGATACCTTTTTTATTTTTCTCAGCAAGGTGGAAAATGTTTACGTCTTGCGACTCCAAACCTTCCATTGCATCAATCATCAGGATCACTACATCGGCTTCTTCAAGCGCCTTTATGGTACGCATTACAGAATAGAATTCAATGTTCTCTTTTACTTTGGTTTTTTTACGTAAACCAGCAGTATCAATAAACATAAATTCGTGACCGAATTGATTATAATGAATATGAATCGAATCTCTTGTGGTGCCTGCAATTGGTGTTACAATGTTTCTTTCTTTACCCATTAGGGCATTGATCAGAGACGATTTTCCAACGTTAGGTCTACCAACTATAGTTAATTTAGGTAAAGTGTTCTCATCCTCAGGAATATCTTCGAAGTGTTTAATCACCTCATCTAATAAATCCCCTGTTCCAGAACCAGTCATAGAAGAAATTGGGTGGATTTCTCCAAGTCCAAAACTATAAAATACTGCAGCTTCGTTTTGTAATTGGGTATTGTCTACCTTGTTTACCACGATGAATACAGGTTTTTTACTACGTCTAAGTAATTGAGCAATCTCATCATCCAGATCGGTAATGCCTGTTGTTACATCAACCATAAAAAGAAGAACTGTTGCTTCTTCAATGGCAATAACTACTTGCTCACGGATTGCAGCTTCAAAAACATCTTCTGAATTTGCTACATAACCACCGGTGTCAATAACGGTAAACTGTCGGTCAGTCCACTCCGCAGAGCCATAATGACGATCGCGTGTTACCCCGCTGAAATCATCAACAATAGCTTTACGACTCTCGGTTAAGCGGTTAAAAAGGGTAGACTTGCCTACGTTAGGTCTTCCAACAATTGCAATAATATTTGCCATGGGTGTTTTATACGAATAATTTAAAGGCCACAAAGATACACAATCCCTGTGGAAATGACGGGTTTTACTTTCTTTTTTGTGAAGAAGCGTTACTCGTAGCCGAAGCTTTTTAGGTAGTTCTTTTTGCTACGCCAATCAGGAATAACTTTTACAAAAGTTTCCAGAAAAACTTTTTGGTCCAGAAATTTCTCAATGTCTTTACGGGCTTCGGTACCTACTTTTTTCAAACTGGCGCCACCTTTACCGATCAGAATGTTTTTCTGTGAATCACGTTCAACAATAATTTCGGCACTGATACGCGTAATTGTTTCTTCCTCTTTATAGGCAGTAATGATTACTTCAGTACTATATGGTATTTCTTTCTGATAGTTATTAAAGATTTTCTCGCGAATGATTTCAGACACGAAGAATCTTTGTGTACGATCAGTAAGATCTTCTTTATCATAAAAAGGAGCGTGCTCAGGTAGGAAGTCCAGAACAGTATTCATAATTCCATCCAGGTTATACTGATGAAGTGCTGAAATAGCATAAATATGTTTAGGATTTAATTTTTCCTGCCAGAAAGCGATCTTCTCATCTACTTGTTCCTGCTTCGCATTGTCGATCTTATTAATTAACACAATCATCGGGATGGTTGTGTTAATTATTTTCTCGAGTACATCATTCTCATCATGCTGCTCATTAATATCTGTAACAAACAGAATTAAATCTGCATCAGTGAGGGCTCCTTTTACAGAACTCATCATTGAATCTTGCAGTCCGTAACGAGGTTTTATGATGCCCGGCGTGTCAGAAAAAACAATTTGGTAGCTTTCTTCGTTCACAATTCCTAAAATGCGGTGACGTGTGGTCTGTGCTTTTGGAGTTATGATAGAAAGCTTTTCGCCCACCAGGGCGTTCATTAGGGTAGATTTGCCCACATTGGGCTTACCGATGATACTTACAAATCCTGCTTTATGCGACATTAAAATATATTTTGAAATAAATTTGGACTACAAAGAAACGAATTATATCTTTGCATTCCAATTCGGAACAAGAGTTAAGGATTTAACAGACAGTAACGAAATTGTATATAGTGCGGGGTGGAGCAGTTGGTAGCTCGTCGGGCTCATAACCCGAAGGTCA
>JBEBUV010000019.1:0-68680 GCA_040393085.1 Pedobacter hiemivivus | reverse complement strand
ACCAGAGATAAAAAAGCGAAAGGCCTAAGTCGGATCAGAGAAGGTGATTTTTATTTCAAACGCAAGCAACACCAGAGATAAAAAAGCGAAAGGCCTAAGTCGGATCAGAGAAGGTGATTTTTATTTCAAACGCAAGCAACACCAGAGATAAAAAAGCGAAAGGCCTAAGTCGGATCAGAGAAGGTGATTTTTATTTCAAACGCAAGCAACACCAGAGATAAAAAAGCGAAAGGCCTAAGTCGGATCAGAGAAGGTGATTTTTATTATTAGCTTTCATCTTTCTAGTTTAATAGACTAGACACTTTAGCAGTATGCACCATACAATTATCTAAGCAACAGGAAAATTCTACATCTAACAATATACACCATGCGGTATGCACCATGCTGACACAAAAATCACCTTCTCTGAAGAGCATTGGAACTTTTGTCCTTCTTCAGGGCAAAAGATTCCCGCGAGGAAGAGAATGGTTATTTTTGTCTATTATTTTTGTCCCGCCTCAATTGCTTGTGCCTCTGCTTTAGCTTTTTTCTTAAAGAAACCTCTTAACAAAAAGTTATGCTGCAACGCTTCCATATTCTCATCCAGCTTTTTGCTACTTGTTTCCAGATTATGCATAATGCCTTTCACCTGATCCGCAGTCTTCTGATCATTGATCAATAAACCTACCGCATTATCTGTCTGATTAAACTTCGCTGTCGCTTTATTCAAGTTATCTGTCATTGCCGATGCTGAAGCAGCTGTTTTTTGCAATTCATTAATTGATCGTTCCAGCTGTGCAAATACTGCAGTATCTGTCATCATTTTATCTGCTAAACCACCTTTAGTATTCAATGTTTTAGAGAAAGCGCTCATCTCGGCTGCCATTTTATTTGCAGAAGCTGTAGTCGCCTTCAAGTTCTCTACAATTGCTTTAAAATTATTAGCAACCTGTTCATCAGCTAACAAAGCACCTGCCGTCCCCTTACCATCCACAAGATTTTTTGCCAATACTTTAAAATCTGAAGTTACATCCACCAGGTTTTTATTATTTACCTGGAAAGTCTTCATGATATCATCCGTAGAAAGTGTATTTGCTACTTGCAATTGATCTCCATCCTCTACAAATGGGAATTTCGGGCTTCCACCAGTAATTACCACGATTTTATTACCGATCAATCCATCAGAACTGATACTTGCTGCTGCATTTTTATGGATATACTTATGCGCATCTTCTTCAATATTCATAAAAACCTGAACTTGAGAAATCCCATAAAACTGAATTTTTTTGATAGTTCCGATTTTAACCCCAGAGAACCATACATTATTTCCGGCTTTCAAACCTTGTATATCATTAAAGACAGCATGTACAGTAAAGCTCTTTACAAAGGCTTTTCTCTGGCTCCCTAAAGTGAATACTCCTAAAACGAATATCACCAGTCCCAGCAGAATAAATACCCCTACTGTTATCTGTTTGCGGTTATCTGTTACTTGCATATATATTATTGAATAAAATTATAATCATAAAAAGGTTTGACCCTTTCGTCGTTCGTATTAAAAACATCTTCAAATGGACCTATCCGTTGAAATTGTCCATCTAAAAGCATAGCTACCCTATTTCCAACCGCTTTTGCACAAGTTAAATCGTGTGTAATTACGATAGAACTGGTATGAAAACGTTGTTGTACTTCATTAATCAAGTTGTTAATTTCCAGACAGGTAATGGGGTCCAATCCTGCAGTAGGCTCATCATAAAGCATAATTTCGGGACGTAGGATCAAAGTTCTGGCAATACCAATTCTTTTTCTTTGTCCGCCCGACAACTCTGACGGCATCTGGTTTATAGTTTGCAAAAGGCCCACAGCATCCAGCATTTCCTCTACCGCCATATTTACCTCCCCTTTAGTCAGTTTCCTTTGATTTCTTACCAGTGGAAACTCCAGGTTCCCTCTCACCGTCATACTATCGTATAAAGCACTATTCTGAAAAGAGAAGCCTACCTTTAAACGAAGTGCCAATAATTCCTTGTAAGTGATCTGATCCACGTATTGATCTAAAACTTTCACCATTCCCTCATCAGGAGTAAGAAGGCCGACAATTATTTTTATCAATACCGATTTCCCTGTCCCCGATTTCCCGAGCACCACCAGATTTTCTCCTTTATGTAGATCAAGATCTACACCTTTAAGGACATGATAATTACCGAAAGCCTTTTTCAAGCCTTTAATTTCAATTACCTTTTCGATGTTTTTAAGAATTGGTTTTACCTCCATCATGATGATTATCCTCTAAATAGACCAAAAAACTGTACTGAAACCACTTCTTCAATAAAGATCAGGAACATAGCGATGACTACGGCAGAGTTGGCAGCTTTACCAACACCTTCAGTTCCTTTTGATGAATTATATCCCTGATAACAACCTACCATACCTATTGTAAATCCGAAAAGTACTGCTTTAATAGTAGATGCGGTGATATCAAGAAAAGTAATCTGTTCTAATGAAGATTGAAAAAATGCTTTAGCACTGGTTCCTTCACTTAAAGAAACGTTCAGTAATGCACCTAGCATCCCCACCATTGCAGTATAAAATGTAAGAATGGGAATCGTAATTGTTGCTGCAAGAACACGTGTGGTTACTAAAAACTTGAATGGGTTAGTTGCAGAAACTTCCATTGCATCAATTTGTTCTGTAACTCGCATCGATCCCAATTCGGCACCAATACTTGAACCCACTTTACCAGCGGCAATAAGTCCTGTAAGCAATGGGGCAAGAGTTCTGAGCAATGCGATACCTACCAGTGATGGCAGCCAAGAAGTTGCACCGAATTCTGATAACGATGGTCGCGATTGCTTGGTAAATACAATACCCGTAATGAATCCTGTTGTAGAAATCAGTAATGCAGAGCGGTAACCAATCTCATAACATTGTCTGAATAATTCCTTTAGCTCGTAAGGAGGAAGAAAACCCTCTTTAAAAAACCGCGCTATGAATTTATAAACGTCATATAGAGTCAAAAACATACGAGCCAGTTTCCCCGGGCCCTTTACTTCTTCTTCGGGTATAGATATATTTTGAGCTTTGTTCTCCATGAATATTTTTTTCTCGGTGCTAACCATTGAAGCAAACCTTGAGCCATAATTCTGCAAAGTTAGTTTATGCAATACAAAAACAATGTAATTTTCTAATTAGAAAGGTGTTTAGCTTTTATTTAGAATGATTACGACAATGTCAGTTTGACAAAACTGATCCAAAAGTCAGTAAAAAAAAGCAATTAATTGATAATATTTAAAAATATTCTACATTGATTTGGAATAAATCTAAATAATAATCACCTTTGCATTAATCAATTTTTACTATGCAAGATATAACCATTCAACCATCGGTCGATTTTGTCGAAGTTTTTAGCACTAAAGCAGGTGCTATTTATCAGTCTGATGCTGAGAACTGCTGGTATATTGATTTTGCAGGGAAGCTGGCGCGCTTCGATTACCGTAATATTTTGAAATTAAAGAAAGCGGTTTATAACATTGACATTGAAGATTTGCTATTAAACAGTGGAAAATCTCCTGATGTAGAAATTATATTTATCTGTGCCTGTGATCATTGCTATGTATTATCCCTATTAGAGATCATTGCTTTAAAGGAGTTACTTCAGGGAACATTTGTGATGTTAGAACTGAATCACATCATTTACGATCGTTTACATCGTATCATTATCTAATCACGCTAGAATTAGATTCTTTCCATATTAGCCTTATTTTCACTATTTTAAATAGTTAGCTGTATTTTTGTACTAAGAAATTCGAACTATAGAACTTAATACATATATACAATGAAAGATATTATGCGTGTTAAGTGTTTACTCTCCTCAGATGTAGAGACACTTATTAATCAACAAATAAAAAAAGAAGCTCATTCCTCAGCAATATATTTATCAATGGCTTCATGGTGTAACCGTAATGGTTATGACTTTTCTGCAGATTATTTCTTTAAACAAGCAGAAGAGGAAAGACATCACCAGCTTAAATTCTTTAAATATGTTTTAGACATGGGTGGCAATTCAGTTTCTCCTGAAATCACAAATGTTAAAGCTGAGTACAACTCATTCCGTGAGGTATTTGAAGAAGCATTAGAGCAAGAGATTATGGTTACACAATCAATCAAAAACATTGCTGCACGTTGCTATAAAGAGCAAGACTTTGTAACGATTGAATTCTTAAACTGGTTCTTTAAAGAACAAAGAGAAGAAGAGTACAAAGCAAGAAGAGCGCTTGAACTGTTTGACGTGATCGGTGAAGAAGGAACTGGCAGATGGCAGATTGACAAACATGTTGGTCAGATTAAATATGAAGAAGCTTAATCAAACTTAGTCGGGAATTCCTACTATATTTACAAAGGCAATACTATATGCAAAAGCAAACAGTATTGCCTTTTTTTTGTTTAATAATTATTCCAACAGGCCATGTCAAAGAAAAAAGATAAAAAGAAAAAAAAGGACAAAAAGAAAAAGGAATGCTGCGAGAAGTATAAGGAGGGGAAACGTTGTAAAAACTGTCCTAATGCTTAGTCAATTATTAGTTCTTCTTCTTTGCCGCTATAACTTGAAGTGTGCGTTGGGCACTATCCGAAGCGACCAATAATCCTCCTGCCATCATGATGATATCTTTTATAACCAATCGCCCGGCACCTGAAAGATAAGGAAAACCATGTTCAGGGCCACCTAGCGCTGGCACCCATGTTTCTGGCGTTGTAATTAAGAAGCTGAGTGTAACAAGTGACATACCAAAAGTCAGCAGTCCGCCAACCACACCTAAACGGTCATTAAAAATACCGCCAATCACTACCAATCCAATAATTACAATTACAGTACCCAATGCATAAGAAAATATATAGGTACCATTCTTTTCGTGCCATTGGATATTCTTCTCGACTACCTCTCCCTCTTTATTTTTATATTTTTTATATTCAGAAGGGGGCTCATTATAAAAGAAGCTCATTACGGGGCTATTTGCCACAAATGGCACAATACCATCCGCTTCATACTGAAAGGCTTTAAGTCCACCAATCCATGCCATCACTACGAAGATTGCTATTCGCATGAAATTATAAAACTGTCTCTGGAAATCTGCTAAAAAAGTCAACATATACATTCAATTTTTTTGAATTACAAAATTGAATAATCGAGCGTTGACTTACCATGGACAGATATGGATATTATCTGGACAAATCTGCCACAATAGATATACCCACATCCTCCCTAAAGGTTGTCGGAGTAATACTCGCATATTTTTTAAAATATCGGCTAAAATAATTTTCATCATCAAAGTTCAGTTCCGCAGCAATCACTTTCATACTCTTATGAGTAAGGTGTATTTGTTTTTTAGCTTCTAAAATCACCCGCTCCTGTATCAGTTGTGATGGCGACTTTAAAAAATATGCTGCACATTGCTTTGAAAATGTATTGGGTGCAATACCGAGTTGCTCAGCATAAAATGAGGGTGATCGTTCTTTTTTAAAATGCTGCTCCAGTAAGGCCTTAAACCTCCCTATCGGATGATTTAAAAACTCTTCTTCAGCTGAAGTTGAACCAGCCTTTTTCACCTTGCTACTTAAGGCAAGCATTAACTGTAAATAAGCTCTAACTACTGCCTGAGAATAACTGTCCTTAAAATCCAGTTCCGCTGCCAACTTATCAAAGAGACCATGCATTTCCGAAAATTCTTCATCATTCAGTACAATAAACGGCTGATCATATATATTATTAAATAACAAACCATTACAAGCCACTTCCTTTTTATGATACTCTATACAATAAAAGTCTCCATGAAAAAGCAAACTGCGTGCTTGGACATCACTTTCTACCTTAAAATTTATCGTCTGATACGGTGTGGTAAACAATACAATATTACCAGAAAACTCATAGTCTGTAAAATCAACATTTACACTGCCAGTTCCTTTAAACAGAAATATATGATAAAAAGGATCAGACAACTGAGTCTCAGAACTTCCAATACTAATTTCCTCAACGGAACAATTCTTTAAAAGACTTTGATTTCCCTGCTTCATTTTCTGCCCACAATATACCAAATAAAAAAGGGAGCAGGATCGTTACACATACTTTTCTCTCTTGACTTTGGCCCCTCTACTGAGAAAAAAATCACCTTCTCTGATCGGCCTAGTAACTTTGCCTTCTTCAGGCAAAGATTCCAGCCGTAGAAGAGAAGGTGATTTTTTACCCTTTAATCTTCTTATACCTCAACAATGCCTCTAAAAAATAATAATCTGCATAAATCAAAGGAACATCGATTTCCGTTTTATGAGGCAAGCTACCTACAGAATGTTTCAATAAGAAACCACCGTTAGTACCTGGTTTAGCTAAATACTCATCCCCAGACAATGATTTGAGCATCAATTCTGCCTGTGTAAAATACTTCTTACCATCCTTAGCATACGTGCTAAGTTCAAATAATGCGGAAGCTGTTAATGATCCTGCCGAGGCATCACGGGGAATGTATGACAACTTATTGCTATTGTAATCAAAATCTGGTTTATAACCTTTTTGTTCAACATTGAAATCCCAATATGGAATTTTATCATTTGGTAAGTTCGGGTGATTGATATAAAAATCTGCCGCTTTTTGCGCTGCATTTAAGAACCTTTCATCTTTAGTTTCTCTATACATCATGGTGAAACCATAAATTGCCCATCCTTGTCCCCTAGCCCAGGTAGAGTTATCAGCATAGCCTTGGTTGGTTTGCTGATGCAATACAGAACCATCAGCAGCATAATCAACTACATGGTAAGTGCTATAATCAGGTCTGAAATGATTCTTCATTGTATTCAAAGCGTGGCTTACTGCAACATCTTTATATTTTGGATTCCCCGTCAATTTAGACACATAGCATAACATCTCCAGGTTCATCATATTATCGATGATCACAGGGTATTTCCAGATTGTTTTTTTGTCCCATGATGCTTTACTGTTCCATGACTTTATTAAGCCTACTTTAGGGTCAAATCTTGTTAATGCAGACTCGGCCGACTGGATCAGAATCTTGTTATACAATTCAATTTTCTTAGGATCTTTTTCGAATCTGATGGCATTACCATAAGAGCAGTACATAACAAAACCAACATCATGATGTTGCGTTAAATGCTGTGCTTGCTCTAAAGCAACTGTCCATTTTGTAGCAGCATCTTTCCATTCCTGTTTTCCTGTATATTCATAAATATACCATAGTCCGCCGGCAAAAAAGCCCTGTGTCCAGTCCCGTATATCCGTACTTCTTACCGATCCATCCTTATTAATAGTACGTGGAAATCTAGTAATATCTGTTGAAGTTTTCAGCAAATTGCCATATTGCTTTTCTGCAACTGCAAAATCTTTTTTAATCATTTCTGATTTAGGCCTTAGCCATAAGTATGAGGATGCTGATATTGTAACCACCAAAGCTGCCAACATGAGCCAATAACGTCTTTCTCTATTTAGATTGTTTTGTTTCATTTATGATCAGATAAGTGGTTACATACTCAGGCTTATTTTTTCAAGCTTTTTGGAATCTCATCCAGGCCATAATAGGTATGTTCAATTTTACCATTACTTACCGTTACAATTCTAACGCCTGATGGATCTTTACCTAATGGTCTTCCTACTGGGCCTGTAGTCACCATTTCCATTTCACCATCTTTGCCGAATGAGTTTTTATGTAGGTGGCCAGCAAAAATATGGCTTACCCCATTTTCTTTATACAATTGCAGGTATTTCTTTCTAATTGGTGTTTGGATATTGAAATATTGGTCCTTTTCATCTGGGCTTTGAAGAAAGAAAGGATGGTGCTGAAATACAACGATAGATTTACATCCAGATTTTTTAGCTTTTTTAAAGGCCGACTGCAGCCATTTGTATTGTTTTTCACTTTCTTCTGCTGCACCAGTTGGATCAGAGATCAGGCCTGAATTCACTACAATCGCAAACATATCACCTGTTTTAAAAGTATAATAATCTGCTCCAAACTCCTTACGATAGGCCGCTAGAATTTCTGGTGTAGGTTTATTGGCTACATCATGATTACCTGGGAGGCTATACAATTTAATTGAGGGATCTAATTTTGCTGCTATTCTTTTGTATTCAGCAATCTGTGCCGGGTCACCCATTAGGTTTACAAGATCACCGGTTATAATTACAAAAGCCGGGCGTAGCTGGTTTGCTGCTGCCACGGCTTTTTCAAAGTTTTCAGTTTCTTTTGCAAACTTCTGATCATTTTCAAAGAATCCAAACTGTGTGTCTGTCATCTGAATAAAAACCAGAGGTTGCTTTTTTGATACTTTTTGTGCTTTAGATTCAGAATAAGACAGGACTAAAAGTGCTGCCATTATAACCAAACCTTTGCTTCTCAGAAATTTCACTATAGTATTCATATTTCATTTGTTTGTGTGAAACTAAGATACTGAGAAGATTTAGTTTTACTTGCTGCCTTTACTTAATTTTTTCATAAAGCTTTTGTTTTTGCGCTTGATAATTTCTGCTGCGAGTTCATCAATCAGCGCTTTATCTTTAGGGTCTGTAGACTTCGAGAACAGGTACATTCCATTACCACCTTCATAGTAAGCAATAGGCGATTCTGCCCAGGCATCATTCCTTTTAAAAGCTTCTATATACGCTTTTAACCGTCCACTTTTCTGTTCTTTGGATGCATTTAAAGCGTGTGAATCAAACTCCATTTCCATACCCATTCCTAGTTTCTTAGCCAAATCACAAGCTTGATCTATTCGGCTATCCGGGATTTTACTGTTGAAAAAATGATTAGGTTGTAACCATGCAAAATCAAACTTGAACTTTCTCCATTGATCAAATCCTTTTGCATTCCAATAAGGGATCCAGTAAAACTTCATTCCTTTTGAACGCATGTGATCACCGAGTGGCTCTAATATTTCAGCACAGCCATTTACATCTTCATCAACCCAGTAAAAACCCTCCAGTTGTAAGTGGGCATATTTCTGTTGTTTGTAGCGTTCAAGAAACTTGTCTATATACCATTTTCCAGCTTCAATTCTATCCTCATGTTTAGAAAAGTCCATTACTTTCCCATTGATTTCTCCCCAATCTTTCTGGTTAAAAATCGGACTCGGAATTCCTACTACCAATTTGTGTTTAAAGCCTGGTTTCTTCATTATAGGAATTTGCTCTTTGATGGCCTCATTTAAAGCATAAAAAGCTTTATCCTTTTCAAAGTTTCTATCCATTAACCATTCCCATTCTGCTTTACGAGCATTTAATTTGGCATATCCTGGAGCATAATTTCGGCCTTTACCATCTTTAAACTCAAGAAACAAAAAGCCATCATAAAGCCAGTTTTTCTTCCCTTTACTATCTTCATGGATGATATATGGTAGAAACTGTTCCTTAGTCCATTCCATAGGGCGATGGACACCTCCCTGATAAATTAATACTAAATCGGTGATATTGGTTTTTCCGTACTGCCCTTTACCGGGCTCTTGCGCCCAGCCCGTACTAGCCAGGCATAAAATGTAAATAAAAGTTAATAATCGCTTCATTTGTTTGTGTTTTTATGGTTAAAAATAAACATCCGCCATGCTCTTACCTAAAGAGCATTAGCGGATGTAGGGTATTGTGTGTGCGAGCGCGTGTTGTTAGCGTAATAATTATTTAATGCTATTCAGGTCTATACAATCAAATTCATAAGCTTCAATCTTACCATTAGTAATCATCACATACATTACCATTTTGTAACCATCCTTTGAAACTTTTAATGCGATATCTCCCGTTTGATTCCCATTTGCCAGGGTAGTCATTAACGATGATTTAAAGACCATTACATCTGGATAATTAACACTGGTAGGTGAAGTCGAAAGCAACAATGGATCAGTCACATTAAACAGATAACCATTTCCCAGGAGCGTAGTGCTTATATTTACGACAGCCAAATATTTCGCATTGTTAAATTCAGCATAATCCAGACTATGACTCACATTAAAACCTGCAGCTGATACATTAAGCTGACTTAACGGTACCCCTTTAGCATCCATATATGCAATATCTCCAAGCTGTGAGGCTACGAACATAGGATCTGTCAGATTGGGGCCGGTTGAAATTACATCTGCCATAACTGTCCATTTGGTTACTCCACCATATTTGATAATGGTAGGTGTTTGCGACAGTAGGACCCCATTAACAACCTGCCATCTCAATATAGAATTATCAGAATTACTTGCGGCTACAAAGATCAAAGCATTTTTGTTAAGATCACCTTTTACAGACATTTTCCTACCTAGTTGCTGTCCTGCCACTAAGCCATTATACTCTATAAATTTAACTGGAGCCTGATCTGAAGGACTATTATATTTATAGATAAACAGGCTGTTTCCCACAGCATTAGTCAGATTAGAAACCAGCAAATGACCAGCATCATCACTTGTCGCAAAGAAGTTTTTAAAGTTGACTCCGTGAATCCCGCTCATATTCATTGCTCCGGCAACCACACCAGTAAACCTGTCTAGGTATTTATTAGAAGCTTCACGTGTATTCACAACCAGATACTCGTCAGTGGCTGCAATTGAAGTAGTAAAGTGATCGCCAGCATTAATTCCAAGCTCAGCTAAAGTTTTAGACCACAACAACTTCATACTACCTGCACGAATACCTAATTCTGCCCTTTCAGGTGCAATCGGTTTAACTATATATTGTACAGCCTTTCCATTTTCAGCAGTAACTGTATAGGTAACAGGCTTGCTAAAATCCTGAGCTAAATTAGCCGCAGGAGAAATTGTAGTATGCGGAGTTAATGAGATAGAAGGAACCTGATTGGTGATGTCAGCACCAGCCGCAATAAGGCCTACCAGTTTCCCAGACTCAATCACAAATCCATTAAGATTCGCAGCTGGTAAACTGAAACTCGTAATCATAGCTTCACTACTTTTCCTGGCCTCTCCAATCACGATATGAGAACTTTTAGTTCCATCAGCCGCTGTGATTGTAATCTGTGTAGGCTTAGTCAAATCGAACAGATCAGGACCACTAATAGTAGTGGGGGCATTCACTTTAATTTTCATTGCAGAAATATTGATGAGATTATCAGATTCTGCAGGAAAGTGTGTTGGAAAAATAAATTTGATGGTGTCTCCATAAGGCGTAGCACCTTCTGGATTAAAAAATCCGGAACCATTTTCAAATGTGGCATATACCGAATTAGCAGAAGCACTGAAATCGCCTTTATTCTCCTCCTTTTTACAGGAATAACCTAGCATCACAACCAGTGTTGCGAGCAGAAATGAAATATACTTATTCATATAATTCGATTTTATAATGTAAATGATAAGTCTACCGCAACATCTTGCTTTACACCTTTCAACAAATAGGTATAAAACAATCTGAAATTCCCTTTATAAGTCTGATAAATTGGGTCAAACTGTCCTATGAACACACTCTCCCCTTTCGATGTGTTGTTCTGGACAGCATATGCCTCCGATCCCTGGGCGCCTGTGACCTGAACTTTATCATTTAGGATTGTCAAACGCAACTTCATCCCAACTTCAGGTCCTGCTATTTCAAGAATATTAGCTGAAATTGAAGCTGGGCTTAGCACCTCATCTATACTTTTAACTACAACAGCCTCATTGAATACAGTACCATATGCTTTATACTTCGCTTCATATGCATTACGAAATCTTGAGAAATAAAGGAAAGCAACTTTCTTTTCTTCATTTATCTTGGTATCGGAATTAACGCTTTTAATTGCTATTGGCAAGACGTATTTCTTGCCGACAAATGTATTTTCATTGATATTTATCAAACGGATATTTAAATCTTCTCTTTCCTTTCCTGCCTCAATCACTACAGTTCCAGAAGGAATGCTATAATTACTGGCCGGCAAGATTTCATATCCTGGATTATCTCCCAGAAAATCTGTAAAGGCATTTGGATCAACCTCCAGATTAACAGTCACACTATTCTCCTGATTTACTCCTGCTCTATAAACGCCCAATTTAAAAACGGACTCTCCAAGGAGTGCAGTTTGCGTACTAAGACCCGAATTGGGAATGTACACTGTACCGTCTACTTTTATGGCATCCAGTCCCTTCTCACAAGAAGAAACCATTAACATCCCTAAAAACAATACTGTACTTAAAAATCTATATTTTTTTAACATAATGATGTCTATTAAAGATTATTTACCATCCTGGATTTTGAACTAAAGCAGGATTTTTATCAATTTCAGTTTGAAGAATTGGGAACAGATTAAACTTCATTGGGAAGACTCTTTCTTCAAATGCAGTGCGCTTGTAAAATCCTGTGTAAGCAAAATTATTTGTCGCAACTGCTCCAGCATTTACATCCATACCCCACATTTTACCTCCATCGCCCCATTTCCGCAAAGGATCTCCATTGTCAGGTGTATGTGCTCTCCATCTTCTTCTTGAAGTAAAATAGCGATCGGTTTCAAATGCAAGTTCTATCTGACGTTCGGTCAAAATATGCTCTCTTTGTTCTGCTTTGTTTCCTCTGATTTCAGGATATACGCTAAATATATTTGGAACTCCTGCACGAGAGCGAATCATATCCCAGTATTTCTCAATATCTGGGTGACCCGGATTATATTCATTCAAAGCTTCAATGTAATCCAATAAAACACTAGCATAACGAATAAATATTTCAACGCGTGGATTTGACACATGCACTCTATCTCTAAGATTACTCAGATAATCAACATCCTTTAAGCATAAATATCCGGTACGGGAATAAAAGGTATAAGAACCTGAGGATCTGGATGCCCCACCGTAATATAGTTCAGCCCTACCATAGCCATTTTTTTGGCTTCCGGTACTATAGTAATCACGCTTATCTACATCACTTGGTAACTGAGGGATGATTCTTTTATTATAAAGGATATTCGCATAAAAACGTGGTTCGCGATTTGCATACATATTCCATTCACCTGCCCAATGTCCCCATGCATCACCACTACGGATATCATCAATCATTGCTACACGTTCTGTAGTTATATTCCTGTTTTTAGGATTCCAGTTGTCGCCACCTGCAGTCGTAAAGCCCTCCTCCACATATCCTGATAGCGGGTCATCAATTGAACGGCCATTTTTCATTAAGAAAGCATCCACTACTCTTTGAGTCGGACCAACACCACCTAAGTTATTTGGTCCTGGAGAGGTGTGAATTTCCCAGCCGGATGCATAGTAACCTGCACGTCCCCAAATAACCTCACAATTCCATTTCTTTAACTTAACATCTCTAACAGATTTCAATGGATTAAAAACACCATCACCATTCTCATCGTTTCTGTATAGTTTCAAATTTGTAACTGGATTATTTTCAGCTAGCTGAATCACTGCATAACTTGCATCGGCGGCTTTTTTCCATTTATTTTCGTCGTATGTTGTACTAGTAAGAGGAGTACCATCATGATTTTTAAAATTAGCATAATCAATATTTCCATTCCATTGCGGACTTGCAGCCATTGTCAAAACAATACCTTTGACGGCTTTACAAACAATTTTATTTGGTTTACCTAACCATTGCTTGTCATTTTGCCAGTCTAATGGCAAACCTTGTTCTGCTTCATCCATCATCTGAACGATATAATTCACACACTCATCATAAGGAGTTCTGGCAATAGCTCCAAAATCGGTATCTGAAGGCATCTCAGATTTTAGAATGGCGATAGGACCGTATTGTCTAAGCAACAACCAGTAATAATATCCACGTAAGAATTTAACCTCTGCCTTATATTGGCTCTTTAACCCATCGCTTAGCTCTGGATTTTTATCTACATTATTCTCAAATATGAAAGAAGCGCGAATTGCTTTATAATACGTTGCCCATTTATTATAGAACCCCGAACCTGTATTCCAGTTACCAAGATTAATATTATAAGTATTGTAGACATTCCAGCTCAAATCTATTTCATCTGCCAAGCCTAACCATGGATCATCCTGATAAAGATTGGCCGCAGGTATAGATGCGTAGACATTATATAAAAATGCTTCCGTTTCTTTACGTGACTTCCAGATCATCTCATCTGTTTTCATATCATCAGGCTGTTTGTCCAGGAACTTCTTACAGCCCGTTACTGTCATCAGCCCAAACATGAAGAGCATGATATATATTTTAAAATTTCTTTTCATCTTCTTTAAATTAAAATTTAGCTCTGATACCCAAGTTCATTTTACGCGGCAAAGGGTAATTCCCTGGACCAGCCAATTCTGGATCCCAAATTTTCCATGGAGCCCACACTGCTACGTTATTTGCGAGTGCATATAATCGTAAACTTTTTAATCTGATGCTAGATAATACTCTAGCCCCAAAAGTATAACCAACCTCAACGTCAGATAAGCGCAAATAACTTCCGTCATATATGGTCTTAGTTGAAGTTTGCCAGTTATTAGCTGACGTTCCATTATAAATACGTGGATAAAGTGCATCTTGCCTTGGATTGTCGACAGTCCAGCGGTCTAATGCCTGTTCAAAAAGATTAAGCTTCCCAACTCCCTGGGCAAATGGAACATATGAGCCACCCAGTCCGTAACTTACCCGTCCCTGCCCTCTTAAAAACACCCCAACATCAAACCCCTTATATTCTACCTGGAAACCGAAACCATAATTGATTTCCGGCAAATTAGAATACCCAATAGGCACTTCATCATCCACACTTACTTTCCCATCACCATTTACATCAAGATATTTAATGTCCCCTGGTCTAACCACTCCATACTGTTGAGTCGGACTGTTTTGAATATCAGCCTCACTTTCGAAATAGCCTAGTGCCTGCAGACCAAAAACCTGACCGTACTTATTACCGGTACGCATTCTGTATTCATAATTTTTCTTTGCCTCATCCTGAGATAGGATTTTGTCTCTGGCATAAGTAAAGTTTCCGTATACACGAGTACTTACTTCACCAAAGCGCTGATTAAATTCCACTGTACCATCTATCCCTCGGTTCAGCATCTCGCCCATATTTGCATAAGGTGCAGCTACATAACCTGTAATTGCAGGAAGAGATGTCCGTTGCAATAATATATCTGTTCTTTTCTCATGAAAATAATCTGCTTCAATTGACAAAGCATTTTTGAACATTTTTAATTCAAATCCAATGTTCTTCTTCAATCCCTTCTCCCAGGTCAAGGTTGTTACACCGATTCGGTTTTCACCGGTACCTCCATAATTAGTCGGAGTTTCACCAAATATATAACCTCCAAGTCCTGCTCCATATACAGATAAATAACCATAACGATCACTACCTGGCAATGCTTCAGAACCTACCAAACCAATTGATCCTTTGAATTTCAAAAGATCCACTGTTCCTTTTAAGTTTTTAAAGAATGATTCATTAGAAATAATCCATCCAGCTGCAACTGCAGGGAACCATCCGAAACGCTTTTCTGGAGGGAAGTTTTCCGAACCATTGTAACCGACATTAAATTCAGCAAAATACCTGTCATCATAATCGTAAGTAGCTCTGGTTGCAATACCTTGACGACGATAAGGAAGTGATAATATTGCCGAACCAGCATTACCAAGGATATAATCACGCTGATAATACATCATCATACCACTTACATGATGTTTTTCACCAAATGCCTTATTGTATAAAAGCTGCGCTTTCATTTCTTTGGCCCGATTACTTGCCTGGGCATTAGAATAGCCTAAAAACTCAGACCCTAGTGTAACCTCTTTAAAAAGGAGTTCTCCGGAAATCGGGTCTCTTCCTTGTACACCATAAGTTGTACTATTCTTTCTTCTGTTTATTGTAGTTGTATTATTCGCATCAAATGAATAGGACAATCTGAATTTCAAACCATCCAGAACAGATTTAAGGTCTTGATTAACAGAAATCTGACTGGTAAATTGATTTCTAAATTCTGTATTGAATCCAGAACCCATCAAGCGTTCTACTGGATTGGATTCCCCTACCTGTGTAGGTGCTGCCCAACCCATAATATCATTTCCGTTCAGATCTTTACCAATTGGTATTCTAACCGGGTTTCCTATTGGTGTTGCCTGGTAGGCCCAATAGAACAATTCACCTGCTGGTGTAAAAGTTGATGAATAAATTGCCCCACCTACTCCTGGAGTTCTCAAATCAGTAAGGTTACCACCAATTTCAAGTTCCAGCACAGTTGACTTAGAAAGGGTTACATCAACATTAGCTCTAAAATTATAACGTTGAAGATCCAGATTGGATTTATAGTCGATTTCGGGATTATCTCTCAAGTTACCACTTTCTTTTATGTAACCTAGTCCTACGAAATACCGGGCGACTTCACCTCCTCCACGTACATTTAAATTAGCATTTGCATTATAAGCATACTTTTTATAGGTTTCATCAAACCAGTTTACATTTGGATATAAATAAGGATCTGTGCCATTTCTGGTATTCTCTATATATTCTTTCGAATAATTCTCTCTACCTAAAGCTTCATTATATAACATTGCATAATCTGCTCCTCCTAAAAACTTTGGAAGCATTGGTAAATCAGAGAAACCATATTCAGTCTTAGCTTCTATTATTGGTGCTTGTGCAATACCTCTTCGTGTTGTTACTAAAACAACCCCGTTGGCTGCCCTTACTCCATAAACTGCAGTAGCAGAAGCATCTTTTAGGATGGAAACAGATTCAACTTCCTCAACTGAAATATCATCCATACTCCTTTCCACACCATCTACAAGAATCAAAGGTGATCTATTGGCTCCAAAGGTAGCGATACCACGGATCCACAATCCTCCTCCATCTCTTCCCAGCTCACCCGAGCGCTGAACGACAACAGCTCCTGCCATTTTACCAGCTAATGCATTGGTTAAGGAACGCACAGGAATCTTTAGGTCATCCATTTTCACTGTTGATATGGCACCTATTACACTAGCCTTACGCTGTACACCCATACCAACCACCATCACTTCATCCAAATCACTCAGTTTCTCTTTCAGTACAATGTCGATTGCAGTTTTAGTTTGCACCTTTACTTCCTGCTCAATATACCCGACCATAGAAAACTTCAGCACCTCGCCCGGACTGGCATCAATGGCATAATATCCTTCTGTGTTGGTTGTGGCACCTTTTGTAGTTCCAACAACAATTACACTTACACCAGGCAATGGTTGTCCATTCACGTCCATTACTTTTCCTTTGACATCTACCGCTACTGGGGCAACATTTATCAACTTCGGAATCGTATTATCTTTAAACTTGACAATAATAATCTTATCCTGAATGGTATAAGTTAATGGCTGATTACTAAAAACATCTTTTAATACTTCATCAAGATCAACGTTGTTTACATCAATTGTTAATGGCTTAGCTTTCTCTAAAATTTCATTGCTATATATAAAGTAGAAACCTGTTTGCTTTCTAATCTCTTTAAATATCATTTTCAGATTAGTATTACGTTGAGTGATACTAACCTTTTGTCCGAAAGAAGCTGCATTCACGTGCATGGTAAGTACTAAAAGTAAAATACCTGTCAATTTCATAACGAAAAATGCTTTTGATTCAAGAAGCTTAGCGCACTTCTTGGATAGGTAAATTCCAGGGCATAGAATGCCCTTAAAATGTAGATTTTGTTTCATACATTTGTTTGTTTGGGTTTTGGTTTACACTAATTCTATTGGAGTACTATCAAGGGTTAGCCCAAGCACTTAAGCATTTCGGCCGCAATCCGGAATGCTTTTTTTATGGCTACCCTTTTGGATTAATCAAGTAGGGTTTTCTTTCATACTTCTGGTTTTAGTTATCGGTTTTATTATTTGGTTTTATTGTTTGTTACTGTAATCTTTCTTCCATTTATCTGGAATTTCACATCACAGGTTTGTTCCATCGCCATTAAAATCCTTGATACTTTTACATCACGTGGCATCACTCCTGTAAAGTAAACATCAGGTCTGGCTCCAACATAACTTACTTCTACATCATACCAACGCTCAATTTGTCGTAGTACTTTGTCGATATCTGTATTGTCAAATTGAAATAGTTTATTTTTCCAGGCCACCATTGCTTCTGGATCAGATAATTTCAATACATCTATATTGCCATTCCTGAGCTGACTTTGTTGTCCGGGAACAATAAAAGCTTCTTTATTTCCAGCTTTAACACTTACTTTCCCCTCCAACAAGGTGGTTTCCAAGTTTCTTTCATTTGGATAAGCCATAACATTGAAGTGCGTTCCAAGAACCTCAACAGTTTGTTGTTCACTTAACACTCTAAATGGCTTGGCTTTATTGCTTGCAACTTCAAAATATGCTTCTCCTGCCAACTCAACTTTACGTTCTTTAAGCGTTGAAAAATTTACAGGAAACTTTAATGATGATGCTGAATTTAACCATACTCTTGTTCCATCTGGAAGATTAACTTGATACTGGCCACCTCTAGGCGTTGAGATAGTGTTATAAGATAATTCTGCATTTAACTCAGATTTGTTTGAGCCGCTAATGGTATAAACCAATTCTCCATTTGTATTTTTGGTAATCACTATACCGGACTGTGTTGCCAATTCACCGTTATCAACATCTGTCAACGATATCTTGGTTCCATCGGCTAAGGTTAAAATAGCTTTATTATTACCTGGAGCAATATCTGCTGTCCGGCTTAATTGAGCTGTTGTTAAGCCCGAAGGACTATTTGTATCATAGAAGTAAAAGCCAACACCAAAGGCCACTAAAATAGCGGCAGCGGCAGACATATAACGATACCAATTTCTACTTTTTGGTATTTCTTCCTGATCTATGGCTGCATCAATTTTTTGTTTTAAAAGGCTTGCGATTTCGTCAGTATTCGTTTTCGGAGACCAGTCAGATAAGCTAACTTCCTTATGATACCATAAGTCTAACTTAGCCTCTTCGTCAGGGGTAGTTTGTCCTTTCTGGTATCGATCCAGTAAATTAGCTATTTCTTCTTTATTCATTTCTATTTGGCCTTATACCTATATGTAGCATAAGATGTGTCTTGGTAGACATTCAAACCCAAAATAAAACACAAGAAACTGATTATCAAAGAGATTATTTAATTATAAATAAAGAAATGTATAAATAGCCAACACCAATATACTACCCGACTTTTCATTTAATACCAATCGAAACTGATTTAGAGATCTGTTAATTTGCTTTTTCACTGTTTTATCAGATATATTCAAATGTTCAGCAATCTCACGGTGACTCATTTGCTCTACTCTACTCAAAACAAAGATTTCTCTCATTTTTGGTGGTAGTTTAGAGATTTCGACATGAATAACATCATTGAGTTCTTCCAGGTTAATATATTCAGTAACCATATCTACCCCCTCCTCAAAAATCTCCTTTAGAGATGACAGGTAATTATTTTTATATAGATTATTTCGTATATAAGTTAAACTTTTGAATCGAATTGCGCCATGAAGATAGGAAGAAAGAGATACGATATCTAAAAGCTCTGCTCTACGTTTCCATAAAGAAATGAAAACCTCCTGAACAATATCTTCAGCCTCACTTTCATTTCTAACAGTCTTACCAGCGTACATAAATAGCTTTTTCCAATACCGAAAATAAATCTGATCGAAAGCTTCCCTGTTATCCTGATGAATCAAGACTAACAGTTCCTGGTCGGTACATGTATTTATCTGAGTCAAAGCCATTCATCTAACCTTTTTATAAAGCTAAAGATAATATTCAATAAGTTCAACATCATATTTAATATTTTTTCATTAACAAACCAAGTCATTTAACACAACAACAAAAAAAACGATACTTTTTATTAAAAACGCTAAAAACAAATAGTTTAGTTTATATATTTAGATTATAATTATAGTATATTTTTCAAAACAACCTCTACAATTTCAAAAATTAACCATAACCAAACTTAATTTATTAAAAAAAAATAAAAACACCATGCTTAAACCCATCTTTACCTTTTCTATTTTTTTGAGTATAACTCTAAGCTTACTTTCATCCACAAATTCAAAAGCACAAGATCAACACAAAAATCAGATTGTCCTTAGCAATACCAATGTAAGATGGGCTTTTGATAAAAATGATGGTGCGCTAATTTCGTTTAAGGATCTCAACAGCAAGCAGGATTTTCTGGCCTCAAAAATACAGAATGCTTCCATCTGGGAATTCAACTTTACTAAAAGTAGCAACCAACGTTCTTTAACCAACATTGATGCAGAAAAATTTGAATTCACACTGGTTTCTAAAGATGTTCTTAAACTGAAATGGAAATCATTTAAAGACCCTGCATATAAAAACTTACAAGTATTGGTTACAGTAAACCTAAATAAAGAAGGTAGTACTTTCTGGAATATTTCCCTTACCGGAATATCAAACACGGAAATAGAGAAGGTTATTTTCCCAAAAATATCTGGGCTTAAGGATATGACAGATGAGTATCTGGTTTCACCAAACTGGATGGGTGAGCTGATTAAAAACCCCAGACGTCAGCTATCAGGTAATAGTAAGTATGAGTTGTACTATCCCGGACACTTATCCATGCAATTTATGGCACTTTACGGAAAGTCTGCTAAAGGGTTTTATGTTGCAGCAAATGACATTAATTCTTTTAGAAAAGACTTTGCCTTTTCACATCAAAATGACGGAAACTTATCTTATCAACTTACACAGTTCTTACCTCTAGATAAAAATATAGATAGCTATACTCCGTCCTATGCGGTAGAAATTGCCAGTTTTGAGGGGGATTGGATTTCTGCAGCAGAAAAATATAAATCCTGGGGAACCCAGCAATACTGGGCAAAAGAAAGCCGGTTAAAAAATGGACTTACTCCAGATTGGCTTACTAAGACAGCATTATGGGTATGGAACCGTGGAGAATCACAAAATGTATTGGAACCTTCAATAGATCTAAAAAATCAATTAGGTCTGCCAGTGAGTGTCCTATGGCATTGGTGGCACAATGGCTCTTATGATGACTCTTTTCCAGATTATATTCCGCCAAGAGAAGGTGAAAAGCAATTTACAGATGCTGTAAAAAAAGCAAAGGATAATGATGTACAAGCTATTGTCTACATGAACTCTATTAAATGGGGGAACAATATGCCTAGCTATTATAAGGAAAATGCAGAACCTTATACAGTAAAAGAACAAAATGGAGAGCCTAAATCTTTCGTTTATAACATTTTCACTAAAAAAGCATTAACCTATATGTGTATGACCACCCCTTTCTGGAAAGAAAAATATGGGCGGGTTGCAGACACGGTACTCAGAAAATATGGCGTTGGAGGTATATATATGGATCAGGCCTGTCTAAGCGCTTTATGTTATGATCCTACTCATGGCCATCCAATTGGTGGTGGAAATTATTGGGTACCTAATTTTTCACAACTCACTCAACAAATCAGAGAGAGAACAGAAAGAAAAGAACCTTATATACTGGCCGGTGAAGGTGGTGGTGAAAGCTGGCTTCCTACTCTGGATGCTTTTTTAACTTTGCAAGTGAGTAATGAACGTTATTCAGGTATTTCCGAAAAATACACTATTCCCTTGTTTCAGGCAGTGTATCATGAATATGGTATAACATTTGGGAACTACTCTTCTCTACTTTATCCACCTTATGATGAATTATGGCCAGCTAAATACGCATTGAAGAAAACAAATGAGCCTCTGGATAAAAGTTTCAATAAGCAGTTCCTGATGGAACAAGCCAGGTCTTTTGTTTGGGGTATGCAACCAGCAATTGCCAATTATCAAAGCTTATTAAAAACAGAAAGAAAAGTTGAGATAGATTACCTACTTTCATTATCCAGATTACGAAATAAAGCGCTAAAGTATTTACTCTATGGTTCATTTGCACGTCCACCCCAAATGACTGTTCCACAAGAGGAAATTGCAATATCTAAACTGTCTATTTATGCTGGTCAGGATGAAAAAGTAACCGCATTTAAAAAGAGCTATCCCATGGTTTATTCCGGAGCGTGGAAATCTACAGATGGCTCATTAGCAATTACTCTGGCAAGCATTCAGGACAAATCATACCATTGCAAATTTAGTCTGAAAACCAAAGACTATGGATTAAAGAATACTGGAAAGATTTATCTATTAAATGAAAAAGAGCGTATCGAAATCGGAAATTACACTAAGGGAAAAATAAATATTGACATGCAGCTTTCAGCTATGAGTCTAGCGATTATTGAGATTATTCCGGATCGTTCTTAACATAGCAACAAGATTTATAGTCCTCCTTTCATGTCAAATGATTAGAAAAAGCAAAAAACTAATTTTTGGTTTAGTTGTTATTCGATTGTTAAAACAATTAAAAAAATAACAAAACAAAAAATCTAACCGTTATGAAAAAATTAATTTATTTGTTTGCCGTTTCTGCTGGTGTATTTGCATTGAGTAGTTGTAATAGTGGCACAAAAGATGCCAAAGAGACTGCCGACAGCCTAAACAAGGTTAAAGACACCACTTCAAATGTTATGGCCACTGGAGGTATTGCCGTTGAGTCATCTGATGCAGAATTTGCAACAAAAGCAGCGATTGGAGGAATGGCTGAAGTGGAATTTGCAAAAATAGCCCTAAACAAAACCAGCAATGCTCAAATTAAAGACTTTGCTAATATGATGGTTACTGACCATGGTAAAGCTAATGAGGAGTTAATGGCTATCGCAAAAATGAAAAACATTACGCTGCCAGGTATGCTTGATGATGATCATCAGAAAAAAATGAATGAACTGAATCAGAAAACAGGTGCTGATTTTGATAAAGCTTATGCTAATGAAATGGTTGATGGTCACAAATCAACACTTGATCTTATGAACAATGAGGCTAAAGATGGAAAAGATGCAGATCTAAAATCATTTGCAGGAAAAACAGCACCGATTGTTCAATCACATCTTGACATGATTAATAAGATTCATGACAGTTTGAAATAGTTAACATAAAACAATTAAAAAAAGTTGCAGTGATACTCTGCAACTTTTTTTTGATATACAATTTGAGAGACTATTTCGAGAAACTACTTATTATATTTTATAGATAAATGTCCTAAACGAGTAGCTCCAGCAGCGGCCAAAGTTCCACCTGTTGCCGAAGTAGCAGATCCAACAACTTTATCTTTAACACGTATTCTAATATATAAATTAGTTAGTCCTGAAGCCTGTTGAGGAAATTGAAAGTTAACTACCTTAAAACCTGGCACCTGAGTAAGTAATGTACTGGTCCAGTTCGCAATATCTTGAAAAGTAAACTCACCAAGGGTATTCCAGCTAGTTCCTGTAAAACCAGTAGCATTCCATTCCACTATAAAATTTCTTGGGCCACCAATATCGCTATTACCTTCTAATTGTAAAGATATTGGAGTGTTAATACCAAGTGTAGATACTTGAATATCCCATGAAGCTCCAGCATTTTTTGATGTATTCCACCAATTCTTAGATGCCCAGCCTCCATTTGTAATTAAACCTTTTACCGTCGTAGGTTCTTGAATCAGTCCATTAAAATCACTTGTAGTACTAATCCCTGTGCTAGTAAAGTTTAATGGGGTGGCCTGACTTTGTGTGATTGTTCCTGTTCCAATATCAGGTGTTAAAGGATTGCTACTTGCATTTGCTCCGGCAAGTAATTCAGATCTAAACCTACTCCATTCAACCAGTACATTTGAAAAACCAGATGAACGATCCTCAGCCAAATCAATATCCTCTCTTTTCAGAGGTCTAATTGAATAATCGCCTATATAGCTTCCATAACGTTCCATCTTTTCAGAGACCAGAACACCTGTAATATCTCCGGATCCTTGCGGAACACGCTTTCCATCACGTCGGTATGGTACATCAATATTCAATATCATTGCTAAACTATTTCCATTAATATCTCTTAAGAAAGTCGGATAAGCATCAGTTCTTGCGACATAGCCTTCAGTAATATTAAAGAAACTACCCATTGGGACTGCAATTTCGACATCTTTAAGTTTAACCAAGGTATACAAATCGTTCGGCGTTAAATCCTTAATATATAATGATCGAGGAGTAACTTCTGCTCCCTCAACCTTAGACATGATATTAATTGATTCTAAATTATCTAAAATTACACGAGCCGGATTAACTTCTTTACGTAACGTTAGTCCTTTAAGCCATATTTTAACCCGATCATTTTTCACAAAAATATTATCACCTCCAGTTTTCGTTCTAATTAAGACACCCGAAGTACCGTCATTACTTTGAACATAGACTGTTATAGCATTTTCGGTTCTATCAATCTCATGCTTATTAGTAGCTTTATTTGGATTTTGACCTATGTTTGGATTGCCCTTATCACTAACTACTGTTCCCTCGATATAAATATTATCAGAGATTAACCCAGCTGCAACGGCACTTTTTAAATAATTAAAGTCTTTTAATTCAGCATTTCCAAAATCACCTGCAATACTTTGAGAAACGATGATACTATCTTTAATTGTAGCTCCAAGCGCATCTTTATAAGAGAATAATACTTTACTGGAACGTAACGCTGCCGATGAGTTCTGACTTAATGTAAAATATAGATACTTATCTTTCATTTCTAAGCCACTTAACCAATCTGCACCCTCATTATAAGTAATGGTTTGTACGATTTGATCGAAAGGGATATTAGTAGTAATTGCCGTTTTCATTACACCGCCGGCACCAATGCCATTTGCTGTAGCATCAGTTATATTTAAGGTTGGCACTAATCCTTTTTGCTGAAAACTAATGGTACGTGTTTTACCGGAAGCAGTAAGTGTTAAGTTTACTGCGCGTGGCAAGTTACCTTTGTTGCTTTCATAAGTAACAATAAATTCTCCGTTACCTGTTCCACTGGTTTTATCAAACTTCACCCATGATGATTCATTTTCGGCGGAGAGTGTCCAGTCATTATCAGCATAAACCAAAATCCTGGTTGTGCCTGCGGCATCAGCTACACGTACAATTTCATTGTTGATTGCAATATCAGTACTAAACTTCACCTGATCATCTTTCTTACAACCAAAAACTATTGTCATAGCTATCAATAGTATGGTTGATAACCAACCACTTTTATTTGAGTTAACTGTTGTTGTCATATCAGTTGTTTATTTTCTTAGTTTCATTAATATGGGTCTATGATCTGAGTGTATCTTTGTGAAATCATCATAAATAAATCTACAATACTCTAAAGCCGACCTTAAATTTTTACTTAAATAGATATAATCAATACGTGTTGATTTAAATGCTTCGCCTGTTGGAAGTGCTTTAAACGCATCAATCAAGCCGAAATCTAGTATCTTCTGCTGTACGCCGAAATCTAAATATTTACCATCTTCCAGGTTGTGATGATTGGCATTCTTCTTTTCATTCTCAATTAAACGATTTAGATAAACTCCATTCGCATAATTGTTTCTATCCAGAGGTGATATTGAATTCAAATCTCCCATCACGATCCAGTTCTTCTTTTGTTTTGAATCTTTTATTTTCTGTAAGATGATTCCAATTTCCTCATGTCTTTTTTCATAATTATGTGGATTAAGGTGGGCTACCAGAATATTATATTTTAATATATTTGCGACTATAAATCCATGAGTCATATTTTCATTTATTTTTTCCGTATTTAAAATTGGATACTTTGAGGTTAAGCCCACCGGATAACCTTTCAATTTTACTATTACAGAATAAGGGTGGCCGAAACTTTTGGCCAATTCACTTAAACTCTCAT
The DNA here is from genome assembly GCA_040393085.1 of Pedobacter hiemivivus. Taxonomy (GTDB): domain Bacteria; phylum Bacteroidota; class Bacteroidia; order Sphingobacteriales; family Sphingobacteriaceae; genus Pedobacter; species Pedobacter hiemivivus_A. Next base: position 43,041 of record JBEBUV010000019.1, on the reverse strand, counting down.
CCGTAAACTTATTACATTCCTGTAAAGCCAATATATCAGGGTTTTGCTTTTTAATCCAGTTTACAAAAACTGTTTTCCCTTTGGTGGTATCAGTTTTCATACCCTCCAAAATATTATAACTTAAAACGCGAAGTGTATCCTGAGCAAACAGATTACTGCTTACAAACAATGCGGCAATTAATAGCCAAATTTTATTTAGTGATTTTGGTTTCATTGGATGTATGATTTTAAATTATTTGTAAGCAGGGTTAGACAGGTTACCCCATGAACGACTGATTTCACCATCTGAAATTGGATAATACTCATGATAAGGTCTTAAGTTTTCACTTATACTTTCATATTCATTAGCAGTTGTAGCTTTAACCGCATCATAAAAAATACCCCATCTTACTAAATCCCATTTCCTGGTATACTCCCCCATTAATTCTCGGGCACGTTCTTCCTTTACTTCTGTAAAAAACTCGGTTTTACCTGGATATGCGACCAATACATAATCTTGAGAAGCTCTACTTTTCACTTCGTTTATAGCAGTCATTGCTGTTGTTGGATCATCCAATTCATTAGCACATTCTGCAATCATCAATAATACATCGGCATACCTAAATACCTTTTGATTATTCCCATCGGCTATATTATCCATACCCGGACACCAGAACTTGGGTCCCATCCAGGGTTTACCGGTTCCATTATTTGCCATTGGTCTTTTGAAGAAGCTTCCATCATAGGTATATGCTATAATTATTTCTCTTCGTGGATCATAAACATCATATAAAGAGACGAAGTATTCAGACGGGGTTATAGATGCAAAAGGATTACTTTTTGTACCTAATTCCGGAATATTAACACCATCATAGGTACTTGTACCTGAAGCTTTAGATGGGGTAAAAAAGGCTGCCACGGTGGTTGTTTTTTTCAAACCCAATGCCGACCAGGTAAATTGTACTTCAAATATAGATTCCGGTGTGTTTTTGTTCCTGAAATAAGTATCAGTCAGAGGATACTGCACCAGTTGTCCATATATTTTTTGAATCTCTTTTAAAGCTGTTAAGGCTGTAGCATAATCCTTATTCCACATCGCCATTTTACCGATTAACATATAAGCCATAGGTGCAGAAATTCTGTTATCAGCCACATCAGAAGTACGTTGTAAAGGCAACGATAAAACATAATCCTGTAATTCTTTAATCAAAGCTGTACGTGTATCCACTGCAGGCATCCGGCCAATTTTAGAAACTTTGTCTAAAACTTCTAATGAAGCTACATCATCATTATAGTAGGGTACATCTCCAAAAGTAGAAGTCAATATATAATAATAAAAAGCTCTAAGTGTAATGGCTTCAGCTGCTATCGCTTTTTTCCTTTCTTCTGGGATCTTTTCAGACCTATTGATACCTGCTATAGTCGAATTACAATACATAACTCCTTTGTAACACTGCTGCCATAAGCTTTGCCCCATACCAGGATTTGCTGGTGATATCTCAAATTTGGCATCAAGCTGTGAAGAATTTAAAAATGCTAAATCTGTCGCCGCTTCATTTGCAACCATTAATCCTGCAGTAAAAATACTTGTTAAGGGTATATAACAACCATTTACAGCTGCTAAAGCCTGACCTTCACTATTGTAAAATTGTACAGGAGAAACAAAGCTCTTAGATTGTTCTTCTAAAGCTTTCTGACAAGCCCCTAAGGTTAGCACGATCATGCCAACAATCAAAAAGGTATATTTTATATTTTTTGTTTTCATCGAAGTATATTTTTTAGTACCATGTTTAATGGTTCATTTTGATTCGTAATTTTAGAATTTAACTTCAGCACTAAATGTAAAAGTCCTGCTATTTGGATAAGCACCATTATCTACCCGACGCATTGTTGAGCCTCCACTTTCTGTAGAAACTTCCGGATCATATCCATTATAATATTTCCACAGATATAAATTATTAGCATTTGCACTTAATGTTAGCGCCTTCAAAGCATTGTTCGTTTTTTTAGCTAAATCAAATGTGTAACCAAGAGAAACATTTTTAAGGCGTAAAAATGTGGCACTATGAACAAACCTATCGTTAGGAATATCATCTTTAGAGTCTGCCCTAGGATAATCCGATTCTGGGTTTCTCTGATCGTGCCAGGCATTTACCATATACTTGTATTGATTACTTAAATAGGTACCTGTTCCCATAAATGTTTCGGTAACATTATAGATCTTACCACCTAAAGAGTAGTTTAAAAATACGTTTAGGTTGAACTTATAAATTCGGAATGAGTTTTGAATGCCACCATATAGATAAGGATCGGCTTGACCCAAATAAACCAAATCAGCATTATCTAATACACCATCATTGTTCTGATCAATATAACGCTGACGACCTGGCGTATAAAAGTTTACTGCTGATGAAGCATATTTTTTATCGATTTCATTCTGAGTAATTTCTGCCTGATTTTTCCAAACTCCGGCATATTGCATTCCCCATAATGCATTTAACGGCCTACCTTGTACATAACCGTACATCATATATGTAGCGCCATAAGGGTTGGCATAAGCTACAATTTTATCTAAGCCTCCAATATCATCTACCATTTGCGAGTTATGTGCAAATGTCAAGGTTGTATTCCATGAGAAGTTTTTTCGGCCCATATTTTTAGACTCAATAGACAGCTCAAGACCTTTATTGGATGTTTTACCAATATTTGCTAATCTACTGGGAAAGCCCGTATGTGACGGTAATTGTACCGTTAATAGTAAGTCTGAAGTTTTACTTAAGTAAGCATCAAAAGTAACATTAACTCTATTTTTGAATAAACCAAGGTCAATCCCTGCATTATAACTTGTCGTTTTTTCCCAGGTTAAACCTTCGTTTGAAATACGGCTAGGAAAATAAGAAACAGGAATTGCCCCACCAAATATATAACCAGTAGACGATGACGACAGTCGTGATAAAGACTGATAATTTGATATGGCATCATTCCCAGAAATACCAGCGCTCAATCTTAAACCAAGTTCGCTAATCGTTTTATCTTCTTTCAAGAAGTTTTCTTTTTTGATATTCCATTTTAAAGCTGCAGAGGGGAAATAGCCCCATTTATGATCTGCGGCAAAGTTAGAAGCTGCATCTGCACGACCAGTTATGGTTAGGTAATACTTACCGTCGTAATTGTAATTGATACGAGCCAGATTAGAGATTTTGTTTTTATCCTCGTAATTGGATCCGGCATTTAAAGTCTCTTTAGATGGGATTGCCCCTAAATCATTAGTTTCTATATCATCAATAAAATATCCATCACCACTTGCATATAGATTTGCCTGCCATAGTTTTTGAAAGGTAAATCCGTATAACACATCCAGTTTATGCTTTTTATCAAATGTTCGGCTATAATTTACTGTATTTTCATTTAAGATATTGTTATTCCTGTATCCAGATTTATAGGCATAAGCACCAGTACTTTTACTGGCTCTGGACGGTAATGTAGATGGGTAAAAGGTATCATCAAATCGGTTATAATCATAAAACGAAACTGCTGATCTAACTTTTAGATATTTCATCGGTTTAATTTCCACAAAGAAATTGGTGGATAAGCTTTTCTTTATTTGATCTTTTCGTTGCAAAGATGAGTTTGCCAAAGGTGAATCAAACAAAGTACCACTATACCACTGTGTATTCCAATCGTTAAAACTTCCATCTTCCTTATATGCAGGCATGGTTGGCGATAAGAATATAGTTGATCTATACCATAAGGAGTTTGTACCTACATCAGCTTTATTAACATTCTGATTAATAAAGGAATAATTTAAGCGTATGCCTGCATTGATATATTTACCGAACGATCTATCATAATTAAATCTGGCCTGATAACGTTTTAAGCCACTATTCAAAATAATACCTTGTGTATTGTTATGGTTTCCTGAAAAATAAAACTTAGATAGTTTATCACCACCCGATGCGGTAAAAGTATGATTCTGATAAGGAGCTGTTTTTGTAATTACATCGGTCCAATTGGTACCTTCACCTAAAGATAATGGATCAGGATATGGATATTCTTCAATTGGTTTCACTCTATTTGCAGTACTTGAAAAGTAATATCTATCATTTTGCAACTGAGCAAACTCTGTGGCATTCATTAAATCTAAGAAACGTGGCAATTGAGATAGCCCAAAATCAGAACGGAACGAAAGATTTGATTTCCCGTCAGTTCCACCAGTTTTAGTTGTGATTAGGATAACGCCATTACTTCCCCTGGAGCCGTATATAGCTGTTGAGGAAGCGTCTTTTAAAACCTGAATAGATTCTATGTCGGCAGGATTTAACTCATTTAAATCTCCAATACCATCAATTACTCCATCGACTACAAAAAGGGGTTCGTTTGTAGCAGACACCGAACGTGTACCTCTAATACGGATTGATGTACCTGCCCCAGGTTCACCAGAAGTTGATACAATTTCTGCCCCTGCTATTCGACCTTGTAACATCTGATCTACGCGCAGAACTGGAACATCCTTAATGTCATCCATTTTAACAACAGCAACAGAACCTGTTAAATCACTCTTCTTAACACTTCCATAACCTATGACAACTACTTCATTTAGATTCCCTGCATCTTCACGCATTAAAATATTTAATGGTGTTGAGGCTCCGGCCTTAATTATGACATCCTGAACTCTTTGTGTTTTATAGGATACAAAAGAAAATTCTACAGTATATTTCCCTGGTTTAATATTTCCTGTATAATTACCTTCGCCATTGGTTATTAAGGTTCTATTTAGTTCTATAATTCTAATATTAACACCTGGTATAGGTTCTGATTTATCATCAGTTACTTTTCCAAACAGTTTTCCTGGTGTTTCTTTCTTTAATAACCTTATTGAATTTTGTTCTACTTTAAAATCAATATCAGTATTTGCTAATAATGAAGTTAAAACAACTTGCAATCTGGCATTTTTAAAATCATAGACTTTTTCTGTCTTTTGCGTTTTTAGTCCGGGTAAATTACTATCATAAGCAAAGTCTATTTTAGATGTTTTTTGGATGCTAATAATAGCGTCGTTTATCGTTGTTCCACTATTAATATTTACAGTTATTGGCTTATTTAAAACTTGGCCAAATGCCCTTACGGATACTAATTGCAACAATGCAGGTATACATAATAGCAACAAAAAGTGTTTAGCGTTTTTTAAGGCGCGTAATTGTAGCTTCATATTTTTCGAGTATAGTTTGACTTTTTAAGAATAAAAGGTGTTCTGATTTTTATTAGTTAGTGTATAATTATTTCATTTTCATAGGTTTTAAATTGGTTATCGTTGATTGCACATATTAGTTTCAGTATTTGTTCGTTCGTTTTATCAGATCTAAGTGTGATGTTATATCTGTATTTATCTTTATTCGGGTTAACACACTTAATTGTTAATCCATAAATATTCCATACTGCTTGAGCCAGCTCTTCAAAATTTGCATCTTTCAGCACTACATTTCCAGTTTGCCAATCACTTAATTCATCATCAGTAACCGTGGATAATGTATAGTCACCTCTATCTTTATTAAAAGCGAGCTGTTCATGGGCAATAAGCTCTTTCAGCATTTCCTCCCCCTTACTTACACGAACTTTACCTGTTGCAACTGTTACTTTTATATTTCTATTTCTTTTATAAGAATTGATATTAAATGAGGTCCCCAAAACCTGAACCTTTAGGCCTAAAGCAGTGATAATAAATGGTCTGGAGGTATCTCTTTTAACATTAAAAAATGCTTCTCCTTCTTCAAGAATAAAGTCTCTTTTATCTTTAGCAAAAATTGCGGGCACCCTTATTTTTGAATTGGCATTTAATGTAATCACTGTGCTATCCTGTAGAATGATTTTTTTGCTCTGCTGCTTTGTTGTTGAATAAATATGAAAAGAAGTATACCTATCATTATTAGGCACTTTCATTAAATACTGCTTGGCAAAAACACCAGCTAATACAAATACCAAAATGCTGGCTGCTACTTTCAACCAGGTATAATTGCTCTTTTTTGAACTATTTACATTTACGCCCGCGCTTATATTTGCATACATCTCCCGTTGTAGCATTTGTTCATTTTGAATGTTTTCTAATCTAGGAACATCTTTTTCAGACTCCCCAAAATCATCATACCAAGATTGTATCAGCTCTTCGTCTGCCTTATTTAGTTTGCCTTTTAAATAATCTGAAAAAAGTTTTTTTGCTCTCTTTCTATCCATAATAGGGTTCTGTTAGAATTCCTTATAATAGAAGTAGAACTTAGGAGAGAATCTTCCCGAAGAAAAATGAAATAATTATTTATACTGAAATAATCAAAAATTAATTGTTGATTAAGAAAGATATGATCAGGATTGCTGTAACATAATCATTCGGAAAATCTTCCGCTATTGCCTTTTTAAGTCTGTTCAGACCTATTGAGATATTATTTCTTACTGTTTTTTCTGATAAGCCTGTTTTTTCAGAAATTTCATCTATTGCATAATCTTTAATTCTCAGATCGAAAATTGCATGCATAGAAGCAGGCATCTTATCCATTTCTTTAGTTATTGAGTGCAATAAATCATTCGCATCTAAAGAGTGATTCATGCTTGTTTCTTTCAAACTCAATTGATAAACGATTTGATCGAAAGCTCTTGTATTTATTAAATTTTTACGATAGTGGGCTATGATCTGATACTGAAGTGCTTTCCGTAAATAGGCTTCAATATTCACTTTAAGCGTGATCTCGTTACGTTTTTGCAAATAGTATATAAATACATCTTGTACCAGATCCTTGGCCAATTCAGTATCCTTAACCCGATGATAAGCTATGGCATATAGCTTTTTCCAATAAGAATTGAATAGTATTTCAAACTCATCATCTAATTTTTCAGAATCCTGTTTAATATTCAACATCCTATTTTTATCAATACTATTATTTATATGTATTACCTGGTCAAAAGACAATGATTTCGACTAAAATTAATTCGTGTCTGGCAATTGCTTAGCTTTAGTTCAACAATCAAAATATTAAAATTTATTTAAAAACCCTTCATTCCTATTTCTTTTTCAAAGAAACGACAACAATATTAAACTTAAGTTAGGGAAGTTTTAAGTTTTAAAAAAAATATCAGTCCTGTACAGAGGTCTATCACTTCAAAATTTTTTGGATCTTTGTGGGGTTTAAAAGGAGCTGGGTATCGGCCTGTATAGCAAAGTCGACCAATGCTCCTATCTGCAGAATCTTTCTTGTACAGACTAGCTCAATTACATACTATATAATATTATCAATTCCATACTAATAATAAAAACGTGCTTGCTCCATAAGTTTTGGGATTGATTCGGAGTTGATCGCGATGTCTTGGCGCACAAACAAAAAAGCTTCAGATTTCTCTGAAGCTTTTTGCGTGGTATGGGCCGGGATCGAACCGGCGACACATGGATTTTCAGTCCATTGCTCTACCGACTGAGCTACCGTACCATCTTTATTTAAACATGATTTAACACCATGCTTCCCTCGGTTGGGATTGCAAATGTAATATCTTTTTTGCTTAAATCGTATGTTACACAACGAAATATTCTTTAGTCACTCGTTATCATAGCATTAACTTTTACAGTTTATCGCTTTTGAGCCCTATAATTGGCGTATGCGCCCCACAAACGGTATAGTGTTTTATCGAAATTTGTATAATAATAAAACCAATGACATTATAAACAAGCAATTTCTAATCAATTTACTTCTGGCCACTTTTGTGGTAGTAATAGCATCTTGCCAATCAGACACAACTAATGTTAGTAATACCTCCTCAAAAATATCTCATCAAACTAACCTTTTTATTATTATCTTAGTTCAAATCAACATAACCGATCCTTAATTTTCGTATCCCTAATATGGCGCGTCGCATTGTAACGATAAAAGATATTGCAAAAATTTTAAATATATCTGTTTCTACCGTATCCAGAGCTTTAAGAGATACTTACGATGTAAACCAGGAAACAAAAGAAAAGGTCATTGCCCTGGCAACTGAACTTAATTACAAACCGAACTTTAATGCAACAGGGTTGGCCAAAGGTAGCACCCATAACATAGGTGTTATTTTACCTTTCATCACTAATTATTACTTTTCAACGGTGATTACAGGTATTCAGGAAGTTGCTTATAACAATGGATATAACATCATTTTATTTGTAACCAATGATTCTCCAGAACGGGAGCTAGCCATTATGGAGAATCTTTCCGTTTCCAGTCTTGACGGCTTATTGGTTTCTATATCTTCAAATTCCGACTCTTGTCAGCATTTTCAAGAAATTATTGAGGAAGGAATCCCAGTAGTTTTCTTTGATCGGGTGGCTAGTGAAATAGACACTTCCAAAGTCATGCAGGACGATTACAATGGAGCTTTTGAAGCTGCAGAACATTTAATTTCTAACGGATATACACGCATTGCGCATATTGCCGGGCCAAAAGGATTGAGTTTTACAGAAGCACGATTAAAAGGATATACCGACGCTTTAATGAAGCATAACTTACAGGTAAACGAAGACTGGATCTTATATTCCGGTTTTTCGCAGGAAAATGGGGAAAAGGACACAGATCAATTGCTTAAGCTTAAGGAGAAACCAGATGCCATCTTTGCTGCGAACGACAGGAAAGCCATTGGGGCCATGGTTGAATTGAAGAGACAAGGGATAAAAGTTGGGGAAGAATTTGGAGTTATTGGTTTTACCAACGATCCCATTTGTACCATCATTTCTCCTAGCTTATCTACTATTGCGGAACCTGCTTTCGAGATTGGTAGGTTAAGCTGTGAACTACTCATCAAACACATCACTAAGAAAAAATATTTTCATGGTGAAGAGATCATACTACCCGGTAAACTGATCGCAAGAGAATCCAGTATGCGAAAAAGCTAGAGCTTTAATTGCTGTAAATAAGTTGCCCGTTAACAATGGTATGCACATTTTATAATTTTATGCATACATGAATAGTAAACTGCAAAATAATTATTTAATATTTTTGCCAATGGGTAAGTTTGATTTTTTTAATTCCTGCACAGCAAGTTCAGCTAATTTTGTCGCTCCATATTCGCAAAAATGCGTATCATCTTTTTTACCATCAGGTAGTTTTTTATAAATACCAGGTTGTATATATAAATATAATTTTTTAGAGTCCTCAGGTCCTAAAGTGTTCAGCAGATTTGAAATTGATTTATTCATGTCAATTAATGGAACATTCAATTCCAGAGCTATGTCTCTAACTACAGTTACGTATTGGCCATGTGTATCTTTTAAAATTCCATCATCTGTAAAAACTCTTCTGGGAACGGATGTAAAAAGTATCGGTATACCGCCTTTCGATTTAGTTTCAGTAACATAATTGATTATATTCTGTCGAAAAGTCGTTTGTGGATTCGTATGTCTTACTGTATCAGATTTAGCATCATTATGCCCAAATTGGATAAAAACATAATCCCCTGGCTGAATCTTATCCAGAACTTTCTGCCATTGTCCAGTACTTTTAAAACTCTTAGAACTATAGCCACTCAAAGCAGAATTGATAATTTCTACATCCTTATTGAAAAATTTATCAATCACCTGCATCCAACCTCTGATTGGATAATTATCTCCAAATAACGAGAGGTATTCTTTCGAATAACTTGCCATAGTAGAGTCGCCGATTGAAAAAATCGTAATCTTTTGTTTAGCGGGAATAAAACAAACGAGTAATACTACTAAGCATAACAATAATTGACTTCTTAAGATTATTTTATACATATATGTTATTTTTAAAATTCAACAACAAAATTATTATCCAAAATCCTGCTTCAAATTATTTACCCATGCAACTGAGTAAACTGATCATAATGAATTCCGTATAAAAAATATAAAACTTTATTTGCTGTAAATAAGTTGCCCGTTAATAATTGTATGCTGAATATTAATCTCTGAATCAAAAATAACTACATCAGCATCTTTCCCCCTGGCAAGTGACCCTTTCCGATCATTTACTGACATAATTCTTGCCGGCGTATGTGTAATCATCTGTACCGCCTCTTCTATAGAAACCCCAGCCATATTTATCATATTTCGAACCAGCCTATCTGCCGTAGCTACACTTCCAGCAAAGGAACTCCTGTCTGGTAATTTGGCGACACCATCTTCTATAATAACCTTAAGTCCATTTTTTAGACTACCTAATGTACTTTCTCCTGGTGGCATCCCTGCCCCACGCATAGCGTCCGTAATTAATGCAGTGCGTGAAGCTCCTTTAATTTTATAAATGAGTTTCAACAGTGGCGCAGGCAAATGAACACCATCAGCAATGATTTCCACATCCATTTCATCGATCAGATAGCCACTTTCAATTACCCCTGCAAAGCGAAAACAATCACGACGGGTAACCCCTGACATACTAGAATAAAAATGAGTGGCCAGCGTATATCCATTTTCAAAAGCCTCCAATACTTCTTCGTAAATGGCGTCAGTATGGGCTATAGCAGCGAGAACACCTTTAGATTTTAAATATTGGCCAAATTCAATAGCTCCTTTTAATTCAGGTGCAGCACTCCATCTTTTTATAACATTAGTAGATGCTAGTATTTCTTGATATTCGGCAGGGTCAGGATTCCGAATATAGCGAGGATCCTGTGCACCACGCTGACTCAAAGCAAAATATGGCCCCTCCATATGCATGCCTATAAATTGCGCTCCTTTGTTATTTAATTTATTCGCTATTTCATAAACTCTTAATGTTTCTAAAAGATCTTCCTTTTCACTGGTAAGTGTTGTCGGACACATAGCAGTTGTACCATACCGGGCATGGGTTTCAGCAATACCTAGAAATGCTTCTACACTATTATCCATAAAATCATGACCTCCACCCCCATGGATGTGCAAATCTATAAAACCGGGTGCTACAAAGTTTCCTTTGGCATCCATTTCAAGGGCATCCGGAAAATCGACATTACCTTGTTCCAGGCCAATTATCTTCCCATTTTCAATTAGTAAGGAGGCATTCTTTATAGTTTTATACGGCGTAATAAGGTGACCGTTATATATTTTTAAGCGATGAGGTGCTTTTATCATAATTCAATATTTAGTTAATAGTCCATCTTCTTAATCGATATCCACGGAATGCATAAAATACAAGATATACATAACACGGAAATAATACCCAATAGGCAGATCTTAAATCATATGTATCAGCGAAGTACCCATAAAGCAGTGGTATTATAGCATTTCCACACAAACCCATGATCATAATAGAGGCTCCCAGTTTGGTATATCGTCCTAATCCATCTAATGCCAGCGGCCATATACCTGCCCATACCATAGAATTGGCCAGTCCAAGCAAAACCACAAACCATATAGAAATATCGGCTTCATGCCCCAGAAAAACTACGGATCCATGTCCGTAAATAATCATTAAAGTAAAGATTGTTCCCATTAGCGTGCAAATACGTAATACAGTTAGCTGGCTAATGATTTTAGGAATGATAATAATACCAATAATATACCCGCAAATAGTAGCGAACAAAGTATAGGATGGAAAAACTTTAGCTTCAAGCAAATGGATATTCATAGATCCAGCATAGCCAATGATGGTATCAATAGCGATCACCTGAGTTCCTACATGTAGGAAGATTGCTATTGCTCCTAATATTAAGTGCGGAAATTGAAAAATACTAGTCCTGCCAGAATTTGCAGTGGCCACATCTTCACTTTCATGTTCTGTATCAATTTCAGGTAAGGGTGAATACCGCACCATTAGCCCCAGACCAAAAAGCACCACGCCAACACAAGTATAAGGTAAAATCACCCTTCTGATCAGCTCATTTAGAGCCTGCTCTCTTGTTACGTCATCCATCAGCGGAAGCTGTTTAAATAATTCTCCATCTGTTGCTTTCAATATTACAGCAGCAAATAACAATGGGGCCAGTATACCAGCTCCTTTATTACAAATACCCATAATACTAATCCGCTGTGCCGCCCGCTCTTTAGGGCCTAACACCGTGATATAGGGATTTGCTGCAGTTTGAAGAATAGCAAGGCCAGCACCTAATGTAAATAAGCCGACTAAAAACACTTCATAAGTACGTGTATAAGCGGCAGGGACAAATATAAATGCACCAATAGCCATAGTCCAGAAACCAATCATCATCCCTTTTTTAAATCCAGTTGATTTTAAAAGATAGGATGATGGCACAGACATAACAAAATAAGAAATGTAAAAAGCAAATGCCACCAGATAGGATTGGAAGTTAGTCAACTCGCAGGCAATCTTAAAATAAGGGATTAAGATTGCATTTACCCAAGATACAAAGCCGAATATGAAGAATAGTAACCCTATAATAAGGATAGAAATGATAGTATCTCGTTTACTTAAGGAACTAACTGATATGGGCTGAATTTGTTGTTTCATCAGGCTTTATTATTTGGTTGAACAGCTAAACTAACCATATCAACATACATCTAAATCATTCTGGACCAGATAAAAGAGTGGCAACGTTATCGGCAACGTTCTCGTAGTTTTATTCAAGAATATCAACCTATTGTTAAAAGCCATTTAATAGATTTGGTTAAACTCCATGATCATTTAATCTAAAAATTAATGAAAAATAACAGAAGAGATTTTTTAAAAATGAGTGGCTTCGCTGGAATTAGTCTAGCGGGTTCAGGTATTTTGTCTTCTTACACTGGTAAGGACATCTCGAATTCCGATAACATTATCGATCTAGAGAACAAGACATATCAACAAAAGTTCAATATGAGCGGTTATTCGGCACCTAAATTAGATACCGTTCGTGTCGGCTTTATAGGTGTTGGAAATCGTGGTTCTGCAGCAGTTAAAAGAATGGCACGTATTGCTGGTACAAAGATTAATGCAATTTGTGATATCAGAAAAGAAAAAGCTGAAGCTTCCGGTTTAGCTTTAAAAGACACCATGCATAAACCGACTCTTTATTCGGGTACTGAAGATGGTTGGAAAAAACTATGTGAACGTGACGATATCGATTTAATATATATTGCCACTCCCTGGGCCCTACATACACCTATGGCTGTTTATGCTATGAATCATGGAAAACATGTTTGTACTGAAGTTCCCGCAGCAACTTCTATTGAAGAATGCTGGCAATTGGTAGAGACATCAGAACGCACTAAGAAACATTGTATGATGTTAGAAAACTGTTGTTATGATTTCTTTGAAATGCTTACGTTAAACATGGCACAACAAGGATTTTTCGGTGATATTATTCATTGTGAGGGTGCTTATATCCATGATTTACTAGAAGGAAATTTCTCAAAGACTAAAAATTATAATCAGTGGAGACTGAAAGAAAATATTAAACATCATGGGAATTTGTATCCTACTCATGGCTTAGGTCCGGTATGTCAAGTCATGAATATCAATCGCGGCGATCAAATGGATTTTCTTGTTTCTGTTTCTGGCAAAGATTTTATGATGAATGATATGGCGAAAAAACTAGCCGCAGATGATAGTTTCTTTAAGCCTTACGTAGATCAGAATTTTAGAGGAAACATGAATACGACTACGATTAAAACGCATCTGGGAAAAACAATCATGTTACAACATGATGTGACTTCTCCCAGACCATATTCACGTATCCACTTAGTTAGTGGCACAAAGGGTACTGCTCTAAAATATCCTTTACCTGGTCGCATTTCAACCAATCATGAAGGCTGGTTATCTGATATAGAGTATAAAGCAATTGAAGAAAAGTATACTCCTAATCTTGTAAAGAAGATTGGCGAAATGGCCAAAAAAGTAGGCGGACATGGCGGAATGGACTTTTTAATGGATTGGCGTACTATAGATTGCTTACGAAACGGCTTGCCACTTGATCAGGATGTTTACGATGCTGCACTTTGGAGCTCCATATTTTCACTTAGTGAGAAATCGATCAATAACAGATCCAACTCTATTGATATTCCCGACTTCACAGGAGGTTCATGGAAGAAAAACAAACCTGTAGATCTTTCCCTTTCACAAGGGGGAACGACTGGAATAATTTAAAAATACATCATCAATAAAATAAGTTAAAAAAATAAAATGAAAATACACATAGCAAACACACCAAATGAATTAGGTGTTGCTGCAGGGAAGAAAGCGGCTGAACTCATAAATAAAGCTATTGAGCAAAACGGAAAATCAAACATCATTCTTGCTACCGGGGCTAGTCAGTTTGAGACATTGAATCAACTTATTAAAGAAGATATAGACTGGAGTAAGGTAACTATGTTTCACCTGGATGAATATATCGGTTTGCCAGAATCGGCTCCAGCTAGTTTCAGAAAATACTTAAAAGAACGTTTTCTCAATAAAGTATCGCCTTTAAAAGCGGTATACTTAATTAATGGTGAGACAGATCCTGAAGCAGAGTGTAAGCGCCTTGGCGAGATCATCACTGAAAACCCAATCGACGTTGCCTTGGTTGGCATTGGCGAGAACGGCCACCTTGCTTTTAACGATCCTCCAGCTGATTTTGACACAAAAAAACCTTACCTAGTGGTTAATCTGGATGGAGAATGCCGTATGCAACAATTTGGTGAGGGATGGTTTAAAACCATTGAAGAAGTTCCAACCCAGGCCATCAGCATGTCAGTTCAACAGATTATTAAGTCTACTCATATTATTTGTTCAGTTCCTGACAGCAGAAAAGCACAGGCGGTAAAGGATAGCCTGGAACAATCCGTAAGTAATCGTTACCCTTCCAGTATATTACAAGATCATCCCAGTTGTAGTTGTTACTTGGATAAGGCTTCAGCAGAACTCCTTAAGTAAGCGAAATAAAAGCCAGAGACCATATGATCTCTGGCTTTTTTTATGACAAGTAGAGAGTATTCTACAAATAAAAATTGATCTCGATTAATGATACAGCTTCCTGAAAGACATCAATGTAAGACAGTTGTACAATTATCATATTACCTGAAAACGAGAGCGTTGTCGATAACGTTCTCGGTTTTTTATTCAGCCAATTATTTAAGTCGATATAAATTAATGGGTATTTTAGAATAATGATTAGTTAGGTAAAGCAAACGATCTGGAGCCATTACTCTTTACTTAACTGATCAAAAAACCATAAGACCAAACTAAACAAAAACCAAACCAACCATGAATTATTTTGCTACTCTCAATACCCAACTATTTATTTAAAGAAGTTCAACAGATTTTGTAAATGAATTTGAATCGAGCTTTCTGATCGTCAAACCTTTGGATTTAATATTATGACTTATAAATCAGTGATTTATATTTTATGTTGTTTCCTGCTTCCATTTTCTTTGTTGGGGCAAGAACAACATTGGACTAAAGTGTTGCCAGAAACAAAGGTTACCTATCTAGCTAATGATTCCTTAAATATGGATTTGGTACTCGTTGCGGATAAGACCACTGGAAAAATGTTATATCACAGTTTATTAAAGACTGCTATTTGTTCTGATGATCTGTGCTTGCCAATTCAGATAAATCTATTTTGGGATCTAATGGGTGACTTTGATCATTTTCTAGTTCCTAATGAGCATCCGTTTACAAAATTTGATCATCAGCCTTTTGATCAGTCAGATTATAAGTTACTCCTAAATATATTGAAAGATACATTATCGCTTATTCGGGATTATGCGGTAGAGGATTTTTTGGATAACAACAATCATGTACATTCCCTTAAGGTTGATGCTGTAACTAGACCTACGGCAAAGGTTTTTTCAAATGTAACAGTACCAGGAGCACTATATACGGCCTACTCCTTATGGCATATTGTCAATGGTCCAATAAAATATAAATTAAAGGAGACACTAGATAAAATCTATAAAGAGAGAAATTGGATGAACCTTTTTGCAGCTTCAAATATTCCC
The DNA here is from genome assembly GCA_040393085.1 of Pedobacter hiemivivus. GTDB lineage: Bacteria > Bacteroidota > Bacteroidia > Sphingobacteriales > Sphingobacteriaceae > Pedobacter > Pedobacter hiemivivus_A. The sequence goes on along the minus strand of JBEBUV010000019.1, from coordinate 27,203 downwards.
AAATACCAAGAGTATTTTCTGCACAATTTGGCTGATTCCGAGGTGGAACTTTATGAAAGTTCTATCCTTAAACTTATCTATTCAAAAGACAATTATCTTCCACATTTCGCATGGAAGAAACTGGGAACAGATTTTTGGAATCACCCATTAAAATATAACACCATTTTGGAGGATATGGCAAAACTAAAGCCTCATATGGTTCTAACTGTTTTGAACTCTATAGGTCATACAGATCAAAAGACAAAATCGATATTGAACTCTTTTCTTAATAGGAATGAGTTTACGAAAAATCAAAAAGAAACAATTAAAAGGATAATAAATGATGAAAAGTAACAGAAGAATTTTCCTAAAGAATTTAGGTATAGGCTCGGGAGCACTTGTTGTTCACCCTGCTCTCGGTTCTATTGCTACAAATGATGCAGTGATTAATAAAGAAGCGTCTATAGATTCAGATAAACTGGATAATGTTTATGCACAACGGGAAATGAAAGCCGATATTTTGGTCGCAGGTGGAGGTATGTCAGGGTTTTGTACGGCTCTATCAGCGGCCAGAAATGGCTTAAAAGTAATATTAATACAGAACCGATCCAGGTTAGGAGGAAATGCAAGTTCGGAAATCCGAATGCATATTTGCGGGTCATCGGAATTAAAACAAGTATGGCGGGAAACGGGTATTTTGGAAGAAGTCATGTTGACTGAATCTTATAATAATCCCCAGCTTTCTTGGGAAATGTTTGATTATGTCCTTTATGATAAGATACTTTCCAACCCAAATATCACGATGTTATTTGATACGTCTCTATTTGAAGTTTATAAATCAAAAAGGTCGATTTCCCATATAAAGGCATTTTGTTCACAAACGGAGGAAGTTTACACCATCAAAGCAAAATATTTTGCGGATTGTACTGGAGATGGGACCCTTGCGGCCTTAGCTGGTGCAGATTTCATGAGAGGTAGAGAAGCAAAGTCAGAATATAATGAATCATTAGGGTTGGAGAAAGGAGATGATACATTGATGGGGAACTCATTGTTGTTGTGTGCAACCAAACATGACAAACCTATGCCGTTTAAAGCACCTAACTGGGCCAGGAAATATAGTTTTGAGGACTTTAAATTTAGAGGTATTTCCTCTTATGAATATGGATATTGGTGGATTGAATTAGGAGGAGGAGAAGATATTTTGAACGATGGACAAAAAATAAGACATGATTTGATGTCTGTTTTATTTGGCGTCTGGGATTATATTAAAAACTCAGGCAATCATCCAGAATCGGAATTTTGGGCATTATCCTGGACTGGGGCTATTCCCGGAAAAAGGGAATCTCGTCGTATTAAAGGGGCTTATGTGCTCACTCAAAATGATATCATGAAGCAAACGGAGTTTGAAGACAGGGTTACATATGGGGGCTGGTCTCTCGATGACCATCCTTATACAGGTATGAATGATACATCAATAAGACCTAGTCGTCAAATTGCACTCAAAGGACCGTATTCAATTCCGTTAAGAACATTATACAGTAATTCATTTGATAATTTGGTGATGGCCGGCAGAAATATTTCCGTTACGCATGTTGCATTGTCTAGTACACGAATCATGGCAACCTGTGCTGCTTTAGGGCAAGCTATTGGAACTGCAGTAGCCTACGCGGTTAATAATAAGATTAGCGTTAGTGGGATTGTAGCTAATAAAAATAGACTTGCTGACTTCCAACAGCTATTACTACGTCAAGACCAACCTATTTTGGGAGTTAAGAATAATGACCATAAAGATTTAGCACGTCAAGCAGATGTACAAACTTCTAGTGAAACAGAAACAGGGAAAGCTGCAAACGTAATTGATGGAGTAAACCGTGATATACAAGATGGCTCAACACATCAATGGAGAGCAGATCTTTCAAATGGAGAACAATATATTCAACTCGATTGGAAAAAAGCGGTCTCAATTAAAACTTTAGAGTTGACTTTTGATACTGGTTTGAATAGGCATTTAAGGTTATCTGCGCGCCATGCGGTGATAAAAAATCAGGTTAGAGGCGCTCAACCTGAAACAGTTAGCGACTATCGTATTGAATTCTACAAAGCAAACAAGTTAATAAAGAAAATAGAGTTTGAGGATAACTTTTTGAGGAAAGTGTGCCATGAGTTTGAACCTGTATTGGCCAATCGAGTGCGAATTGTTGCAGTGAAAACACACGGTGATAAATATGCAAGAGTATTTGAAATTAGATGCTACTCTTAGCCTAATAGACTTACAAATCAGATTACATTATTAACCTATTTTTTACCCAAATAATAACTTAGTCACTTTTGAAATCAAAAGTGGAGGGTGTGAATTATTTATAATATAAATCATATGACAACACGAAGAGATTTTATTAAAATGACAGCTTCAGCGAGTCTCGCTAGTCTTCCGTTGATGACTTTTTCAGAAGTTGGAAATAATATATCGAAGCGGTCAGACAATTCAAAAATGATATGGGCTAATTTGTTACATCTAAGTACAAATATGTGGGAGGACCATCCCTATGTCAAAGATCATATATACCTGAAGGACTATTCTGATATAGTAAAGAAGAATATTCATAGGGATGACTTTAAGTATAATAATCGTTTAGAGGCTATAATGTGGGGTATGCGTGCTTATCGACCATTTTTGGTTTTTGACCAAACGTTATGGGATACGACATTGAAGCAAATGGCAGATAGCGGGATGAATATGGTAGTTATCGATTTGGGGGACGGCATACAGTATGAGAGTCACCCGGAAATAGCAGTAAGAAATGCATGGTCTGTCGATAAATTGAAAGCTGAACTTGATAAAATTCGTAGGCTAGGAATGGAACCAATACCAAAATTAAATTTTGCTACCACACATGATGCTTGGCTTGGTGAATATGGAAGAATGGTATCTACAAAAAAATATTATACTGTTTGCAGGAATTTAATCAGAGAAGTAATTGATTTGTTTGATACCCCTCGTTTTTTTCATTTGGGCATGGATGAGGAGACTGCAAAACACCAATTAACACACAATTTAGCTGTAGTTCGTCAACATGATTTGTGGTGGCATGATCTTTTTTTCTATATCAACGAAGTCGAATCAAAAGGTGTTCGTCCATGGATATGGGCAGACTATGGATGGAATCACAAAGAGACTTTCTTCAAAAAGATGCCAAAGTCAGTGTTACAAAGTAATTGGTATTACGCTCAAGGGTTTGATTTATCTAATATGAATGAGCTAACCAGGACAAAAGTGGACTTTTATAACCAATTGGAAGATCATGGTTATGATCAGGTACCAACCGGAAGTAATTTCTCAAATAATTTTAATATGCAAGCGACTGTGGAGTATTGTAAAAAGAATATTGCTTCCGAAAAGCTCTTTGGGTTTATGACTGCCCCTTGGCTGCCAATGCTACCTCCTTGTAGCGATAGCCAAAGTGATGCAATTAAACAAATTGCAAATGCGAAAAAATCTTTTTATTAAGCTTTTTTCGAAATAACTAAATCGAGCTTATTCGAGGGGTTTAAATTCATTTCTATTGATTTCAAATAAAACTTAATAACTAATTAACCAAAATAAATATGAAAAAAGAACGATTGCAATGTAGATTCTGGAGGCTCGCCGTTCGGGTAGGCGTCTGTATAGTGGTCTACCTACTCGCTCCTTCTGCTTCACTTTGGGCAAATTCTTCACCTACACATATTGCCCCTATACAGGAGATAGTGAAAGGAAAGGTGCAGAATGTCGCTGGCTACGCAGTTAGCGGTGTTACTGTAAGCTTAAAGGGAACAAATGTAACGACTTCAACAGATAGTTTGGGTTCATACAAGATCAGTGTGCCTGACGGTTCCGCTACTTTGACCTTTTCTTATGTCGGTTTTGTTAGCCAAGAGATATTAGTTGGTGAACGACGAATTATCAACATTGTGTTGGAATCGACATCAGAAGGCCTTGATGAGGTGGTTGTTTTAGGATTCGGTCAAGTGCAGAAAAAAATTGCGCAAACGGGTTCTACAGCATCCATTACGTCCAAAGAGCTTACCCAAAGTCCCGTTGCAAACATTACGAATGCTTTAGCTGGCAGATTGCCTGGTTTAATTGCAGTACAACGTTCGGGTGAACCAGGGGCTGATGCCTCAGAGCTTTACATCCGCGGCAGGGCCACATTAAATAGCACCGCACCATTGGTTACAATTGATGGTGTGGAAAAGGACTACAGTGCCATTACTAAACTGGATCCAAATGAAATCGAAAATTTAACCATACTCAAAGATGCGTCTGCCACTGCACTATACGGCGTAAAGGGGGCAAATGGGGTTATTATTGTAACCACAAGACGCGGAAAAGAGGGAAAACCATCGATCAGTTTCAGCACTCAAACCGCTATCCAAACTCCAACTAGTTTACTAGAATTTTTGGGTTCCTATGACCACGCACGATTAATGAATGAGGCCTATCTGAATGAGAATCCAACAGGTACTTTGCTTCCTTATTCTGATGAGGCGCTTGAAGCCTACCGAACTGGTTCTGATCCTCTAAAATATCCTAATGTGGATTGGATGAATGAATTCCTGAAAAACTCTAAAATGAGTCAAACTAATTTTAATATTAGCGGTGGGAGCAAACAGATTAGATACTTCGTCAATGTGGGTTACATCAATCAAGATGGTATGTTCAAAACTGTTAAGAATGATTTATATGATCCTAAATTTGAGTTTAAGCGATATAATTTTCGCTCTAATGTCGATATTGACTTCGACGAGGATTTTTCTGTCGCCATTAATTTATTTGGGGGGATAGAGAATAAAAATACACCAGGACGTGATGCAACCCAAGTATTCACAGCCCTAACACAATCCACTCCGAATAAATTTCCAATCATGTATCCAATTGGTTTACTTTCTGGAGGAAATAATGCTTATGAGTTCTTGAATGAGACTGGTTTCATCCAACATTTTAATTCTAGTCTTTCCGGTATGATTTCAGCAACAAGGAAGCTTAACTTTATAACTAAAGGCTTATCTGCAAGGTTAAATTATTCGTTTGATGGTTATTTTGTCAATAAGTTCAGTCGGTCTAAATCGGTAAAGAAAGCTATTTATCTCGGGACGGGAAGTTTTGACGACCCTGCGAGTTATAGATATCAGAATGAAGATAAACCTTTAAGTGCGCCCACATCGACCTATGGACAGAACAGGGATACTTGGATTGACGCGTCGTTAAATTACCAGCATACGTTCGGAAATCACGATGTAAGTGGATTACTGCTAGCCAACCGTCAACAGAAAGTAAGAGGTGGTGAAATACCTTATGTATCACAAGGAATGGTGACCCGCCTTACATACAGTTATGATCAAACCTATTTTGCTGAATTTAATGCTGGATTTAATGGTACGGATAATTTTGCCAAAGAAAGCCGTTATGGATTTTTCCCTGCAGTTTCTGCAGGTTGGATAGCCTTGAAAGATGGCAATCTAGTCAATTTCTTAAAGATCAGGGGCTCGTTTGGATTAAATGGAAATGACCAGCTATCCGGAGGAAGACGTTGGTTATTTTTATCTGAATTCCAATCAGGTAGCGGATATAGTTTTGGCGATCCCCTGCAAAGTATAACAGGGCTCACGGAAGGGCCTCTGAATAATCCTTTCGTTACTTGGGAAAAAGCTAAGCGATCCAACATAGGTCTTGAATTAAAACTTTTTAGAAATGGCTTGCTAAACATAAATGGGGATTTCTTTTATGAAAAGCGTAAAGACATGTTGGTCATCCCTCAAAATATACCGGTTGAGGTTGGAGTCGACAAGGCGTCACTTCCTCCGTCAAACTTTGGAGTAACGGAAAATAAAGGATTCGAAACAGAACTATCCCACCGTCATTCTATCGGGAATGTAAGCTATTTTGTTAATGGGAATATTTCTTATGCAAAGAACAAAATTCTTGAAATGTCAGAGGAAACCACGTTGTGGCCCAATCTAACTAGAACAGGACATTCTATTGGGCAAAATTACGCGCTGGTTTCTTTGGGCTTCTTTAATAGTCAGCAAGATATCGACAATCACCCAACGCAGACCTTTGGAACTGTGATCCCAGGTGATATTAAATACAAGGATGTGAACGGCGATAATAAAGTGGATATTAACGACATAACCGCTGTTGGTAATTCGTCTGTCCCAGAAATCATGTATGGTATTTCGGGCGGTGTAAACTGGAAAGATCTGGATTTTAGTTTTCTATTTCAGGGTGCGACAAACTTCTCACTTATTGGAAGCTTAGAGATCGCTTACGAATTCTATAACGGGGGAAAGGTAATGAAAGAGCATTTAGGAAGATGGACTCCAGAAACAGCCAGTACAGCGACCTACCCAGTATTACATCAAGGATTAAATGGTAATAACCACAGGGCATCTACTTTTTTTCTACAAGATGCCAGTTATTTGCGCCTCAAGAATGTAGAGATTGGATACACATTCAGGGATATCCGATTAACTCGGAACAAATCTTTTTCCTCTCTACGTTTGTATGCAAATGGGATGAATCTCTATACCTGGGATTCCGTATATGGGGGGCTTGATCCAGAATCACCTAGCGGGCGATATGCAACCTATCCTCAGGTAAAAGTGTTCAACTTCGGCGTCTCCGTTAAATTTTAAATCATCAGATCATGAAAAAATATAATAAATATCGTTTTATTTTATCCCTCGCTGTTTTATCACTAACAGTATCCTGTAGCAAAATCAATGATTATCTTGATAAGGCTGAAACGGGAGGTAGTACAGAAAAGGATGTGTTCAGTTCATATGTGCAAGCTGAGCGGTTTTTAGCCCAAGTTTATTCTCGTCTTCCTTCCGAATATAGTTCCCATTACAGTGCCTTAACAGATGAGGCAACAGTGAATATCAAAAATTCAACCGAGGGTAAAATTATGGAGCTGCAATTCACTCCTTCATCATCGAGCACCTTTAATAGGTGGGAACAGCTATATTCAGATATTCGTTCCGTTAATATTTTTTTGAAGAATGTCGACAATATACCAACCAATAATGCAAATCAAAATGTTGGTAATTCACAGATTAAGGGAGAAGCTCATTTTCTTCGAGCATTTTTTTACGCTGAGTTGTTTAAACGTTACGGGGGAGTTCCACTTATATCTGAGGTAATAGCCATTCAACCGGAAATGAGTTTTCCAAGAAATTCAACAGAAGAAACAGTGGCTTTCATCCAGCAGGAATGTGATTTAGCTATTAATTTATTACCCATTTCATATGGTTCAACGGAACTGGGTAAACCAACAAAAGGGGCAGCCATGGCTTTAAAAGCTAGAACATTGCTGTATGCAGCTAGCCCACTTCATAGCCCCACCAATGACTTGGGAAAATGGAAAAAAGCAGCGGATGCTGCTAAGGATGTTATGGATTTGAATACCTATAGCTTGCATAGCAATTACAAGTTGCTGTTTCATACCAGAGCGTCTCCGGAAATCATTTTCCAACATAATGTTAATAATACAGGTTATACTGCTGAATTTTTGGCTAGGGCGCTTGGTGGTATAAGGGGATACTGGGGACCCATACAGAATATGGTGGACGACTATGAGATGACGAATGGAGAACTTCCAATATTGTCATACAATCCCGATGGCACTCCGGTTGTCAATCCCTTGTCTGGTTACAATCCGCAAAAGCCGTATGAAAAGCGTGACCCTCGGTTCTACATGTCCATTTTGTATAATGGTGCAAAGTGGCGCAATACACTTATCAATACATTTGTAGGAGGTACAGATGGGGTTAGCGGAGATCCGAATAGTAGGAATTTAAGTGGGTATTTATTTTGTAAAATGCTTGATGAAAACGCATATATGCTTCCTACCCCAAAGAATGGTAGTAACTATTGGATCTTCATGCGTTATGCCGAAGTATTATTAAACTATGCGGAAGCACAAAATGAATACTTGGATGCTCCGGATAATAGCATTTACGAAGCTGTTAATGAAATAAGGAAGAGACCAGGTGTGAATATGCCCGACATTCCTTCTGGTCTTACTAAAGTAGAAATGAGGGAACGTATTCGCCATGAACGACGTATTGAATTGGCTTTTGAATCGCATCGTTTCTGGGATATCAAGAGATGGCGGATTTCCACAGATGTGTTGAAAGGTGCCTATGGAATGAAAGCTACTAAGCAAGCGGATGGATCTTTTAATTACGAACGGTTCCTAATTGAGCCCCGAAACATTCCTGCACACTATGATTTGTTTCCTATTCCACAGAGTATTATTAATAAAAATCTCAGTTTGAAGCAAAACCCTGGATATTGACGGGTGTTGCATATGGTTGTCTCTTTCCACAACTGGTATCCTCGAAATGTCGCTTTTAGGCCTCCAGTTGGTTGTGTAGCATGCTAAAAACAAATTATTTATAAAACTAAATTTTAAATATTATGAGTTATGTAAATTTGATCAAACGTTTTATGATCGTTATTTTCGCCTTAACTTTCTTTAACCTATATGGTTGTAAAAGGTGGATGGTCGAGAATATAAACAAAGATGTTGTCGATTCAACTACTGTCATTACTGAGGTTAACGTGCTTGATTTTGAAGCTACAGCCAGTTCAGATCATGAAATGATACAATTGGCTATTGACTACGCTTTCGATAATGAAATTAACACTGTGTTTGTACCTGCAGGTATATATCAAATTGATGCTGCTGGTGTAAATGGTAGCAAAGGCATCCTGTTGAAAGACAGGATTACCCTTAAACTTCATGACGATGCAGTATTGAAAGCTATCCCAAATAATGCTGGTTCCTATAGCATTATACGCGGTTTGGGTCTGGTTGATGCCAAAATCATTGGTGGTACCATTCTTGGGGAACGTAACGAACATATCGGTACGACGGGAGAATGGGGAATGGGAATTGACATCCGGGACGCACAGAATATTGAAATAAAAAATGTCCTGATAAAAAATTGTTGGGGTGATGGTATCTACATAGGTGGTACGGTCCCAAGTCAGAATATTCTTTTTGAAAACGTTACCTGCGATTCAAATAGAAGACAAGGCATTTCGGTGGTACATGCAGATGGCGTGGTCCTAAAGAATTCTTTGATGTCAAATACATCAGGGGTTGCCCCTCAATCCGGTGTCGATTTGGAACCAAACAGCGGCCAGACTGTTAGAAATGTTAAAATAATTGGGTCTTCTTTTAACAAAAATAGTGGTAAAGGGATTATGCTTTTTGCGGGCCGAGGAGAAGTTGCAGACATACGTATAGAAAATTGTAGTGCAGATGGCAATTACCAGGTTGGAGTACAAATGAGTGGTGGTGTGGATACTTTGACGGGGCGAAAAGTGCGCCGGGTATCAATGTCTAATGTTACAATTTCGAATACTGTTCGTGATGCAATTTACATACTTACTGCTGAGAATATAGATATTGATTCTACACGAGTGATCAATTCCGGCCGAAGGGCAGCTTGGATTGTTAGTAGTAGAGAGATTGCTATTGATTCAATTGGAATTTCAAATGTGTTTAATGCCGGATTTTGGGTTACAGACTCGTATAATATTGCAGTTAATAAGGGGTACATCCATGTAGGCCAAACAAATGTGGCAGCTGCTGGAATAGTATTAGAAAAGTCTCGAGATCTGGTATTCTCTGAGCTTTTCATAAAAGACGGAGCCCGAGCTGTTGTAAGTACAGATATCAATAGGATAAACCTAAATAATAATCGATTTGAAAGGCAGATTAATACTGGTGTACGATTTGATCGTACTACCAATGGGGTGGTGAGCAATTGTCATTTTCAGGATATTTCACAAACTCCGTTTTTTATTCATGCTTCGACCGACAGTCAATTTACTAATAATGTCCTAATTGGAAATTGCTTTGGGACTGACGACACCTATCCAGTTTTCCGTTTGAGTGGAACGAGTAGCGCAAATACCATTTCAGGTAACACAATCTCGCTAGGCAGTTATACAAATAGAGCAAAATATGGAATCTGGTTGATGAATACCTCCTTTTCGAATACCATATCTTCTACCAATGTGATAGCAAGTGATTCGTACGTTGTCTCCGCTATTTTTGATGAGGGATTAAATAATAGCGTGAATAGCCTACTTTTGAAATAAGTAGTTGCTTTTATCATAACACAAATTAAAGCTCAGAGAATTGCTTAATTCTTAAAGTTAGTTTATTGTCTCTCATATATTTAAAAAGGGCTTGTACAAGTAAAAATGTACAAGCCCTAATTTTAATGTTAGTTTTTCAGCGCTCCCGGTTACTATGAGGTTTAATGGAAGTAGTTACTTAGTGTAAAAAAGAAAGTAGTCTACAAAAAAAAGTCTGATCATGAATAATGATACAGACTTATAAAAGAGTAGTTAATTGATGATAAGTTATTGATTCAGTAGCATTACTTTACCTGGTTGATTCAATGAGGTCTTTAGCCTTGTAAACTCTGCACTGTATTCATTTAATTGTTTTTCCGTTAACTTTTGACCTGACATCGTTACCGGATTAATCATCTTAATATTTTTACTATTAAGTGCTGCAGCTAAGGACATATCGCCCCAGTTTAAAATTCCTGGCAAATGAATAGCCATGCTAAAGAAATCTATAGACTCTCTATTATCAAATAAGTAACTCGCTGGTATTTCACGTAAAACAAGGTTATCTACATTTGTACCTAAAGCACATGCAAACATTGCTGCAATTCCAGCCTCTTTGCTACCATCAATAGACACATCACTTGCTTTAAACCTACTTTTCAAAAAGTCGGACACGATGGATAGTTCTTCAACCCATTCCCCTAAAATGGTTCTTCCTAACCACAATTCGGAACGAGAAATTGTATGCAAAACCATAGTTTTACTATTCAATTCTTTAGCTGATAGCAATTCACCTGTTCCAGACAAGTCTACAATTGCAATACCTACTCCTTGTTGTTGAAGTTCCTTGATTAGCTTTGTTGGAATCTTTTTCTTTCCACTTGGATTACAAACAATAACATACTTTGCTGACTTATTTGCAGGTGCTGAATGTAGTAATGGAATTAACTTCCCATCTGAGGTTTCCAGTGCAATCCTCTCCCAATTACCTATATTTGAATATTTATGAACCTCATCTATACTCGGCATATCCTTAATTCGCAATACTTCTTTAAGTTCTCTGCGTTTTTTATCTACATCAAAGTTCCTACTCTCAGTATAGGTCTTCCTTAAATCTCCCCCTTTCTGCCTGCAAAACTCTGCAGTACTCAAAACACGTTTATCACGTTTTCCATCTGAATAGACCATCAATTTTTCCTGAGGGAGTAAGTTGAATGGAATTTCTTTTTTTAAGGCGCCATTACCAATGCCCCTTAAATGCAAATCGAACCAGCCTAACATGGCTTCCCTATCTTCTTTCCAATACCCGTGTGTTTTATCAAATTCCTGATAGCTGATATGATCTTCCACTCCCATTAATTTAAATACGGGTTTTGCGTTATTAAGACTACGATGCATTTCTAATGGTATAAACGCAGGCGAAGAATCTTGTGCATGGTTACACATCTTTATAGCCCTTGGAGCAACCATAGCCAACACACCTGCTTCCTCAGTAAAAGTTAAACCGTCATTCAACAATTCACATACACAATTAGACCGCATTACATAAGATTCAAATGTACCAACACTTACTACTGGCATAGCAGCTTTAACCCTATCATCCATTGCTGCAAGCCACATTGTTTGATTACCTCCCCCACTTGCTCCAGTAGCTCCAATATTTTTTGAATCCACATAAGGTAGAGAACTTAGCAGATCCACTCCCCTAATATTATCTGTAAGTTGCATTCCTATTAAAGATTCACCAATATTTAATAAAGAACCACCCAGACTTGCACCGTGGTACTCAAACTCCCCATGCATTGTTGTACGCTCTCCAGACCCCCAGGGGTCAATACTAAGACACACATAGCCATTTAGTGCCAGGCTATGTGATACAGATTGGTAATTTTCATAGAAACGACTGTTTCTGGAATGCCCCATCATAAAGATGACCGCTGGGAAAGGTCCCTTTCCATCTGGAACATATAAGTTAGCGGTAGCATATACATTAGGTCTGGTTTGAAAGGCTACATTTTTAATTGTGTAACCTTTCATTTTAACATTTCCAGTTTCTACTAAATCAACAGGAAGTTTAGGATCTATAATTACCCCAGTCTTTTGGATAATTTGCTGTTTTAATTCCGATCTATATGCTTTCCAATCTGCAAGTGTTTTAACAGGTAATTGATGGTGCATAAATTGGACTTTTGCTTTATGTCTCAACTTTGCTTCAGTTAGGTCACCATGATTTTTAGGGAAAACATTAGGTAGTGTATCAATAGATGATACATTTTTCGAAGTCCGAATAACATTACTCATTTTGCTTTCTGTTTTATGAGAATAGGCATTTATTGCATTTAGAAATATGCACAACATCAATATCAGCTTCATAAGATTTAAAATTAAGCTCGTTAAATTAAATTATTTATATCCTGGATTTTGTTTCAACAGAGGGTTCTTACGAATTTCATAAGCTGGTATTGGAACCAGGTAGTTACGATCAAAAAATGCACGTTCCTGGAATTCAACAACATCATATGTTTTTGCACCTGTAGATGTGTTTTTTGTGATGGACATTCTTTTAGCAGGCTCATTGAGTACTATGGGTGCTATTTTCCACCTGCGTACATCAAACCAACGATGTTCTTCAAAAGCCAATTCTATTCTTCTCTCTAATTGCATCCGGTTTAACAAAGCTATCCCACTTTCAGTAATATCTGGCATTTTCACACTCGGCCTGCTTCTTATTTTATTTAAGTATTCTCTACATGTAGCTTCATCACCCAGATTATACATCGCTTCTGCATAATTCAATAAGATTTCCGCGTAGCGAACATAGGTCCAAGGTGTGCTTCCTATATTTGTACCCCCTGGATTTGTGATACTTTCGTCTAAGAACTTCCTTAAATAGTAACCTGTTTGAGTTGCATTCCATGGTTGTGAAGCACCCTCATTTGAATCTTGTCCGCCAGGAAGAAATGTTTCAACCGTACGATGTTTAAAGGGTGCTCCATCATAAAGGATCATATCATAAAACCGTGGATCACGATTTACATAGGGTTTTTGAGGATCATAGGTTGGATCATCTTTGGGAAGTTTACCATTTACTGTTTCGAAATCATCAATTATATTTTGTAGCGGATGAACTTGTGCAAATCCCCCGTAACCATTGGGATATTGGCTAACTTCAACGAATATATTTTCTGGATCTATGCTCAAATTATAGGGCCTGTTCCATATAATTTCAGAATTATAAATAGTTGAAGCAAGAAATAATGTTTTATAATCAGGGTATAACTGATATTGATTTAAGTCTATAACCGCTTTCGCCGCATCTGCAGCTAGCTGCCATTTCGTTCTATCGTTTGCTGGATTATTTAACGGGCTCGCCTCATAAAGTAATGCTCTAGCTTTTATAGACATAGCCGCTCCTTTTGTAATTCTCCCTTTTTGCGCGGCCGGATAAACAAGTGGCAGAGCTTCAGAAGCATCTGCTAACTCCTTTAGGACAAAATCCATGCACTCTCTATATGTGTTTCTGGGTACACTAAAATCGTCATTTAAACTAAATGTTTTTGTAATTAAAGGAACTCCTCCGTAAAAGCTCACTAAGCGAAAGTAACAATACGCCCTTAAAAAGCGCATTTCTCCACTCATTCTTTTCTTAATATCATCTTCAATAGGAGCATCGTTTATTTTACTAAAGAAAACATTTACTTTGTTAATCACCTTGTAATAACCACGTTGTGCATCATTCCAATAATCAAGTCCTCCAAGTGCATCAGATGTTATATTTCCTGCATTAATTATAATGGCAGCAGAATTTGCCCGTGCATTCATTTCGTCTGTAAGTGTACCTAATTGGTTTGTAGCCGAATAGTAGAAACCACTAGGTGTAATTCGGTAAGTATTGTTAACAAATGTCTCTATCAGGTTTGCATCTTTCCATACCACATCCTCTGTAAATGAATTTAGAGGTTCCTTATCCAGGGGATCTTTACTACAGGAAGTAACCAATAAAATCGACAATACTAAAAATGCTTTAAAGGTAAAAGCGAACCTTCCATTTATAAGAATGAAATAATTTATGTAGTTCATGATCGTATTTTTAAAAGGTAACATTTAAACCAAGATTATATATTTTGTTTTGTGGATAGAAATTACCACGTTCATCACCACCCTCAGGATCATAAATTTTCAATCCATCAACGGTGAACAAATTATTGCCATTCAAGTATATCCTTAGATTGGAGACTTTGATTTTAGACAATAAATTTTGTGGTAAATTATACCCAAGCTCCAAAGTTTTAAGTCTTAAAAAAGAGGCATTCCTTAACCAAAAAGTGGAGGGTAAACCACTTACATCAGTCCTGGTATCCAACAATGGTAGATTCGGATATTTTGAATCCATACTTCCCGGCCTGTAGCGATTAACTAACAACTCTTCCCTTGTATTAATAGCTAAACGCGCATTCTCATGATAGTACTGCCATGCACGTGCCTGACCCGCAAAGTTTGCAAACAAAGAAAAGTTCTTATAATCAAGTGAGAAATTCAATCCAAATGTAATCTCAGGGGTATTTGTCCGATCCATTCTCATCATATCAGAGGCCGTAATGACACCATCACCATTTACATCATCATATTTAAGGTCGCCAACAACGGTTCCTGCTACCTTCGGAATTGCATCAAGTTCTGCCTGGGTTCTTATAATACCAAGGCTCTTATAATAAAGTGTTGAACCCAAAGATTTACCTTGAACTTTTTGCCAATCAGGGATATTTGCTGCATCGGAAAGATAAATAACATTACTTTTCGCAAAACTAAAATTACCACCAATTCTATAGGCCAATCCATTCTTCAAATTCTTTTTGTGAGATAAATCTATTTCAACACCCTTATTTTCTACGACACCAATGTTTTCATTAGGCAATACCAGACCTGTATATGCTGGAAT
Source organism: Pedobacter hiemivivus (assembly GCA_040393085.1). Taxonomy (GTDB): domain Bacteria; phylum Bacteroidota; class Bacteroidia; order Sphingobacteriales; family Sphingobacteriaceae; genus Pedobacter; species Pedobacter hiemivivus_A. Next base: position 12,150 of record JBEBUV010000019.1, on the reverse strand, counting down.
TGATAAATCTCTTGTCGCTAAAATATTTGATCTCTTTTGTGTGAATAGGTCTACAGTTAAACCAAATAGCCCATTCCATAAAAGGGCATCCATACCCACATTTGAGGTATTTACAACTTCCCACGTAATATTTGGGTTAGGAATTACCCCCATAACCATGCCCAGAGATTGAGTTGGCGTTTGTCCGAAATTATAGCCGGTACTACCTAAATTATAGTTTTGAACGTACTGGAATGCAGGAACTCTATCATTTCCAATTTTGCCAGTAGAAACCCTGATTTTAAGGTCATCAATAAACTTTGTTTTACCTTTCAAAAAGCTTTCTTCAGAAATTCTCCATGCTGCTGTAACTCCGGGGAAGAAACCAAAACGTTTACCTTCAGGGAAGTTTGCTGAACCATCATATCTAAAATTGAAATCAACTAGATATTTATCTTTAAATCCGTACCCCACACGACCAAACAGGTTTCTGCGTCCACTTTCCGCAGCGGCTCCATTAGCTTCCTGTCCAATGGGACTACCGGCGAACAATTGATCAATAGAAGAGGATAAAAAGTTCCTTCTAAAGGCCGAGAAATTATTGTCATATCCTTCTTCCTGTTCTACAGCAACAAAAGTATTCAGCTTATGGTCCTGAAAAGTATGTTCATATTTTAGTCGTAAATTAATCAGTGTGCTTTTAACTCTGCTATAGGTCTCGCGAAGCTGCGGTTGAAGAATTCCACCTCCATTTATTGGAACATAGGTATCATTTGCTTTATCATAATCGTAGACTGTCCAGGGTTTCTGAAAAAGTTTATTTACCGCCTGATTATTTGTGTAGACAAAGTAGCCATCCACACCTAATCCTTCTGCAAAAGGCATTCTGATATCGAATGACGCTTTCGTTTGGAAACGCTGCATCACCTCATTGTTATTACCTGATGCACTTGTTACCATTACTGCAGGATTATCGCCCTTTTCCAATCCTGCTGAGGGTAAGCCATTAGACCAGAAAACGGGAATCCAGGGTACTACTAACATCCTTCCAAATGTAGCTGTAGCACTTGTTGTAGGATAATTACCATCGTCAATACCTGCATTTATATCTAAGCCAATCTTAATATATTTGTTGATATTGGCATCTACATTAGACCGTAGCGTATAAGCTTTAAAGTTAGTAGACCCATTCTTAAAAATACCGTTTTGATTGGAGTACGAACCCGCTGCGGAGTATTTCACATTATCGTTCCCACCCCGCAAAGAAAGGCTATGCTGACTTTGAAAAGTATTTTTCTTGAGTAACTCATCATACCAATTTACGCTGGGGTAATTAATGGGATCACTGCCATCTCTAAATTTTTGTAGTTCCGCTTCCGTCCATCTTGGCGGTTGCTTATCTTTTGCAAGAAGTTCATTTACAAATTCACCAAAAACTGCTGAACCTGCCATTTCCGGAATCCTTGTTGGCTGACTAAGGCCTTGATTAAATGAATAATTAACAACAGGCTTTCCTGTCATTCCCCTCTTTGTAGTAATCAGAATCACTCCATTTGCTGCCTGTGCACCATAAATAGCTGCAGAAGCATCTTTAAGTACAGATATCGATTCTATATCATTCGGATTAATTCTTTGCCAACCTGTAACCCCTTGCACCCCGTCTACCACAACCAGTGGACTGGTTTCTCCGGTTGTACTCTTTCCACGTATCAATATGGTTGAGTTGTCTCGTCCTGGTTCACCAGATCGATTTGAAGCGGTAACTCCTGGAAGCAATCCTGCTAAAGAGTTACTCAGATTAGTATTGGGGCTCTTTTTAAGCTCCTTATTAGATATACTTGCAATTGAACCCGTTAACGTCGCCTTTCGTTGTGTTCCGTATCCAACAACAATTACCTCATCTAAATCAGAGGGGCTTTCTTCCAATAAAATATTTAAGGCATTTTTATCTTTAATAACGATCTCCTGCTTAAGATAACTTACAAAAGAAGCGATTAATACATCTCCATTTTTGGCTTTAATACTAAATTCGCCATTTGGACCTGATGAGACGCCTTTACGAGTCCCTTTGACTTGTATACTGACTCCAGGCAATGGTGTTTTTGTTATAGCATCCACAACTACACCCCTCACTGTCTGATCATCCTGTGCAAAATTTGTAAAAGGAAAGAGCAATAACGTGGCTATCATCGGTATGAGTAACCTTGATAGTTCAATGAATTTTTTCTTCATAATTTGGTTGTTTAAGTTCTATTGTTGGCGAAACACCTCAGAACAAATCAATTATAAAGTGATGGTATATACAAACTTATGGCTGGAAAAATCAATGAGAACGTTATCGAACACGCTTGCGAAAACAATTCAATAGAATGGGGATGGGGGGTGTCTGATAATATGACGAAAAATTGCGTAAACAAAAAAGCTTCAGAGAAATCTGAAGCTTTTTTGTTTGTTGGCTAGCGTTAGAATATTTAATTATTTAGCCGCTATAACTTTCAATTGGCGTTTAACAACAATATCTCCTAATGTTTTAGCCATCTTTTGCATTTCAACATCTTTACTTGTCATCATATTTAACCAGGCACCCCCACCTTCATAGTAGGCAACCTGCCTATTCTCCCAAACCCCTTTATCTTCAAAAACCTGAACATAATCGTAAAAACGCTGTCTGTATACCGGTTGTGATACATTATTATCAAATTCCATTTCCAACTCCATATCATACCTTATTGCATAGTCAACCCCTCCTGTTAACTTGCCAATAGATAATGATGTATTAAAAAAATAATTAGGTTGTTGATAAGCAACATCAAATTTCAGATCCTTCCATTTATCAGCCTTTTCCGCTCCAGAATAAGGAATCCAGTTAAAATCAAGATTCAAACTACTTAAACGGCTTCCGATTTGTGCTACCAGCGCATCGTCACCATTTTTGGAATCAATAGTTTCATGTAACCAGTAAAAACCAAAAAGTTCTATGTGCTTATAGTTTTTTGATTTCCAGATTTCCCTCACCCGATCAATATACCAATTAGCAGCCTTTAAACGATCATCAGCCTTGTTTAAATTTAAAACGTTATTATCAATTGTTCCCCAAGTTGATCCGTACATAGGATTAGGAAGAGCCATTACCACTTTACGTTTTGACGGTGGCGGGAAACCTTTAGCTGTTAAACTGTCTAATGTATGTTCAATAGCATCAGGTCCTTTTCCCTCTGCAAATGTTCTGTTGAGTAACCATTCCCATTCAAGTTTTCCAGAAGCCGAAGTAGTAGGGGTGGTTATGTCAAAACGATAACTATTCCCATTAATTAAAGAGTTAATCTCCAGAAAAAGAAAACCATCAAACAGCCATTCTGGTTTATTATTTACATCTCTAAAAATATAATGTTTTAACTGGCCACTGTTCCAATCTAACCGGTGTGCACCACCATGATAAATGAGTACAAGATCAGAAATTTTTGCTACGGTTGGTTTTTTAATAATTACTTCTTCTTTGTCTTTATCCTTGACAGCTTCTTTTTTCTTACAGCCACCACCGACACATCCAATGATTACTAAAAACACAGGCAACCATAATTTGACAGCAAAATAAATACCCCTTTTAAATGTTCTCATTGTTTTTTATAATTGGTTAGAAATTTTATTTAGACTTATACCTATATGTATCACAGGAATACTTCTAGTAGACAGTTAAATAAAAAACAAACTATAAGACATTGATAATCAATAGATATTATTTAATAGAATTATTGATCGATTGATGGTGAGAAGTCTAATGAAAAAATTAGAATACTAAATAAAAAACCTATTAAACAAAAAAGCTCCAGATTTCTCTGAAGCTTTTTGCGTGGTATGGGCCGGGATCGAACCGGCGACACATGGATTTTCAGTCCATTGCTCTACCGACTGAGCTACCGTACCATCTTATTTAACATATTTCTTAAATATGTTCCCCTCGGTTGGGAGTGCAAATGTAGTGTCTTTCTTCGAAGATTAAAATCTTTTTTGAAAATAATTTAAAATAGTTTGTTTTTATCTGAATACATTCTAAATTTCCCCATTATATGCATGCATAGTAATTTGTTTTAAGCTAAATACTTTAACTTAGCAAAACGATAAGATAGAACTTCAAATGGTGTCACAAATACTATTCATAGCCCTTACTTTGGCTGCAGTAGCTCTTTTTAGCTATAACTTAAAAAAGGTTATCCGCAATATCCGTTTTGGAAAAGCGGTAGACAGGTCAGATCAGCCTCAAAAAAGACTAATGACCATGCTTAAAGTAGCATTCGGACAAACAAAAATGTTTTTCCGCCCTATTCCAGCAGTACTTCATCTGGTTGTATATGCAGGCTTCGTAATCATTAATCTCGAAGTTCTAGAGATCATGATTGATGGTATCTTTGGGACACATCGCATATTTGGAGGCCTGGGAATCTTTTACAATGTCCTTATTGGCTCTTTCGAATTCCTTGCTATTGGTGTTTGGCTGGCTTGTGTTATCTTCCTAATCAGAAGAAACATCATCAAACTAAAAAGATTTAGTGGTGTAGAAATGAAAAACTGGCCTACATCTGATGCCAACTACATCCTCATTACTGAGATATTATTGATGACTGCATTTTTAACAATGAATGCTGCAGATTCGAAATTACAAGCCATGGGTGCTGGACATTATGCTGCTTACGGGGCTTTTCCTGTGAGTCAGTATCTTCAGGACCTTTTACCCAATACTGAAGCAGGACTAATTGCCATTGAAAGAGGCTGCTGGTGGTTCCATATTATTGGCATATTTGCCTTTTTGAACTATCTGCCTTACTCAAAACACTTTCATATTATGTTTGCTTTTCCTAATACTTACTTCTCTAATCTGGAGCCAAAAGGAGAATTTACAAATATGCAAAGTGTGACCAACGAAGTAAAAGCAATGCTTGACCCTTCATTTACCCCCGCAGAAGCTGAAGTTGGCAGATTTGGCGCTAAAGATGTGAACGACCTATCATGGGTTAATCTCATGAATGCCTATACCTGTACAGAATGTGGTAGATGTACCTCTGTTTGTCCGGCTAATATCACAGGTAAACTCCTGTCTCCGCGTAAAATCATGATGGATACCCGCGACAGAATGGAAGAAGTTGGCAGGAATATAGATAAAGCAGGTAAAGGCGCTGACAAAGCAATGGTTGGATTTGACGACGGCAAATCTTTAATCGACACCTATATCAGCAGGGAAGAGATATGGGCTTGTACCAGCTGTAACGCCTGCACACAGGCCTGTCCTATCAACATTGACCCACTCTCTATCATTACCGAGCTTAGAAGATATGCAGTAATGGAAGAATCACAGTCGCCGGCTAGTATTAACGCTATGCTTGGCAATATTGAAAACAATGGTGCGCCATGGAAATATTCACCTGCCGACAGGTTTAACTGGGCTAAGCAGGATTAGTAGTTAGTTATTAGTATTTAATAGTTAGATTTTAGTAGTTAGATTTTAGTAGTTAGATTTTAGTAGTTAGTTTAATTGGCAGGTTTCAAGTGTAAAATTTCAAGAGACAATTGGTCATGTCTAAATACTAACTTACTTCCCAATCCAATATAAAAAATGAGTGAGCAATTAAACTTTAAGGTGCCAACAATGGCAGAAATGATAGCACAAGGTGAAGAGCCAGAAATCTTATTCTGGGTAGGTTGCGCTGGTAGTTATGATGAAAGAGCACAAAAAACCACACGTGATATCTGTAAAATATTACACCATGTGGGCATGAAATATGCTGTCCTGGGTACTGAAGAAAGTTGCACTGGTGATCCGGCAAAACGTGCAGGTAATGAGTTCCTGTTTCAAATGCAGGCCATGACCAATATCGAAGTACTTAATGGTTATAATATCAAAAAAATAGTAACAGGATGCCCTCACTGTTTCAACACTATAAAAAATGAATATCCTGGTCTGGGAGGTTCATACGAAGTTATACACCACACCCAATTAATTCAGCAGTTGATTGATGAAGGCAAACTTAAAGCTGAAGGCGGCGAAAGCTTTAAAGGAAAAAAGATTACTTATCATGATCCTTGTTATTTAGGTCGTGGAAACGATGTATATGAAGCTCCAAGAAAAGCTTTGGAAGCACTTGACGCCCAATTGGTAGAAATGAAACGTTGTAAATCGAATGGTTTATGCTGTGGTGCCGGTGGAGCACAAATGTTTAAAGAACCAGAGAAAGGCATCAAGGATATCAATATCGAAAGAATTGAAGAAGCCCTCGAAACTCAACCTCAAATTATTGCTGCTTCATGCCCTTTTTGTATGACCATGCTTAATGATGGTGTTAAAATGAAAGATCAGGAACAGAACGTTAAAGTATTAGATATCGCAGAAATCACTGCAAGAGCAAATGGATTATAATCCTCTTTTCATATCATCCCTAAATTCCGGAAGTAACGGAAATTGCTACTATGTGGGTAACCATGATGAAGCCGTACTGATTGATGCAGGATTATCTTGCAGGGAGACAGAAAAAAGAATGTTACGCCTTGGTCTTTCCATGCAAAAAGTAAAGGCCATTTTTATTTCACACGAACATACAGATCACATCAAAGGGCTCTGTACCCTTGCTGCAAAGTATAATTTACCAATTTACATTAATCAAGGTACGTTGGCTGCCTGCAGGTTTAATTTAAGGGCAGACCTGATCCGCAATTTATATACGGATATGCAGGTACAAATTGGGAATCTTCTGGTCACCAATTTCACAAAATTGCATGATGCTTCTGAGCCATGCAGCTTCGTAGTATCATTCGGAGAGACAAAAGTTGGCGTATTTACCGACCTGGGAGCTGTATGTGATCAGCTTACCCATCACTTCAAACAATGTCATGCAGCTTTTCTGGAAACCAATTATGATGATGAATTGCTGCAAAGAAGTGCATACCCATATTTTTTAAAGAAACGCATTAGTGGTGGAAAAGGTCACTTATCAAACCTACAGGCACTGGAACTCTTTAAAGCACATAAGCCCTCATTCATGAGCCATTTGCTCCTCTCCCATTTATCGAAAGACAACAATTGCCCTGAGTTGGTATCGAAACTTTTTACACAACATGCAGATGGGACGGAGATCATTGTAGCTTCCCGTTATCAGGAAACAGAGGTATATGCTATTTTTGAGCCAGCAGCTGTGCATTCATTTTAATCAGCTTATCGGATATATCTATTAGATCCTGAGCCTCCATATTTTTTAATGGAATGATCATATAAGTAGCCATACTGTCAACGTCTCCTCCTCTTTTATCATTATAGGTCTGCACAATGACGTTCTCACCGCTTGTCCGCAAGTATAACTCTCCATTCTTATCTGTCCCATAATAGTCCAGATTCTTAAATTTAGCCAGGTTAAAAGAGAAGTACTCTACCTTTCCATTAGCATAATAACGCCGATATCTGCAAAATCCTGTGTTGGTAACATTAAGTTGGAAGCGCTTAATTTGCTCCGTTCCATGCTCATTATCATGATGTTCTACAAGTTTATTCTGAATATAGGTCATCTCCTCAGACGATATATCAGTACTAAATGCCATTAAAATCAGGCAAAATAGCAAGGAGAGGTACATTCTTAAGCCAATTGTAAACTTATTCATGACGTTAAAAAATTTAGCTATATCAAATTAAATAATTTCTTAAATTTGACCTATGAGTTTTTCTCCACAATCAAAAATTTGGATCTATCAAAGCAACCGTCCATTTACAAACGACGAAGTTCCAGCCATACAACAAAAACTGGACGACTTCACCGCAGAGTGGAAAGCACATGGTCACCAGTTAAAAGCAAAAGCAGAAATTATACATCAATTTTTCATAGTATTTACAGTTGATGAAGCAGTTGCAGGGGTTACCGGTTGTTCCATTGATGCTTCGGTTCGTGTAATTAAGGACATCGAACAAACTTATCATGTTGATTTGTTTGATAGATTTAATATCGCCTATAAAATAGACGACAAAGTAATTGTGACTAATAAAGAAGATTTCGAAACTCTTGTAAGCATCAATAAAATTGGTCCAAAAACCATTGTTTTTAACAACTTAGTACAAAACCTACAAGAATTTCAAAACAAATGGGAAACAACTTTTGAAGAGAGCTGGCACAGCAAAGTCTTTTCAAAGTTATTATAAACCCAACCTTTATTTTAAGCTAAATTGATCTCGTTCAGTATATAAACTAAAACGAAGATCATCCATCTTAATCAATTGCTTACTATTCGTCTTCAAATTAACAGGTACTGAAAATTTCAGAACCTGGCTAACGCTAGCAACAGGGATATTTTTACGGTGTACATGCTGGAAGATGAACAGCAAGAGCATCAGTATTAGAAATCTAAAGGCCCCAATCTTTTCATATTCTTCAAGATCAGGTACTGGCGATGTTTAATATATGTTGTAGGACTTTTAGGGGTCCATCTTCTCGGGTTAGGAAAACATGCAGCAATCAATGCTGCCTGCGAACGTGTTAACTTAGCACATGATTTACCGAAATAAGCTTGAGCAGCCGCTTCAGCACCATATATACCATCCCCCATTTCAATTACATTCAGATATACTTCAAGAATACGTTCTTTGCTCCATAGCATTTCTATGAGTAAGGTAAAATAAGCTTCAAACCCTTTACGTATCCAAGAGCGGCCTGGCCATAAGAATACATTCTTTGCAGTTTGCTGTGATATGGTACTACCACCTTTAATCTTCTTTCCTTTTTTATTTGTCGCAAAAGCTTTTTCAATAGCTTTAACATCAAAACCTATATGTTTTAAGAACAATTGATCTTCGGCTGACACGGCAGCACGTTTCATATTGTCCGACATGTCTTCGAAATTCACCCAGTCCTTTTGCAATTTAAAAGACTTACCGTCGGTTTTACGTTCAATATTACGCAAGACCATCAACAAAGTAATTGGGGGATTGATAAAGCGATATGCCAGCACCCAGAGCACACTAACCAACAGAAACCAAAGAAAGATTCTGGAGACTATTGAAGATATTTTTTTTGTAAGAGATTGTTTGGATTTACTGTTCGAACGTTTCTTTTGTGCCATTGGTCAAAGGTAATAAAAAGGCATAAAAAAAGCTTTCCGGAATGCGGAAAGCTTTTTTTTAATGTTTGTAAGAAGATTACTCAGCTACAACTTCGAAAGGAACTTTAACTTTCACTTCTTTGTGTAAGTTTAAGTTGGCAACATATTCACCAACAAATTTAGGTTCAGTTTCGAAAGTGATACGGCGACGGTCAACTTCAAAACCTTTTTGTTTTAAAGCTTCAGCAATCATAATGGTATTTACCGCACCAAAAATCTTACCTGTTTCACCTGCTTTAGCACCGATAGACAATTTAACATCAGTTAAACGTTCTGCGATACCTTCTGCATCTTTCTTAATTTTATCTTGTTTAAAAGCTGCTTGCTTTAAGTTTTCTGCTAATACTTTTTTAGCTGAAGGAGTAGCCAAAGCACCAAATCCTTGAGGGATTAGGTAGTTACGACCGTATCCTGGCTTTACATTAACGATATCATCTTTTTCCCCTAGGGATTTGATATCTTGTTTTAAAATAATTTCCATCTCTCAGCTCCTATTTTAATTGGTCAGCAACAAAAGGTAACAAACCAATGTGACGTGCACGTTTTACCGCTTGAGCCACTTTGCGTTGAAATTTCAATGAAGTACCGGTTAAACGGCGAGGTAATAATTTACCTTGATCATTGATGAATTTTAACAAGAAGTTTGCGTCTTTGTAATCAATATATTTGATTCCGTTCTTTCTGAAACGGCAATATTTTTTTCTGTTATCGTCCACTTTTGGAGCAGTAACATATTGTATTTGATCTTTAGCCATTATCCTGCAACCTCCGTTTTTGGTTTTTTGTTAAAAGCTCCACTACGTTTTTTCTCATTATATGCAACCGCATGACGGTCTAATCTAATGGTAAGGAAACGCAAAACGCGCTCATCACGCTTAAGCTCTAACTCCAACTTGTTAATTAATTCACCTGAAGATTTGTACTCTGTAAGGTGGAAAAATCCGCTTGCTTTTTTCTCAATCGGATACGCTAATTTTCTCAAACCCCAATTGTCCTCTTGAACAATTTCGGCTCCGCTATCAGTGATCAATTTGCTGAATTTGGCAATAGCCTCTTTAGCAACTTCTTCTGATAACAACGGGGTTAGAACGATAACAGTTTCGTACTGATTCATTGTTATTTATTTATTTTTTAATTAATCCGCTATTAATACGGGATGCAAAAGTAATAATAAAATTTTAATATTCAAATGTTTTAATGCTTGCCAAACAAGTAATTAACAAAAAAAAGCTGTCATAAGACAGCTTTCAAGAAGTACTAACTAAAATTATTATGCAAACTACAGTTGAATTGTTCTTGATATCACCTGCTCAGAAGATCTGATGATAAAAGTCAATTCTCTGGTGTATCCTCGTACAACATCAAATTTCTTAATCAAGTTTGATCCACCTTCAAATACCTGATTATACATTTGACCATTATTTTCGTCCAAAATTTCAACTCCAATAGAACCTTTAGGTGCGTTTTCAACATTTAAAATCACAACATCATTCTTTTTAGTTAAAACAGGATTAAGCAAATTTGTGATTACCGGTTCCGAAACCGATGCATGATCACCATTAATATTTATTGCATATTCAGTAGCTTTCGCATCTGTCACTAATTTAAACTTATAATTCCCATCAGGAAGCGAACTTAAATCATAAGTTTTAGAAGATCCCTTTTTCCCGTTGAATTTCTTTCCGTACACAACTTCATTGTTGGCACTATAAATAGCCACGTCAATTACCTGCGTTTCGTTAATAACAAAAGTGACAACTTTTTCATTTTCGCGTTTAACTCTAAACGAAAAATCATCATCATTTGCATACAGACCAACAGAACTCATTAATAGCGCTGCGATCAAACTGATTTTAATAAAACTTTTCATAACAAACTGTTTCGATTAATTTATGAAACAAAATTACCCCACATTTAAACGGAAGTCGTATTGCATATTTCCACATATCTATGCTATATTACCCTCCGTAAAGATCAAATAGAAAATATAGCCGTTTTATTCACCCTGAAAGACGAATAAATGAAGACAAAAACTAACAAACCGGGCTTCGAAATCATCGAATCCTCATTCGGAAGCTCGTTTTATTATTCAAAGTATGCTGAAAAACTAAATAACAAATCACATGTGTGGCATTACCATCCTGAAATTGAAATGGTCTTTGTTAATGGCGGCTCGGGAAAAAGACAAATAGGTAGTCACCTTTCTTATTATACTGATGGAGATTTAATACTTATTGGCAGCAACTTACCCCATTGTGGCTTTACAGACGATAGCACAGGCAATAAAAATGAAACAGTTATTCAGATGAAGCCCGACTTTCTGGGAACTGATTTTTTAAATCTACAGGAAACAAAATACATCTCAGAACTATTTAACAAAGCAAAAGGAGGTATTGCTTTTAGCGCTGAAACGAAAAAGGCAGTAGGAGCTCGAATTGAAATGATGGATAATCAGCCACCTTTTGAAAGACTCCTCACTTTATTAACGGTCTTAAAAGAACTGGAAAGTGCAGATGACTATAAAATCCTTAATGCTTCAGGGTTTTCTATGGAAACTGTGGTTCAGGACAACGATAGAATTAATATGATCTTTAACTATGTAAAAGATCATTTTCAGGAAGAAATTATTCTTGCTGAAGTTGCTGAAATGGCCAGTATGACTACCCCATCATTTTGCAGGTATTTCAAAAAAACTACAAAAAAGACATTTACCAAATTTGTAAATGAATACAGGATTGTACATGCAGCCAAGTTATTGGCCGAAAAACAAATCAGTATAGCAAATATCAGCTACGAGAGTGGCTTTTATAATTTCAGCCATTTTAACAAACTATTTAAGGAATTTACCGGCAAAAGTGCCTCCGAGTACAGAAAAGAATTGAAGTCAATTTTAAAATAAGCTGATTGGCGTTCTTAATCTACTATAATAGCGTCAACTTTTCAACATTTAAGACTTACAACATTCCAAGCTCAACAAAAATTCCTATTTTCGTGGACGAATGGAAAATTTTATAGTATCAGCCCGTAAATACCGCCCGGCAA